>NZ_QAJO01000010.1:0-114646 GCF_003852415.1 Chryseobacterium sp. KBW03 | reverse complement strand
TGCATAAACGGATAATCAGATTTTATATAACTTAATGCACATGTTAAAGAAGACTGATCGTTAATCAATATGGGCTTTTTTATGATTTAAGCTATTTAGTTTTGTGATTTATAATATTTCGTCTAGTGGAATCAGAATTCTCTGAATAAGGATTAAGTTTATAAGCATCAGATTAAATCCAGTGGTTAATGTGAAATTCTTATAGTGATATTATGGCTAAATCTATTCTTTAAATATTGGTGTTCCATTGGTTTGGATTACATAATCAAAAATTACCTGGTCATTTTTATCACCTCTACTATCATCGTCGATATCCTTAATTTTGATAGCGGCAAAAAAACCACTTCTGTTCTGAAATACTGCAATCTGTCCTCTGGAAATCGTTCTAGCTCTAGAAGACGTATCGTAATTGCGGGCATCTTCGATCTGGTTAATTTCATCTACGTCCTTTACTGCAGCTACGGTTAAAACAGTGTCATTATAAATGTGTATTCTCTCTTTACTTGCCTTCGAAAACTTGATATGAAACTGTAGTTCATGCTGTCCAATAGCATAAATACCGTCGTTGTTTGAATAGTCAAATGAAACTGTGCCACTTGTAGCAGGTGAAAGATACTTTTCAGATTTAGGAACAAACGTTTTCTGGGCTTGGAAAGCTTTTATATTCTCGAAGGGATTTTTACCAATAACGGGAATAGGCAAAGCAACCTCGCCTAATAAATTTCGAAGTAATTCTTCATATCTTGCTTCATACAGTGCAACATCGTCAAAATTTATGTACATGCGTCCTTTAAGACTTGTTGGAAGGATCCGTTCTGTATTATTCTTGATAAGCGGGATTATATAGTCGGTATTCTGATCAGAAATTAGGTCATTTGTAAAAATCTGTTTTTCATATCCTGCACCACCTTTTCCTTCATTAGCCTTTTTAGTATAGATATCAGAGCATATAGCGATAACCCTGTTTGCACTTGAAAGCCCCTTTTCCATAAACAGCGAAAGGCTGGAACCTAATGTTAAGTTCCATCGATCCAAAATAACATCTACGCCATTGGATCTTAGCCTTGTTGCTAACTGAAGGACCCATTCTTTATGCTGATCATTATCATGAGAATATGAAATAAATACTTTTGGGGGAATTTCTGACATAATATGAATTTAATGTTGATTCTAAAGTTAAAAAAATCAAATTAGTAGAGGAGTTTAAAATGAAAAATTTTCAGTTATCCTAAAATTCTTTTTATAATTTCTCTTTGCTCTTCTTCTAATTTTTTCTGGTCTTTTAAGGCTGACTTTAATTCGCCGGTGAGATCAGTGACCGGATTCCAGTTATTATAGGTTTTCTTTTTGATATGATATCTGTCTGCCAGCTCTTCAGACATTTTGAAAGCCATTAAACCGAACTGACTGTAAGAAACCTTTCTCTCTACGAACCATTCTTCGTAATCCGGAGGACCGGCAATTTCTCCGGCAAAATTTATCATTCTGTTTCCTTCTTCAATTTCCGAAGGGAAAGAGAGTAATTTGAACATTAGTTCGGGATCTATACTTTTCCAGTCCACATCATCCGGATAAATTAGAGGCGACGGGATTTTTACCTGGGGTTTGAGACAGCCATCCGGCATTCTTTGACCACAGTCTAGCCCGTCATCTTTAACAACATCAACACACTCCTGCAGATATCTATCCAAAACACAGACAATTCTTATTGCGAGATACCTTGCATTTTTTTCCGCCTCTTTTTTTTGAGATCTCGAATTCTGGTACCAGGTTATAAAAGAACCGATTAATACTCCCAATAAACCAAAAATTCCTTCAGTCATATAATTAGATTTTATGATTTAAATATACGTATTCGAACTTTAAATAATCATAATAGATATTTGGAGTAATGAACATTCTCATAAATTCCAACTATCCTTCGCGCTACTTTGATGCTTGCCAAGTTGTTAGTCTTCTATATTCAACTGAGTACCTTGTAGCCTGCTTAGGATCATATTCAACAGTCACATTTTCGTCGTTCTTAAATTCTGCATTATCAGACCAGTTATAAGATCCTGTTATGACGACTTGATTATCGATAACACAAAATTTATTGTGCATCAATCCTCCTCTAATCCCTCTCTTTAACCTTACATTTGGGACAAGATCAATGTCAACACCATGCTTTTTGTTGATTCCATCATCATAGATTGCAATTTTTACTTCCACGCCCTGCATCTGCTTTTCCAAAATTTTCTGAAATAACACTTTATTTGTAAACCAGGCTATTACAAGTGTGATAGAAACTTCAGCACTATCCAGTGCATCCAGGATTCTATTTTGAATATCCTGGAAATGAGCTTGGTTTACAACTGGCGGCGCTTTGACAACGACACCGCCCTGCACATTATATTCGCCATTAACATATATAATTCCATATTTTTCAGGCTCCAGTATCTTTTGGAATTCTGGAACTAAAGCTGTGTTATGCTTTATACAGTCATTAAGCAGCTCACGCAATGAATGATTATCGTTTAGCTCTCCTAACCTATTCTGCGCAAACTCTGTCCTTGAAGGACGTTGGGCATTGGCCTTACCGATATCAGGCAGCCCCTTTTCATCAGAAACATCCCTAAATCCAAATTTATTGAAGAGACTGATAATTTCCCGACCTGTTCTGCCGTCAATTATAAACGGTGTAAGCTTACCTATTGCAAATGGCGTAATTTTCATTTTTAATCAAAATAATTTTAAGATGGTCTATATTTTATTGTGCGGTTGCAGCACCAGTTAACTCGTAATGCAAGATAACAATTTACTTTTTCAAAAACTGTATTCCCTAGATTTTTAAAATATGAAAGAACATAAGGGCTTCCATTCAGAAGTCAGGTACTGATCCAGAGAAGTTTTACCAATGTTATCCTAAAGAATCCTTGCACTAGAAAAATTATACGGAGCGTATCCTCTATAAATAACTATTATGTGATCTGGAGAATAAGGGAACCTGCTTTTCTCTTTCGCTAGCGTGTGCCTTAAAGCAGCGGGCTTTGTGCTACAAATCCTCGTTCCTGCGGGCTTTCCACGTCAATCCCTCACGCGAAGTCATATTTTTTTTAAATCACTGTTTTCAGATAAGCCCTAAGCTTCTTCCGATTCACGGCAAAGCACATTTCTTTCATCGAAAATCTAAGCGGAAAAGAGCTTTTTTACCCCCCTTCATTGCAAATTGAAAGCTGTCCAATTACAGCCCGAGAAGCATTCACCTTTCAATTACCTATGGAATAACATTTTTTTATAAATGCCTTTATTCTTTTGAGAAATCAGTTCTTAACATTCACTTTTAGCGAAGAACGGTCGAAAAAGTATCCAAATATTATTTTACTGTTTTCATTAAGCTTGAGAGCCTTCCCCTCCCGAAAAGCACATTTCTTCCACCGCAAAACCTGAGCGAAAAAGAGCTTTTTTATGCCGCCCATCATAGCAAATCGAAAGTTGTCCAGGTCCTGTCCGGGGGCAGTCACCTTTCAATTACCTATGGAATAACAGTAGCGTTATACCTCGTGAAGATTTTTGGTGGATAAGAATTTGGAAATCACTTTTTATCAAAAGAACAGTCGAAAAAGACATTCAAAGTTACATCGTGCAGCCAACCCACATCCCGCAAAAGACTACGGCATAAACACATGCCGCCCCCTATCCCATCCTTTATTCCGTTTCCTTTTGCCTTACTGCAATTGCCCGATTTACTGATTGACTTTCTTTTTTTTCCTGTTTTTTCTTTTGAAAAAAATGATTCGGGGCCGAGGCTCAGCAGGACAGGAAGAATGAAAAACTTAACAGGATTGTAGAACAACTAAAACAAAAAGTTATGAACATTTCAGGAAGACTGACACAAGATGCAACGGTCAGTAAAACAACAACAGGCAAGGAAGTGGTAAACTTCAGTGTAGCGGTAAATGACGGCTACAAAAACAGACAAGGGGAATGGGTGGACAACACCGCTTTTATTGAATGTGCCTACTGGCGAAGCGCAAAGCCAGTTTCTTGGCTCAAACAGGGGTTATATGTCGAACTAACGGGGCAGATCAGCGCAAGGGCGTGGACTGGAAAGGACGGCAACCTAAAAGCAGGGCTGAACTTCACAACCTCCAATATCAAACCCGCATGGGGAACAGCATCGGAAAAAGATTCCGTACAGGTCAGTAACAAACAGCAGAACGTCAGTCCTGCAAAGGAGGACGAAAAAGACGACCTCCCATTCTAAGCAGGACAGCGCTAAATCAAATCATTTTAACCCTTTAACAAATAGAAATCATGGGACATAATTTAAATTTCAACAATAGAACGGGCAGATATTCATTTTTCAGTGTTAAGGAAAAGGCTTGGCACGGCTTGGGGCAGATCGTGCAGGACTACCCGACCAGTGCCGAAGCAATCAGACACGCAGGACTGGACTACGAGGTGCAAAAAAGCCCTCTCTATACCAAAGGTTCGGGCATAGTGGAAATTTCTGACGGCATCGTTATACAGGACACTGAAATTGAAGTGCCTAACTATTTTGCCAATATCCGCACGGATAACAATACCGTACTCGGTGTAGTGGGTAAAGACTACCATATCGTACAGAATAAAGATGCCTTTTCATTTTTTGATTCTATCGTAGGCGGTGGCAGTGGAATACTTTACGAAACCGCCGGGGCACTCGGACAGGGCGAACGCATATTCATCACCGCAAAGCTTCCCAACTATATCCGCATCGGAAATTCAGACGATGTCATTGAAAAATACATCTTCCTGACCACAAGCCATGACGGAAGCGGAAGCATAACGGCTGCCTTCACTCCGATCCGTATCGTCTGTCAGAATACGCTGAATGCTTCGCTGAGAAATATGAGCAACGTTGTACGCATCAAACATACCGCAGGTGCTAAACAACGGCTCAACGATGCACACAAAGTAATGGGACTGGCGAATAATATGACCACGCAGATGGACGGTATTTTCAACCATTGGTCAACGATCAAAGTAAAGGACAGCGAGGTCAGAAAACTAATACAGCTCGCCTTATGCCCGAACAAGGAATCATATAACCTGCTCAAAAAAGGTGCGGAAGACGAACTCTCAACAATGTTCAAAAATACCGTGGATGATGCCTTTGCCTATGCGATGATGAACGACACACAGCAACTGGAAACGACCAAAGGAACCCTGTTCGGAGCATATAATGCCGTTACTGGTGCGCCCGTACTGGGTGTGTGATAAATATACCATTAGCAAGGTATTAGGTTAGTGTTCTTTGAAACCTATGATCAACCGACTTATCCGAATGGGAAACCAAACGGGGAGTATAGCATGTCGGTAAAACCATAAGTCAACCAGTTGTCAGGTTGCGACTGAATGGGGAGATGAAAGAAACAGATATGAGGATAAAATCGAATCTGATTGAATGATAGTCTGAGTGGCAATCGGCGTAGCTATGGCGTAAGACAACTGAAATCGTCATACTGTACCACTCTTTTTCTGTCCTGTCAGGAAGGAGAGCAAGAACAAGGTACGGCACAACTACAGTAAGTAGAAAAGGACAAGTCATATCCGACAATCTGTTTAAGCTATGTTATCACACATCTAAACGGGGATTGCCTAATTCGGAATGCCACTGGCGTGGCTATGGGGTGCAGACCCTTGAATATCCGATATGGCAACGGAGTCTCCGTAGTAGTCCGAGCAAGGGAAAGCCTTGTACATGGCGAAGGGAGACAGCTAATATCTTTTAGTACAAACAATGGAAAATGTGAGAGACATTATGAGAAATCCGGAATTAGTATTAAACAGTCTATCAGTGCACAGTAAGAATACTGGTTATAAGTACGAAAGGCTTTACAGGCTCCTATTCAATAAGGAGTTGTTCTACGAGGCTTACCAACGCATTTATGCGAAGGAAGGCAACATGACCGAAGGTTCAGATGGCAAGACCATTGACAGTATGAGCCTATCGAGAATTGAGGGGTTAATAGACAAACTCAAAGATGAGAGTTATCAGCCAAACCCTTCAAAGAGGGTGTATATCGCCAAGAAAAATGGACAGAAACGTCCTTTGGGCATTCCATCTTTTGATGACAAATTGGTACAGGAAACACTACGTATGATACTTGAAGCCATATTCGAGAAGCAGTTTGAGAACAGCTCTCACGGTTTCAGACCCAAACGTAGTTGCCATACTGCATTAATTGAAATTAAAAAGACATTCAGTGGTACTGCATGGTTTATTGAAGGAGATATTAAAGGCTTTTTCGATAATATCAGCCATAATGTACTTATTGACATACTCAAAGAACGAATCAAAGACGACAGGTTCATCCGACTGATACGGAAGTTTCTGAATGCAGGCTATATGGAGGACAGAATGTACCATAAAACCTACAGCGGAACTCCACAGGGAGGTATAATCAGTCCCATATTGGCGAACATCTATTTGGATAAACTTGATAAATACGTCAAGGAATATATCTCCAAATTCGACAAAGGGGTCAAACGTAGGATAACAAAAGAAGCCAAAAGTAATGAACATCGTAAATCTTACTTGCTTGGAAAACTGAAACAGGAAAAAGAAGAATATCAAAAGAAAATCCTAAAGGAGCAAATCAGAAAGGTAGAAATGGACAGGTTACAAATCCCTCGATGTGACGAGATGGACGCAGGATACAGAAGACTGAAATACGTAAGATATGCAGACGACTTCCTGATTGGGATAATTGGAAGCAAGGAAGAGTGCAAAAATATCAAAGAGGATATCAAATTGTTCCTTGATGAAAAACTTAAGCTCACTCTTTCCGAAGAAAAAACACTGATTACCCATACTGGAAAGCCCGCATCTTTTCTCGGTTTTCAAATCTATGTACAGCGTTCAAATCTACGCAGGAGAGATAAAAATGGTTTCCTTAAAAGAGCCTATAACAAAAGAGTTGTGTTAAAAGTGTCCGAAGAAACAGTGCGAAATAAACTATTGCACTACAGAACACTGAAAATAGTAACTCATAAAGGCAAAGAGCATTGGAGACCAGTCCGAAGACCACAGCTCATCAACAATGATGACCTTGAAATACTGAACAGGCATAACGCTGAAATCAGAGGGTTTTACAATTACTACTCAATAGCTGATAACTGTAAAAGGATTGATTCATTTGCCTACATCATGGAATACAGTATGTACAAAACCTTTGCAGCAAAATACAAGTCAACTATCCCTAAGATACTTGATAAGTACATGCACAATAAGGACTTCACCGTATTCTACAAGAATAAAAAAGGGCAGATGAAAAAGGTAGTCTTCTATAATAATGGTTTCAGGAAAAACAGAGAAGCCATTGCGAATATTTCAATGGATATGCTTCCTGATACTTATTACACAAGGTCGGTAACAAGCCTTATTGACAGATTAAAAGCAGAAAAATGTGAATTGTGCGGAAGCACAGAGCAACTTGAAATGCATCACGTCAGAAAGCTAAAAGATGTCACGGGTAAGGAACCGTGGAAATTGGTAATGATAGCAAGGAGAAGAAAAACTATGGCGGTTTGCCATGGTTGCCACAGAAAAATTCATGATGGTGGATAGACTGCGGATATTAGTGGAGAGCCGTATACATGGAGACATGTACGTACGGTTCGGGGGAGAGTTCAGGAAAACCTGTCATAGAAATATGATAAGGCGTCAGGTGCTTATCCCACGTTACTTTCAGAATGTCCGCAATTACAAGGACGGCGAAGCGAAGTTACAGAGCATTGTTCTTGGTGGTACTGCACAGCTCAAATCACAGAAGGCGTTTGACCTCTGCACTTCATTTGAGAAGATAGGAACGGACATCTTTCAATTGAATTAAGCAAATCTTAAAAGGTGGCAGGATTGTAAAAACTGCCACCTACTTAAAACACACGATCATGAAAGCATTAACAGAAATGAACAACACGGAAAGGGCGTTTGCAGTGGCAAGGCTTTTCCCCGATCACCTTGGAACGTTGAGCGACTTTATAAAAACTGAAATAGCACACCTGCGGGAAAAGGAGCAGGATATCAGAAAAGCGTGGCCACCCAATTGCGTTGCAAGTGCTGATTATTGGTACATGCTTGTAGAAAATGCCGAGCAGACAATCGAAAAATTTGGTATTCTTCTTTACAGAAACCCGAGGATTTTTGCTGACCAATTTTTCTATCAGGACAACAGCGTTTTTGGTATCCACTGTCTGATCAGACTGGCAGGTTCGCAGGACTTACCACCCATGCTGAGACTGGCAATAGAACTCTATTTCGGGGACGACAAGGTCGTCACCATCGACTTTAAAAAGAAACCTTAAAATTTAAAAAAATGAAAAACTTACAGCAGATGAACAATTTGGAAAGGGCATATTTACTTGCAAACCTATTTCCCGATGAACTGAAAGCGCTGACCGAGTTCATGAAAAAGGAAGCCGACCTATTTGCGGAAAATCGGGAGCAGGTCTATGCGCAGTGGACAGAAAAAAATATAGATGCTGACCTCTGGTTCAGGTTTATAGCAAATTTTAAGAATAGCTACAGCAGGAACGGTACAAGACTGTACAGAAATAAAAAAACGTTCAGGGACCAATTATTTGACGGCTACGATTCCCTGTTTACTTTACACGCTATCCTGCATTATACCGAGCAGAAAGCATGTAGCAGTGAATTAAAGTATGCCATATACATGCTGTTTGGAACAAGGAAACTTATTGACATCGACTTTAATACTTCGCCATGAAAAAATCAGCTAAAATGACAGATGTCATGCTTTTAAAAGCATTCAGTGAGAAAGGACGAAATAATCACGAGGTAGCCATTATCCCCCTTTGGGGGGACTGGCTAAAAAAGTCAGTGGAGACAACAGACCTGCACGAACTGCTGAACGTGGAATCCTTTTCGGGCTACATCGACCGAAAAGATCACGGAATTTCTTTCCTGCTGTGCAGGACAGCTAAAATACCATTCTACGAGCAGTGGCTCGATGGAAATGAAATTGCTTTCTTGGAAGCTCAGGAATGCGAAATAGAACAGCTATGCAGACATTTTGACTGCATCAAAAGTGATCGCCTTCGGGTGCATCTGAGCGGGATGGCAAATTATGAAGCATTCGAGGACATGAAATTCAGAACGGTTGATTTCGACCTCAGACTGATACAGGAAATACTAACCTCCAAAAATTAAACATCATGACACGATCAAACTTACATATCACCTTATCAGGCGGACAGCAAATTATCTGTGTTGCCGATAGTTCGAGCGCACCCGAACAGGGCTACATCGTAGAGCAATTATTCATTGCTCTGCTCAGCTTTAACAACAGTCATAGCGAAATTGAACTGCTTAAAAAACACTGTACCATGGACGAGAGAAGAGCCAATGCAGATTACCGCTATTACATCAGTTTGGTAGATAAAGAGGTAGCCATGTTCGAGGAACATTTTAATTACACGACGGAGAAGTTCAGAAAAGGGAAAGAAGTAACGGAGCCTATACAAACTACGTAGAAAATCTAAATACCAAAGAGCATGAGTAGTCAAACTGATACTGAACCGCAAGCATTACACACAGTTGCTGAAATGCTGATGCAGTTCGGACTTCTCCACGTTCTGAACATTTGCCGAGAAGACCGGAAACAATTGCACATGGTCAGGGAATGCCTTGAAAAAATAATCCATGACAACGGCTTCCGCATGAACTACGACAGGAATTTAAAAAAACAATCTCATAAAAATTAAAAATGGAAACACTGGCAAAATATAAGTTCGCAGACTGGCTCTATAACAGGTTTGTCGAAAATTACAAAAATCAGAACATTGCCGAAGCATTTACCTTCTTGGATATTCTTTCACGGTATCAGATGTTCGCAATGGAAGTGCGTAAACTTTCCGATCAGCGCAGGCATATCAAAGAACTGTATCGGGATATTCAAAAGGCACTGAAAAATGGAACGGCACATAAACTATTTCTCACAGGCGAGGAAGGTGCAGCGGAATTTAAAAGGGAAATGAAAGCTTATGAAAATTACCTGCGGGAACAGGGCTTTTCAGAATCCTATATCACAGAATGCGTAAGCGATAAAGCAATGAACTATTATGGAAACAGCTAATTTTTTCAGACAGATTGCGAGGATGGACATTAACAGCAAATTGACGCTATCCATTACAAAGGCAACAGAAAGCACGATACTCGCATCTATCTTGATTGAAAACGACAGTTGCGGGGACAAAGCGAAGAATATCATTCCCCCTTTTAACCTGAAAGGAAGCCCCGAAGAACTGGACAGCGGATTTTTTGAACACATCAAAAAGCCAGTTCAGATGGCAGACGGACTGATTTCAAATATGCAGAACTTTCTTAAAGGTCTGGAGACGGCTCAGGCGAGTTCCGAAATGGAAAAACAGAAATCAGACAAAGAAAAGGCTAAGGGCAAAAAATACGGCGAAGCAGTCCAAAAAGCCGATGCCCTCGCTAATGCAGGTAAATACAAGGAAGCTTGGTCTGCTCTGCCAAAAGTCGCGGACTATCCTGAGCATAAAGAAGAAATCAGAAAAAAACAGGACAGCTACGAAAAACAGTTTGTCCCCGATCTCTGGTCATCTTCGGAGCCAAAAGCAGAACAGCCCGAACAACAGGAGTTTAACCCTTAAAATACAATATTATGTTAGTAGCAACAACACTTCAGCGGGTATTTATCCTCAAAGAAAAAGAACAAGAGATCAGGCTTGATGATCCTGAACCGAAATGGAATCTACAGGCGGTACTCAATTTTTATTCGAGCAACTACCCTGCCCTGACAACAGCGAAAATTTCACGTCCGACAATCGTTGACGATATCGTAGAATATCGCTTCGAGACGGTAATCGGAACAAAAGGTTAATCCAAAATTCAAAACCCATGAACCATGCAAAAAACATATCCGCAAACGGTAAAACTTCCTACTCTCGAAAGCCAGTCACAACTGCACCGCCAGTTGGGCGAGTTCACGAAATGGATGAAACGTCCAAAAGATGCAGGCGAACTCCGCAGGGACAGACGGCAGTCCGTACCACCTGCGATGTTACCAATGCTTTTTTGAAAGTGCAATTCTATTCTAGGTTGCAGGAGCCTGAAATTGGAGAAAAACACCACAGTACCAAATTGGAGAGGGAATTTTATCAGTCCCTCTCCATGATCTCCAAAAAACTGAATATTTCGGTACAGGATTGTAAAAGCCTTCCATTTCCGTACAACGTTTCTGAATCGCTCAAACATTTTAAAGAGCAACTTAAAATCCATGCCAACGACTGGAAAGAAATTAGGTTGGTCAACGATGGAACAAGTACATTTTTTGCTCGGGAAGACAGGTATAATACAGGCTCAACATTATACTATATCCCTGTAATTCCGCTATATACGATCTTAAATAAAAGAAAGACAGCAAAATCCAGTAAATTGTTGATTTCGGTTTATGCATACATCTATCAGGTACTTACTGTACCCTATTATAGAAATGAAGACAGCTATCTGCACTCCATGTATGACATGCTTGAAAACTCCTATGCCGAAGAGGAAGAGGACGACGATTTTAACGATGAAAGTTCATTGGAGTTCAGTGATGCCGAGCTGATCGGTGACTATATCAAAGAAATAATTGCTGATAAAAAGCATCTGCTGTCCTTTCAGAAACTCCTTACCACCTTTGAACCAAAAAATAATTTTGAAAGTGATGTCCATCGGATTGCCAGTTCATTCTACGAACTTTATCAGACCTATCCAAATGTGCGTATAGACCGCAAATACTTCCCATTGCGATACAGGGAAATAACCGATGAATATGATCGTCCCATCACATTGGACAACTATGTTTCATTCTGCGCATCTATAACAGGAAATCTATTTGAAACACTCTGCGACTTCGTAAACAATGACTTGCAGGAATGTTCCGAAGTAGATGAACCAACACGCTTTTTACCCATTGACAACAGAAAAATTGAAAACAACAATTTCGATTTTGAAACCAAGGTTTTTGATTCCATCGACAACCTTATCAGACTTTGGCAGGAACATAATTTTTAACACTTGAAATCATGGAAGATATTACAAACAGTTTTGGAACCTACTTTGACCCAATATGCGCACTGGTAATTTATCAGGGTAATAGCGGATATAATGAATCTTATGTCGAATATTTTGACATGGAAAATGGCGTGCCTGTAAATCCGCATCCCCTTTCAGTGATGGAAGGTCAAAGGCTTTCCACGGCATTGCAGGTCAATGAGGAAAATCTGAACCTCCTTAAATCGGACGGCATTCTGCAAAGCAACCTGCTTTGCTTTGATGCAACATCATCGACAATAGTCTGGTTCACAAAAGCAGGATTTCGGGAACTTTTCTTTGATAAGAATCTCGGCATAAAATCAGGTAAAGCGCATATTCCTCCCTTAGTATGGATCGCAGACCGACAGACACTACATCTGTATGCCCTTTCAACAAACAGAAAACCCACCCTCAACACTCCCCTCTATTATGCGCCATTTTTTAATGTCTATGAAAATGGATCGGTGTGTATGGGTACGGTAGATATTGCCACCACTGAAACAGGAACAGTCAATGAGCTGATGACCCTGTGGGAGAATTACTTTTTCAACAGCTACTTTTCCCATCTGATGGCTGACCATAATCCTGTTAACGGGAACTGCGTGATACTATGGGAAAATCTTGTAGGTACTGGAAAAACTTTTCCGAATGACAAGCTCGTAAAAACAGCTAAAAAACTTAAAAACATTCTGTTATGAGAACAGCGAAAACAAATATCCATTTTTTGGACAACTATCTGTTAAGTCCCACAAATCCGATTCGTATACATGTAATCGGTGCGGGTGGTACAGGCTCCAAGTTTATGACAGCGCTGATGGAAATCAATCACAGCCTGTTGGAACTTGAACACCCAGGACTGGACGTGCATCTTTGGGATGATGATATAGTAACAGGTTCCAATATAGGAAGACAGCGTTTTGCAGAATCCGAAAAAAATCTTTTTAAATCACAGGCAATTATAAATCGTCTTAACCGATGGGCAGGAACAAATTGGAAAGCAGAAACAAGAAAATTTCATCGGGATTCGGATGGAAAAATACCGAGTGGTGCTGGGGCATCTATTTATGTATCCTGTACAGACACAGTCGCATCAAGAATAGAAATTTCCGAAATAATTAATCAGCTTGCTCATGGATATGGATTCCACAGGGACAAAGGTCGATATTGGCTTGATCTGGGCAACACCAAATTTTCAGGACAGGGATTATTGTCTACAATCGGAAAGATAGAACAACCGACCTCAAAAAAATTTAAGACTTTTGAAAAAATGCCCTCAATCATCGAAGAGTATGGCGAAGTTATGCATAACTCCGAGCAAAATGATGATGCGCCAAGCTGTTCACTTGCTGAATCACTAGCCAGACAGGATCTTTTCATTAACAGTACCATTGCTCAACTGGGAGCTTCCCTTCTTTGGAATCTGCTGAAAACCGGAATGACAGAAAATCGTGGCTTTTTCCTGAATCTCCAAAATTTCAAATCACAACCTATCACAGTCGGCAGTTGAAAAACTGCCGGCGGCCAAAAGCCGTTGGCTTTTGGCGCGAAAATCGGCTGCAACGGCTTTTTCCATCTACTTATCCCCGCTTCGACAGCCGTTGCGGGTTATTTGTGGGATACACAGTATCCCATTGGCTTCGCAGATAAGTCTTCTAATAATTTTAATCTTGAGACTCATCTGTATCGTTATTGTTCCTTCTGTTTTCGAGCGGTTTAACATCATTTAAAACGTTAGGAATTCCCTGCTCCCTGTATTCGGAGTAGACACTGATCTGAATTACTTCTCGTGAATCTTTCCAAAGTATGACACTTAAAAAAGCTAATGCCATCTGAACTTTAAGGTCTTGATCACCAGCTTCATTATCTAAACTCCATCGGTCTCTTGTGGAACGGTTTTCCGCTTTGTTGATATCTATGACCGAAGCGTATATCTTTAGATCTTCATTAATTGTTACAAGCTGTAATTCATCAATTTCATTCTGCTGCAATACTCTATGTTCTATAGCGGGCAAATCTTTTTCCCGCATAATAAAAAACAGATCTTGAGCGCCAAATTCAGTCGCGGGGATAGCTCTTACCTGATCTTTAAATTGGCTACCCTCAATAATCTGCTGAACCTGGTATTGCAGATTAACTCCAACGATCACCATGCCCGACTGTCCATCAATCAATTTTGTTAATCCGGCAATCAGATCTTCCGGTTTAAGCAAATATCTTTTTGTTCTTGCAATCGCAAAAGAGTTCGGAATATACTTTCTTATACTTTCTCTTACTAATGCTGAGGCTAAAATTGTATCGGAGTTCAAGTGAGGGATATCGCCCTCGGTAAAAGCGGATTTGGAAATCAACATCGTACTACCGGAAACCGTCAATTTTATTTTAGCCTTTTTATGCTCTTCATCCGCGGAAATAAAGATTGGATCGTATTCATCAAAAGCAGCTTGTAGAACAGCGCTGGAAGCTTCATAAAAATGTCGGATCATCTCCGGTGAAAGCTCCGCCTGAAGTTTTTGCTGACCAATTTTATCGATTATATCTTGTCTTAATTTTACTAGAAATTCTCTCAATTCTTGCTCTTTAGCCTCGTCTACCTCATAATTCAAAGTTTTAAGCAGCTCAGAATTCTGCAAAACGTCGTTTAAGCATTTCTCAAAGAAAGTCATCCGATCAAGCCAGTTACCTAGCTCTATTATTTCATCGGGTAGATTTGGTGCGACTATAGTCTGCTGATACCGCGGAGATTGACCTAAGAAAAATTGCCTGATGAACAGGACTGTGATATAGCAGCATATCCAGTAGCTGACCTGTCTTCTATTGCCGAGATTGTCAAGCTCGGGGAAATAGTATTTGAAGTCAATGGGTGCACCTATATTTTTGAATTCATTCCCAAAATACTCGAACCATTGAAATATTTCAGTCATTGTTCTTGGCAGTAAAACATATCTGGGTGGCTGTGCTTGCGTGTATTCTAAAAAATACTTCAAAACATCATATTTGCCCCGATAAAACATTAGACCTCCCAGTGCATAATGAAATTCAAGAAACCGCTGGCGTTCAAGATCTCTTCTTTCAACTTCCACCGAATTGCTGATCACTCCCTCAGGGCCAAAATCTGGAATTAGTAATTTCAGTCGGTGATCATAATATTGATGTGAATGAGCCCAGAACATTTTGACCAACCGTGGAAAATCACAGATCGTATAAATATTCCACCATAATGTCCTATACGTGTCATCGGATATGATGATCTCCTCAAAATCTTCCCCTAGTAGCCATATCCCGCTGACCGCTCTATGCTCAATGCCGCGGAGTTTTCTGTTGTGAACTACGGTAGCCTCTTCATTGATCTTGTTAACCATAAAATACAGGTCAACTGGATATACCAACGCTTCATTCTTTGGGTGGTTTCTTCTGATATTTGCAAATGTTTTGTAGTAAAACTGCAGCAGCGTTTCCTGCAAGTGCTCGTCCTGCTTTTCTACTGCATAATATGTGAGTTCATTGATAGCTTTTAGATAATATTGCCGCTTTTCGTCATTTTCCGGAAGCTCATCATTTTTTCTGATAATGTGACTTAATAACGCTGTAGATTTTCCATTAAAAAGACTTACTTTCTCTAACCATTTAAAAAACTTGACAGTTAACACTATCGTGAAAGCAAAAACAAGGAAATTTGCTGAATTATTAATAAACAAGTTATCCCAGCCGAAAGGCGGTTCCACTTTAAAAATTATAAATAAAAACGAAAAAAGAGTTGCGAAAAGAATGAGTTTAAATGTTGAGATTTTGAACTCCTTTCCTCTAACCGTAAAATTAAACGGTTTTTGAGGATCTTCATAGTTGAATAATGTTAAAAGATACTCGGATTGATATTTGTCGCCGATATTGGAGGTTTTATCCACAATTATGGGATATGCAATGCCCAGGATCGCAATATCTATGGCTACACAAATTTCAACAATATTATCAATATTTATCATAAAATCTATTTGGTCTTTATTTGGCTTCTTGTTAAAAATGAAAATATTAAAATTAATTTAAATATTCAGAAGACTTTTACGGTTTTCCGCAAGGATTGAAATAATAAATTATTAGGGATCGATGATGATACCGTCCTCATATTTAATTTTGCGGATAAAATCCGAAAATGATATTCCGTTTATTTCTGTAAATAGCGCAGAAAAATTTGTTCGGGAAGCAATTCCACATTCTTTCGCCAGCGTCGCACTGTTATATTTCCGGTAAAGTGGATCGGTAATCAGTTTTTCGGTAATATAATTTATGCGCAATTCGCTAAGGTAACGATTGAAGCTTGCTCCCTTATGCTCATTGATGACATTGGAGAGGTAATTGGAATTGACCTCAAACTTTTTTGCGACGGATTTTAGATCTATATTTTGTTCAAGAAATTCTTTATTCATCTCAAACTCCGTTAGCTTGTTCAGAATTTCATCAACAACGTCCTGCCCTATTTCGGTTCTGCTATAATGGCGTATTCTAAATGTACCATCCTGAATCGGTATTGGAGAACTACTGCCAAAGTTAATACCAAACAGGCTGTTGTTTCCTGCACCCTTCTTTCTTGACCTGATACGCAAGACGACATAGAAGGCAATGAAAGCTGTAATAAAAATTGTCGTTAAAATCAGCCAACCTCTCATTGATATCTGCCTTTCAAGCAGCGCTTTCTCCTGCAGAAGCCTTTTGCTATCATATTCTTTATGGATTTTAGAGGAGAGGTAAATAAAATCCTTTTCTAGTACCTTATCAACTTTAATAAGCTGGGTAGTATAATACAAAGCTTTACTGGCGTCATTTTTATCTCTATAATAAACGATAAGATCCTCATAAACATCTCTCACTTCAGGCAGCACGAAAGAATGACGGTTAAAGATCGAATCAATTTTATCAAAATTCTTAATACCCTCGTCGGCGTGCCCCAGCTTCCACTGAGCCTTTCCCAGATAAGCATAAGATACCGTCAACCATGAAAAGTCATTGATTGCTATCAGGTTCTGCAATGAATTTTGGAGCGATCGGATTGCGCCGTCAAAATCCCCTTTGCGATATCTATTTATGCCCTCTTCCTTTAAAAAATAGCTATGTTCCTGTTTATAGTCACTGTTCTTCCATGTATTTCCCAGCCCTATAGCAACTAACGAATCGGACTTTTTAAAATCATGCAGGTTCCGATAGCACACCGCCATCTGGTGCAAGGTGTTGTTATATCCGCGCTGGTTTCCATACATGAGGTTCGGGTGCAGGTCTTTCTTGGTTTCATTCTCGAAAAATTGCCGTGCTTCCTCGAAATCACTCAGCGCATCGGCATAATATCCGATATAACTTTTTACAACACCGATATGGTAATTGATCTTATTTCGGTAATATGGATCTTTTCTGCTCTTGTTTTTTTCAAAAGCTTTTAAATATTCACTCAGTGCAAGCTTATACTTTTTTAGATAGAAGTAGTAAACAACTCCCTTACTCAGATAGGCACTACTGAGAAGGCTGTCATTCTTCTTTTTTACAGCAACCGATATTGCACTATCTGCATACTTTAATTTGATTGCGGGATCAGATGAATAGTACCTTGCGTCAGTGTAACCCAGATACAATTGCATCTGGTTTTCTTTGGCTTTTGCCATTCTGATCAGCTTTTGAACCAGCGGTAAAGCCGTTGAATCATTTTCTGCCCTGCTTTCATATTGTCTTTGGATCAGATAAAATTCGCTCAGTTTTTCCTTCTGTGCAAACAACGATTCACACAGAAAAAGGAATATGATTGACAAAAAACGAAAAGGCAGGTGGTGCATGGCTAAGTATTACTATAAAATTAAGAAAAAATACAATATACCACATAAATCACCACAGAGATTGTTTGTCCACCATTTACTTCATTTACTTAGCACTGATTATCAAATAATTACAATTCTCTAAATGGCAAATTATATCACCGTCCGAGGATTCTAATACACGTCCGTCCTTGCTAATACACTACAAAAAATATGGCAAAGCAGAATTTTTTTAGGGTTGTAATAGTATATTTTCTTTCAGTTCGTTACACTTCGGGAAACCACTATTAATAGACCGTCCGTGTATGTCCTAAGACCACAAACTGTTTCAAACTAGCGCCAAGACTGATAATTTGGTCATCAGAATTCAACACGTCTCGGCCGAGATAATCCTAAAAATTTTAACATGAAAAAAAAGACGATTATCTCAATATCGATAATCCTTTTCTCCCTTTGCTCGATGGAATCGTGCAGACAGGACGAAATGGATATGGCACCGGAAAATACCAGCCTGGTGCAAAAAGGAAAACAGAAAACGACGTATCAAAAAACAGAGAATGATACGGTGAAAACAGCATCTAATTTGCAGCTCGACGAAAGCGGTGTCGAGATTGCAGATCCGCCACCAAAAGATAAGGATCAGTGGAGACACTAACTGTCCGTGCGTTTTAATACGCCGTCCGTGTCCCTTCTGATACAACAAGTTCTTGCAATTGACCAAAAAGGCACTCTAAATTTGATGAAATAAAAATTTTGAAAACAGATTTTTGAATACTCAAATAAAACCTGCCTTCGAAAAATTTATAACAACCACCAAACTATCACATCATGAGAATTAAGAACATCATTTCCGAACTGATCATTTTTATCCTCATCTTATTATGGGCATATACATTCGCTAGTAAAATCTTTGATTTCGACACATTCAACCGTCAGATTAAGGGTGCTTATCTGTTATCTGGAGGAGGATCTGTCTTACCGTATGTTTTGCAGGCTATACACCTCGGGATTGTTATACTATTGATCAAGAAGAACTGGAGAGGATTAGGACTATTAGTTTCCCTTTCCGTCATAATCATCTATACTGCATATCTTATTTACATTTTGAAATTTGCCCCGAGCATTCCATGTTCATGTATAGCAGTATTCCACGGTATGAACTGGAACGACCAGCTTTATTTTAATTTCATTGCACTGGCAATTAATAGCATTGGTCTGATCACTTTTTCATCGCTAAAGCGAGCCCCACACGATAGTGTTCAGACCACTTATAACTAACTAATAACCAAACAGGGGTAGCCGAAAACCTGAACCAAGAGTAGGCGAAAAACTAACCAAAGTTTAGCTTTTTGATTTAAAAAGCACCAACATCATGAAAAATTTAAGAATTACATTAGGAGTTGCAGCAATTGCAATCGGAAGTTTCGCAGCTTTCTCTTTTGCGCCGGCACAAAGTAATGACCAAGACACCGGTATTTTTTACCGTAATCCTAATGGATCAATGGGAGACGCCTATAACCCCTCATTGCATCCTTGTGAAGGTAATAATAATATTTGTGCACAAGAATATGATCTTGAAACTGAATTGCCAACTGGACAGGGCGTGATCCCAGGAGTTAAACAATAGCAATTATTGTACAAATGAAAATAGAGCACGTAATCATGCTCTATTTTCTTATAAACATTTCATTATGTACTCTTTGAATCCTTTTGGATCTGTAACTGGATGTGGGGGAATTCCAACAATCCTTCCTTCTCTATCTAACACTATTAGTGTAGGAAATGCGTTAATATTTCCAAACTTTATGATAGGATGGTCATATCTTTTGCCTTCGGTATAAAGCTGTAGTGCGCTTCCAACAGAATATATACCTATTCCGCGTTTCCAAACCGGTAATGTTTTATCAACGCTGATAGAGACAAATTGGATTTGGTGACTTTTAAATTGAGGTTCAATCTTCGACAATTGAGTTGCCAGCGTCTTACAGGCTCCACAACCCGTGAACCAAAAATCTAAGATAACAATCTTACCTCTTAAATCATCTAATCGATGGTTCACACCATTCGTATCAGGTAAATTAAAATTATAAAATGGACTTCCTGGTTTCAGTACATCTTTAAGTCGTTTAAATTCATTGACCACTATTTGAAAATATCGACTATTTCTATTAACCTTGGAAACATAAAGTTTATAAGTGTCTTTAGATATCTTACTATACCAGTTGTTACGAAATATACTCATAGTGTTATCCGACAACAGATAATCCCTAACAAAGGAAAATCGCCCAAATTCTTTCTGAACTAAAGAACTATATTCTAAAGGATATCTGTATCGAAAAAGATCATATCTATCTCCTAATTCATCCATATTTGATAAATAAATATAGTAAGGAAGAACATGCATCCCACCAAAATGTTCGATTGTTAAACTGTCCAAAAGTGGATTAATTCGATTTTTGTTCACTATAAACTTTTTAAATAATGTAGCCACAGAATCATCATATTGATCAACTGATTGCGATATGAGTGCATCCAAAGTTTGATTGACCAATTGGGCTTTGGCAAGCCTGAAATCTCTGGTCAGTTTTTGGGGATTCATATTGAACATTGAATCAATTATGTCAAGCGATCTATCGACCTCCAAGAATCTTTCAGTAATACTCTGCTTTCTGTAAGATTTTGTAAATAAATGACTTGAATTCACCTTATTAGCAACTGCTTTTATCATATTTAACTTTTCTGAGCCTCTACCACTAATTTCCATATTAGTCAAACCCAATTTATTATCTCGAAGAATAAAATTTAAACTATCTCCTGGATTGATTAGAATAGTAAAAGTTCCTGGTATGAAAATTAGACTGCCAATTATATTTGAGTAGATAGATATTGTTGCACTATTTTTCAGTGGAAAATCAAAATGGAAATTTCCATCATTCTTCTCTGAGATATATTCATGAACTGACTTTCGCTCAAATTTACCGTCGACAACCGGAATTGATAGTCGGATAACAGAATCTTTAAAATTCTCAAATTTTATATTAATGATGGTTTTTTTTTGGGCGATGGAAAGCTGTGCCATAACAATATATAGCATAGTAAAAAATAATTTCTTTTTCATTGTTATTGATTCTGGTTGAATATATCAATTCTGTTCTATTCCATTATAGTTGATAATGTATTGAGGAATTGGCAGTAGGTAGCGTTTATCATTGGGTAAAAGAGTGTAGGTTTGATCCCCAACAATCCGCGTCAGTGTTTTTGCATAACGTGGATCTTTATTGAGACGTTTTAAATCCTGAAAGCGAAGTCCTCTTTTTAATAATTCTTTTCTTCTTTCCAACAATATTTTATCGAGAGCTTCAGTATCAGTAGTTACTGCGATAGGAATAAATGTTCCTGTTTTAAATCTTTTTATCAGTAGTATATTAAGTAATTCTACAGCTTTTATCTTATTCCCCATTCTGGCAGCACACTCTGCTCCTATGAGAATAACCTCATTAGTTGCAGTACCACCAAGATTATTCCCTATTGGAGAACCTCTCCAAACATTTTTCCCGTCCTGAATTCTAAAATACAGTATTTTCCTTAAGTCATTATTTGTGTAAAGACTGTAGAGGTCATCAGGTATATAAGAGGATAACCCAACCGCTGTATTATATGGGGTGGCCATCTCTATCATAATATGCACTTCTTTACTCTTAGATAAAAAAGGACGCGAATCCCCAGCATTAAAAGTATTGTAATCATCAAGAACTGAGTAAAATTTTAACGAATTTTGAGCTGCATCATAAGCTTTTCCGTAATCATTCATATATAGATATGTTCTAGCCAACAACGCATATGCTCCAGCGTTAGTGATATGGGTAACCGAGATTGCATTCTGAGGTAATAACATAGCGGCTAAGCTAAGATCGTCTGTTATTCTTTGATAGGTTTGTTTTAAAGTACTGCGAAAAATTGGTTCGTTGATGTCTTCATCTAATTTAATTGGGATTCCAAGATCTGTGTCAGCTGTTGAAGCATCATAATACTTACAGAAGGTCATGGCTAGGTTTAAAAATGCACGCGACCTGTGATACAATGCTGTGCCTTTTATCCGATCATACAGTTCGCCATTACTAGCGGTTCTTATTATTTTTTCAAGAGCTTTCAAGGCTACATTGCAAACTTGAATCTGAGCGTACGGTAGCTCCCACTCTTCTAGTGTAATACCATTCCCCAACTTTGGAAATATATCCACGTTCCAAGTCAATAATTTTCGTTCAAAATCAGTACTTAAACCATTGTATTGTTCAAGCGACACTTCGAGATCATCACAAGAAACTTCCATTGCCCCTCGCCCATCATAAAGAAATTGACTTGAATTCATCAAAAGGCTTAGATCATTCAGAGTTGTAGGAACAACAAGTTTAATATCCTGTTTTTCCTCAAGCCAATCTTTTGAACAAGATGGCATAAGAAACAAGAAAGCTATTGGTAGAAGTGATTTTATTATCTTTTTCATAGCAGTGCGATTAAAGGTTACAGTTAATTCCCAAAGTAAAAGTCCTTAAAGGCTTAGATGTAGGAAAATCAGGATCTAAATTTTCTTTGTTAGCCTTCCAGATCATAGCAACATTATTTACATAACCGAAAAGACGTAAATTCTTTAGGTGAAGTTTTTGGGTCAGTTTCGGATCAAGATTGTAGGATAGGTTTATATCTTGAAGTCTGATATGATCACCTTTGCTTACCAATACTTCTGAATTAATATAATACTGGTCCGCTACATTTACTCCCGGATAAACCATTGCAGGAACATTCGTTGTTAATTCATCACCTGGTTTTTGCCACCTTCTATAATAATCCCCATGCGAGCCATAATTATTATAAAGAGCAGTATACATAATCGAATTTCGTTTAAAATAGTAACCGAAACGGTAGGTAATATTGAAGGAAAAATCAAACCCTTTATAGCTTACTGTATTTCGTAATGCACCAAAGTAAGGTGCAAGGGCATTTCCATGATAAATCAATCTATTTTCAGGATCATCCGCTAGTTGCTGAGTTATCTGTGCATATTGTACAGATGGTTGCCCATCCAAATAACCTCTAGCCTGTCCCGTTTCAGGATCTAACCCTGCCCAAGGATAACTGTAAATACCAAATAATGATCTTCCGACCACAGGATTGTAAAGTGACGCATTTCTTATGATACTATTATCTGTAACAAAATTGCTTAGACTTGTGGGTCGCTTATAGGCGGTAATAATATCTGTAGCATAAGAAAAAATTGCAGTTGTTTTCCAATTAAAAGATGGGGACTGAATGTTTATAGAATTCAACTCGATATCAATACCCTTTCCAGTCATATTTGCAACATTTCCGCGAAAGGAAGCAAATCCTATAGTAGGATCTATGTCTCCATTACCTATAAGATCTTTTCCATTTCGGTTAAAATATTCAATGCTCCCTGAAAGTCTGTTGTTCTTTAAAGCGAAATCTGCGCCGATATTAAACATCCGATTACGTTCCCAACGTAGTTCATTATTTGGTGGCGTCACAAGATCAGCATTTGGTAAGTTATTATAATAATTTTTCGAAATGCGCGCTGTAGTATAAGCGGTCGTTGTTCTGTCAATATTTCCACTATATCCGAAAGTTGATCTAAGACTTAAGTGCGGTAGCCAATCAAGCTGGTAAAAATCCTCTTTATTAATATTCCATTTTGCTCCCATTGACCAAAGTGGAACGGATTTTTGATTCGTTCGTACGCCAAAAAGATTGGATTGATCGACACGCGCACTTGCTGAAAGAACATATTTAAGATCATAGTTGTATGCGCCATTTATATAATAGGATCGAATTCGATCAACAGTTCCTGTATAATTATCAAAATTTGAAATTGTAGAAGTTCCGCCTTTACCATATTGGGAAAAGCGAGTTATATAATCTACAAAAATGCTTGAACCTACATTAGGATCAAAGCCATATTGCCTTGAGCTAATACTATTCGCTTTTGTTTCTCTAACTTCAAATCCGGCAATAGCATTGACCTGATGTTTATTCCATTTCTGATCGTAATTTAACTGGAAACGGCCATTCAGTGCAGTTAATTCAGAACTGGTATTGTCCAATCTTCCTCCAATGGGAATATTGCGGGTAAGTACACCATTGTTAATCGTGGTGAATCTATTGATCTGATCGCGCATTAAATAGCTTTCAGGATCATAATAGTTCCTTCTCCTCCCCTGCTGGTTTTCATACTGAAACCGTACCTCGGCTGATAAAACGGGAATAAAGATGTACCGAATAGCAGTATTGAGCCGCATTTCAGACTGTTTGAATTTATTATTTTGATACTTGAGTTCCTGAAGTGGAATAAAATCCCAGTTAAGTAACCCTGCAGCTAATGCTTTATCTTTCAAGACAGTACTAACATCCTTAATAACAATTGCAAGGTCACCATTGTCATTTACCAATCTTGCATATGGATACATCAATTCCGTTCCCATATTATTCAGCATCGATATAACATTCGACTTAGATTGTTTATTCTGGTTATAGGAAATACCAGCAGATATCTCCAAACGATCAATCGGCCTAAAAATTTGGTTACTGTTGATACTTATCCTATTGAAACCTTCACCTTTTTCAGAATCTCTATTTTTATCAAAACCCGAAGAAAAATAGTAACTGTACTTTTTGGTTCCTCCGCTAAGGTTTAGGGAATACTGTTGTTTAACCGCATTTTGGTATAGATATTTCGACATATCATCACGCAGTTCATACTTTCTTAAACCATCAATTTGAATATTTGCTTCATCCGATGTAATAAATCCATTCTTTTGATTATTCAAAATTTGAACCACTGGTGAATAAGGTCTATTAGCAGTGGTATTACTGATAATCGTATTGTAATAA
Source organism: Chryseobacterium sp. KBW03 (assembly GCF_003852415.1). Taxonomy (NCBI): domain Bacteria; kingdom Pseudomonadati; phylum Bacteroidota; class Flavobacteriia; order Flavobacteriales; family Weeksellaceae; genus Chryseobacterium; species Chryseobacterium sp. KBW03. Next base: position 89,860 of record NZ_QAJO01000010.1, on the reverse strand, counting down.
CCTTTTTCGAAGAGCATTTTTTCGATATCGATAAAATCAGTAGATGCGATCTTAGGCAAATAATAAAGATCAGGCTTCTGACCGATTGTGAGATTTGAGGTAAAACCTATATTCATCGGCTGGTCTGCTAGTCCTTTTTTAGTTTTTATGACGATCACACCATTGCCAGCACGAACTCCCCAGATTGATGCTGCTGCCGCATCCTTCAAAATATCAATATCCTCAATATCATTCGGGTTGATATTGTTGATATCACCCTCATAAGGAAAATTATCAACAACAATTAGCGGCTGATCGTTACCAAAGATCGTAGCCTGTCCCCGAATTGTTAGTTTAGGAGATCCTGAACGCTCGTCAAATAAAATAGATGGTGCAATTCCTTTTAGCCTGCTGATCACATCGGTCGAAACCTGACGGTTAAAAGTCGCATTATCAACTTTTGAAAAAGATCCGGTAGCCCTTTCTTTGGGGATGGACTGATAGCCACTCGCTACAACACTCACCTCTTCTATCCTATTGGAATTCGTAACAAGTACTATTCGTTCGGCATTCTTTGCAGAGACTTGCATCCGTGCGTAGCCCAGATAGGATATCATCAGATCGGAATCAGAAAATTCACCGGGCACTTCAAAAGATCCCGCACTGTCGGAAGTTACTGTAAAATTTGTTCCTTTTACCTGAATGGTTGCCCCCGCAAGTGGATTGCCATTTTCATCTACAACCCTCCCTTTAATTGTTTCCTTATTTTTTAAAGAGGATGTATTTCCGTTTGCTGGTTTTTCTTTTAAAATGATAATGCCGTCGGCGATCTTATAAGAGATCGGTTGGCCAGCAAACATCTTATTCAGTACCTCGGTAATGTTGGCATTTTTAAGGTTGATGGAAATTGGACCTGCTTTTTTTAATAGTTCTTCACTATAGGCAAAGTCATACTTTGTGCTCTTCCGTATTTCGGAAATCGCCTTTGAAAGTGGCGCTTTCTGCAGTGAAAGGCTGATCTGCTGCGCCTTAATAGCAGTACCGCTAGCAAGAAGCATAAAGAATAGGGTACTCTTTAAGCCTGCACGCAGCAATTTTTTCCTGCCCGAAAACATATCCGCCACCTGCGGTACGTTTTCCATGTTGGAAAAATCATGTTTTTTCATAGATTTGTGTAGGGTTAATTATTAGTTGCTCGAAACTCTAGTATATAGACCCGATCGCCGGAGTGCGCTAACACTCCGGCATTATTTCAGGCCAACATATGAAACAGTAAATCTTTATTTCTTGATCTCAATCCTCCTTCCGCTCATTTTAAATTTTAAATCTGTAATTTCTCCAAGCGCATAGAGTACGCTCGTCAATTTTTTATCCCGGCTGATTGTAGCATAGACTTTTGTACTCGGAACATTTTTATAATCCACATCGATATCGTACCATCGCTCCAGTTGCCTCAGAACCTCCACAAGTTGAGCTCCTTTAAACTGGAATTCATTCTCAGTCCATCCTATAAAAGACTCCGCATCAACTTTTTTGACGTCAATACCACCGAGCACAAATCTACCCTGCTCCCCAGGTTTCAGTCTTACTAACAACTCATTTTGTAGATTTCTCAATTCAACACTTCCGCTAATAAGTGTCGTCCTTGAATATTCCTCGTTAGCATACGAATTAATATTGAACTTTGTTCCAAGAACCTTGACCCGCTGGCCTTTTGATTCAACTATAAATGGCCTTGAAGCATTATGCGTAACTTCAAAATAGCCTTCCCCCTCAAGTTCAACCAGTCGTTCCACACCCGCAAATTTTGTAGGATACTTAAGTTTGGATTCGGCATTAAGCCAAACGGTCGTTCCATCCGGCAGCACCGCTTTATATTGTCCTTTACGTGGTGTTGTAAGTGTTGCAAACTGCGTCTTTGACGCTGTAATAGCTTTACCATCCAGATAGGTTACACCAGTGGCATCGCTCTTCACGGTCTTTCCTTCCAGATCAATGACCTGACCATCGTCGAAAGTCAATGTCGCCTGATCCTTACCCGGCTCAATGTCGGCCGTGGCCATATTGACAGTCTCAAGGATGGACTGTCTGGACTGATAAAACCTGTATAGAAGCAGGGTAAGCGAAAAAAACAGGAATACGGCAGCAGCAGAGGTCCAATAAACAACACGCTTATAATGGGACTGGCGTTTCTTCAATACCCCATGTAATTTTTCAAGTTCCGAAGTAGTGCTAGAACCAGCAAGCTCCAGCTTTAAAAGCTCACGGGCAACATGCTCGTCGTCTTTCAGGTGTTCAAAGAAAGCACGGTTCGCACTGCTCTGACTGAGCCAGACCTCAACCGTCTTCTCTTCGAGAACGGTAAGAACCTCTCCTCTGACAATCTTTGTCAAGAGCGGGACAATCTTTAACTCATCAAGAATATGTTGCTCATCCATCGGTTTCATTTTAAGATAGAAACCCGAAAAGATATTGCGTTGTCCCAAAAAAGTTAAAAAATTATGAATAAATCATTAAAAGTGCGATTCCGGCACCTGAGAGGGATTTTTTTAATAGCGAAAGCGCTCTTGATTTTTGGGTATTTATCGTACTGACAGGAATACCGAGCTCCTCGGATATTTCTTTTGGCGTATCACCGCTGACAAGCCTGCCCATGATGAGCTGGTATTGTTCCGGCAACAGATCAATTGCTCGGTAGAGCTCTTCATATACTTCGGTCTGAACAATACTATCCAGTACATTTTTTTCAAACTCATCAAAGTTCTTGGAGTACAGGTCAAACCGTTTCTGATTTACCTTCTCCTTTTCAATAGCTTTGATACAGCTATTTCTTACGGATATGTATAGAAAAGCTTTGATATTGGAAAGCGTTTCAAATCCTTCCCTCCGGTCATATAATTTCAGAAAGATGTCCAGCACAATTTCCTTTGAAATTTCCATCCCGATATTCAGAAGTAACCGGTCTGCAAAAAATACCAATGAAGAATGAAACATCGTGAAGATACGGTCAAAAGCAAGTTTATCACCGCTTTGAAACTGGGAAAGCAGTGCCCTTTCGTCGATCACATTTCGGGATGTCATAATAGGGCAATTGGTAAATGATTAAGTAAAGTTAAGTAATGTTGTGTAATATCGAAAATTTAAAAAAAAATTCAAGCTCTTGTGATTGTGAATTCTTAACTTTAAGTAGCTATAACCTTTAAACTATTTTAAATATGAAAACCATTATTATGCCCATTTTTCTATTAATAGCTACAACCCAAATCACATCTGGTCAAGGAAAAGTACGAATTTTCAATACAGACTTAGATGTTAAGGACATTATCGGTGCTACGAAAGTTGAACATCAAAAATGGAATTTAGAACTGAAGAAAGTTCTTGTCAGAAATAACGACTTTCCATATGAAACGATTGGAAGTTACAGAGATCATTTTTCAAGTATTGAGCCGAATATGCTTTTTAATTATGTTGACAAATCTTCTTATCCTCTGTTAGATGAAATAAATATGGAATACTATGAAAATGCTGCTCTTCCAAGAATGAAACGCAATAAAGATATCGTTGGAAGACCTGACTTCATTAAATTCTGTACTGAATGGGAAAAACTAACAAAGTACGAAGACAAAAAGAGCCTTCTATTCAAAAATGAATTTATTGAAATTGAAAATCTGATTCAAAATGATCGGTTCTCGATAACTTCGGCACCGTTTCAACTAGAAAAAAAGGTTACAAAAAAATTCAGTTCAACCATTGAAGCCAACATAAAAGCGAATTTAAAAGCAAACAATATTGATGCTGATGCAACGCTCGTAAATTATCTCAGTTCCCTTATAAATTCCCAAACCTCTTACAACGGAGTTATGATGATTATAGAATTTCGTGATGATTACCTCGATAGACTCTCCCAGTCCTTAAATGGTATATCTGAAAGTAAACTGGGAACAGACCGATTTGCACGAGCACTTCTAGATTATGCTGCTCCAGGAAGCCAGCGTGCGGCAACGACAGGCTTAGTGGTATTCAAATTGGATGGAAAAATAAATAAGACAAAATTGACAGAAGAAACTTTAAAAGCAGATCTCAAAACAAAATTTAACTCCTTGGGTTCTGATATGATAGGAAATATCTCGGCCTCAATTGGAATAGGATTCGTTAGTAAAGTGGAAAATATGTTCAGTGCGGAAATCAATAATACTTATGTTAAAAATTACCTAACCTCAAACCTTGTCGACAGGATAGAAGTTAGTAAGGTACGAAAAGCCCTGCTCAGTCAATAACATTTCTATACACCAGATTTACACTTGCTAAATCTGGTGTGTTAAAGTTTTTGTTGTAGATTACTGATTATCGGCAGTCATACTGTAAGATTTTAACCATTCCTTGATCAAAGCCATATTTTCTTTGTCCAGCAAGGTTCCAGCATTGCCGAAAGTGTGAATACCTACCAAAATATTTTTACCACCATTTTTTACCCATATCGGTGAGCCACTATTTCCTCTATAGGTGTCTAAATTATGATTGAAGATCTTATTGCCAACAAAAGAGCATGTGTCTGTCTGAAAAGTAATAAAATCACCGTCATAACCATAATCCGGATCAGCGGGATAGCCTGCGACATTGAGCGTGTCTCCAACTTTTAAAGAATAGTGATCATCAAGTACAAAGCTATTTTTCTTTAGATCTTTAAAATTTGTAGATGGTAGAATGATTATGCCAAAATCATGTTTTATCCTATTACCACTGAGTTGGAAGAACGAATATTCGGGATGTGTTTTAATAGCGGCATCACATTCCTTTTCTCCTTTTATTTCCAATGTTCCGAAAGGAAATTCTTTATAATTTTTACCTGGTATAATCTCTATTGATGTTACTTTACTGCCTTTAACAGAATGAATATTGTGAGCAGCCGTCAGTATTATATTCGGTGTAATAAAGAAAGCGGTTGATGCATTGGAACCATCTTTTTTCGGCCAGGCCCTGTCTCGGTAAATATTAAGGTAACAAATATTGTTGAAAGGATCTATTCTTGTATTGCTGATTTTTTCCAGTTTTGAAGGTAATTGTCCAAAACCATAAAAGCTGGTAAGCAATAATAACAGGATTGCTATTGACTTTTTCATAATTAATTAGTTTTTAATGGGCTATGAATAAAGTTACAATATTTCAATAATAAAAAACATAGATCAAGCTCAAAAAATACTGCAATCATCTTTTTGAATGACAAAGCCCATAGTCATGGCTAAAAACTATTCAATTTTTTGCCTTTTGTCAAAAGATTTAAATTTTTATAGGCTTAATTTAGTTTCAATAGTTCATAAGACAAAGAAACACAGCGACACTAACCTTTAAACCACATAAAATGTTAACAAAAATTTTCAGAAACTTAGTTTATGCAGTATTCACAATCATGCTGCTACAGTCATGTGAAAGGGATATTGAAACATATCCACAAACCGACGAAACGTCGGTAGCCAAAAAATGGTATGAAGACAACGGGAAGCCTTTTCCCTTAGATTGGTCAAAATCACAGCTTATAAAGATTGACAATGATAATACAACGCTTGTTGTCCCCTTAGAGAAAGGCACAAACCTAGGACCGGATAATTCGATGCAACAAAATCTTGTATTTACTATTGAGGGAAATAAAGTAGCCAATGCAAATAAAGTGAACATTTTCGCGGATACACGTACTGTAGCGGAATTTTCAGACCAGACTATTTCCAATTTCGTCAAAAAACAAGTGCATCGAAGTGAGGAACTGGGAAAAGTATATTATTTGGTATATGATCTCAACGATACCTTTTTATACAGCCAATCACTTGACTCAAGTGGGCTGAAAAAGGTAAACCTTCAATTGAGGACTAAGGATGCCGATACCAAAGTAAACAAAAGTAGCAGCAAACCTGACTCCAGTAAAAATATACCAGTTGTATGCAGCGAGTGGTATCTGGTACAGTATTTTGATGATGGCACCGAATATTGGACTTATCTATATACAACGTGCAGCGGTACCGCAACCGGAGGTGGCGGCGGCGGCGGCGGTGGCGGTAGTCATGGAGGTGGAAGTGGTGCACCTGCCTCAACTTATTACGAAGCTCCGACTGAACCAATTAATATTCAGGAGGTTTTAAATTGTTTCAGTAATATCCCTTCTAATGCACAAACCACCTACAAGGTTACGATTCATAGCCATCTTGCCAATCCTAGCAACCCTTATCAGGTTTACAATGTTTCTGCAGACGATCCTGGGCATGCTTATATAACAATGCAAAAAACCAACGGATCTGCAACCCGTTCGCTGACTTTTGGCTTTTATCCAAGTGCGGGTAGTTGGATGACCGCGATTAAAGACGCCGAAAACTCTGCAATTGGACAGGAAGACCCTGCAAAACGCAGAAACGACGGCAGTTATACGATAACAGTTACTGAAGCCGCATTTAATAATGCACGAAACGCAGCCTTAGCGGGAAGCGCAAAGCAATACGATCTTAATGATTATAACTGCACAAATTATGCGTTACAGGTTTTTAATGCGGCAATGGGCGGAACGGGATTGCAAGTTCCCAATAGCCCAATTGGCTACAAGACACCTTCAAGTTTATATTTAAAGCTGAGTGACATGAAGACAGCGGGAACCGCTGGTGTTTCGCTTTCACAAGGCTTCGCACCGACCAGCACTACTCCATGCAACTAATAAAACAATCTTATGAAGAAGAAAAATATGAAGAAAGCAATTATAATAGTCCTTGGCACTATTCTCCTGATTCCAAATCTACCTTTTATCGGTAAGGATATCTCCCACCGGTTAGATGAGGGATATTATCGATATGCAAATTTAGATGGGTCATATACAATAACCCAGGATTTTAATTTTAAAAGCCCAGGTTTCTCAGACCTTCATTTTGAATACTGGGTAAAAATGACATCTCCCTCACTGGAAAACCGGAAGCTATACAGATTGTACAAAATCAATCCATTATGTTTTTGGCGGTGGAAAAACTATTTAGTTAATGGTGTGCATTTTGACTATATGGACCCCGATATCATCGAAAAGAATATGGAGAAGAAAAAGGTCGATGCCTCTAAAGTAATGTAACATTAAGTCGTGTAGTTCCGCCAGCTAGCACGAATTGTCAGAAAAGAATATGAAAAGAAAATTCATTAAAGGAATTATACTATTTGTGTTGGTTATACCCAATACACCAATTATAGGTACGGAAATATTGAAGGCCATAGATAGTGATCATTTTCGATATGCTAATGCAAACGCCGCTTTTACCAGCATTGAATACATGGAAGTTTATTCCCCTTGGATGAGCAAATGGACAACTTATGGATTTATCCATGATACGCGACCGGAAATGGTCAATATGGAAATTTTTAGGCTGTATAGAATGAACCCATTGTGTTTTTGGCGTTGGCGCTATTATTTTACTGTTAGCAGACATTTTGCGTATCGCGATTGGGAAAAAATAAATAAAAACAGGGTTCCCTTCGAACCATCTAATAGATGGCAGAAGTTTTAATTTTATATAATTAGGAATCTTTACGCTTGGAAAAACTCTCATTACATGGGAGTTTTTTTTTAATACATCCATAAAAAAACGCATCTTTAAAAGATGCGTTTAAAAACTAATAACCATGAAACGTATTAAAACCGTAAGCAGCCTAATACGTATGTTTGAAATATATTATATTCTTTATATTGGCAAATTACATTGACCTTTAATCGAAATAAGATTCTCAATTTTCAGTTGCAAATTTAAGCATTAATATCAGATCTGGCTACGGATTCCCATAATCTCATTAATTCATTTTCCTTATTGATAGCACTTAAAACATCTTTTTTCTAGGAAGACCAATTTCACTTTCCTGTGGATAAGGAGCACGGAAAGTCATACTGACATCTTCTTTGATCCGTTGCTGTGCCTCATATTTCTTTTCCTCGTCGTGCGAATACCTTGGATCAGCAATAAATGGCATCTTTGCCATCTTAGTGATGGTGATCGTCGGAAAATGAAAATCTACCTCCACAATACCCAATAAAAGATAGCAACCCCCACCCTGAAAAGGATACTTTTCAAGGCAGTCAGGAAAATGCGCTGTGTCAAAATAATTCCCCTCGACATCTATCCACGTTCCAAAGAACATTGTCCCCCGCTTGGTCGGAACATGTTTCCTTGAAATAAGGTACGCTAGCATCTTGACCTCCTTTTTATGATAGGCAGTCAGATCTTTGGCCATGACAGTTCCCCTATATTTTGTCTGAAGTAGATCGAAAGGTGTACAGGATACCGGAAAACTTAAAATCTCGATTTCGTCGAAGGCATCCTCAAACACATTTCTTTTTAATTCCGGAAATTTGTATTCCTTAATCGGTTCTTCAAAAAGAGTCTGAAATCTTTTCTCCGGTTTAAAATCCCCCAGTAGAATGCGCGCTTTGAGCAATAGTTCATTCTTTGGAACACCTGAAAAACGAAATGCTCCGATAAAGATCAACGTCTGCAAAGTCTCAATACCAATTGGAACCCTCTTGATGAAATCTTCCATTGACCTATACTCCCCATTTGCCTTTCTTTCCTTTGGTATCAGCTGAGCAAGTTTCGATTCAACTTTTTCAAGAAGCATCAGTCCCAGATATATTTCCTCTCCATAAATCGTTGTTTCGTACTCGCTTCTATTGACACATGGATTCAATATAATACCCCCTGACATCCTTGCCTCATGTACATAGACCTCTGTCCTATAGAAACCGCCCATATTATTTATCGCCGAAACCATAAACTCCAATGGATAATAAACTTTCAGGTAAAGCGATTGATAACTTTCCACTGCATAGGAAGCGGAATGGGCCTTACAAAATGAATACCCTGCAAAAGATTCGATCTGCCGGTAAATTTCTTTACTCAGCTCCTCAGGATGCCCTTGTTCTCTGCAAGATGCAAAAAAATCATCCTTCACTTTTTGAAGTGCACTTAATGACCTACCTTTTCCGCTCATTGCTCTTCGCAGGATATCCCCGTCAGCAGCAGAAACCCCTCCATAATGCAATGCGATCTTGATCACGTCTTCTTGATATACCATAATGCCATAGGTTTCCCCTAACTGCTTCTCAAAAACAGGATGGAAATATTCAAACTTGTCCGGGTTGTTATGCCTAAAGATGTATTCCCGCATCATTCCCGATTGGGCAACACCTGGTCTGATAATGGATGAAGCAGCAACCAATACTTTATAGTTATTACACTTTAACCTTCTGAGTAAACCGCGCATAGCGGGCGATTCAATATAAAAACAGCCTATGGTTCTACCCTGACTTAAATATTCATTGCATTTTTGTTCATCTTTAGAAATCGTAGTGTCTTTTATATTGATTCTAATTCCCTTTTTTTCTTCCAGTAGTCTTACGGTATCGTTAATCGTACCAAGCCCTCTTTGTGATAAAATATCAAATTTTTCAAAACCAACCTCTTCAGCAACATGCATATCCCATTGTACAATGGGAAATCCCTTTGGTGGCAACTCTAGGGCTGTAAAATTTGTCAGCGGTTCCTCGGAAATAATAATCCCGCAGGAATGCATACTCCGCTGGTTAGGAAATTTTTCAAGCAGCTTCCCATACTTCTGCACCTGCTTTACTATATCGTCCCGAAATACACGCTCTGGATATTTGCTGAGCTCGTCAAGCTCCTCCTTGGGAAGTCCAAATGCTTTGCCTACTTCCCGAATGATAGAACGGTATTTAAACTCTACATTAGTACCGCAGAAGGCGACATACTCTTTACCGTATCTATTGAAAATATAATCCAGAATAATATCTCTTTCCTGCCATGACCAATCAATATCAAAGTCAGGCGGACTTTTTCGGTTAAGATTCAAGAACCTTTCAAAATATAGATCAAGCTCAATCGGACATATATCCGTAATACCGAGACAATAAGCGACTATCGAGTTCGCTCCGCTCCCACGTCCCACATGCATAAAGCCCATGCTATTACTGTATCGGATGATATCCCATGTAATCAGAAAATAACCGCTAAAGTTCAATTCGTCGATGACCTTTAGTTCTTTCTCAATCCGCTGTTTTGCCTGCTCATGATTTCTACCGTACCGTCTTTCCAATCCTGCATAAGCTAAACGTGCCAGAAGTTTAAGGTCATCGGCCTTTGTACCTGTATAATGTTTTCTATTTCTGGGCGTCGAAAACGCAAAATCAAAGCTGCATTTTGAAAGTAATTTTTGCGTATTCTCAATAATTTCAGGATAGTGACGATAAATTCTATGTATTGAATCCACAGAACGAAAATATTCCGATTTCCTGCACACTTCTTTTTCCGGAAGTTTGGAAAGAAGTAAATTGTTATCAATGGCACGTAAGATCCTATGAAGATTATATTCCTTCTTTGTGCTAAATGTAACCGGGCAGAGAACAACCATTTTTGATATTAGCCTTTTTAATTCAGGTCTTATCAACAGATTGAGTTCATCCTCACGGATTCCGATATATTCATTTTCACGAAGATTTTTAGGGAAATTATCCAAAGGATAAATAATAAAATTGTCGTTTAAATCCGGATGTAACGGTAAATCGACCCCATCACAATTATACGAAGTAAGCATTCTGTTTACTTCTGAAAGTCCTCTAAAGTCCTTTGCAATCGTTATATAGTACAGTTCACTGCCCTTACGCACTTCTACTCCTACAACCGGACGAATATCATTTTTTTCACATTTCTTTTTAAATTCGTAGATGCCGGTCACTGTATTTATATCGGTTAGAACTAGTTCCTTGATTCCCAGAGCTACTGCCTGAGAAATAAGATCATCTATGGAAAGCGTTCCATAACGAAGGCTGTGAAAGGAATGGCAGTTTAAAAACATACTTGCGCATACTAACGTAAAAAATTGAAGCCAACTGCACGACCAACCGCATCTTTACCAAAACGGTTTTTGATGTTGTCCATCGCCTGATATAAACTAATGAGCTCTGCATTGTCTTCAAAAAGATTCATCTGGTAGCTACCGTGAACGAGATCCGTAAATCGTAAACCCACTAAACGGAGCCGCATACGTCTCGTATAAATCTTATCAAAAAGTTCCAGCGCAACCCGCGCCAATGTATGGTCTGAGGAGGTATAGCTCACCCGGCATTGCTTGGACTCCGTATCAAAGTTGGAGTATCTGATCTTGATCACAACTGTAGAAGTCAGCCACTTTTCCTGACGGAGCTGGTGGGCGAGTTGTTCTGCCATACCGGATATCAGGCTTTTAACCTCAAAGACATCCATTGTATCACTGCTAAAGGTCCTCTCTTTTGAAATTGACTTTCTTTCGGAATAAGGTATAACAGGGGTTTCGTCAATACCATTCGCCTTTTTCCAGAGATCGACTCCATTTTTTCCGATCATCTGCAGTAGGACATCGACAGGCATTTCTGAAAGTGTGCCAATAGTCCGGATACCGACTCTCGAAAAAAGCTGGAAAGTTGCACTGCCGACCATCGGCATTTTTTTTATAGACAAAGGATTTAAAAATGACTGAACACCAAATGAAGGAATCTCTCGATGTCCATGAGGCTTTGACTCGCCAGTCCCGATCTTACTTACAGTTTTATTCGTCGATAGTGCATAACTGATTGGTAAACCTGTTTCCTTCTCGATCTTGGCTCCGAGTTCATTGGTCCATTTATAAGCTCCGAAAAACCTGTCCATCCCAGTTAGATCTAGATAAAACTCATCGATTGAAGCTTTTTCCATTACTGGGGCACTTTCCTCGATCACCTCAGTAACCATATGTGACATCTTGGAATACAGTTCCATATCACCCTTAACAACTTTTGCTTGCGGGCAGAGACGAAGCGCCATTTTCATGGGCATAGCTGACCGTACTCCAAACGTTCTTGCTTCATAGCTACATGAAGAAACAACACCCCTATCACCTCCACCAATGATCAGTGGAATCCCGTCTAAACTGGAATTTATCAGTCTTTCGCAGGATACGAAAAACGTATCCAGATCCAAATGCACTATCGATCGCCCCATATCGTTTACTAATTTATTTAGCAAAATTGATAAGATTTTTCACAATTTATATTACATTTGTTGTGAAAAATATTCACAAAATGTCAACACGCTCTATTTTAGCTGATAACATAAGGTATTTAAGGATGCAGCAGATACCGGAACTCTCGCAACAGCAGATTGCCGACAGGCTGCTTGTGACAAGAGTTTCTTATGCAAAATATGAGACCGCAAAAGCTTCGCCTCCGCTGGAAGTTTTGCTAGCGATTTCAAGATATTATCACATCAGTACAGATCTGCTGCTGACCGTAGATCTTAGAAAATACAAGCTGGAAGAAATGCTCAATCTTCCCGACAATAGAATTTTACTGCCGATAAAAACAGATTTACTTGGCGAAAATAAAATTGAAATTGTCCCCTACAAAGCCTCAATGGGCTACCTGTCAGGATATGCTGATCCAGAATATATTGAAGGTCTGCAGACAATGTCACTACCATTCCTTCATAATGGAAAGTATAGAGCTTTTCCAGCAGTAGGCGACTCAATGCCTCCCTATCAGGATGGCACTTACATTGTTGGAAAATACGTAGAGAGTATTCAAGATATCAGTGTAGGTAAAACGCATGTACTGGTAACCCGCACAGGATTTACTTTCAAACGCATTGAAACTATCAACGACAGATCCATTACCGTAAAATCTGACAATACATTTTATGATAGTTATGATATTTCATTTGCCGACCTTTGGGAGATTTGGCAATATGCAGGCAGCTTTTCATCTAGAGAACAGGAAATAATTGACTTCGCTAGCGAAGACATAAAATCAATGCTGATAAAGCTCCTGGGTGAAGTTAACGATCTTCGAAAATCTTTTGAAAAATAATTTTAGCATTCACCTTAATGAACCCTTTGATAACGCAACTATACTATTTAGATATAAGTTTTTATCCACTTCGCAGACTTCAAAAATCGTTTTGCTGTGTCATCACTCCATTGTAGCCCATCAGGAAAATTGTAATTTTTACAGTTATCATTATCCAGAATGTAACTCGAGATTTGTAATAGTTTGCTAGCTCCAATGCTTACGCACAATTCTTGCAATTTTTTATTCCAACTCGCTGAAGGATTTGTACCTCTACCTGTATCCAAATAATGGATGAGAGCAACTTTAATCTCAAAATCATTCCAAATGTTGTCTGACAAGTACAAAGACAGGATATCGCTAATAATTTTATAACACCCCTGCCTATTTTCTACTTGAAACTCTTTTAGATAATCGATCAATTCATTATCTTTTTTTGTTACTAGCTTTAAAATTTTCTTGAAACAGATAATATTATGATGGTATTCGATCTGAGATATAATAAGCGATATGTTTTTCACAGTTTCAAACTTCAACCTTGGAGAGGCCCGTTTAAAAATGCCACGGACATGTTGAATTTTCAATATATCTTCAAGAAAATTACTGTTTGGGGAAACAAAATAATTATATTTAAGATACTCGGATGTATGTAAAAAATCTTCTGCTGAAAATACTATGTTTTTATCATCCACAAATTTGGGAATCAAATTGTTTTGCAGTAAAGAACCTAATCTTGCAATATACAGCGACCTTAAAAAAGCTCCATTGAATGCATTGTTGTAATGAAGAAGCTTTGGAAGTACATACTTATGGCTCTCCCTCTGAATTTCAGATGAAACCATTTCATTGAACAGGATTTCTAATTTCTTTTCTGTATTAAACTGCTCCTCAGTGTTGCTAGTTAATTGTTCATGATGCCAAAGTAGTAAGTCAAACCAACATTGAATCTTTTCAAAATCATCGCTAGAAATATTCAATCCTTGCGCTAAAACCCTCGATTTAACCAATTCATCATTTTTGAAAATTGTATACTGATCATTCATTATCACATATTTAGTTCTTTCTCACAAGCTAATATCATAAATAAAACTTTACAAGATAGTTTTTATCATTCAAACTGCGGATAAACAAAATTATAACTCTCAGTTTTCACTCTTTCTACTATAGCGAATGGTGGTATCACAATTCCGATTTCTGCTTTCCGGTTTTCACCGACCAGCTTACCAACCTTTGTGAAATTTTTATCGCTAATCTTCCATATATACCAATTATCAGATACTTCTATCATAACCTCACCAGCTCTTTTACCATAATCATTTGTATCTCTAAAAATGACATTCCGCAAAGTGTGCTTAACGGGACTCGTTCCTTCTTTTGTAAAGTAATTTTGCTTTACCCCGAGATTTATGATGGTATGGGCATGAAAGTCAATTTCACCTGATAATACTTCTGAAAAATCCAAGATTACGTCGTTTGGAAATTCTTTTTTAAAAGAACAAATAACATCACTATTTAATTGGGCTAAATCATTTGCTATGTATTGAAAATACTTCTTATTCCCATTATCTAATTTTACAGAAAATACATCTCCAATCTTAGTTCTTATTCTTTTCTCCATACCCTGCTTTTATTGATTTGTACTCAATGGGAAAGTCGTGTATCCTCATATTTACTTCTTTCCGTTTTCAACGATACAAGCCAATCCAAATACATATTTTCGGGCATATTTCTATATCCAATCTTATGAATATGCTTGTACTCTTTATTCATCAACGTAAACAGCTTCTTTGCATCGGGGTTTATGAGGGCAACTTCGATATCAGCTGCATTCTCGTGCTTCATTATTTTTTCAAATTGGCTTTTGTGAGTCTCCGCCTGCAAGATCAAAGCGGTCGCTAAAAATGGATATATCTCAATTGCCCTTTCAGCACATTTTAAAGGAAACAATCCATCGTTATCTGGAAAATTTCTATTATAGGCATTTGCTAGATCAACCAGACATAGAGCAAGACTTTCTTTGTCATTAAGAGCCTTCATATAAACACCGTTTTGAATAGCGTCTAAATGGATAAAGCCTGATGCCATGAGCCATGCGTCTTGCGGAAATATACCACTGGTAAGTTCTGTATTAAACCATCCAATAGATTTGATATTATGTTTGATATAAACATGATTTGGTGCAAGCGCCAAATTAGCGGTTACGCCGAGCTCTTCAGCCAAAATTTTATATAAGTAAGGCATCGAATTACAATTTCCTTTCTGAGATCCCAATAGTTTTGAAACAAACAAATTTGGTAAATCTTTGTGTCCGAATACATCTTCGAAATCATAGCTGAACGGTTTGTAATTTAAAGTATCTGTCCCAACTATTACCTGCGTTTGTTGTGTTAACACCGTATATATAGCTGCATATTTAGTAACCGTTACCTGGTCATTTTCCGAATATAAAAGCTTTCTATTCTTCGTTAGCTGATTACAAAATCTAGTTAGAAAACTGATTTTTTGATTCAGCATAGCTGTATCTAATTTCCCTTGGTAATATGCGTTTTCTACACTGAAAACCGCTGTTTTAAAGCTATAAGGCTGTTTGCCATTTAACATATTGTCGATAGCCTGATAAGCATCTGAATAAAACATGTTATTTTGACTCTTAACTACGCAAAATGCAAGCAACAATAGCCCACAAAAAAGGTTTTTCATAAGTACTAAAAATTGTTTTCGATATGATCAACAATATCAATTGCCAAAATATCACTTGTTTTTTTTGGGTAAATTTCAGAATATTCTCTTACTAGCTCATCCAGAACAGATAACTGGCAGAGTACTTCGTAATATGTATCATTTTCCCTGTAATCTTTTCCACTCGCAGTCTCGTCAATTATAAGATGATACTCAGCGTCTACATTGACCGAAAGTTCAGCATATATAAAAATTAGATTATGACCCATTAAACCCGAGGTTTGGTCTAATAGATTGTTAATGGAACCTGTTTTAAGTGCCTCTATTATTTCAGCTAATTTCATTTCTTCTTATTTAACGGCGATCTGCCATCCGTCAAATACGCAATTGTACTTTGTTGCAACTTGTGACATTCCCTTACTCCACCCTACCAGTGCACCAACTTCAAGAGGAGTAGTATACCCCATAACAACAAACTCTTTTTTATCCGCAGAAATTTGATATTCCGCAGTGTACTTCATATATCTTAAATGATCTGTAAGTTGCTTTGCCTGCTCTTCTTCTTTACAGTAAAAATAAAATTCAATATTACGCTTAGAATTTTTGTCAATACCAGCTTTCTCTAAATTTTTTATCGCTTGAGCATCCAAATCTTCGGTAGATAAACCGTTATCGGGTGTTGCAGTTTCAACGATTTTATAATTTACAACTGACGAGGCATCCTTTAGCTGTTCATCTTTCTTTTGGCTACAAGAAAATAGAATAATCGTAGCAAAAAATAGAAATATTTTCTTTCCCATAAGCTCACGTTCTATTATTCAAAATCAGGATAAAAAAAATTATAATTGCCCGTTTTCATTCTATCAACAATATCATAAGGATTTACTATTACTCCTAATTCGGCTTTTTTATAGTCTCCTTCTAGCTTACCTACATGTGTAAACTTCGCATCATTAATGCGCCATACGTACCAATTTTGAGATATCTTAATCGGTTCATCTCCCCGTCTATGCCCAGAATCACTTGATCCTCTAAATAAAATATCTTGAATATTGCCGACATTCTGGCTATTTCCAACGGATTCCCACAGATTAAATTTTACGCCGAATTTTGTGACACAATGTGCATAAAAAAATATTTCTCCATTAACTATTTCATCAAGATTTGGTTTTTCATTAATAGGGTATATTTTTTTAAATGCTCTAATTACATCACTGTTCAATTGGGTTTCATCGAAAGCGATTAACTGCATATATCTTTTTTCTGTTTCGTTTATTGCAACGGAAAAAATGTCTCCTATTTTGGTATTTACTCGTTTAGCCATAATTATTATTTTGGTGGTGTAACACCGTATTTAGTCCACTTTGACGGGGCAATTGAATTTATTTTATTTAAAAGCTGTCCACCATTTTTCTGTAAACCGTACTGATTTATCAGATTTTGTTCTGCCACCCTTGCCTGTTGCAAAGTTAATCCTTCCTGGACAACCTCGTATCTTAATAAACTTTTCTCTCCACCTTTTGCTAAGTGCTCGCCAAATCTAACAGTAGGTCTAACTGATCTACCTACATAGCTAACTTCTCCTGCAGCATTAACACCCTGATATATTGAATGAGCTCCTTCGGCGGCTTCGGACACAACCGCCGCTTTTCTGAGCGCGCTGAAAACACCGCCTGTTGCAGCTCCAAGGACTGCGTCCTGAACTAATGGATTTTCAGCTACGAGCATTTGAATATCTGTCTTTCCCCGGGAATCGGGGATCGGACCAATTGTGGCTTGGCTAGTGCCTAACTGCCCTTCAATCGTTGCCGCACCAGTTTCAATATTTCCGGTTTGATAAACGCTTGTCGTAGTTGACACAATATTAGCAAAATTTGTACTGATTGAACCATCCTGTCCTAGTGCATAGCTTGTCTTAATACCATTTTTTGTAACGTGATATCCTTCAATCGATTGGGCATTGCTTCCGTATTTAGCCTGCACCTGAGAATTTCCTGTAACACTGGGATCGAAGAAAATCCGATTCCCGTCTTTAACCCAGTCTTCAGGGGCCATTCCCGTTGGATCGGCGTTTCTAAGCGGATTATTTAACGCATAGTTATACGGAGACCAGCTTGAAAATTCTTCACTCAATGGATCAGGGCTGATCCAACGTCCGTGGGTATCACCAATTGGTTGCGCATCGGGATCATCTAAATTAATCTCCATTAACCCAGAAATGCTATCCTTTTTTACATTGTATTTGACAGAGCCTATAATAACAATGCTGTCCTGGTCATGAAATTCCAGGTATTTACCCTTACTCAGTGTAGCTACCTTCGGATAATAGCCATATTTTTTAAATGGGTTACCCGCCTCGATATTTTTTCTTCTTCTTTCCGCTTCAACTGGCGTTAAGGAATCTCTGGTTTTTAGAACCTCACTCATGTAAGGTCTTGCTTTTTCCTCTTTGGTAAGTTTTACCGGATTGACCCACACCTTTTTGCTGGTCAATTTCTTATTCTGTTTTACCTGCGCTTGGTTAAATCCAATAAAAAACAGCAGAATAAATAATAAAATCCTTCTCATATTTTAAGTTTGTATTTCGAATTATCTGGTTATAAAAATTCCTTTGGAATAGCATACACTTTAGGACTTTCCTTCTTAGGTGTAATTGCCTTTGCTTTTTTAGCTTGTTCACGCTGTTTTTGAGCGTTGAGTAGTCTTATCCGTTCCGCAATCTCATCACTTTTTTGCTTATTTTCAGTGCTTTTTAATGAGCCTAACCATTGTTCATACTGCTCTGGAGGCATTTGGGCAAAACCTGATTGATCGATGTAATCAAAGCCAGCCTTGATACCCAGAAACTGATCTTCCAGGAGCGGATAGCTCCTGATCTTTTGCAGCTGTTCTTTATTTTCAGGATCGATACCTAGACGGTTACAGGCTTGCATAAACCTCATTTGGTCAGTATTGCTTTTCCATAGGGTTGCATTAATATTGTTAGGATTCAGCTCCAGCGCCTTACCTAGAACTTTGGCAACAAACTCGTCATAGCCAAATTTGTGGATATACCCGCTGGCGAGATCCACATAAGTCTGCGAAAGAACATCTTTCTTTGTTAAATTTTGCATATAAAGCTTATTCTTGAGGGCTTCAGCTTTAATATATCCTGAATTCAGAACAAACGAATTTGCTGAAAACATCCCGTTGGTCAACTCTACGCTCAACACTTCGCCATCATTATCCTTAAAACGTATATAAGAATGGTTAGGTGACAAAACCAAAAAGGCTTCTGCACCGATCTGTTCTGCCAAGATCAAATACAACAACGGCATAGAATGACATTGGCCACTGTTGGATCTCATCAGTTTGGAAACAAACATTTTACTGTAGTCTTTTGCCCCCATATAGTCATCAAAATCATATTTGACCGCTTTGTGGACAACTTTTCCATTCTGCTTGGTATCTTGGGCAAAGTATTTGAAAATTGAAAGGTTTTTAGCAACATTGTCAGATTCATCAATACCATTTTTCTTAATATCTTGCCTGATTATCGAAGTAGCTTTCTGTATCTGCTGCTGATAATCCGACTGAAAATTCCTGTCATTATTGTTGTATGCATTTTCAACGATAAATACAGCATCTGCAAGTGTATACCCCTCCGGATCGAGCTTTAGTAAATTATCATAGGCCCTGTAGTAAGAATCAGTTCCTTTCTTTTCGGATAAAGAACTGAGATTATAGCGTTTTGCATCAGCTTCTTCCCTGATTAAAGCCATCTGGCGTTCAACCTCTCTGTTAATCTCTTCCTGATCGTCTTGGTGAGTAGTCTTTTTTTTATAAAGATTTGAATTAGCATTAATATTTGGGGAGGCAGGTCTAGGGGTGGGTTGATTATTCAGACCCGCAGGTATACTGTAAAGATTGGAGACACCAGGTCTTTGCGGCAGATTTGGAATCTGTCCATAGATATAGGGATAGCATAAAAATAAGCTAAATAATAATATTTGTCTCATCTCATAGGTGTGTTTTTTAAGGTTAATTTTGGCTTCGCAATATATTTTAATTTATAACACTACGGTATCCGTATTTTCACGGAAATATTATCAGATTCTCTGATCGAATGTTGTTTATCAAAGATCTAAAAGCGAAATTATACTGTCAGAACGACAAAACATGTCGTATAATAGATAAAATTATAAGGTATTAAACTGATGCATCCCTGGGAAAATACAAAAGGCATGAAACCAGATACGTCATCTTTGAGAGGTACTGCGAAGAACCCATAACCTAATGACGACCTAGCCCATGCCCGTATGACGATGCACAGGCGTAAGTCTGTCAATAGGAGGTTATTTGGAAGTTTCGCAGTTTTCTCAAACCTTTTTGACAGCTTACGCTTTATTTTCGATAAAATTTAGGGTACTAAGATATAAATATTTTTATTAACGATAATTATTATCACTAAAATATGATATAGATTTCAAAAATTCTGATAAATGGCTAAAATCGTCGATAAAGTACAATTCAGTTCAGTGTTTACACCACAACAATGCAAATATATTACTAAAATAAACAATTTTAATAAATTATACTTAAATTTGTAGAACTGCGAAATTCCTAAATAACCTAGAATGCCGTTATTTTCACGTCATACAAACAATCACGATCTTATGTTTCAGCAAATTTATGATACATATTGGAATCGCATTTTTGTTATGGTGGCCCGAAAAGTCAAAGACCGCGATGATGTATTCGACGTTATGCAGAATATCTTTTTTCATCTATGGACTTACAGGAATTCGCTCACCCAGCAGAACACTGAAAGTGTAATCGTAAAAACTTGCGTTCAGGAGATTTCCAGATACTTCTCGAATCTGAATAAGCACCCTTATACCACGGAAATAAATAATCTCCAATTACCTGATGACTCTGCCGAATTGCTCCAGGCTCAGTTAGAAAAAGACAGAGAACTCGAACTTTTACAGTTGAATATTGACCAGCTTCCTCCCATAAGAAGGAAAATTTTCACCATGAACAAGTATGAGGGCATTACTCAGGAAAAAATCGCAACACAACTCAATTTATCCACTAAAGCTGTAAAAAAACAGATCGGAAAGGCACTTATATTTCTTCGAGAACATCAAAACCATTCTTAAATTTTGTTAAAATCAGTTAATTTCAGTTAAAGTTCTGTTTACAGGGGGGCTATTATTGCCGTTTTCGGGTATAAATAATAAAGCCCTTTATTATGAACAGGAGAAAAGACTCCCAACCAACTGCGATAGATGAAGCAAAAGAGTTATGGGATAGCCTCACAAATGATTCAGACGCAGATATAGAGCCTCCTACAGTGCAGGAAGCAAAAGAGTTTCATCAAAAACTTTATGCGAGAATAGAAGCACATGAAGCACAAAAGAGAAGGAGAAAGACGTTCCGTTATTCTTCCATGCTGATCGCCGCTTCCCTGGTCATTATTTTCAGTATAATAGCCTACAGAACGCTCTTTCTACCTGATGTATATCGGGCATATCATGATGATTTGAAAGTTACTTTAAAGGATGGATCAACAGCAATCTTGGCAAAGGGAGCTATATTAACGGTCGAGAAATCATTTCCAGCAGCAACAAGAGATGTCTTTCTCACAGGGGAGGCAGTTTTTAATGTAACCAAATCCAAAAATCATCCCTTCATCGTACATGCCGGACTTTATGAAACAAAAGTTCTGGGTACAGTTTTTAAAATCACCCAGCAGAAAACAGCCTTCAATGTTGATCTGTATGAGGGCAAAGTGCAGGTTATAAAAACTGAAAAACCAGCAGAAACATTTATTATACATCCGAAAGAGACATTCTCCAATCAAGGCTCTAAAGATGTTGCGACCATTGTTGATACTAAAAGTAAAGGTCAATCTCAAACCAACAATTCGGCGACTGTTTCATTAACTGATTTAGAACTTTCTAATGCCATAAAAATTTTAGAAAATACCTACGGCATAAAAATTCTGTTCCCGTCAGCGGTTGCAAATTCAAAAATTAGTGCTACAAAAGAAAAAGCCACAGCAGCAGATTTGATAAGACTCATCTCACTCAAACTGAACCTAAAAACTACCAAAATAAATGATAAAACATTTCAATTGGAGGAATAGACTATGGTCGATCCATACTCCTGCCCTAATTCCGTACTCCTAATGAAACTGGTGTGGAAGAATACAATAAAGAGACCGACGGGTGCAACCGTCGGCCAAGAAGTATTCAACCAATAATTGTTCGATAGATTATTAATTATAAATACTAATGCAAAAATAATGAAAAAACTTTGCAGAGCAGTACTATTGATTCTCGTCTTATCAATAGGCTGCCAAGGGCTGTATGCCCAAGAAAAACTCTCCACAAAGAGGGTAAATTTTGAAACTGGAAAAACGACTGCATCAGAAGCTGTAGGGAAATTTCTATCAGAAAATGTAAAAGATAAGATTTACTCAAACGATGATCTTAAAGATTATTTAGTTCAGCCAACTAAATGTAAAAATGAACTGGTAATGGACTGTCTTAATAAAATTTTGAGGGATGTTCCCGTCGAAACTTTTATCGACAATAATAGCGTTATCATCAGGCCGAAAAAAAATAAATCAACCTCGGCAATTATCGAAAACTCATCCCCTATACTTGTTAAAGCCGATACCACAACCACAGTCTATAATACAAAAGTTATTGATGAAGTTATCCTGAACGCCGGATACTATAAGGTCAGCAAAAAAGAACAAACCGGAAGTATTGCTAAAGTTAGCGCTAAAGAAATCGAAAACCAGCCTATATCAAATGTGCTGGCAGCTGCACAGGGACGTATGGCCGGGGTCAGCATTGTGCAGAGCAGTGGTGTTCCTGGCAGTGGCTTTCAAGTCCAGATTAGAGGTAAAAACTCGTTAAGAAGTGATGGCAACAATCCGCTGTATATTGTCGACGGCGTTCCAATAGGTAATGAAGTGAAAACGTTTGGATTTACATCTGCCATATTGCCTATGTCAAGTATCAGCCCTTTAAATAGTATCAATCCGAATGATATCGAAAGTATTGAGGTGCTAAAAGATGCGGATGCGACCGCAATCTACGGTTCCCGCGGTGCAAATGGGGTCATTCTCGTCACAACGAAAAAGGGTAAATCGGGCAGGCTAAGCGTGTCATTAAACTCATCATACGCACTCAGTAACGTAATGTCGAGATTGAAAATGATGAATACTGAACAATATCTCAGTATGCGGAGGCAGGCATTTTTCAATAGTGGAATCAGCACATATCCAGCAAATGCTTATGACGTTAATGGTACATGGAAAACGGACAGGTACACTGACTGGTCTAAAAGTTTAATAGGAAATACAGCAACCGCATCCAATACCCAACTACAATTAACAGGTGGTAGTGAAACAACATCATTTCTTCTAAGCTTGGGGCATAATGAACAGTCCACTGTTTTTGGCAATGATTTTAAATATACCACAAATAGTATCACCACTAATATTGCACACCGGTCAAAAGACAAAAAGCTTAATCTTGCGGTTTCAAATATGTTCAGCATTCAAAAAAACAATGTTATAAATTCGGACATCACCCGAAGTGCATTTTCTCTGTCTCCAAATGCACCTGCCCTTTACAATGATGATGGCACACTGAATTGGGAGAATAATACCTGGAGCAATCCCGTTGCAGCTTACAATGCTACATACTCTAACCAAAACATCCAGCATCTGACAAATCTTAACATCGCATATGATCTGTTTAAAAATATCACACTAAAACTAGGTGGAGGGGTCAATTATCAAGCTTTTGAGGAATGGAATATCAGTCCAAATACCATCTATAATCCTGCGTATGTAACCGGACAGTCAAGTGCCTATTCAAAGGCTTCCAAAAACAATCAGAATAGACTATCTTATATCCTGGAACCACAGATTAACTGGAAATTTAGCCATGAAAAACATGCCCTTGATATTTTGGTAGGAGGTACATTTCAAAATGAAAACAACTCCTATGGCTCAATGAGCGGTACAGGCTTCGAAAGTAATGCACTTATCCACAATATATCCGCAGCAAAAACAAAAACGATCGAAGATCAATACAACACGCAATACAGATATGTCGCATTTTTTGGAAGAGTAAACTACCAACTTGATAAAAAATATATCCTGAATATCACCGGTAGGCGTGACGGATCAAGCCGTTTTGGACCAAATAAGAAATTTGCAAGTTTTGGCGCGGTAGGTGCAGCATGGCTATTTTCCGAGGAGAATTTTCTGAAAAATTCGAGTTGGCTCAGTTTTGGAAAATTACGTGGAAGTTTTGGAACAACAGGTAGCGACAATATTGGTGATTATGGGTATCTGGATACCTATACCGTCTCTTCATCCATTTACGATGGTATAACAGGTCTGCTCCCTTCCCGCCTGTTCAATCCCGATTTCAGTTGGGAAAAAACCAAGAAACTTGAAGCTGCAATCGAAGTGGGATTATTCAGGAATAAAGTAAATATTAATACCGCCTGGTACCGCAACCGTTCATCCAATCAATTAGTCGGCTACCAGCTACCTACAATGACTGGCTTTTCCTCTGTACTTGCGAACTTGGATGCCACGGTGCAGAATACCGGATGGGAATTTGAATTGAATGCCAGACCATTTTCCAAGGGAAAATTCCAATGGGAAACTTCATTTAACATAACTTTTCCCAAAAATAAACTAATTTCTTTTCCGGGACTAGAGGGCTCAACATATAGTAATACCTATGTTATTGGCCAACCAACCTCAATTGTTAAGTTATTTAATCTTGAAGGAATCGACCCTAAAACCGGGACTTATATTTTCACAGACTACAATGTAGACGGCAAAATCTCTTCTGCGGACGACGCCAAAATAGTTGAAAACATCGGAGTAAATTTCTTTGGCGGTTTAAGCAGCAGCTTACATTATGAGAATTGGGATTTCTCTTTCTTATTTCAGTTTGTAAAACAAAAAAGTAGAAATTACAACTACATCATCCCTTCTCCGGGGATAATGAACAATCTTCCAGTCGAAGCGTTGGATGTCTGGTCGCCAGAAAATCCGGCTGGCTTTTATCAGCCATATAAGGCCAATGCATCGCCTAACCATTCAATATTCCAGAATAGTACGGCATCTGTAGCAGACGGGTCCTTTATCAGGCTAAAAAATGTAGAATTAGCTTACAATATCCCTTTAAAAAACACATCATTCAGAAGTATAAGGATATACTTTCAAGGCCAAAATCTCATCACGTGGACAAAGTATTTTGGCATTGATCCGGAATTCACAACTATTGGCTACCTCCCGCCTTTACGCACATTCTCATTTGGTTTAAAATTAAATCTTTAAAATATCTCAAAATGAAAACACACATATTTATATATACAATACTGGCGATTTTACTACTACAGGTTAGTTTATCATGTGAAAAAATCCTGGAAGTAGACGTGCCCGAAAACCAGATTCCTACTGAATCCGTTTTTGAGACCGTGCAGACAGCTAATGCTGCACTTGCTGAATTATACGCTGGATTATGGAACAGTTCACCGCTCGCTGGGAACCAAACAGGTAGATTACTGGGAAGTTATACGGACGACCTTACCTATTATGGAACAAATTCTACGACGGGACTTTACGATATTTTTCAAAATCAGCAGATTGATAGCAATGCTGCAATAAGTACATACTGGGCCTCAGCATATAGATTGGTGTATGTATCAAACGCCATATTGGAAGGGACAGAAAAATCTACAACAATTCCTGCCACTGAAAAGCAGCGAATCAAAGGTGAAGCACTATTGGTAAGATCAATACTGTTCTTCTACCTACAACAAATTTTTGGCGATATTCCCTATCCTACTTCAACAGATTATCAGATAAATCAATCCTTATCAAAAATCCAATCATCAGAAGTGCTGACCCAATTGGAAAATGATCTCAACACCAGCATATCATTACTTACTGATGCTTACAGAAGTACAGAAAGGATCATTCCTAACCGTAAGGTTGCGCAGCTGCAGCTTGCAAAAATCTATATGCTACAATCCAAATGGAATAATGCTGAAACTTTATTGCGAACTATAACTCAAAGCTCCCTTTATCAACCTGAAAATGATCTCAGCAAGGTTTTTACAAAAAGTGGATCACATATTCTGTGGCAATTAAAACCAAAAAACAATGGCGATGCAACCCAGGAAGTAACTGCCTATTATTTTACAGGGGCAGCCCCTTCCAATTATGCGTTATCCCAGAACTTGGTAAACATCTTCACTGCTGGCGACCAGCGTAAAAATCAGTGGATGGCAACTATTACTGTAGGACAAAATACATGGTACAGGGCCGCAAAATATAAGGCACTTACAAATAATACTTCGGAATTTTCAGTTGTATTTAGATTAGAGGAGGTGTATCTCCTTTTAGCTGAAACGCTTGCCCAACAGGATAAAATAGCTGACGCACTTCCTTACCTGAATGTAACACGACAACGCGCAACATTGGCAGCACTTGTGATGCCGATTTCAAAACAGAGCTTACTTGATGAAATCCTATTAGAAAATAGAAAAGAATTCTTTACTGAAATGGGGCATCGATTCCTCGACCTTAAAAGGATGAATAGATTAAATGACCTTCTACCCATTAAAACAAATTGGAAAAGTTACCATAGCTTTTGGCCTTTGCCGCAAAAAGAGTTATTGCTAAATCCTAATCTGAACCCACAAAATACCGGATACTGATTATGAAAAAGATATTAATTTTTCTATTAATCCTTCTAAATATTATAGGAAACGGCCAATCTAAGGTTACTTATGATACTTTACAGCAATGGATATCAAGATATCACACCATAAATAACCTTACCTATTCGCCCGATACAAACTTTGTGGCTATGCGAAAAATATATTCGACCAACAGCGATACCGCTGTAGTATTGGACGCCAACAGAACAAATAACCAGCTGGCAACCATACTTAAAATGCCAAATAATATGTTCTTAAAAAACAGCAGTTTATTCTCCTACGGAAATGGAATAGCACAGCATAGCAATTTACATAAGAAATCAACGGTTAAATATGAAAATGTGAGATTTGCAGATATCCTTTTTGAACTAAATCAGTACCTCATTATGGATAAAAGTGGAACATTTAAACTGTATGGTTCAGCGAATGAATTATTGCAATCAGTGGCAAATAGCCACATGTTTACAACAGACAAAAAAAATTTATTATTTCTGAATTTTAAAGAAGGAACAATAAATAAAGTAGCACGCATAGATAGTGATAAAAAAGTAATTTTGTTTGAAACCCAAAAGGAAATTACGCAAATGTTGTTCCCTCCTTCTGGCAAGGATCTCATTCTCTGCATAACAGATCCGAAGACCCGTAAATTGCAGCTGGTATTTATTGATACGCAATATGGAAAACAAACAATATTATCAGGTATTGAGCCACAAAAAGCTGACTTCGTTGAAGTATCTCCGGTTAAAGATGGTAAGGCATATTTTATTACCTTCGCAAGTCGACGAAAACCATCTAAGGAGAATTTTTTAGATATATGGTACGGGAGGGATAATAATCTAAGCGCTAAACAGGCAGGATCAACAGACTACCTTTATTATCTATGGAGCAAGGATACAAACAGGACATATCAGTTACCCAACACTTATCCAATGTACAGTAACATTGACAGTGAGAGGTATGTTTTGGCTTTTAATCCATTGGAGGAATTTAAGAATCTAACATTGCATCCATTCTTTAATCTGAAACTATATGATACATTAAGGGGAACTTTTACCGAAATTTTTCATCAGGTTACAAAGGACATCGTACATTCCTCTAACGGCCGTTTTATTATCGCACTAAACCCAAAAGATCAAAAATGGAACCTCTATGAAGTAGAAATTGACAGACACATAATTATTGATAATCAAAGTTTACAGAATCCTACGTTTTCCGAGGATTTTAAAAACATCCTATTTGAAAGTTCCAATGACGTCTATATTTTTGACATAAAAAGCCAAACACTATTCCCAGCTGGAATTTCAAAAGAACAAGAGGCTAGAATTTTAAATGCTGAGCGAAGAACCACGAATCCTGTGTTTGGGTTTAAAATGAATATGTTTAGCAGTAAACGTCCACTTTTGATTAGAACAGTAAATAAAATTTCAAATAGCAGTACTTACAGTTCTTTTTACAAAGCCAAAATAAAAACTGTCATTCCTACAACAAAAAATCGGATTAAGGACATTAAGTACGACCAAGATTTGAAGAATTTAGTAACAATCGAAGAAAACTACAATATGGCACCCAAGATATTCTCTTTGAAAGCTGGAAGCAAAAAGAAAATCGAAATTTTTACTACTAAGGATAAGACTGGACAAACTCTAAAACAGGAAATTATACAATATAAAAATTCTCTTGGAATACCTTTGAAGGGTGTCCTTTACTATCCCACAGGATATGATCAAAGTAAAAAATACCCAATGGTGGTTTACATTTATCAAATTAAAAGCACGCTATCCAATTTTTATTCCCTTCCAGCAAATGAACCTACAGGCGTAAATAGACGTACCCTTTTGGAACATGGTTATTTTGTGTATGAACCGGATATCGTCTTTGATGGTGGAGGACCTGGTCTTGCGGCATTGGACTGTATAAATAGCGCACTCGATGCCTTATCCACATACACTGCCATTAATAAAAATAAAATTGGACTGACGGGCCATTCCCTGGGCGGATATGAAACCAATTTTATTGCCACGCACTCCGACCGATTCGCCGCTTTTATTGCAGGTGCAGGATATAGTGATATAACTTCCCGCTATTTTTCCTATGATTATCATGAACAAAAGCCTAATCACACCAGATTTGAGACCGGACAGTATGAAATGAACAAACCTTTTTCGGAGGATAAACAACTTTATCTAAAAAACAGTCCAATAAATTACGTGGAAATGGTTAAAGCGCCTGTTCTGATTTGGAACGGTGTTAAAGACGATATTGTACCTGCTGAACAGGCTATGGAATTCTTTATGGGACTAAAGCGGAACAATCTTCCTACAATCGCACTATTCTATCAACAGCGAGAACATGACCTGGGATGGAATACCAAAGAAA
Organism: Chryseobacterium sp. KBW03; assembly: GCF_003852415.1. Classification (NCBI taxonomy): domain Bacteria; kingdom Pseudomonadati; phylum Bacteroidota; class Flavobacteriia; order Flavobacteriales; family Weeksellaceae; genus Chryseobacterium; species Chryseobacterium sp. KBW03. The sequence goes on along the minus strand of NZ_QAJO01000010.1, from coordinate 61,191 downwards.
GTATGGATATGAACAGAAGATCACTTGAATGGTGGGATTATTTTCTAAAAAATAAAACCAATATTCCTTGGATCGAAAAAGAAATTAAAAGGGATGCTACATAGCATCCCTTTCACATTTAAAGCCAACGTCTAAGGTAAGATTTCGTGCAGAACCTTTCCACATTCTGTTGGACTGATAAATCTTTGCAATTCCACAGAATTATCAGCAGACCAGGTACAAACAGGATTGGTTTCCTCTTCACCACACATTTGTTCGGTCTCAATACACAGACCTTGGCTTTCATCAAAGCGATAAGCTGTTTCGTTAAATTTTGCCATGTTTCCGGCAACTGCTGCTCCGGCACCCATTGCTACAATGAGTGCAGGCAATAATAATTTTTTCATCTTAATTTGTTTATAATTTCTCTGCCTACTCTTAGTGGAGGTTTTCGGCTTCCCCTCTTACGTAATTTTTTTTGATAATATCGCGAATGCGGTACCTTACCACTTCGTCTCCACGTAGAACATACATATATTTCTCAGTTATCAAAAAATCATGCATTTTCATCTCCTTTTTATTATATATGTAAAAGCTTCCAATGTATTCCTGTCGGTCGGTTCTATACATATCTATCACCTTCGCGGCTTTCCAAGCTTCCCTCGATTCAAGCTTACCCATGAGATCAGATTGGTTAAAGAGTACTCCACCGAATGCAACACTCTGACGGTTTACCTTCAATGGGGGTGCGTTCATTTTGTGTCTACCGTCAGCAAGTTTTGTTATTTTGATCTGGGCAATACGTGTTGTATCAATAGTATTGAACGTATTCTTTAACCTAAGCCGATTATCCATAATTAGGTATTCATTTCTATAGAGGTAGGTGTAAATCAAGTTGTTCTGAGACTTGTCATAAGTTATGTTACCATCTACATCGAACACACCATCGATCTGCTTTTTTAAATGCTCTGGAAATAACTTTATCTTAGGGTCTGAATTTAGATCAAGGAGTGCCAGTGTAAATTGTTTCGTCGCGCTGCTCTGTGTTCTCAGCGCAAACCGTGCTGAATCCAAAACAATAAGCTGATTAAAATAGGCATCTTGAAAACTTAAAGTTTTAGCATGTGGATTTCCTAATCTACCACGGTAAATTATTGGTATAGTACCGTCATAAAAATAGTAAAATCCATTATTGACCTGCAACCTCAAATTAGAAAATTTATGGTTCATATTGTCTGGCTCGATCTTCATTAACTGCATGCTATTGAGTGCTGTATCTGCGGTCGTCAAAATCTGCGGAAAGATCCTATTTCCAAGATAGATATGTTCATCATCATAACCAGCAAAATAATAGTCAGGTCTGCCCAGGTCAAGAATCTTTTTTTCTTCAATAACTGGATGAACCAGGAAGCGTCTTGTGAAATTATTTTCCTTTTTCACAATGTGCTCTGACCCTAGAAATAATAAAATTACAATTCCGCAGCTCAGCACAGTTGTAATAGTCGTAAAAGCTAAAGTTGTACGCATTTTAAAACCGCTGTTCCTACTGAGCGCCACGATTGCACCAAAAGATAATAAAACAAAGCAAATATTGAATATAAGATGTTCTTTCCAATCCAATTTTTCCAGTATACCTCCACAACTACAGGGTATGAAATCACTATAATTCAATATGAGGTAGATGTAAATAGTGAAAGCGATCATTAATGCCAGTGATGCGTATAACCCTAGAAGCCTGCTAGCGGGCAAACATAACGCAATTGCTACCACAAATTCGATTATCAGGATCAGGTATGATATAATTCCTGCGTACGCACTTAATAAAGGAGACTGAGCAAGTTGTACCTGGAAGTTTGCAAAGTCCAACAACTTACTGGCAGCAGCATATATAAAAAGCAATGCAAGAAGAATGCTTACCGTCTGTACAAAATACTTTTTTATGAAGCTTATCATAATCGCTGGCATTGATTATGACAAATTTCGGTCTTGTGCTAAAAATAAATATTGACAATATTAACAATTATATACCAATATGCAATAAACTTATACCAATATGCAACAAAAGTATGTACAATAGTAACTAAAGGAATTATAAATTAGCTAATCGAGGAATTGTTGTCAGACCGACGCTATGACGCGTAAAAGCTTTATACATATTCTGATAATCCAGAAATCTGTTTTTAAATGCCACTTCCTTTAAGCTCATCGGTGTAAATATAATATCGCCTACAGCATCCAGCATTTTTCCCTTTAACCAAAAACTGTAGAAAGAATCGCCAAAGCAAATTTTACAGTCACGTTGAAAATGACTATAATTATATCCTTGGCTTTCAATAAATTCCTTTAACGTCTGGCTATTATTGGGATTATAGGATTTCACTATCTCCTTAACATAAATAACATTTTGAGGGGTGTTTTTAATTTCCTCTTTAGGTAAATTGAGATCAACTAGATGCAAAAAGCCCCTCTTTACACTCTCTGCCCGGCATAAACCTACTACCAAATGCATATTACTTTGATCCGTATAACGAACTTGAACCGGAAATACATCATTAAATGCAGGCCTAGTCTGGTTAAGATTACGTACCACCTCTTTAATCGACCGATCATAACCATTATCTTCCGCAAAGCTGTAATAGCCGAAATGATCTTTGGTAAACGCATTTTCCGGTATGAATTCAAGGTTTTTTAAAAAAGAAAAATAAAAATCAGTAACGACTTTAAAATGCTTAGATATTACATGCAGATCAGAAAAAAGGACTGCGGACTTCACAAAATTTAGTTTGCAAAATATAGATAGATTTTGCTCAGCTAAAGCATCCAATAATGCGACGATGTAGAAATTCATTGTATCTTATTTTGTTATCTTAAAAGACCGATGTCAGCTTCAGCAATAAAATAAGTTTCCGTATAGTGTAATATATGGTCTATCGTATGGTCAATTTAATCTTTTTACCCTAATAATGAAATAATAATGTACAAATCACATTTAATGTGCCCGAACTTAATCGCCAAACTATTAATTGTAACAAGAAAGGACAGCCTAATGGCTGTCCTAACAAGCATGCTTCCACTCTGGTAGTGTATGGTTTCTGCTTTACAAATATCACAAAATTTATGAAACAAATTATCTAACCGGCCCAATAATGATCGGACCTAGCTTTTTGTTATTGAATTGAAAAGAAATTTGCTTTTCATTACCAAAACTATCAACTATCCACACGTCAAATTGTTGTGAAACTAAAGATTCTGATGTATAATACAGGCGAAATTCTTTTTCTCCCAACGGATAAAGATCGTTTGGCAAATAAGGTTTATATCCCGCATAATTTAAACTGCCCTGCCCATCATTTTGAAAATACCTTAGCCGATATGTATTATTTGTATAGTTTCCAGAGGAAATTATGGAAAAGCGTATTTCCACACTTTCACCAATCCCGATCTCCTTTGGAACAGGCATCACCTTCACTTCAAAAGGAAAAACCTCCTGCACATCCAAAACCTCTTTCTCACAACCGGAAAGTAATGTAATACCAAGAATGGCAATAAAGCCTAGAAAAGCCGAACCTATCGACATTTTCATCGTATTAAATATATATTTCATTTTATTCTCTGATTTTTAAAAGTTAAAACGTAAGCCTATGCCCGTCGATGGTCTAAACCGCTCAAGATCGGTTCCCCATAAAACCCTTATACGACCTTGCAGCATAAATACGATTCGGTCTGAAAGATACGTCTCGAGCGACAATCGGCCGCCCGTCCCAAAAACAAATCCATTTTTGTTTTTTAGAAGGCCGCCATCAAAAAGTATGCTGTCGCCCCTATTGACAGATTCATAGCCTGCAACTGCTGTTACACCTCCGTTTAGCGTAATAACTTTCCTTGCATCCGATAGAAGCTTCTTACTATACCCTATCTCTCCCAGAAAGTCCTCCAAAGGGATTTCCCAATTTTTGTAATCTATGGTCTTTCGTTGATATTCCAGTCCCCAGATCCAGTAGTTGCCATGTTTTGCAAAACTGTTGAGTGTCAGATTTAAATAGAAATCTTTGCCTACCCTTTCTGTATTTAGAAGTCCCGTATTAATTTCCAAAGATTTCTGCTTAAACACCATTCTCTGAGCATGTAATTTTATACTCAAAATGGCCAGTACCAAAAAGATGATATATTTTTTCATAATTCGCTGCTTTACTGAGTGACTTTAATCTTCATTTCAGATATGGGTTTTGCGGCAACCAGATCCGAATTTTCAATTTCCAAAACCTGGTTCCTTGCGCCATTCCTTTCAAAAATTTCAATTCTGAGCACCTGGTCATCGGTGATTGTGAACTGATCCAGAAGTATGACGTTGCCAGCAATTGAATTATCCGAGATTACTTCAAGACCGGGATATTGCCTTATAGGAACTAATTGTTTTTCCTGAGACACTGTTCTTTTCGCAATCTGTTTATCCACTATTTTATATGTACAGAAATCAACGACAAAAGGCACATTAGATCTGTTCTTCATTTCTAGATGAAAATAAAACTTTCCATTGTGGACATATATTCCCTTAAGAATTGACTGAATGCCATAGGATCTGGCAGCGATATGCCGTACATATCTTTTATTCTGTTGATAGATCGTTTTCAGTACAACTTCTGTTAAAGATGGAAGATTAAAACCGAGCTCTTCAAACTGAACGTTTCTTCCCTCCTCACGCTCAACATCAGTTTTCATTTTCTTTAGATCATAACTCAACGTATAAGGATCAGCATTATAAATAACATTAAAGCTATAAAATTGCCCATCCTCTGTGATCACGCTAAAATTGGTTTCCTCTGCAAAGTCCTTAACCGCGGCCTTTATACGCAGGACGTTCTGCGCATCCTCAGCTTTTTCCGCAATCAGATAATTCGATCCCAGGTCTGTGTACCTGATCGCTACCGGAAAAATCAGGTGACAGGTTTTATTATAGGTAACTTCCAGCCTATAAGGTTCGACCCTTCCCGCTTCAAGAGACTGTTGTCCAAAGGTCTTGATGAACAGTGATACAAAAAGCAGGATCATAAGTATATTTTTGATTGATATCATAGTATTATTATTGTTGTTATATTACTTTTTTGTCAACAGCAGTACCGGATGCCCTGATCTCACTGTAACCTTAACAGCTCTTAGCTTCTTAGAAAAAAAGCCGGAAACTCCCTGTATCAGGCCCCGGCTCAGATCACTGGCAACCTGCTGGCCCGCAGAACGTGACATCGAAATATTCATTCCTGAACTCTGGCTCATGTTAGCCGCGATTTCTCCTGCTGCATTGATCTCATCTGTTCGTGGGACAAGTAACCCGAGCTGACCGTCCGTGCCGTAAACAAGAATTTCAACGGGAATTATATTTCCGGATACTTCAACTGAGCTGATCTTTAGCTGCAGCCTGTTTCCCTGAAATTTGGTATCGGCAACCAGTTCGGTTCCTTTGGGAACATGATGTCCGCCAATGGTTGCATTTTCGGATAGCCTCAACTTTAGTGACCCATCGCCTGATAATGTTTTTGTTTCCATCACCATTGCATGTATACTGTTGCTGACAATATCGCTCTGGGTAACCTGTCCGGGCGTTATAAAGCCCATGTTACGCTCTGCGATCCCGTTTAAAATCTCCGATGCGTCCTCTTCCCTATACAGGGCTGAGACAACGCTTTTTTTAACACCCTTCAAACTTTCGGTTTTCCCTTTACTGCCTGGTAAAGCATTTTTTTTAACTGGAGTTGAATCCAAATTCTGACCAACATTGACCGTAGTGCTCGCGGGTACCGCATTTGCTGACGGAAGATAGCGCGAAGCCATTTCATATGATTTTTCCATTAATGCGAGCTGATCCTTATAGGTAGGTGCCTGCGGGACATCTTTTTCTGAAAGCCTATCTTTGAGTTCATCTACCTGTTTGCGCAGCGCCAATTTCTCACGGTCATCATCCCTGTAAAAAGAGCCCAGAGTTTGCTGTGCATTCTGATAACTGCTCAACGAACTATTCTGTGCACCGCCGATCCCATATCCCCCAGAGTTTCCTGCAATAATCTTCGAAACTGGAGCTTCACCGTTAACCGATGTGTCTGCACCACTCCAATAATCTGACAAAGACATCAGGGAATTACGCTTTGCGGCTTCCCTTTCCTCAACCATCTCTTTTTCATATGCTTTTTGTTTATCGGCCTGCAGTCCTTTATCCGTTGCCTCGGGCACGGCATTTTTTAAACCTTTGTCTTTATTTTCCCCACCACTATTTTTAGGCTTAAATATTAAGTAAAGACAGGCGATGAAAACAATGGCCATCAGGCCAAAGATGATGGGCTTTTTAAGCTTATCATTTTTTGAGGAACTACTTTCCGGATTTTCTGTAGAATCTTCATCCACAATTAAACTGATCCTCTTATTCTCTTTCTCTTCCATTGTGTATAGTTTTAGGATTTCTAACAGAATCTTTCAAAGAAGATTCATTATGAATTACTGCGGGCACCTCAATATGGCTTATATCGATTTTATCCCCTTTTCCCAGATCATAAAATACCTTGACCAGCACACCTACGCCCATAAGCAGGTAGAATGCGAATAGATAAAGTACATATCTGATCTGTTTGCGGACGGGTAAATTCCGCCATCTTAGATCGAGCTTCTCAAGCTCATTATCAATTGTTGTTCTAATATTTTTCATTTTCTAAATTTTGAACCATAACGCCTCCCCCTTTTATGGAGAGAATTAATTTTCTCTACCGCTCTATCACTTCCTCATCTTTATTGGTAAGGACTGAAAATTTTAAGATCTGGAAGCCCTGTGGATTGGTATCAGATCGCACACTGTTAAGCAGATTACACGAAGTGACAAGACTTCTTCGGGTAAGATTACTCGATCGTATGATGAACTGTTTAGCATAGGTAGTTACAGAATATGGGTACGAATTAAAATCACAGATCACACTGTCTACTTCTACACGTTGCTGCACATTTCCTGATATGATCCGATTATAATAACCTTTTTCGGACAGATCACGATAGTAATCAAAGGCACTTTTGTCAGCAAGATCAAAAGCTCGTTTCATATTACTTTCAATGGCAGCCTTATCAGGGGCCAGCGTAAAGAATAGCTCATGAAATCTTCTGACGTGCTCACGGGCTTCAACAGGTCGATTTATTGTTGCATCCTGAGAAAGTGCCAACATGAGTGACTTTCCATTGTCCAATACGTAAATCTTTTCACGTTGCAATGCAGCGAAAGAATAAGACTTCCAAACCACAAATGCTGTTATACTCAGGCACAATACAGCAAAGACAATCGCGTAAAGCCTAATCTGTTTGAAACTATTTTCAATGTTTCTTAGCATTCTGAATTCCATAATCAATTGCTTTTTTGTCCTTGTCCATTACTTTTATTATCCAGCAGCTGACCACCAATATTTCCCACTGCTGCTCCAGCCGCAGCTGCACCAACATTTCCTGTGCGCATGGCGGCCTGACTTACGTTACGGGTAAAGTTTCCGGCACCGCCAGCCTGAATAATCCAACTGGTAACAGTTGGAATGGTAAAGTATCCAACAATTCCTATGATCATAAAAATCAGGTAAACACTATTCTCGGGATCTGGAACAAATGAGGGATCACTTAATAGTTCTATATCCCGTTGTACACTCATCGCGTTTATTTTCGCAAGCATGGCACTGAAAAGATCGGCCACAGGAAGCCAAAGATAAACACTTATGTATCTGCTGAGCCACTGGGTAAGAGTGCTCTGAAATCCATCCCAGACAGATATGGCAAATGCAATCGGCCCCAGTATCGAAAGAACGATTAAAAAGAAAGTCCGGATCGTATCAACCACCAGCGCCGCAGCCTGAAACAGTAGTTCTAGGATTTCCCTTAATTCTTTTTTGATTTCCTGCTTGATATTGTAGACTGCCTGATCCCTATACATACTGACCATCGTTGCGATATCATCAAATGACCATCCCAGATCATCAAGCTTTTTGTCAAACTCCTCGTCCGATACCAAATAAGCTGTTGCAGGATTCCGTAGCATCGCTTCCTTTTCCAGTACATCTTTTTGCTGTTGCAAGGTATTGAGATCCAGTACCTGCCCTTCCAACATTGAATGAGTTCCCTTAACAATTGGACTAAGTACTCCGTTAATTGTCCCTAGAACGATTGTAGGGAAAAACATAATGCACATGCCTATCGCAAATGGTCTTAACAGTGGAAAAACATCAATTGGCTCTGCCCTACTTAATGCCTGCCAAACCTTTAGCGCCACATAGAACAGTGCGCCCAGACCCGCCACGCCTTTTGCTACAACAGCCATCGTTTCAGAAAGGGGCATCATTTCATCATAGAGACCTCTTAGGATCTCATGTAAGTTGTTAAATTCCATAACTGTCAGAATTTGTTACCAATATTTTTGATTAGCTGTGCCATATAAGTCCATGACGCGCTTCGTGTCATTCTGCTTTTTAGCTCGTAGGATGCTCACAGAGATATTTTTATTGGTGTAATATCTTACAAGGCTATGGTATTCTTTAACCTCTTTATACACTCGGTCGATAATCTCCATACGCTCCTTATCATTCAATGATAAGCTGCTTGAACTGACAATCTGCTTAAGTTCTTTCAGCAGTTCAGTACTCTCGTTAAGCAACGCGGAATAACCGTTTCCTATCGCTACCAGCTCGGCAGTAGAAAAATTCTTATCGTTCAGCATTTTCCCAAAATTGTTGACGTATAAGTTGCTTACATCCCCGACCAGTAAAACGGTCTGCTGAACTTTTCTTGCATCTTTAACCAGGTTATTGACTGCCTTCAGCTTGTCGTAGTACTCTTTACCCTGTTCATAAACTTTCTTAACTTCATTGAAGTTCTTGACCACATTGCTTACTGTACTTGAGGTTTGTACTATTTCATTGGCGGAGTTCAATATTCCTGAAGCCAGATTGGTTGGATCAGTAACTACCCATTGTGCATTTGCCTTTTGTGTGATGACAAGTAATAATGACATCAGCACGGTCATTAATAAATTTTTCATTCTTTAAAATTTTAGGATTATTTAATTTTTTGCATTGTCTGTGGCCGAAAGCCCTTTGATTTTCCGAAGCGAAATCTTTTTGATGGCAGCTTCCACATCGCCGCCCATTTCGTGGGATAGATCCATCACTTCCATTTTCTCCGATTCCTCCGTGGTGTATGCCAGATACTCCTGCTCGCTCACTTCTGTCGCGTAGACCGCCGAATGCGTTCCTCCAAGTCCGATCCATACTTCCTTATATTTGCGCTTTGGATCATTGTCCTGATTGATCGAAAGTATCTGCGATTTTTCGCGTTCCGTAAGTCCGAGCATTTTTTGGATGTCGTCAAATTTGTTAGCGTATTTCCGCTGGTCGAGTAAGATCTTGCAGTCACTGTTATTGATAATTGTTTCCTTGACTATCGGAGACTGTATGATATCATCCACTTCCTGAGTCACCACGATAGCTTCACCAAAAAATTTCCTGACGGTCTTAAATAAATAACGAATATATTCAGCCATTCCTTCTTTCGCTATGGCCTTCCACGCCTCCTCTATAAGTATCATTTTACGGATTCCTTTTAACCGCCGCATCTTATTGATAAAGACCTCCATGATGATGATCGTAACTACCGGAAACAGGATTTTGTGATCTTTGATCGCATCAATTTCAAAAACAATAAATCGCTTATTAAGCAAATCAAGCTCTTTTTCTGAGTTTAGTAAGTAGTCGTATTCACCGCCTTTATAATAGGGTTCCAGCACATTTAAAAAGTTCGCCAGATCAAAATCCTTCTCCCGTACTTCCTTATCCAAAAGGACTTTTTTGTAGTCGCCTTTCACGTATTCGTAGAATCCGTTAAAACATGGTATTTCATTACTGTTTTTAATCCTTTCGATATATCCTGCGACTGCATTGGACAGTGCCACTTCCTCACTACGTTTGGGAGCTTCGTCGTCCCTTTTCCATAAGGTCAGGATCAAGGTCTTAATGCTTTCTCTTTTCTCGATGTCAAAGACATTGTCTTCGGTAAAGAACGGATTGAATGAGATTGGGTTGTCCTCGGTGTAGGTGAAATAAACACCGTCTTTTCCTTTTGTCTTCCCTTTGATCAGTTCGCAAAGCCCCTGATAGGAATTACCTGTATCTACCAAAAGCACATGAGTTCCCTGTTCATAATACTGTCTCACCATATGATTGGTAAAGAATGATTTTCCACTTCCATTTATTGAGTGGGCTGGCGGGCTACTCAATTAAGAATAGCCCGCCAGCCCCCGCTTGGACCTAGAATGAAACGGTTTCTATTCGTCGTAATCCCCTTTTTCATCGGTAGGTCACTGATATCGACGTGCACGGGTTTGCCCGTCAGCCTGTCCGCAAGCTTAATCCCAAAAGGAGAAAGCGAATCCTGATAGTTGGTTTCCTGCGTAAAAAAACATAGTGCCGGTTCGATGAAAGTGTAAAAGGATTCTTCTGAAGGAAAATCGCCGGCATTGCCGGGAATTCCCGCCCAGTATAAAGTGGCAGCATCTACGGTATTATGGCGGGGCTTGCATTCCATTAGCGCAAGCGCACTTCCTACATCATTTTTCAGGTTGCGTAGCTCCTGTCGGTCTTCACTCCATGCGAAGACATTGTAATGCGCCCTGATTGAAGGCGATCCGTGGGAATGAGCCTCGTTCAGATAACGTTCTATCCATTCCTTATTGATCTGGTTTGCCCGGCTATAACGTGCCAGTGAATGCATATTTCTGGCTGACTTCTCAAATTTTTTGAGGTTTTCAGAACTATTATCGATGAACAGGTACTGGTTATAGATATGGTCGCAACTGAGCATCAGTCCCATAGGACTGGCAAAAGACAACATACAGTCGCTGCGATCTGTTGAAAGTCTGTCGTACCGATTGCAGTCAGAAACAGTACCGGGAAGATCATCGGTACTGGATAAGGTATGAAGTACCATCCTTTTGCTTCCGATTCTGACTTCTTCTGCTCCCAGAGCCATATCCTGCAAAACGGGATTGGTCTCATGCGACAATGTAAAATACTGTTCAAGGATTCCGGATTTCCCTTCACTTCCCAGAATTTCAGCTTCACCCAGCTGATCCATTGTTATATGACCACTGTCATTGATAATACGCTGGAACTGGCTCACCGATTCCAGAAAACGCCGCATTCCTTCCTTATCCTTTATTTCTTTGGGAACAAGATTACCTTTGCACAAGCTGCTAAAATTACTCTGGGACTGCATCCGAGCCTTTGTCGTTTTCGTCAGAAAAATATAGGAGTAGTGGTTCAGAAACGGCCGCTCATTAAAGTGAAGCTGAAAAGAACGCGATAAAAAACTATGTTCACTTTTTTCCAGATCCGGCTGATAGTTTTCCTTTAGATACCAGTCCTGTTTGTGCAGGATACTATATTCCGGCAAAGTCTTGATCGCTTTACTCCAGGAGGAATGAATTGATTCGTACACATCCGTGCCCACTGTAAAAATTTCCGGTAGCCTTAGACGGAAACACACCGTAAGGTCTCCCTCTTTCGAAATGATGCAATCATTCTCAATTGCAAGGAGGGGAAAACGGCTTTCCAACGTAGTTGTTTTAGAGATATTTCTCATGATAACCATTAAGATTTAGTGTTAAAATTTTGATTTTTCTTACCTCTCGCAGCTGGGTAATTTAGGTAAGATTGCACGGGTTTACGGGTGATGATATATTGTGGATGCTTTCTTTTTGCACCTAATTTCATCAGTCCATGTTCGCCGTATTTGTTGTTCAGGCTGAAAGTTTTCCAGATGTTCAGGGAAGCGGAAATAAATCCTACCGAAAGACAGACATACATATTTACATCCGCCATATACAGCACCATGACAAGGATAAGTACCAGTAATAGCCCACCGGCAAATCCAAAAAGATACTGGGCTTTCAAACCTTTGAATTCAACTGTACAGCCGATACCCTTATTTATATTCCAGGTCCTCATTTCAGTATGATTTAAAGTTTAGCGTTCCTTGCACGATATCCAGGTCATAGTTGGCGGTAAGTACTTCGATCTTTTTCTTGGGTACTTTTCCCGAATGTTTATCGACCAGCACTTCTTTCTGCATTTTGACAGTGTGCCAGTCAAGATCGCGGCTGAATTTGTTCAGGATATCACTCGGGTAGCTGCTCAAAAGAAACTTTCCCTTCGCATGGGATAGACACAATAGCAGAGATTCAAAATCATGTTTGCTATACCCATCGTAATGACCGCAGTCACTGTTAAAATAAGGCGGATCACAGTAGTGAAAAGCCTTTTCGTGATCACGTGAATTGATGATCCTAATGGCATCCGTATTTTCGATCTGAACATTTTGAAGGCGTATCGCATAATCTTCACAGAATGACGCACGCTTATTGCTCAATCTTTTGGAAGAGGTATGCTCCCGTACATCGTAACCCCATGAATCGCCGATTTTTGCGCTGAAAGACTGGTTACATAACACCCAGACTGCCCAGGCCCGTTGTAATCTGTCAAAGAGATGGGGATTATTATAGATCACATGCGCATCACTATGGAGCGACCTGCTATGTAGTGTGATCCTTATCATTTTTTCCAGTTCAACAAACTGATTTTTCACCATCTCATAGAAGTTGATCAGCTCCCGGTTGTAATCGTTGATCACCTCAACCTCAGACCTTGGTTTCGACCAAAAAATTGCGCCTCCTCCCACAAACGGCTCTACATAGGTATAATGGGGTGGAATAAGGGGAATAATGATCTTCGCAAGCTGTTGCTTTCCGCCATAATAGGTCAATGGCGTGGCCATCTTATTATTTGCCATAATTGAAAAAATTTAAGAGGGTTAGCCTAAAGGAAAAATGATCTTAAGATGGTCGCTGCAACGATCAGGAAGATACATGCGCCGAACCAGCTTGCCGCTGTCTTTGAGGTATCGGGGTCACCCGAACTGAATTTGTTGTACACTTTCACACCGCCGATCAGCCCGACCACAGCACCGATCGCGTAGATCAGCTTGGTGGCGGGATCAAAATAGCTTGTAACCATCTGTGTGGCCTCCTGAATACCTGCAGCGCCATTTCCCTGCGCAAAAGCCCCATTGCTGATAAGCGAAATAAACAGCAACGCCAGCAGAATTTTTTGTCTTGATTTTTTCATGTTTCATTACATTTTAAGTTTGTAATACCAGCCTTTGCGGGCTTGGAAACAAAGGTGTCGCAGATAGGATCGGATTTGGGGGCAGGTGGTATCAGACGTACTAAGTTTGCCGTTGTTTTCCTAATGTGAGTACCGGGAAACAAAAAAACCGTCAGGCCTTAGAAGCTGGTGGTTATGCATTTTTTTGAAAATGATTCCAGTAATTTCTTTTACTGATTCATATCTTACTTATTCGCGTTTAGTATTCATTACAGATTTGGTTTATCCCAAAAATAAAATTCTTGTAAGTCATTATTCCCGAACATTATTGGATAAAATTTTATACTAAAATCTTACAAAAATAGGTCTCGCTCCATAAATTATAAGTGCTTTAAAAAGCAACGTTTCTACTATTCTCATCATAATTGGATCACAGAGCAATAGAACGATCCTTGATATTAGAATAAGCATTCTCCGTTACTGAGTTCAACATGTTTTACCAGACTAAATATTGCTTAATTTTAATTTATAATCCTCACAGAATGAGGGAAAACAAACATTTATAAACCATCAAAATAAAACATTATGGCTAGTAACAGAGGAGTGGTCTACAAAGGCCCATGGAACTTAGAAGTAAATGAAATTGCCTATCCCACATTCCAGAACCCCAAGGGAAAGGACATTCATCACGCGGTAATCATTAAAGTGGTCTCCACAAATATTTGTGGCAGTGACCAGCACATTTTTAGGGGACGTTTCTCAGTACCCGTTGGCCACGTATTGGGTCATGAAATCACAGGCGAAGTAGTAGAAATTGGAAAAGACGTAGAATTCATCAAGGTAGGTGACATCGTTTCAGTGCCTTTCAACGTTTCCTGCGGACGGTGTCGAAACTGTAAAAATGGAAATACCGACGTCTGCGAGACCGTTAATCCGGATGCCCCTGTTGGCGCTTATGGGTTTGACCTGGGAGGCTGGTTAGGTGGCCAATCTGAATATTGTCTTATCCCCTATGCTGACTTTCAGCTCCTTAAGTTTCCTGATAGAGAACAAGCGCTGGAAAAGATTTTAGATCTCACATTAGTATCTGACATCCTTCCAACAGGATACCATGGTGCATACGCTGCTGGTGTGACAACAGGATCAACCGTTTATATTGCTGGTGCCGGACCTGTGGGACGCTGTGCTGCAGAATCAGCAAAGCTTCTTGGAGCTTCCTGTGTTATTGTGGGAGATATGAACAAGGAACGGTTGGAACTCGTCAAACAGGCGGGAATGGAAACTGTAGATCTTACCCTTGATGCCAGTGTAGCAGAACAGATCGAACAGATTCTGGGAGTACCGGAAGTGGATGCAGGTGTGGATGCCGTAGGTTATGAGGCACATGGACATGGTGATGAAGACTACAAAAAAGAAAATCCCAATGCAGTTATCAATGATCTTTTCGATGTTGTCCGCGCAAGCGGAGGTATGGGGATTCCAGGTATCTATACTCCTTCTGACCCAGGAGGACGTGATGAGAACGCTAAGCACGGTAAACTGACTGTCGACTGGGGAAAAGGTTGGCTTAAGTCATTGCATATTCAAACGGGAATGGCTCCAATTGGACGTTACAATTATCAAATTATGCAGGCTATCCTATGGGGCCGTATCTCAATGAAAACGATCATGAACCCGCAGGTTATCAGCCTTGACGAAGCACCACAAGCCTATAAAGACTTTTCGGATGGTTCAAGCAAAAAGTTTATTATCGATCCACATGGCATGATAAAAAACCGTTCGTAAACTCACGTAGAGCGAAAATAAAAAGTAAAGGTGGAACATCGAATAAATGTCCCACCTTTTTTTAATTTCTCGGCTTAACCAATTACATACATATTAAACGAGCAATCTACGTTAATCAGTGTCTATATTGGCCCGGAGAAAGCCCCTCAAGTCTTTTAAAAATTTTAATGAAATGATTCACATTATTAAAACCTGATGCATAACAGGCTTCGGTCACAGTAACGGAACTGTCAGCCATTATTTTTTTTGCATGGTCTATGCGCGTGCGCAGAACAAATTCCAGTGGAGTTATGCCCAGTATATTTTTAAAATATTGATAAAAAGATGATTGGCTCAAACAGCATTCTCTTGCCAATTTTTCAACAGTTATTTTTTCCGTAAGGTGCTTATGCACGTAATTGATTGCCGGTTGAATTCGATTGTCATACATTGATTGATTGCTGTTCACTGACAAACGGTTTTGGGTCTGAAGAAGCCGCAATAGAAGCACTTTAAGAGATAGGTCCGCAATTGCCTCTTTTGCAAAACCTTCCTCCATACTAAGGTTAACAAGTTTGTTGAGACTTGTTACCAGCTCCATGCTATTCTCGAAATGCTGATGCGAAAAATCAAGTTTCCATTCAAAAGGTGCCTGATGATTTGAATATCTCTCATTTAAATAGCCAAGATTTTTGTGAACAGTATCCCAGTCCAGTGTAAGAGTGATACATTGTACGGGACGATTTTCATCTGCATCTGGAAAACCTACATTCATGGTTAGTCCGTCAGGAAGGATCACACTTTGACCGGGCAAAAAGTCAAATGCCTCCTGACCATCCACGGACATCACTTTTTTACCTCTCATCATACTTGAAACCACCAATCCGCCACTCTATGAAAGTATTACATTGTCACTTTTATGAAATGTTTCAAATATGTTGAGCTCACAGTTCGGAAGATTAAAAGTCCTCCGGTGCTCCAGTCTGGAATCTAATTTAGAACTGTCGCTTAAATTTACGGGAGTTATCCGATAAGATTTCATACTTAAGTCTTTATATATTTACTATTGACCAAATAAAATTTGCTTAATCTCAATTTTTGCAGCCGCCAGATTTGATAGCAGGATGCCATACATTTCGGATCTGCACCTGTTAAATCATTTTCTGGAAGTAATACAGAAAACCAAGAGGGATAAATTAACCATAACGGCAAAGGCATTCGATAGGATGATCTGCCAATCTTCTTTCATGAAACCATACCAGACCCAGAGGGAAAGGCCTCAAAGTAAAACAATAAGTGTTAGGATTGAAATGTCATCCGCATTTCTGGTTCTTATCACCTTTATCAATTGGGGCATCATTGCAAATGAAGTTAAGACACCTGCAATGAGTCCAATTAAGTCTGTATTCATAATTTTGTTAATAGCGGACATTTCGTGCTTTAATTCTCATTTTTTAAACATAGGCAGCCAAATATTTAGCTGTTTTGCTTTGCTTATTCTTAGCTACATCCCTGGGAGCTCCTTCAGCAATAATCTTTCCGCCATCTTTACCCGCACCGGGTCCCAGATCTATCACCCAGTCACTGGAAGCCACAACATGCATATCATGTTCAACCGTAATCACGGTATTTCCGGCATCAACCAAAAAATTCAGCTGACCTATCAACTTTTCCACATCAGACGGATGCAGTCCTGTCGTTGGTTCGTCCAAAACGTACAAGGTTTTCCCTTTTTGCGTACGCTGCAGTTCCGATGCCAATTTGATACGCTGTGCTTCTCCCCCGGATAATTCTGTGGCCGGCTGTCCAAGACGTATATAACCCAAACCGACCTGTCTGAGGACTTCAAGACTTTGGCTTAAAGACCTGTCGCTGCTGAAAAAATCCCAGGCCTGATCCACAGTCATGTCCAAAACTTCGGCAATATTTTTATCGTCATACTTTACTTCCAGTGTTTTGTCATTATACCGGGTTCCCTTACAGGTCGGACATGGTGTATAGACACTGGGAAGGAATAACAGTTCTACCATAACAAATCCTTCTCCTTTGCAGTGTGCACATCGTCCTTTGGCTACATTAAAAGAAAAACGTCCCACATCATACTTCCTTTTTTTGGCTAGCTCAGTTTCAGCAAATAATTGCCTTACCCTGTCAAAAAGCCCCGTATAGGTTGCCAGATTTGAACGTGGTGTTCTGCCAATTGGCTTTTGGTCAACTCGTACCAGCCGTTTGATGTGTTCCATGCCGACTGTGATAACACCTGAAGTATGAATATTGGTTTCCTGTGATAGTTCAGGTTGTTCATCACTACTTTCCTCCATATCCTGTCCCAAATAATCCGATATCAGGTCTACCAGCGCCTGACTTACCAGACTGCTTTTACCTGATCCTGAAGTACCAGTAATACTGGTGAGAACGCCCAAGGGAATTGACACGTCCAGGTTTTGGATATTATTTCTAGTGACATTCTTCGCACGAAGCCAGTGTTCAGCTGTCCTGACAACCTCTTTGGTAACAGGAACCGGATCAATATAATGACGGGTTACCGACCGTTCTACAGATTGTAGTCCTTTCAGGGGACCGCTATATAATATTTCCCCGCCATTGGCTCCCGCCTGTGGCCCAACATCCACAACCCAGTCACAATGTCGGATAATATCAACCTCATGCTCTACGATAAACATTGAATTGCCCGCATCTTTCAATTTTATCAAAACTGCCAACAAGGCTTCTGTATCTGCAGGATGAAGACCCGCAGAGGGTTCATCCAGAACGTAAATTACGCCAAACAGATTTGAGTGTACCTGTGTCGCCAGCCTTAACCGCTGTAACTCGCCGGGGGAAATACTTGGCGTGCTCCGCTCCAGCGAAAGATACCCCAGACCGAGATCAATCATGATTTTTAGCCGGGCAACGAGATCTATCGCAATATTTTGGGCAACGATCGCTTTCTCGGGATGTTTATCCTTATCTTTAGATAAAAATCTACCCTCCGCATATGGGGTAAAAATGGCCATCAACTGAGATAACGACTGATTGGATAGATCAGCGATGTCGAATCCCTCAAATTTTACAGCCAAAGATTCTTTTTTTAATCTCTTTCCGTGACATTCCGAACATTCCGTATTCAGCATATACTGTGATACCCGTCTCTTCATCATCTGACTGTTGGTATTTGCAAATGTTTGCAGAACATAGCGTTTGGCACCGGTAAAAGTTCCCATATAACTTGGCGGCAATTTCATTTTCACTGCCCGGTTTACCTCCGCTGCAGACAGCCCTGAATAAACGGGTACTGTAGGTGTTTCATCGGTAAACAGGATCCAGTCCCGGTCTTTTTTCGGCAGATCCTTCCACGGCTTATCGACATCAAATCCTAAAGTCATCAAAATTTCCCGGAGATTTTGCCCTTGCCAAGCCGAAGGCCAGGCAGCCACAGCCCGTTCACGTATTGTCAGGGAATCATCCGGTACCATCGATTTTTCTGTGACATCGTAGATGCGTCCGATACCATGGCATACAGGACATGCTCCTTCCGGCGTATTTGGAGAAAATCCTTCTGCATAGATGATAGACTGTTTTGGCGGATAATCCCCTGCCCGGGAATATAACATCCGCAATAAATTGGAAATAGTCGTTACGCTTCCCACTGTAGAGCGGACGGTAGTTCCTCCCCTGCTCTGTTGCAGGGCAACAGCCGGGGGCAGTCCATGAATGGCACTGACTTCCGGAACATTCATTTGATTAAATAAACGTCTTGCATAGGGTGATACTGATTCCAGATATCTTCGCTGTGCTTCCGCATAGATCGTACCGAATGCAAGAGAAGATTTACCCGAACCCGATATCCCCGTAAACACGACAAGCTTATTTCTGGGAATATCGACATCAACATCTTTTAGATTGTGTTCCTTGGCTCCCCTGACACGTACAAAACCCTCGGAATTCTGTTCGCTTGGACTTTGATCTGAAAGGTCTCTCTTATTAGAGCCTTCTGTATTTTTACCAAAAATTTTCATAAAATAATGCTTTAAGGTTACATAAGATAAAGTCCCTGCGGCTCAATTGGATCTGGGATTTCCTTCTCATTTAATAGTTGACGGATATTGATCTTTATCGTTCGTGAAAGTGCGGTCATAGGCGTATCCGTAGGGCTGTTGCTGAAAGGATCCTGAAGCCTATGCGCTAGCATTTCCAAGAAAAAAAACATCATCGAAACCGAAATAAGAATGACAACCTGCAGCACAATGTTTAAGTGGAACGAGGATGACAGACTCAGAAAAACGGCAAACAAATAGATGGCGGCATGCAATATCTGCCCAAATGTGGGTGGAAAAACGGTATTTTTAATCCGCTCTGGCCTCCCCATCGATGCTACCAGATCATTTAATGTTTTTTCTATCTGAAGCAGAGCAAATTCATTCAGCAGGTTTTCATCGTAAAGTTTTTTCAAGCATCCATTCTGTAATTGACTGATCGCAAGGGGAACATTTGAATGTTCTCGGAGCTTTTTAATTTCCTCTTCGCTGAGCAAATCTTCCAGAACAGGCCAAATTTCCTGCCGCCTCAATGATCTTTCTAAGGCTCTGCACCAGCCAATCTGATAATGGGAAATTTTAGCCACATCTACGTTTTCAGTTTTCACATAAAGCTGGAGCTGCAGGATCAGAGAACGGCTGTCATTTACGATTGCTCCCCAGATGGTACGGGCTTCCCACCACCGGTTATAGGACTGGTTGATTTTATACGATAACAGAATCGAGATCGCAATACCCAATGTTGTCGCTATCTGAATGGAAATATCCGGCGCATAATCTGGTAAATAATATGGTAATAGACCAAAAGTAACCCCCAGAAGGGCAACTGTAAACAATTGTACCTTAATTTCATTTAATAGAAATTTAAATGGAACTCTGCGGTTTATTATCATGGGACTTTCTATTTAACATTATTATTACTATACAATTCAAAATAAGAATTTCCGATTCCAATTTAATAAATATAGCTCCAAAATATCAAATGGAGGAAAGTGATCCACCCTAAATTAAAGGGTAAACCACTTTCTTCATCAAACTTGTTTAATTCTGATAGATATCGCCTTCAAAAGAAGCATTGTAAAGATCTTTTAAGTCCTGTAAAGTCGGTTTACGCGGATTGAAACCTGTACATGGATCTTCTAAAGCATTTTTGCTGATGAAATCCAGATTTTTCTCCCAGTCTTCACGGGAAATACCGAATGCTTTAAGTGAACCTATGTTGTTGACGGACGCTCTAAGTTTCTCAATTTCCTGAGCCAGCTCCTCTGCTGATGTCCTGCCAACAATTTTGGCCAGATCAGGGTATCTGTTTGTTGCTGTCTGATTGTAACGGATCACATTTGGAAGGAATATCGCGTTGGCTGCACCATGGGGAATACCATAAAGGGCACCAACTTGATGCGATAATGAGTGTACAATACCCAACCATGCATTATTAAAAGCTAAACCTCCCATAAATGAAGCATCGTGCATGTTTTGACGAGCCTTGATATTGCCCGGATTATTCACCGCTTCTTCCAGATTCTGAAAAACAATTTCCAGACCTCCTTTTGCCAGTACATCTGCATAGTTGTCTTCAATATTCGACACATAGGCTTCCACACAATGTGTCAAAGCATCCAGCCCCGTATTTGATGTGATGTGAGCCGGCATTGAAGCACATATTTCTCCATCTACAATTGCAATATCCGGAGTTAGCTCGTAAGAAACGATCGGATACTTCACCCCTTTTTCTCTATCAGTGATAACCGCCAGACCTGTTGTTTCTGTTCCGGTACCACTTGTAGAAGGGATCGCTACAAATTTAGCCTTCTGGCGTAATGTCGGAACAGTGAAAGGTTTTGTCATTGCCTCAAAATCGGCATCGGGATATTCATAGAAGACCCACATCATTTTTGCCGCATCGATTGCAGAACAGCCCCCAAGACCAACAATCCAGTCCGGTTCAAAATCACGCATCACTGCAGCTCCCTTAAGACTTGTTTCCGAAGACGGATCTTCTTCAACACCGTCAAAAACAGCAGTTTCAAGTCCTGCTTCGTTTAAATAGGAAAGTGCTCTATCTAAGGTCCCACTTCTTTTCATTGATTGTCCACCAGTTACAATGATCGCTTTCTTTCCTGAAAGGTTCTTTAATTCTGATAAACTTCCAGCTCCGTGAAATACTTCGCTGGCAACAAATAACTTGCTCATATTTTATTTTAAATTTCTTATACAAAAGTACTGCAATGACAGACGCTGATGTTATACATTGAATATTATATGATATACATTTGCTCCCTTATGAATAAACAACTGAAATTAAAACAAAAAGGCAGACAACAACCATTATTCTATTCAAAATCAAATACTTTACACTGAGCACAACATTCATTTTTATACATTTAATCACTGACATACAGCATATAGCGTACTGTATTAAGTATAAAAAGCAGAAGTTTATTACTTCTGCTTTTTATACTCGGAGTAAAACCTATCCTGAATCAGCGCCAGGACTTATATTGATTGATCAACCCATTGGTAGATGAGTCGTGGCCCTGAACCTGGTGATCCTCCTGAAGTTCAGGTAAGATAGCATTAGCTAATTGTTTACCAAGTTCAACACCCCATTGATCAAAGCTGAAAATGTTCCAGATGACTCCTTGCACAAAAATTTTATGTTCATAAAGAGCGATCAGTTTACCCAATGATTTTGGCGTTATCTTTTTCAGCAAAAATGAATTTGTCGGACGGTTTCCCTGAAATACCTTGTATTTACGCTGCTGCTCGATTTCATCAGCCGATTTTCCTGATCCCTGCAATTCGGTTATCACTTCCTCCGCTGACTTTCCGTTCATCAGTGCTTCGGTCTGCGCAAAAAAATTGGACAATAGTATTTTATGATGTTCTCCCAGCGGATTTAAACTCTGAGCAGGCGCGATGAAATCCGAAGGTATCAGCTTAGTCCCCTGATGAAGTAACTGATAAAACGCATGTTGTCCATTGGTACCGGGTTCGCCCCAGACTATAGGTCCTGTCTGATAATCAACTACATGACCGTTACGGTCGATATATTTACCATTGCTCTCCATATCCCCCTGTTGAAAATAGGCCGCAAAACGGTGCAGGTATTGATCATACGCAAAAATACCCAAGGTCTCAGCACCATAAAAATTGATATACCAGATCCCCAAAAGAGCCATGATTACCGGAATGTTCTTTTCAAAGGGAACATGCTGAAAATGCTCGTCGGCCTCACGGGCACCCTCCAATAACGCCTGGAAATTATCATATCCTATTCCAAGACTGATGGATAGTCCTATTGAGGACCATAATGAATATCTGCCCCCTACCCAGTCCCAGAACACAAACATATTACGCGTATTGATTCCGAACTTTTCCACCTCAGCTTCATTCGTACTCAGCGCAACAAAATGTTTTTCGATATCTTTTATTTCAGCCCCCGCCTCAAGCAGCCAAGAACGCGCACTATGGGCATTGGCCATGGTTTCCTGGGTGGTAAATGTTTTGGAAGCAATAAGAAAAAGTGTAGTTTCAGGATTAACATGCTTAAAGACCTCAGAAATGTGCGTACCATCGACATTCGATACAAAATGCAGATTCAGAGGCGTTTTATATGCTTTTAAAGCCTCCGTTACCATGACGGGGCCGAGATCTGACCCACCGATCCCGATATTGACAACATCAGTTATCGCCTTTCCCGTATATCCGGTCCAGCTTCCCGAAAGTACATCCTGTGTGAAATTTTTCATCTGGTCCAGTACTTCATGAACCTGGGGTATGATATTCACTCCATCAACAGTAACTACCGCATTTTTTGGCTGGCGCAGTGCTGTATGCAGAACAGGCCTGCCCTCCGTTGCATTGATCTTGTCTCCAGCGAACATTTTATCAATCGCCTGGTCTAGTTTCACCTCTTTTGCCAGCTCCAGCAAAAGGTTCAGCGTCTCTCCAGTAATTCTGTTTTTTGAATAATCAAACAGTACATCGCCCCATTGCACTGAAAACGTGGAGAAGCGATGGGGATCTTCTATAAACAAATTGCGGATCTGCACATCTTTTATCATCTGGAAATGTGCCGTAAGCTTCTGAAAAGCCGCTGTATCTTTTAAATTAACCGTTGGTAACATATGCTTAAGATTTATGTTACAAACCTAGTTCAATTCTCCGGCGGTCACGCAACCAACTTATACCTATGTCTTATACATTTGCGCCAATTGCTGCTGCAGGTCCGTGGGTGTTTCATCAAGCTTAGCCTTAACAAACTTATTAAGTGCAGCGGGTGAGTTGAAGCCAAGTTCGAAAGCAATTTCTTTATGGGAATAGCTGGAGAGCAGCAACAGCTGCTTGATCTCATTCATGATCCTTGCGTGGATGGTTTCGATCGAGGTCAGCCCCGCGGTTTTCTTGGTGATCTCATTTAATTTTTTGGGTGAAATCAGCAATTTTTCCGCATACCAGCTTACTGTACGTTCTGTCTTGTAATACCGCTCCAGTAATTCTAAAAATTTCCCATAGAGTTTTGTATTTTCATTGGTCAGTTTATTCTTGTCCCACTTCGTGTGGACAAACTCGACCAGCTTAAGTAACGTTATCTTGATGTAAAACCGTGCCTGTTCTTTCTTTACCGATGTTAGGTCATGGTATAGTTTTTCTATCTGATCCAACAGCAACTCTACTTCCTTGGTCTCCGCTACGGGCAGTTCAATATGATTGAGTTTGACAGAAATGTTGTGATTGTAAATACTCAGCTCATTTTTAAGGATATCCGAACAGAACAGCACTTCATCAAACAGGATCATCTTGCCCTCAAAGTTGCTGCTGATCTGTTCTTTTGATGATAGCTGTCCAGGAAATATAACACAGATGTTATTTTCCGTCACATCGTACCGACGGTCCTCTACCTGCATTTTCATTTTGCCTTTTTTAACAAATAATAGACAAAAATGGTCTTTTGTATGCGGTTCCCTATATTCCTCCAGTGCATTCCTGTCCAATTCAAAAATATGAAAGGGCGTGATTGCCCTTTCAGAATTATGCTGAATATCTTTCAGATGATGTGTGATCATATTTATTTTTTATATTAAATATTGCCGTGCAAATATTTTGCTGCTTTTTTGTCTACCAAAAATAATAATTCTCCCTGAGATGGCGCAAGCAATTGTGCCGGGTATATTCTGGGGTTATAAGGTCCCTCGATAACCTCTTTGAGAGCTTCCGCCTTCGTTTCTCCAAAAGAGATCACGAGTAGTTTTCGTGCCCTGTTAAGAAAAGGGGCCGTCAGTGTAATCCTGTACATCTGCTGCTGTTCCAGATAATACGCAGTGACCCAATTTTCTGTTTCATCCAACGCCTCGGTTCCCGGAAACAACGAGGCAGTATGCCCATCTTGTCCCATTCCAAGAAGGATGAGATCCATTCTGCCATCACTTCCCAGCATTTCTTTTAATAATACATTATATACAGCAGCAAAATCCTCTGCTGTTATACCGTCCCGGTACATGGGAAAGACATTGACCGGCCGAACAGGCACTCTGTCCAAGAGCTGCTCATAGGACATCCTGGCATTGCTCAGGTCATTGTCAAGTGGCACCCACCTTTCATCTCCCCAGAAGATCAGTACTTTGGCCCAGTCGATCTGGTTTTTATACTGATCTTCCGATAATAACCTATACAGGCCTTCCGGTGAAGATCCGCCCGTCAGTGCAACAGCAAAATATCCTTTCTGCCTAATCGCTTCATTTGCAGAACTGATAAAAACCGCTGCAGCTTCTTTGAAAATTTCTTCTGTGGTCGCAAATATATTAAGCATCTTGTTCCTTTTTAAATTTTTCGGCAGAAGTAGATAACCAGTGATGCCCCTGTCTCTTCAATAAATCATCCGCAGCTGCAGGCCCCGCACTTCCAGCAGCATACGTGTCCATCTTTGGCGAATTTCCGCTTTCCCAGGCGGCCTGAATATTAGAGATAACATCCCAGGCCTCCTCCACCTGATCCGAACGCATAAAAAGAGTAGAATCCCCGTCAAGAGCATCCAAGAGTAAGGTTTCATAAGCTTCAGGAGTTTCCGATGAACATTCAAAATAGTCGAATACCATTTCAGCCGGTTTCAGCTTCATGTCCAGACCTGGTTTTTTGGTCATGAACGACAGCCTGACGTCCATTTCTGGCTGGATATTGATCACCAGTTTATTGGGGAACAGAATATTCAGATCATCTCGAAATGTCGTGCACGGGACGTCTTTGAAACTGATCACGATGGAAGATTTTTTTTCCTGCATGCGCTTGCCCGTCCGCATATAGAACGGTACCCCGCGCCAGCGTTCATTGTCAATGTAAAACTTCATCGCAACATATGTTTCGGTATTTGAGTTTGGATTCACTCCGGGTTCTTCCAAATAGCCAGGTTTCTTTTTACCGTCAATCTCTCCCTCGATATACTGTGCTCTTACCGTATAATGTCCGATATCCTCAAGATTCATCCTTCTGACACTTTTGAGCACATCTACTTTACGGTCCCTGATCTCTGACGATTCAAATGCAGCGGGAGCTTCCATGGCAATCATGCAGAGAATCTGCATCAAATGGTTCTGGATCATATCACGGAGAGCACCCGACCCATCATAGTATCCGCCCCGGTCTTCAACGCCGACAGTCTCCGCAACGGTAATCTGTACAGAATCGATATAATTATTATTCCACAATGGTTCAAAAATGGTATTTCCAAAACGGAAAGCCAGGATATTCTGTACATTCTCCTTTCCAAGGTAATGATCAATTCGGTAGATCTGCACTTCCTTAAAAGTCTGCGAAAGGAGCTTATTGAGTGCTACGGCCGAAGCCTTATCATAGCCAAAAGGTTTTTCAATGATCATCCTGTCCTGATCAACATTCTCGGTCAGACCTGCATTTTTTAAGCTATTCGATACCGTTTCAATAAAACTGGGTGCTACCGAAAGGTAAAACAGACGGTTGGATCTGATCCCCAAGTTTACATCAATGGTATCAAGTTCATTTTTCAACCGGATAAAAGATTCCTCCTGTGTTATATCAAATCTGATAAATTTAATTTTCTCACTGAAATTATTCCATTGTTCCTGGGAGAATTTTTGGATTCTTGAAAATGTCCTGATATTTTCAAGGATATAATTCCTGAATTCTTCCTGTGTCTGTTCCGTTCTTCCCAGTGAAAGAACTTCAAATTCCTCGGGAAACCAACCCTCCAGGAACAGATTGAAAAATGCAGGAAATAATTTTCTTTTCGCCAAATCTCCTGTTGCCCCAAAAACTACGATAGAGGTTGGCTTTTTATCATTATTTTTCATTTTATTTAATTTTAAGATTCCCAATGGGTATGGTATACGCCTTCCTTATCAGTTCTTTCATAAGTATGCGCTCCAAAAAAATCCCGTTGTGCCTGAATAAGGTTCGTAGGCAAATTTTCTGCACGGTAAGCATCGAAATATGACAGTGCATTCATCCATGCCGAAACAGGTGTACCATTCTGAATGGCATCCCGAATGATGGACCGGATACCTGCCTGTGATGCATTTAACTTGGCAGCAATCTCCCTGTCAAGCAGAATATTTGCAAGATCCGGCTGTAAAGCGAACGCCTTTCGGAAGTCTTCCAGAAGTGTCGCACGGATGATACAGCCCCCGCGCCAGATTTTACACACGGTCTCCAGATTCAGTCCATAACCATAGGTATCAGATGCCATCCTAAGCTGGGCAAGCCCCTGTGCGTATGTGCTAATAATGGCGAAATAAAGACCGGCCTTCAGATGTTCTAGATCAACAGGATCAACTTTTGACGTATTTTGCCAGGTCAGCAGTTTCGATGCCTTAATCCTTTCCAATTTATATTTAGACATGTCCCGCATATTGACAGCAGCGTCGATCACAGGCACGGGTACCTGAAGATCCATTGCATTTTGAGATGTCCATTTACCTGTCCCTTTGGATTTAGCCCAGTCTGAAATCAGATCCACCAGGAAAGTATTCTCTTCTTTTCGCTTTAGAATAGCTCCGGTAATTTCAATGAGAAAGGAATTCAGTTCTTCCCTATTCCACTGTTCAAATGATTCCTGTATCACTTCATGCTCCAGATGATAGACATTCTTCATTATATCATAGGTCTCTGCAATAAGCTGCATAATTCCATATTCTATACCGTTATGAACCATCTTCACATAGTTGCCCGCTGAGCCGTTACCCAAAAATTCAACGCATGGTGCATCATCAACTTTTGCAGCAATTGCTTCAAAAATGGGGCGTAATCGCTCATAAGCTACCTTATCACCTCCGGGCATCATACTCGGCCCCCTTCTGGCCCCGCTCTCACCACCTGAGATTCCCATACCAAAAAAGTGGATTCCCTTTGACGAAAGCTCCTGATACCTCCTGTCGGTATCAGAAAAATAGGTATTGCCCCCATCGATTATTATATCGCCCTCATCCAGCAAGGGAAGTAAAGTTCCTATTGCCCCGTCAACAGAAGCACCCGCAGGAACAAGGAGCATTATTGCTCTCGGGCTTTCCAGAGATTTAACAAAGGATTCCGGATCAACGGTTGCAAAAATCTGATGGTCTTTCTGTGCTTCATTCTGCAATGAACCGGCCTTCTCCTGATCCATATCCAGCCCGGCCACAGCAAATCCATGATCCGCCATATTGAGCAATAAATTTCGGCCCATCACACCCAGGCCTACTATACCAAAATTATATGTCTTCATTTTCTAAATCTTTAAATATTCTATTTATATCATTCTTCACTACAGTTAAAAGTTGAGCAGATTAGATTTGCAGTATAAAGTCTTCCCTGTTAGTACAGAGAAGACTTCGAAGGATAGTCCGACTTTCTGATTTATGCTGTGATGGCTTCTTTCAGGGCTTTAGCTGCTGCAGCTGGATCCTGGGCACCATAGATGGCTCCTCCGGCAACAGCTACTGCTGCACCAGCAGCCACGACATCTTTAATCGTGTCAAGATTTACACCACCGGCAATCGAAAAAGGAACCTGTGCCTCACGGCCCTCACCGATAAGTTTTTGCACGTTATAACCCGGCTGAGCCTGTTCATCAAGGCCGGCATGCAACTCAACAAATGCCACACCAAAGGCTGTAACTTCTTTGGCACGTTGTACACGGTCTTTTACGCCGATCGTATCAACTACTACTTGTTTACCGGCTTTTTTTGCAGCTTCTACTGCACCTTTGATCGTGGAATCATCAACAGCACCCATTACGGTTACCAGATCCGCACCTGCATTGAATGCCATTTCTGCTTCTAATGCACCTGTATCAGCTGTTTTCAGATCCGCAAAGACCAATTTATCAGGATGCGCGGATTTCATTGCGGTGATCACTTTTAGACCTTCAGCTTTGATTAAAGGTGTTCCCAGCTCGATGATATCCACATAAGGTGATACTTTTGCAGCCAAATCAAGGGCTGCTTCTGTAGTCAATAAGTCAATCGCTACTTGTAACTTAGTCATAATATAAAATTTTAATATTTATTTAATTGTATTTCTCGTTATTCAAGATTGGCATGTTTCGGCCAGAGCTCCTCTTTTGTCAGGCCTGAATCTCTCCACAGTGTCATAAATACAGCATCAAGGACCCAAAGGACAGACTGTTCAAAGAGACTTCCAGCATACTGACGGGACGCTGATTCTCCAAAGTCCGTCTTCACCGCCGCATTAACAAGCACCACATGGTCTGAAAGGCTAGCAATTTTGCTATTCGAATCCGCTGTAATGCCTATTACAGTTGCATGTTGTTTTTTTGCCTTTTCAGCGGCGATTACAAGTGTCGGCGTGCTTCCAGAACCGGAGCCTACCAGCAGAAGATCGTTCTCTAAGATTGCGGGCGTAGTTGTTTCACCCACAACATATACATTTAAGCCTAGATGCATAAATCTCATGGCAGCCATCTTCAGTGCTAAGCCTGTACGTCCGGCACCTGCAAAAAATATACGGTCCGCTTTCTTTAAATTGTCTTCCAGTGTCTGTAGCGATACCGGATTCAGCACTGATGAAATCGCTTTAATTTCATCCAGGATTATATTTAAATTATTTATTGAACTATTCTCTTCCATTTTCTGTAGTAAGGATATTTTATCATCAGATCTTCTGATTTGATAATACAAAGGTATGTTGCCTGAGACGCATGATATTATACATATAACATTATATAATATACATTTGCGACCTTCTTGACCACTGTAAAAGAGCGGGTTATATTTTAATAATACTGTATTGTATAGGGAGTGGTGTCGCTGAACTCAGAAAAAAGATAACTGTGCCTGATCAATAACAGTCCGACGCACATTATGGTCTTACCAAACTATTTTATGTCTAGTAGTCAAACATTAAATTCCAGAGCTTTAGTTTACGGATCAATGAAACATTGATTTTCCCGGAACACCGGCAAACCGTGAATCAGTTTTTTAATTATATTTGTGTTACAACTAACTAACAGGAAACTTATGTCAAAAGGCCTTTTTATATTACACTCATAGTATATTCCCGCAGGAGACCAGCCGGATGCTATCGCAAGACTTGTTTCGGGAATTGAATCTGGAGCTACCCACCAGACACTCAAAGGTATCACAGGTTCAAGAAAGACCTTTACAATGGCAAACATTATCCACCAGCTAAAGCGTCCGACCTTGATTCTTGCACCTAACAAGACCTTGACTGCTCAGCTATATGATGAAATGAAGCAATTTTTTCCAGAGAATGCTGTTGAGTTTTTCGTCTCATATTATGATTATTTTCAGCCTGAGATGTATCTGCCCGGCAGTGACCGTTTCGTTGAAAAAGATTCTTCCATTAACGAACATTTGGAAAGACTCCGCCTTTCCACCACAAAATCCCTTATTGAACGCAGGGATACTATTGTTGTCGCATCGGTTTCGTCCATTTATGGGCTTGGAGCACCCAGCGATTATAGCGCATTACAGGTTCGCCTGTCGCTGGGAATGACAGTTCAGATAGACCAGCTGGAGCAGGGCCTGGCACATTTACAGTACAGCCGTACGGAGCGTGCCCTGAAACGTGGTAACTACCGGATCGAAGGAGATATCATAAAAATTTTTCCCGCTGATTCAGAATACAGGGCCATACAAATCGTTCTTAGTTACGGGATGATCACTTCACTAAAGTTTATTGATGCCGCTTCAGGCAAAGAGCTTGAAGATATAACAGCGTATTCAGTTTCGCCCAAAACTCTATTTGCACCTTCAAAAATACAGGCAACAGCAGCAGCGGACCAGATTATGACCGAACTTGATGAGCGTGTTGCACAGCTCAACAACGAAAATAGACTAGAAGAAGCTGACCGTCTTTACCAGCGTATTACCGATGATGTGGAAATGCTCCGTACTGCCGGATACTGTTCTGGTATGGAGAACTACGCAAGCTTTTTTAGTGGCCGTGATCCCAAACTGCCGCCTGTTACCCTTCTGGATTATTTACCGAAGGATGGCCTGCTGTTTATAGATGAATCACACGTTATGATTCCGCAGATTTCGGCAATGTACAAGGGCGATCAGGCGCGTAAAGATACCCTGATAGATTATGGTTTTAAACTTCCTTCATCAAAAAACAACCATCCCCTTAGTTTTGAAGAATTTGAGAAGATCAAACCGCAGACTATCTTTGTTTCGGCCACCCCCGGTAATTATGAGCTGAAAGTTTCAGAGGACCGCGTTGTTGAACAGGTTGTCAGACCCACTGGACTCCTCGATCCCATTGTGGAGGTACGGCCATCAGCAAATGATATTGACGATCTGCTGGGCGAAATAAAAAAATGTGTGGATTCGGGCAACCGTGTTTTGATCACCACGCTGACAAAAGCCGCCGCCGAAGAACTCAGTGGCTATATCCAGAGCGAAGGTTTCCGCGTGAGATATCTACACTCGGATTTTAAGACCTTAGAAAGAACTGAAATTCTCAATGATCTCAGAGCCGGAGAATTCGACATCCTGATAGGTATCAGTCTGTTGCGGGAGGGGCTCGACATTCCGGAGGCTTCACTGATTGCAATACTTGATGCTGACAGGGCTGGATTTCTGCGGTCAGCAAGTGCACTTATACAGATGATTGGCCGTGTAGCACGTAATGTCAACGGAAAA
This sequence comes from Chryseobacterium sp. KBW03, assembly GCF_003852415.1. Taxonomy (NCBI): domain Bacteria; kingdom Pseudomonadati; phylum Bacteroidota; class Flavobacteriia; order Flavobacteriales; family Weeksellaceae; genus Chryseobacterium; species Chryseobacterium sp. KBW03. The sequence continues at coordinate 30,111 of NZ_QAJO01000010.1, read as the reverse complement.
GCTATTATGTATGCCGACAAGATCACCCCGGCAATGAAGGCAGCTATTGACGAAACCGAAAGTCGCCGAAAACGCCAAATTGCTTTCAACGAAGAAAATCATGTTTGTCCCGTTTCCTCCAGCCGTAGACCAAATGCGGAGGAACCCCGCGAAGGAAAAAACTTCACCCACACAGAAGCATTTTGTCAGAATCTTGAGGAGCTCTGCGAAAGGATAACTGAACTGGAACGTCAGCTTGTTGCTGCATCAGACGATCATGATGAAAAACTGACAGATGAAATCCGCCTTAAATTAGACGGTCTCTATAGACAGTTCATCTATATCTAAGTATTCGCATCCGATAGTTTTTAACGATACTGAGGGGCTTAGATCCCGCTAAATATATCATACAAAGATGCAATAACGCTGCACTATATAGAATTGCACATNNATGTGCAATTCTATATAGTGTTGAATTAGTTGTAGGATCCTTCTACACCATCAAGTTTAGGAATATTATTTTTGCAAAATGGAAGAAAAATTTATTTTTTATCTGATCCTTGCAGTATTGATTACTCTTTTGATTATTCTGGCAAGAAAGATCAGGATCGCTTATCCTATTTTACTAGTATTGGCAGGATTAGCTGTTAGCTTCATTCCCAGTGTCCCGGTTATAACAATTGATCCCGAGCTAATTTTCATTATATTCCTACCTCCCCTGCTCTACGAATCAGCATGGAACATTTCATGGAAAGAGCTGTGGAAATGGCGCAGGATTATCAGCAGTTTTGCCTTTTTGGTTGTATTCTTCACTGCCTTCGCAGTTGGAGTTACCGCTTGGTATTTTATTCCCGGTTTTACCCTGGCCCTGGGTTTTTTATTGGGTGGAATTGTATCGCCGCCGGATGCCGTAAGTGCGGGGGCAATTCTTAAAAATGTGAAAATACCCAAAAGTTCCGCCGCTATTCTGGAGGGCGAAAGCCTACTGAATGATGCCTCGTCATTGATCATATTTCATTTTGCCATAGCCGCAGTAATGACCGGACATTTTGTTTGGTATGAAGCTTTGGGAAGCTTTTTCTGGATGGTGATCGGTGGCGTGGGAATTGGTATTCTGACAGGAAAAATCTTTATGGAAGTACATAAAAAACTGGATACAGATGTTAATATAGATACCATTTTAACGCTCATTGCTCCCTACATTATGTACCTTGCGGCTGAAGAAACTCACGCTTCCGGTGTATTGTCTGTTGTATCGGGAGGACTGTTTCTGTCCTATAACCAGCATAAGTTTTTGAGCAGTTCTTCCAGATTACGGACAATAAGTGTGTGGAACTGCCTGGGCTTTATACTAAACGGTACAGTCTTCATGATGATCGGTCTTGACCTTCCCCAGATTATTGCAGAGCTTGAAAATGTAAGCATTTCAAAAGCTATCGGATATGGTGTCTTGATTACCGGCGTTGTAATACTTATCCGGTTTATCTCTTCTTATGCCGCCGTAATTGCGACATTCATTGCAAGAAAATTTACGACGGTCGCAGCTGCCCAGAACCACGGATGGCAATTCCCGGTTTTCTTTGGCTGGTCAGGGATGCGCGGAGTGGTTTCTTTAGCTGCAGCACTTTCTATTCCGGTTTATATGGATAACGGTCAGCTTTTCCCGGAAAGAAGCCTCATTTTATTTGTCACTTTTGTAGTCATCCTATTAACTCTTGTTGTTCAGGGATTAACTCTCCCCCTTCTCATTAAAAAACTGAACTTACCTTCCGAAGAAAACGAAATGTCCGAAGAACAGATCAGCGCCAGTCTTTTTAAGGAAATGACAGCGGAAACTGTCCATTACCTCCAGGACAAATACGGTGATAAAATCCAGGATTATCCCCATGTCATGAACATGGTAGCAAAGTGGGAGAAAAAATATAATGATGTCGAAAATGTATGCCGAACTGCTCCGTCCAAAAATCTCTATATAGATCTTTTGGAATTTCAAAGACGATGGCTGCTAAAAAAAAATGCAGAATACAAAGATCTGGATGAGGATATAATAAAAAAACATCTGATGCGTCTTGATCTTGAAGAAGAAAGACTACAATATTCATCTTTCTAGAATTGTAGTATAGTTGAATATTTATTGATCTTTTAATTGCAGGAATCAGTAAGGCACTGATTCCTGCATTAATTGTCATTCAAGTTTTTAACTTTTCGAGTAAAGTAATAACCTCGTTCCTATAATTTCCGCCTTTTCTTATGTTCTTTCCTTTCATTGTCTTTAACTGCTTCTCTGATCGGCTGTTTAAGTCTATTTTCCGAGATAATTTCATCAATTCCAGATTTATTCCACGACACCAACTCAGCCTTAAAGTCAAGTCTGAGGCCTGTTTCTTTCAAACCTTCCATTTCCTCCCATCCATTTCTTCGGTTCCAGCCCACCGGATCAAGGGTTCTTGAATAAGGAATTTCAACAAAAATTAAATCTATGGGGTAGTCTAGTATTTTATCCCATTCTCGATCTCCTATTTCAAAATTTTTGGGATCGTAAGGAAAGGCATAGACATTTTTATCCTCCACATACCAATCCTCCAGATCATCAAAACTTATACCCATTGTTGATAGAACATCTTTAGGCCTTAAAAGATCAATCCTTGCATCAGCATAAAAGATGTGCCCTCCAATTTCAACCGTTGGAAGTTCTCCATGTTTAATTCTTCTTGTCAGTGCCTCCTGATCGACCATGAGCTCAAAATCGGTCAGCAAAAGAATTTCCTCAACAGCCTTATTATACTTTTCTGCCATCTCCCTAGGGGCAAGCGTTACAAACTGTGGAGGAGTTATAGTTAAATTCTGTCTACTCGTCTTGTCGAAATGATCAAAGCGATATCCTTCTTCCTCCAGATCGATCATATCTTCTAATGTGTAACGGTTTTCGGGGTTGGCCCTTTCCCGAAATTCGAATTTCTCCACATCAACAATAAACTCGATTCCGTAATCTGGATCTGTATAGATCGGTAGTTCTTTTTCCATAACTCAGCTTTTATTATTTTTATTAATTTAATTGCTGAGCTAAATTCTTCCGTAGAGCTAACTTTTGGTGAATTGCAGAACATTGAGGTACCATTTTTCCTGAATTTTCCTATCCAATTCCAAAATTTCAAAATTTTGGCCGCTTTCTTTTCTTGGGATTCTCTATTGCTGATTTTTCATTTTTGATCAATAATTTTTTAGCTTCTATTTGATCTTGCGAATGGTACAGTTCAAGATATTTATTAATTGGAAGAAGCCTGCTCAATATAGAATTACTGGATATATTATTGGCTTTATCGACAAAACAGTCAATATGTTTCATTGCTTCATCTACACCTGACTGCTTCATATTGCTGGCTGAATGTTCAGATAAAGGGATGATCACCTGTGCATTATACGGTTCGTTGTTTTTTTCATAGATTATGGTCAGGTCTTTACCAGGATAGCCAGTGTCATTGCTACTCGCAATAATATAATTTCGGTATTCTTGCAGAGTAAAATCAGGATCATTTTCTGAGATCTGGATCAAGGTCTTCAGATCTGGATTTTTAACCGTAAAATCACTGTTTAGCAAAGCGGCACCATTGATCTGCTGATGTGACGGTTCGGCAATATGAAACATTTTAAGATCCTGGTAATATAGTTCAAGATCTGTGAGGAAATGAAAATTATTGATAACTGCAATTGGATCTAAGTTTGTAAGATCCGGAACTTTAAACTCTATTGAATTTTCGACCGTTTGGTCTCGAAGCAGATCGACGATACGGCCGTCATTCGTATTGCAGTATAAGTAATAGCAACTTTCATCATCAATAAAATAATCATACCGATACGCTGTTAATTTGATACTATCCAAATCGCCGTTCAGTGGTCGAAGTGAATTAGCAATGGCATCTATTTCATAAACTATACCCGCAATATCAATTTTTACGCGTTCACCAGATACCCTTCGTCTGAGGACCTCCTGATCCACGATGATGTCAAAATCAGTTTTATTTTTAATGTCATCCACACTACAGCCGTATTTCCGCATCATACCTTCCGGATCAATCTCAGCAATTCGTGGAACGCTTACTTTTACTGTTGACTGCGCAAATTCTTCCTTACTTTTTTCGGATTCATTAAAAATATCATCAGCGGGACCAAAAGATCTTTCCGTAAGAATATTTTTATTTATTTTACTGTAAAAAAATTCGTAATGGGTAAGATGATCAAGCATTTCGTTGAAAAACAACAGATTATTTGGATCATTTTTTTCAATTAGAATTAATCTATCAATATCAAATTGAAATTTGGTACCGCATAGTTCAATTTCAGGTAGGTTTGCTTCCATACTTTTTTTAATATTTAACAATATATAATTAGATCCCTCTACCCTTTTTCCGGGATTTACTCGGGGACTCAGCCTCATTATTTTCCAACCTTCTCAAAGCGACCTCAGATAAGATCTGGCCCACAATTTCTTTAATCGGCACGGGAACAGAAACAGAGGCATCTTGCTGGAGGTCTTTTTTATTGGTCACTTCTGCTAACCAATCAATATAACTTCTGGCATCATCCATATTAACCGGTTCCATTTTCCTGTATCCTGCACTTTTAGAATCATCAAGTCCGATGTAAAATCCGTAATCGGGAAAATCAAGCTTATCATAAACGATGATAATATTGTTCATTGATTTTTGGGAAACATTATTTTTATGACTGGCTATTATCCGGCCTTTGTATTCTTCGATCATATAATCGGGATCATCCTTTGCTATCATAGCTGCTTTTTTTATTGTTACTTAACAATGCCTTAAAAATTCAGTGTCAGATAAAGTCTCCGATATCAAAATTGTCCAAGGCATTATTCTGGTGCTCTTTCGGAATGTCATTATGCTTTTCCGATAACCTCTTATCCAAAAGCCTGGCAATCTTCTGCGAAGCCCCATCGATGGACTGTTGCATCATCGCAAGAAACTCCGTCCCCTCCATTTTATGGAGGATGTCACTTGTTTCTTTTTCCTGGACTGCATCCAGATTGTCCTGCTTCAACAGGTCCCCAACTTTTGTAAGTTCATCTAAAGAAACTGCCTGCCCAAAACGATCATCATCCGGTGGAATATTCTCGGTGTCGTCAGGTTCCTCATTCTTAAAACTGGAGGCATCTTCTTTTTCCCGTTCATTTCCTGTTGGATCTTCGTTGCCCTGATCCGCCTTATTTGACAACATTTGTCCGATTAACTTTTTCCTGTTGGCAAGCCAGACGGGTGCTTTTTCCTTTTCAGGAATTGTGACCTTACCTATGACATCCGGTTCAGCTATCTGCTCAACCTTTCGAAATATTTTCCGCTGTGGTTTTATGAACCTAACCTTATCGACCAGCAATAGTATTATCACGACAATTAGGCAGAACAATATTACGGTCTGTATTAAAGTTTCCATGATCTTAAAAAAGTGGCTTTGATTTGTCCTTGAACTCCCTGACGAGCATTTCTTCAAAAAGCGTGAAATGATGCCTTAATATATTATCCAGCAGCGCATATAACGGTATTTTATCCTCACCGATCACATTGGCGATCCTGGATAATCTGGTATGATGCTCTCCACTGACATAGATGCTCTTATCGCCACGTTTTTCCATCAAAGTATCTGAAAGGAAAAGCGATTCATAACTCACATTTTCATAAGTTACCTGCTGATGAACTTTAACAGTAACTTCAACCTTTCTATTTTGCTTTTTCATTTTATAAAATGGGTTTAAATTTTTTATTGAAATAGTCAGTAATCTCATCACCATATTCTCGGAAATGATTTTCCAGTATATTGTCTATATAAGAATACAGCGTTATTTTGTCCTCACGTGTCAACTGAACGATGCGCAGGAGCCGTTCGTGATATTCCGATCGGATATATACAACCTTTCCACTCCTTCCGGTTGGAAAACGGTTGACAAGAAACAGTTCTTCATAATCCATTTTTTTACCGGATCTTGGTCTGGACTTCTCAACTTTAGCCGTGGGAATTAAATCTTTATCGGTGCTTTCCTCCGGATTTGCCGCTGGTAAAGGCTCATCGCCACTCATAATGTTCATCAGGTACTCCTCATCTATGATGGGTTTCTCAAAATCTTTACGATCTTTCTTTATTGCCATCTCAGATATGAATTATTTTTAAAAATTCTTTGACAAATTCATCTACACGCGTAGCTTTCAAAGTCTGTAAGTCGGCAGGTAGCAGCGTGGACTTGAAAACATAGCTTCCTGTGTCATCAATTTCTTTCCGAAACCGCTTACTGTCCATGATCCTTGTTGCCATGCTCTTCAGTGATAATCCCTCTATTACAGTTTGATAAGAATCATAAAGACCTGTCTTTTCCCTGCCATCAACCTGATTCCAGAATAGAAAAAGTGATTGTTCAAGGGCATTTTTGTTCTGTGCGGGAAGTTTCAGGAAAACCTCACTGAATGCCAACGTACTCTCAACGACCAGTCGGTCTGCGGTAATTGGCGAAAAAATGTAGTTCATACCCTTTAAAGCACCGATAACGCCCTGTGTATTGGCAGTTCCTGGGAGATCGAAAAAAATAATATCCGGCTGAACGGAGCTGCTTTCACAGTAGTCAAAGGCTTTTTCAAGTGCGTTCTCCGCCTTACACTTTATGATCGGATAAGCTTTCTTATTGATCGTATGGAATTGTTTAACTGCCAATCTTTTATGAAAATCACTATCCATAATGGTACGCTTATCTCTTTCACGCATACCAAGAAGGCTGTGCTGTGGAAAATCGCAATCAAGTACCACGATATTATATCCAAGACGATAATGTAGAACACTCGCAAGAAGAATCGTCATTGTCGATTTACCAACTCCGCCCTTTTGCGCATAAATGCTCACCTTTAAGGTTTCTTTCTTTTTTTCCATATTATATTATTTTATAGCTTTTTAATTTTACAGTTGTATCAAAGAGCAAGACCCTAAGTTTACAGATGCATCGTAAAACAGGTGTATAGTCAGTATTACTGGTTTAAAAAAGACCTTACATAAAGGCTCATATCTTATTTGTAAATCATATGTACTTCTTAAAATATAGTAGGCTGGAAAAAAAACTTCCTCTATTTATGACCTCATATTTTACCAGTTTTATGCTTTTACGCTTTTATAGTTTTATGCTTTTATAGTTTTATGCTTTTATAGTTTTATGCTTTTATAGTTTTAAAACCTAATGCTTTTATTTTTTTACAATTACTTATTTTGTAAGAGGGTAAATTGACCATAGTTCTTACCGACATGCTCTATGCAAAAGAAGGCAACTGTAGGGGCTGTAAAGCAGAAGCTTTATTACCTTACCTCTTTTTACCTACGGTTTCCGAAAGCTCTTTATGATGCGAGCTTTATTCTATTCTTTCTCATATCTGTTCCCAAGAACAGAGCAAGTTGTGTTTTGAGGCACTCAAAACTCGTTTTGTGCCTCAAAACTACTTGCTCTGCCGAGGGCTGGGCAATCCTCCGAAGTCGGATTTACCTTTAAAATGTTTTAGCTGTTTTGTATGAATTTTTAGGAAAATAAAGGTCTTCTGTAGCTAGCCAATAAAACAATACTTGACTTTATAGTAAGTTCTGAAAAAAAAGGATATGAAAACAAATGGTAAAGGAGGTCGAAAACCTAAACTTGAAAAAGCGATTCATAGATACGTTTTTAGGCTTACGGATAAAGAAAATGTAAAATTTCTTAGCCTATTTGAGCAGTCGGGACTAGATAATAGAGCGAAGTTTATCGTTTCCGTACTTTTTCAAAGAAGGATTAATTCAGTTATTGTAGATCAAGGGGCTGTCGATTATTGCACTAAATTATCGCAATTTTTTGCACAGTTCCGTGCAATTGGAGTCAATTACAATCAGATCGTAAAGATCCTGCACACTAATTTTAGCGATAAAAAAACCGTTCATTATCTCGGAAAGCTTGAACAGCAGACTAGAGATCTGGCCGGAATCTGCCGCGAAGTTTTACTGCTCAGCAAAAAGTTTGAAGCTGAATATCTCACTAAAAAAGATAAACTATGATTGCAAAAATAGGTCGCGGATCAAATATATATGGTGCTTTAAATTATAACCTCTCCAAGGTTCATCAAAATGCTGGTACAATTTTACACCTCAACAATATGTTCGAAACTCCCAGCGGAGATTATACGACTCCGCAGCTACTATCCTCATTCATGGCCAATTTAGCTGCAAATATAAAAACAGAGAAGACGGCAATCCATATCTCGCTAAATCCTGATCCCATTGATATCATATCAGATGAAAATTATGTCAGAATTGCAGAGGAATATATGCGAAAAATGGGCTATAGCGATCAACCTTATGTTGTATTCAGGCATAATGATATCGAACGCAGCCACATCCATATTGTTTCAACAACAGTGGACAAAAATGGAATCAAAATATCCGATGTTTTTGAGAAGAAAAGATCAATGGAAATCTGTCGCAATATTGAAAAAAAATACAATTTAGCAGGTGCCGACGAAAAGAAAAGTTTTAATGAAAGTCTTACTTTCCAACCAGTAGACCATACTAAAGGTAATATTAAAAGCCAAATTTCGGCTGTTGTGAGAAACCTATCCAAATACTATTATTTTCAAAGCCTTGGTAGTTATAATGCATTGCTATCACTATTTAATATCGCCGTCGAACCTCTAAAAAAGGAATATAATGGTGATGTAAAGGAAGGTTTAATGTATTTCGCATTGGATAAAAATGGAGAAAAGGTGACCAATCCCTTCAAAGCATCCCTTTTCGGCAAACAAGCAGGCCTCATAGCACTTCAAACACATTTTATAAAAAGTAAAGAACTTGCTGCAGAAACTAAAGAAAAAAGCAAAAATATCATTGCGCAAGCCATTAGTATAACCCGAAGTGAAAAGGACTTTAAAGAGTATTTAATAGACCACGGGATCAATCTAGTGGTCCGAAGAAATGATCAAGGCCGATTATACGGAATTAGCTTTATAGATCATAATTCGCGCAACGTATTCAATGGCTCTCATCTCGGTAAGGAATTTTCGGCAAATTCATTCAATGCGTTGTTTTCAAGTAGCCAAAGTCCTATAGTAGTAGAATATATAGATGATTCACAAAAAAAAGACACTTCAAAGCAATCAAGATCAGCTAACTATTCGCTCCATCCACTATTCGACTTTATGATAAATAACGAATCTGTTTTTAGTGATTGGGGACTTCTTGATCAGCTTTTACTTCATGGGATCACAGAAGATCCAGAAGAACATCTATTTGAGTTTAACATGAAAAAAAAGAGAAAGCGCAAAAGATAAGCAGCAACATCAAAAATAATCCTTAAAATATGTTGGACGACCTTGGGCATCCTACTCTATAACAGATTCAAAGCAGTATATTTCTACAAAACTAAAAAAAAGGAAGTCCTAAATTCGGACTTCCTAATTATCTCTATGAAATACTTTTTCTATAAAAAGGAATAGCAAGCAATTGAAAACATATTACACAAAGAACAGACCTTCGGCTTGGAAGCCATTTGGTTGTACAGTCGGCAACTTTTCTAATTCAGCTTTTTCGCCCCTCCTTACATAGTCCCTAATGATGGAATCACCACCTGAACCTTGAACATATTTACCTGTTGCTCTTTCAACCCATCCATGAACTACTACGCCAACAAATTTTTTGTATTCTGTTTTACTTGCAAGAGGGCTGGTATCTCGAAAGTTTTCTCGAGCATTACCTGTAAGATTAGCTTGAGGATGCCTAGAGTGATCATATTTCCACCAAACTGCTAACGATATTTCTCCAAAACTGATCTCTCTCCATATTACGACGCTTTGAAATCCAAACAAATTAACAAAAATGTACCCTTCATCTTCCTTCTTATTCTTGTCAAACTGCAAAAGATTTTTGTTTTGTTTTAGAAGTTCATTTAATCCTGCTATCAATAGATTCCGATAGGGATTCTTTGTCTTTGCGGTTGCCTCCTTTATCTCAGTCATCTCATAAACCAAAGAAGGAACATCAGATTTATTTAATAAATTCTGAAAATGTTTCCAGCTATGAAATCCGTTTTGTTTTGAGGCAAGTTCCAAAGCCTCATGATGAGAAATATTCTGATTTTTTTTAATAGATTTTGCGATACGCTTAATATAATCAGCAGTATGCCCATTTACTTTTTTTTCCATGTTTTAACAATATATCTTGCATAGAAATGATGTCACCTGTCAGCCAAAACCCCTTACAAGAAATTTGTTAAAGTGGTATATAAAGTTAGATACAGTGCTAAAATAGCTTCGCTATGACAAGTGGCAAGCTTCTGTAAAGCTCCAAACAAATATAGCAAAATATTATGGTATTATTTTTCCTTTCAGAGCTACTGCCAAATTAGAATCTATATCTAAGAGCAATCTGACGCCAGATATCTTCGGCTAAATCCTGATCTTCACCATGTTCAAAATTCCATTTGCCGTTTTCCTTTTTTAGTCTCTGTACCAGTCCATCCAAGAGTATCTGAAATTCCGACATATTCTTAGTCAAATCTCTCTTCAATAATAAGACTTGAAAATCACGATTTTTAAAGGTGATTCTGAATACCTGTTTATTAAATTGCTCTTCAAATTGTCCTATAGTATCAAACATAATCCACTTCCGAAATTCAGTCTAATTATAGGAATTTTATCGCAGATAAAAAACTTAATGGCTAATCTAAATCTTACAATATTTTAAAGCTATTGGAAATTATAGGCAAATGTATACCATCTTATGCATTAGCAGAAAAATTGTTCGTCAGGACTAATATCTATGGTGAAACTTTTCATATATGCAAGAAGACGATTTAAGAGGCCTCGCAAAAATTATGGCTTTCATGCGAGCTGTAAGCATTCTCCTAGTTTTAATGAATTTCTACTGGTTCTGTTACTCCTTTTTCTTTGAACAGGGATGGACGCTCGAAATTGTCGAGCGAATTCTCAAAAATTTCCAAAAAACCTCTGGTTTATTTACTAATTCAACATACAGCAAACTATTTGCCCTAATCTTATTGGCACTGAGCTGTTTGGGAACTAAAGGCGTGAAAAACGAAAAAATTAAGTGGAAAAATATCAATACATGTCTATTTCCTGGATCAATTCTATACTTACTCAATTTCCCACTTCTTGAAATATCAGGCGTTCTGTATATCCTTTCTACATCTGCAGGCTTTATCCTGCTTATGGTTGCAGGACTATGGATGAGTAGGCTGCTTAAAAACAAATTGATGGATGATCCTTTCAATAATGAAAACGAAAGCTTCATGCAGGAGACAAAGCTTTTAGAAAATGAGTTTTCCGTTAACCTGCCGACAAAATTTTATTATCGTGGAAAATGGAATGACGGATGGATATCGGTGGTGAACGTCTTTCGCGCATCTATCGTGCTGGGGACTCCCGGAAGTGGTAAGAGCTACGCTATAGTCAACAACTATATTAAGCAACATATCGAAAAAGGATTCTCGATGTACATTTACGATTTCAAATTTGATGATCTTTCAATAATCGCTTACAACCATCTCCTGAAACACAGTGACAAGTACGATGTAAAACCCAATTTCTATGTGATCAACTTTGATAATCCACGCAAAAGCCATCGGTGCAATCCCTTAAATCCTAAATTCATGACCGACATCTCTGATGCGTACGAAGCATCTTACACCATCATGCTAAACCTCAATAAGACGTGGATTCAGAAACAGGGAGATTTTTTTGTCGAGTCACCAATCATCCTACTGGCCGCGATTATCTGGTTTTTGAAAATCTATGATAATGGAAAATACTGTACTTTTCCGCACGCAATCGAACTACTTAATAAAAAATATGCTGATATTTTTACAATACTAACAAGTTATTCTGAGCTCGAAAACTACCTTAGTCCCTTTCTTGATGCTTGGGAAGGCGGAGCACAAGATCAACTACAAGGCCAAATTGCCTCCGCTAAGATCCCGCTATCAAGAATGATCTCTCCGCAGCTCTACTGGGTTATGTCTGGGGATGATTTTTCATTGGACATAAATAATCCGAAGGAACCCAAAATCCTATGTGTAGGAAACAATCCCGATAGGCAAAACATTTATTCAGCAGCATTGGGTTTATACAATTCCCGAATTGTGAAAATGATCAATAAGAAAGGAAAACTTAAAAGCTCAGTTATTATTGATGAACTACCAACCATTTACTTCCGCGGACTAGATAATCTCATTGCAACGGCCCGAAGCAATAAAGTGGCAGTATGTCTCGGTTTTCAGGATTTTTCTCAATTGGTCCGGGATTATGGTGACAAGGAAGCAAAAGTAATACTTAATACCGTCGGAAATATATTCTCAGGCCAGGTCGTGGGTGAAACAGCCAAAACACTTTCAGAAAGGTTTGGAAAGATTGTCCAAAAACGTCAATCGATATCTATCAACAGAAATGATACCAGTACATCGATATCAACACAATTAGACAGTTTGATTCCAGCGTCTAAAATATCTACTCTTTCCCAGGGAATGTTTGTAGGAGCAGTTGCTGACAATTTTGGTGAGAAAATAGAGCAAAAGATATTTCATGCCCAAATCGTAGTAGATACCGAAAAGGTAGCCTTAGAAAATAAAAATTATAAGCCTATTCCAGAGATCCGTTCTTTTATATCAGAAACTGGCGAGGATAGGATGGACAAAGAAATTGATCAAAATTATCGCCAGGTCAAACTAGATATTTCAAAAATTATTGCACTTGAACTTTCGCGAATTCAAAATGACCCTGAATTAAGACATTTGATAAGATAAACGCGATATTAAAAATGTAATAAAGTGAGTAATATTAATCAATAGCCTAAGATAGAGCAATATTTTATTAATCGACAAAATACTCATTGTGTCACTCCGTTTTGAATCTGCAATACATATAATTTAATACAATCGTAAATTATCTAAAGCAGAAGCATTAAGTCGTTATCTTTGTAATGAGTTAGAATTTTCATAGCTGTACTCAAAATTTTACCAATTAAAAAGTACGAAGTTTTGTGCCAAAAATAAATTATTGCTAATCATTAATCAAAAAATAAAATGCTCGATAAACTACTCAATTTGATCAGTGAAAAACCTGAGATTTTAATTTCACTCTCTAGCGGAGTGTTATTGCCAATAGTTTTAATATGGCTAACCAATCATTATAATTTAAAACAAAAAAATAAAGAAAAGGAGCTTGAATTCAAGTATAATGATCTCAATGATTTAAAAGTACAAGAGAGGTTAGTTTACAGCTCCTTATCCAAGATTTTATTCGACGTTCAACAACTGCATGTAGCATTGTCTGGAAATTGCATAGACAATAACTGTATTGATAATGCATTGACAAAATTTGAAGATTCTGTAGCAAGATGTCATGGGGATTTATCTAAAAACCTACTTTATATGCCTTCAAAAGTTATAAATCTCATTTATCAATTTTATAGTAAGATAAGCGATCTGAAAATAAAATTAAAAGAGTTCAATGAATCAAAAAAATATGAAATGGCCCATGTTTCGGTTTATGTTGACTCCCAAGAGTTAGCCGAAACCTTGATAGAAATACAGGAATTAATTGTTAAAAAAAATAATAATACAATAAGTGACTTTGATAAAACCCAACAGGAAATGATGAAGTACTGTTGCGGTAGAAAACCGCCTCAAGATTTATTTGATCAATACATCACCCAATTAAAGGTGATGAAACCTGAATTATCTGAGCAGGAAATTGAAAAAATGACTAGAAGATGGAAATCGTAACTTTTATTCACTCAATACTAGCTTAGTAGTACGGTTAGTCACCTACATAATTATGTTGGTCCTCGAAATTTAAAGTTAGGGCAATTTTTAATATCTATTTTGATTTCTGCCTTAACATCTAGACCTCGATCATTATCTCCTTTTATGTCCAATGATGACTGTATTTTTCTTTCCACACCAGCGAGTTCAGTTTTCAGAGCTGCAAGCACTTTTTCTTTGTTCCAACTGCCATTCACAATATCATTTAATACAATCTGGTCAGCTTTTAGCTGATTTATCTTCTTTTTCTCTTCGTCAATGAGTCCAGGAAGTTTTTGAAGGGCACTAATAAAATTTAAGCTTGCCCGCTCGGGATCGCTTGCCATAATACCATTATTGTGCGTATACTTGATATTTCCTTCACCACAGACGAAGAACCTGTTATCTCTTTGAATAGGGCTAGATTCATCTTTCTCTTTCTGTGTCATTTCCGTTTTTACAAGCACTCTAAAGCCATACAAAGAGCCTATCTCTTGGTAATCACCGCCGGTCCTTGAAGCCGCTGCAAGTTTAGCCAGCTTTGCACCAATTTCTTTAACATCTGGATCCTTGCGCAAGCCATCCAAGACGATCGGGTTCAAAACTTTTCCGTCTTGCGACTTTTGGACACGATTTCGATAGTTTTCCCAGTCTGCATTTAACCTTGCTAACCGGGACTTTCTCCCTTCAAGTTCTTCTTGCAGACTTTCCAATCTTGAACTAGAACTCCATTTTGATCGTAAGAAAGCATGTTTTTCACTTTCAAGAACAGAAATTTTCTTTTCGACTTTCGCTTTTTCCAATAGATCGGTATTACCTGACAATAAAGCCACATTCTCGGAAAAATTCATACCCGAAACTTCATCCATTCCCCCTTCATCAAGTATCCGTACTGCGATGGTATTACTCTTTAACTGTCCGATAAAACGCTGCTTATTTGCTAGTGTATTAAATTTATAAGCATCCAATGATTTTTCTACAGCATAAATAAAAACATCGACCTTATTGTCAGCAAAAAATTTAGCAATCTCATTGCCTTTTCGTACAGCCCGACCGTCTCTCTGCTCCAGATCCGAAGGCCGCCATGGAATATCCAGATGATGCACAGCTACTGCCCTCTTTTGGGCATTTACCCCCGTTCCGAGCATTTCTGTCGATCCAAAGAGGACCCTAATTTTCCCTTCATTGGTAGCTTTGATCAGTTCTTTACGCTGATCCTCCGTTTTTGCTTCCTGAATAAAGCGGATCTCCTCTGCCGGTATCCCATGATCTTCAACAAGTTTCCGCTTAATCTCGCTGTATATGTTCCACTCGCCCGGTTTAAAAGTGCCGAGGTCTGAGAAGACAAATTGAGTGCCTTTTTGCGCATTGAAATTTTTATAATATTTTGCAATATTTGCTGCACAAACAGAAGCTTTGTTTCCTGGATCGTCCGTGTACCGCGGAGATATAAGCCGCATATCAAGGGACATTTTCCTTGCAAAATCTGTCGCGATCAACATCTTTGCTTTCTGCTCTGTCGGCGTTAGTGGAGCTCTACCAAGTAACTCAGCATTGCCACTCTTTGCAAACTCCATCAACTTTTTAATGAAAACTTCCTGATCCGGGGTCGGCGGTATATTGTAGAGTATCTCATTTTTTATGGGCCTATCAATTCCGATATCAGCCGCAGTGCGGTAATCGGTGATTTCACTGTAAAATTGGGACAGTTCGGGCACTTTTATAAAATGTCTGAACCGCTCCTTCTGAACGATATTATTGGCAACAGAGAATTCATAATCTATCGATTTACGGGCATAAATAGCAGCCCATGCATCAAAACAATTAATCCCCTGTCTTTCCAGCGCTTTTGGTCTTAAAAATTTAAAAAGGCAGTATAACTCTGTAAGTGAATTTGAAATAGTGGTTCCAGAAAGAAAAGTTGCGCCAAGATCTTTCCCATTTCTTTCCTGAATTGTACGGATGGCAAAAAGTAGGTTGAGTGCCTTTTGGCTGCCTTGTACATTTCCCAATCCAGCTACGCGCTCATGACGCGTATTGAACATGAGATTTTTGAATTTATGGCTCTCATCAACAAAAATATGATCAATACCCATCATTTTAAAGTCGACGACATCATCCTTTCGATTTTCGATATCATGCTCCAGTGTTTTAAGCTTCACAGCTAAGTTTTTCTTCCGGATTTCTACGCCTTTCATCATTGCACCAGATACATCTTTCCCCTGACTGCGCAGTGCGTCAAGATTTTGCTCCACAGACATCAGTTCCGCTTGAAGTATCTCTTTCTGCAATTCTGTTGATTGGGGGATCATACCAAACTGGTCATGTGTGAGGATAATGCAGTCCCAATCATTGTTCTTGATATCGCCAAAAATCTTAAGCCTTTTCTGGGGTGTGAAGTCCTTTTTACCGGGGTATAATATCTTTGCGAAAGGATAAGCTTTTCGATAGGTTTCTGCAATTTCGTGAACATTGGCCTTTAGCGCTATGATCATTGGCTTGTGAACTAGCCCCAACCTTTTCATTTCCTGCGCTCCTGCACACATAATAAGTGTCTTGCCTCCCCCAACTTCATGATCACAGATACCGCCATTATTACTTTTAAGCATGTAAATAGCATCTTTCTGACTTTGATACAGATCCTCTATGCCTACTGCCCTGCGGTCAAGCCCTGGAAATGTTTGATGGCTACCATCATAATATGGTCTGACATGACAATTAAAAAGCTCGTTATATCTTCCGGTAAGTTCCCTTTTAAAATTATCGTCCTGCTGATAAAGCCAATCCGTAAATTCATGCCGGATCTCATCAATTTTGCCATTGGCTATCTGGATAGCATCCATATCCTTAACCTTGATGGGAGTCCCATCCGCTAAGTACTCAGTCTTGGTGATATCCGGAGTGGTATTAACAAGAGCATGCCGCAGCAGGTTCAAACCATCAAATGTCCGGCTCTCAGATTTAATACCGTATTTTTCTGAAATCCTAATATTGCTGGATTTTGCATTTACAGAAAAATCATCGCTGCTCTCTGAATAGTAAATCCGTGCATCGGTATCAAAGAGATGGCTTGCGAAACGGTTATAAATTTCTGTGCCGATCCACCGCTCCCCCAGGTTAAAATCAAGTTCCTCAAATTTAATCGGTTCAGGAATGACTTTTTCAAGCGCTTCCAGACTCTGCCGGGCTTCCATGTCCTCTGGATGGTTAGCAAGGTAATTATTCAGTTGCGTCGCTTTTAAAACAACATTTCCAGCAAGAAATTTCTGAGATACTTCCAATTCACCAGATAACGGATTCAAGAAAATTTGGCCCTGGAGATCTTTCCGTAATTCGTTTTCGGAAAGGCCGCTCACCTGAATCATAAAAGCAAGATCTACGGAGCCCGTTTGATTAAGTGAAGCCGACAAAGCTTCTGAAGCGCTGCTTACAGCAACTTCTGCCGTGGAGAAACTAACTGGATGTGTAAAAATATCTGCCTTATGGATGACACCACCAACCACCCGCTCAAGAAAAGGAACTTCATTTCCGGAAGAGTCCATTTTAATGAATCTAATATTTTCGGCTGTATTTAAAGTTCCATACCGTCCAATAAACTCATCATAGGTCCTATTTAAAAGCTGGCGCCCCTCTTTATCCTCCGCTCTACTTTTAGCTTCAATTTCATATAGCGAATGGTAGCTATCCCTTAGGTTGATATAGCTCTGGATTCGCTCCTGATCCTTTTTGGATAATTCAAGTGGATGAAAAATATAGGTCCCATCACGACGGTTAATTTTTAGTTTCCCGATACTGCTACCCGAAACAATTATAGTATCTTCGCGGTAAAACGGCTTCACTTCACCGTCAAAGGCTCTTACCTCATTTTTAAACACCGAATCATCTGGTAGTTCATGGAATAACGATGCGACCTCTGTAGGTTTCGTTAAGTTTGTTGATAGAGGCTTTTTTTGCACACTTTCTTTCTGATCCGATCTACTTGCCCGCCGCGGTTTATTATGACTTGTATTGACTTCATCTGCATCAAAAAAGGACAACTGCTGCTGAAAATTTGTAACCTTACTTTGGCTTGTGCTTTTTCTACTTTTCTTTGCCTTTTTAACCGATAAGTCATCAATAACCTGATCGGAAAAAAGGCTTAGTTGGATCACTATTTCAGAATTACTAGCATCAGGATTTACGCTTACTGGAGTATTTAGAATTCGTTCTGATGTCAATTTATTAACAACCTCTTTCATGCTGTGTTCATCATAAAGCTCGCGGTTGAAATACTGCAGGAAAGCCTCTGAAAGCGTTAGATGAACATCCTTTGCAATTCCAGCAACTCCACCATCATGCACATGCACCGTTGTCGGCTTCCCATATTGATCAGTATCCTGAAAAGAACTTGTAGCAATAATGTGGTTTGGATTATAAAATAAGAGGTTGCAATTTTCTGTGGTCCCCATAAAATCCCTTGCACGCATAGATAACGAACGAGGCTGTGTATTTTTTTGCAGAACAATGAGATCTGTGCCCACAGATGTGCCACTTTCTTCAAATAGATTATTCGGTAACCGTAGCGCAGCCACGAGATTGTGCTCATGCATCAATGCTTCACGGATCGGATAGTTGGAGGGACTGTTCAGAACACCCTGCGAAGTTATAAATGCTAGCAACCCTCCTTCGCGCAGTTTATCGGTACCTTTTAAAAAGAAATAATTATGGACGCTCTGTGCAGCAAATTTCCGGGCCTTATCTGTACCCCTTGAATAAGTTAGATCAAATATTGAAGTGGTTCCGAACGGAATATTACCGATAACGAGATCATATCCTGTATCTCCTTCGCCAATATTCTCAAAGCTGTCTATTCTGATATCAACATGGGAACCATACAAATTTTTCAGGATTTCCCCCGTTATTAAGTCCTGTTCATAAGCACAAATTTTTACATGATCCAGTTCTCTAAAGGGTTCAATAAAAGCTCCTACACCGGCCGATGGCTCAAGCATGCTACCAATATCTAATCCCGTTTCCAGTATTGCCTTTGCTATGCTGCCGGTAATCTCTTTCGGTGTGTAAAATGCATCTAGGATAGAACCCTTAATTTTTGCCACATAGTCGGCATACTTACTTTGATCTTCTGTATTTTCTCTGATGAGCGTAAATAATTCCTGCGTCATCGCAAAATAAGGCCGATCAGTAGCCTTCCAGCCATTGATGTCATCCGGTAATGAGACGGGATTTAAGATAAATTTCAAGCCTCCAAATCCCGCAAAATTACGTAGCAGCAGTTTTTCGTGCTCAGTTGCTTCCCGCCCCTCCTTTTCAATACTGAAACTTGTTCTGATGGCATCAATGTTCTGCCGTAAATGGCGTTTCTTATCGAATACCATTTTGCTCAATCCAAATAGCAATAAAACCTGTTAGCTCCGTATACAGCAGATCGTAATCAGTTGTATAGGCGAAATCATCAGTCAATTCATAATGCTCAAAGCATTCCTGGCATTTTGGAAGGATCTTCAGTGCAAAATCGCGATAATCGAGTTCATCAAAAACATCAGAAAATTCGTAGGACAGCACCTCAAACAGAGAATCAAATTTAGAAAAGTGCAATCCCTCATAAAGAATACCGTTAGCGATCTCATTACATTCGTTAATAGGATTGCCTGCCCTAAATGCGCCATCGTATGCGTTTGCTGCCCACCTGGCGCGCTGTTCAATAAAATTTATATCAGCAGATCTTTCTGGAAAACTTGAATCAATGTGATCCTGCAACTTTAATTTGTAATAGGAATAGTCCTGGTTATGCTTTTTCATATCGCTATAATTTTTATAAGTTTTATAGCGGTAAACCTAGCTTGGTTGAGCTGCACTGTTGGCATTGTGTCCTATCCGTTCCTATTCTTGCATCGATATTCCTAAAACCTTATAAAAAAAAAGAAACCCGGAACCATTTAAGGCTCCAGGCTTCACTAACCAAATCACATCATGAACTATTTGTATTTATGTTTCTTTTTTTCTTCAAATTCAAAAGTGGTCGAACCAGATCCGTCCAGTAAGATATAAGCACTAAATGGTTTCTTATTTCTACCCACCATTTTTTTTATTAAAGGTGTCCGCCGTTTTGTTAAAAGCGCTTCAATTTCTTTGTATTGCAACTGGACACCGCAAATGTTCCGGAATAATTTCCAGCCACATTTCTGATCTGTACATCTGATTATTTTTTCTCCGAGAATTACTGAGGAGCTGCATTTTGGGCAGTTGAGATGAACGGTATTCGCTGATTTTCTTTTAATATTCAGCAGCTCATTGGTAACCTGCTGTACCATCAGCTCTACCTCAGTATGAAAAATCCCAGCATCCAGTTCTCCATTTTCGATTTTCTCAAATGCAATTTCCCACTGCGCAGTCATTGCCGCGTCAGCAATTTTCTTATCGGCTACAATTTCGTAAACAAGCATTCCCTTATCTGTAGGGACAATAGCCTTGCTTTCTCTTCTGACGTACCCGCGGTCAATTAAGGTTTCAATCACGGCAGCCCTTGTTGCCGGCGTTCCAATACCTAAGCCTTTGAGCATCTTGCGCTCCTGTTCATTTTCTACCGTAGCGCCAATATTTTCCATCTTAAGAAGCAAATCGGCGTCCGTGTATAGTGTTGGAGGCTTGGTCTTCTTTGAAAGTACCTCTAAACTGTCTATTTTAACCTGTATTCCTACTTGCAGATAGGGAAAATCAGTAACCAGATCATCACCTTCCTCATCAAAATCACCGTTAACAACTTTCCATCCTGCAGAAACAATTTTGACAACCTTCAAATTGAAATCATAATGGAGAATACCAAATTTCACATCTGTGATTTCTTTATGGCATGTAGGCGAAACAGCTTCAAGCACGCGCCTGGCGATCATATCATAGAGAGCATCCTCATCAGCGTTCAATCGGGTCGGAATATTTTCCGTAATCAGGATACCATGATGGTCTGTGACTTTAACATCATTTACAATGTGTCTGTTGTAGCGTTCCCACTTGATATTGGCAAGAGAATCTTTGCAGGAAGATCGTGAACCTAAGGCTAGAATCAGTGCAGGTATTTCGGGCCAGACATCTTCGGGAATATATTTGGATCCCGTTCTAGGATAGGTTATAAATTTCTTTTCGTAAAGCTGCTGGGCAATTTCCAGGGTTCGCTGAGCAGAATAACCGAGCTTATTATTCGCCTCTTTCTGCAGTCCTGTCAGATCAAATAGCAGTGGCGCTTGACTTGTGCCAGCTTTCTGTTCTACCTGTTTTACTTCTGCCACTCCGACACGTTCCAAGGTCCTCCTTACTGATTCAGCTTTTTCTCTATCTTCAAACTTATCTGTCGAAAGACTCTTAATACGAGTACCTTCTTTTATAGAAGAAAGTTCAAGCTGAAAATAGTTTTTAACCTCAAATGATTCACACGCTAGAAAACGCTGACAAATTAGTGCAAGAGTGGGCGTCTGTACCCTTCCAAGAGAAAAAAGTCCATCACCTAAGGCAACGGTCAGCGCCTGCGTAGCATTTATTCCAACAAGCCAATCGCATTCAGACCGCTGCTTACCGGCCAGATAAAGACCATTGAAATCGCTTCCCGGCAAGAGATTTTTGAATCCATCGATGATCGCCTTTTCGGTAAGGCTGTTAATCCAAAGCCGTTCAAAGGGCTTTGTGCAGCCGAGGTATTGATAGATAAACCGGAAGATAACTTCGCCCTCACGCCCTGCATCAGTCGCCACGATTATACTTTCGCACCGCTTAAATACAGACTCAACTACTGCAAGCTGCCGTTTTGATCCCTCATCATCAATAAGGCCTTTACCCGACTTTATTTTTCTTCCTATTAATTTGAATCTTGATGGAATAATGGGAAGGGACTCCCTATTGAATCCCTTAATCCCATAATCTTCCGGCATAGCAAGACCTACCAGATGTCCCAGCGCCCAGGTTACCAGAAAACCTCCGCCTTCACAATATCCGTCTTTTTTATCTGTTGCACCTACAATACGTGCAAGCTCATAAGCTACTGAGGGCTTTTCCGCAATAATTGCTTTCATCAAGATCAATTCATTTTTTGTTTTCTGGTATTTTCCTTCTTCACAGTACCGTTCTGAACCGCATTTTTATTCGTAGAAGTCCCCTCTTTTTCTTGCCCCTGCCCCTGTTTCTGTATCTCTGTCTGTTTTTGAGATTTCTCCTGATTGGGATGATCAAAATCGAATTCTAATCTTCCGCTCTCTTTATTTTGCCAGACATAGCCCGAGTAAAGTTTTGTGCCTTCTTTATTGACAATATCTTTCACATGGATCACTTCACCATCCTGCAAAAGCTTCTTTTCCTTTTCATCCAAAACTTTACCTCTAAATTCATCAGGGATGCCCTCAACCTGCGCCTGCTGTTGGCTCTCCCCCTGTCCGACAAAAACAAGTTTTTTCGCGTCGGCGTTATATTGTAGATGCTGATTGAAGACTTCTCCCGTTTTCGAGTTTACCATACCTTCCACAAGGACCTGTTTACCCTCCAGCAGTTCAGTTTTTTGCTCCGGACTGAGTTTCACACCACCAAATTTTTCACTGATCTTGATCAGATCTACTGGAAAGGACACAACCTCATTGGTTAATTTGTCAATACTGATGAGAGCCTTCACCTTCGAGCCGTCGGAATAATTTGTAAGTTCCGCAACGCGCCCCATGTTTCCTGTTTTCTTTAAATTATCCCGATCTTCAGCTGTAAAAGAATGGCCATAAAACTGATTTTTAAGATCTGGTTCCACTCGGACTCCATGAGCCATCACGACAACTTTGTCCTGTACTTTACGTAATGAGAGACGTGCATCTCCTTTCATCACAACACCATCAAAATTCCCTTCAATTCGGTAAATCCCATCAGATTTATATCCTTTCAGCAGTTTCTCAAGTTGTCCGTTTTTTTCAAGCAGTTCACGATTTAAATTCAGTTTTTCAAGTGATGTCCAGTCGATCTCCTGGGCATTGTACTTTTGAGGTCTACTCTCTGTTGTAGGTGCTGTGCCCTCCGATGTTTGATTTGTTTCCATATTTTTATTATTTAACTTATTGTCATATTTGATTTCAAGCGCATCAAGAAGCTTATTACCCTCGGGAGTGGGATTGTCAATGGCTTTCTGTAGCTTCTTAGCAACTTCATCCAGATTAATTTCAGGTGACCTGAAAAACCGGAATGATAATGGATCATTGAGCCGGCGCCAGAAGTTCGAAAAAAAATTGCTTATAGCGTCCCCCTTATCCACACGCATAAAATCCAGAAGATTTGACTTCTTAGGTGTAGAGGTTTGCAGATTCCCATCCTCATCCACACCCTTTACCGCCTCGATACGATTCTTTTTTTTATCAAGTACTAAAAGAATATCGGAAAGAGATTCAAGTACTTGCTGCGGCTGGTTTTCTTTAGAAATAGTTTGTTCGTTCATAATAGAAAGTCTTTAAGTGATTGAAATTATTGGAAGGATTCTAAGAAGGAATTCCGCTCTCTTTTACTTTCCTACATAGGCGTAAACTTTCCGCCATGGTAACTGTCACGGATAAACTGGTGGACGTCAGAACTCTTGTAGAAAACTTTTCCGCTTATTGTAAAGTATTTGATCTTACCAATGGTACGATAGCGTTGCAGACAACGGTAGGTTATCTTTAACATTTGCAGAACGTCCTGGTTGTCCAATAATTCTTCGCCGTCGATGCTGAGCCTTTTTTTCTCTCTATTTTCGATATCACCGGCAAGGACGTCGAATCTTTTCATGATTCGTTCCATCCAATTCAAAAATTCAACTCTGTCAATATTCATAGCCTTATGCTGTTTGGTTTACAGAGCCAAAATTGGCCTTGTTTTTCCGGCAAAATCTAACAGTGCACATACCCATATGCTAGTCAGAAATAGTTTTTTTTGCAGGCTTTCTTTGTGTGACTGTTCCCTGGGAGAGTGGATTAGAAACATCTACATGGGTAAGATATGACTAGGTATGGGTAAAAAAAAGAAGGATAACCCGTTGGATTACCCTTTTTATATATTAATTCTCTTTCAATCTATAAATCATTGTCCATATATTGTTCAAGATTGTACTTTAGCGAATGTAAAAAGCGAGCTCTTTGACCTGCTCTAAATTTCATCTGGTAAAACGCATGATGAATGTCACCGAGACTTACCTCGAATATATCCTCAAAAAGCTGGCTGATCTTTCGAATTCCAACACGGCCATTTGAAACACTTCTTGAAATGTGAAGCGCATAAATAAGCTCAATAAGAGCATTCTTTGAATCAGTCCAAGAAAATTCGGCATCTTCACTGATATCGAAATCATCGTTATTTGTAGGTTCAACTCTGCCAAATTTTCCCGAAAGGTAAGAATGATAAAGATCGTAAGCCTTGATCTGCGCGACCTTATAATCGTAGTAAGTCGAGAAATCCCTGTCAACCTCAAAGAAGAAGCTATCTACTCCATCAAAGTAGTTTATATTTCCTAGTCTATAATAGAACTCATCTTTGTCTGACCTACCGGTACGGTAATAACTGTAGAAATCCGAAGAAGCTATATTTTTTTTATATTCCTTGTTGAGTAACTTAAGCTGCTCCGTATAGTAAGCTTCGGTCAATTCCGAATTTAAAGGGCTATATGCTTCAATTTTTACTACCTTATTGTAAAACATAAGCCTGCCCAGAATTTCGGGCTTTACTCTTTTAAAGAAAGTAATTTCGTCCAAAATACTTTCAAAACCTATCTGATTGATTTGTGCTTTTAATTCAGATAGAGTTTTATCAAGAAATGAAACCATGTGAAAAGCTTCATCAATTGCACTTTTTGTGCTCCTTGATATATTTATCTCTTCCTTTTCAATAGTTAATAAAATGTTTTTATATGCCTGTTTCATATGATTGTTTTTTAAAGTGATTATGCCCCACACTTTAAAATATATCCCGCTGTGTTGAGATAAAACAAAAATAAATATACACTATAATTTATTTCTTAATCATTGATTATGAAGGGGTTTAATTATTCGCAGTAAGTTAATTATTATCCGCTCGCATCTAACTAAGATTTGAGTACATAACAGAAGTTGCTTAATTTGGCAGATAAGTTTTAGGTATTACAATAAAAAATAATAATACTATAAAGAAATACATATAGCGTATTTGTATTAATTCTAGAAATACAGTGTACTTTTTCTAACAGATCTTTTTCATAGGTCAAAAATTGCAGTGTGGTTTTCATAATAACAAATTAAATACTATTTCTCACCATTTTTTTTGACAAAAAGCAAAAAAAAATCAGGTTTAATTGAAATTTTAATCGTAAATTACCTTTATCATTAATAACCACCAATCCAACTTCTACAAAGTGTAAATGAAAAATATGGTAAGTACATTGGAAGAAAATTCAGCAAAAGAAACTCTTTTAAAGTTTCTTGATAGTATTCATTCCATGTCGCCAGAACTCCGAGACGCTTTATTCTTAAATACATATTTGCAAAAAGTAAACAAGAAGCATATTCTACTTAATATCGATGAAATCCAGAAGTCACTTTTCTTTGTTGTCAAAGGTTTAGTACGCTCCTACTACCTTGACAGTTTTGGAAAGGATATGACGTCTTGGCTACTCTTTGAAGGGGATCTAGCAATTTCTGTATATAGCTTTTTCAGTCAGAAACGATCTTTTGAAGTTTTGGAAGCTATAGAAGAAACAAGTTTTCTTGTACTTAGCCATGAGAAGCTGATGCAGCTCTATCAGCAGTTTCCCGAATTCAATTATATCGGAAGAATTCTTACTGAGACCTATTATATAAAAGCAGAAGAGAAGGCCAATGAATTACGTGTTTTTAGTGCAACAGAACGCTATCAGCATTTAATAAGAAAATACCCGAATATCGTTGCCCGCGTCCCTTTAGGTATGATTTCTTCGTACCTCGGAATAACGCAGTCTACATTAAGCAGAATTCGTTCAAAAACGGTACTTTAACATATTTAGAACATTAATTTTGTTCGCTAAATTTTTTTTAGTACACTCTAGGAAAAGATAGGTTAGGTTAACTATCACAGGCCGATCTAGTTTGTGACTTTTGTAGTATAGCAATTATTTCTAAAAACAGAACGGATATTATTTTTTATCCTCCAAATATTTATTCTAACGAATTCACTTAAAACTATTTATCAAATTAGTAACATGAAAGTTGGACAGCTAACTTGTGAGATGCGAGAAATACGTTATACCTGTTCACTTACCCAAACCAAAATCTTAAACTAAAATTAAAGAAGATGAAAAAAAGACGTAAACGACCACCACCTTAGTTGCTCAATCCCCGTAGAGGAGAAAATTCAAAACAGTAATGCCCCACAAATCTGTTAATCTCAACTACACCCGAACCTAATAAGCAATTTGCAAAAATTTAAAAATATATGGATAAACAATTGAAATATGATCCACAATTTTTGAAGATAAAACAAAATATAGAGTTGGTCCTTTGCCAACTCTATAAATTCCTTATATACTACCAAGAATTAAAAACATGCCATACAAGAGGTACACAAGATTTTTCAAATTCAAGAAACAAAATTTGTAATTTAGATAGCATAATATTTAGAAATGGCACATGATAATTCTCCACTAAAAAGCCAAATTCCTAATCAAGGTTGGAAACAATTTCTTATAGCAAGGGATGAAATGCTTTCCGCATATGATAATGCAAAGGAGCATTCCAATAAACGGCAGGTAAATACAGGTCACGGTAACGTAGCAGAATCAGCATTCCGCAAATGGCTCACCAAATTTTTACCAAAGCGGTATGGTGTTACAGCCGGTTACATCATTTCGCCTGGAGTACCAAATGCTGAAAATTTGTATCCGCCCGACCAAGTGCATATTGCTTAGTCTGAATACGGGGCCATCTTTGTGTCATGAGCACAGCAGAAAAAAGAGAGAGGATGCTTTCGCTGGTTGAGGATTGGAAAGCGAGCGGATTGACCCAAAGCATTTGGCCTATTGTACGGGATCAACGTTGCGACCTTGGGTTACGGGGTCGCCAAGTCCAAGGAACAAGAAACCGGTAGCAGAGGTTTTATTGAGATGCCCTCCGGATCAGCTGTGAAAGGGGAACAAAGAGAGATTATCTACCCTACAGGGGTGAGGCTGAAAGTACCGCGCGATCTTTCTCTGATATCGCAGCTTATCCGATTGTAGTACCATGTTTTCATTAGGATCTTCTCACCGTTTCTATCTTTACGAGGGCCATTGCGATATGAGAAAATCATTCGATGGGCTTTGTGGCTTGGTTGTTTCGGTGATGCAACGCCAGCCGACCAGTGGCGAGGTGTTCGTGTTCCTGAACCGTAGCCGTACGCATATCAAACTGCTGCACTGGGAACGCGGAGGCTTTGTACTCTATTACAAACGGTTGGAACAGGGTACTTTTGGTACATCTGCACTTAAAAAAGGTGAGCTGTCGTGGAGCGATCTGCTGTTGCTCGTAGAGGGCGGATACAGATAGAAAGCCATGAAAAGGCGATAAAAAAGTGGTTAAGTGAGCTTTCAATATCAAGAGATAGCCTATTTGCATTAGAACATACCGGGCATTATGGTACCTGTCTTGTTAAGTTGCTTAGTGAGCAAGGATACACTTTTTATCTGCTCAACCCATTGGAAATCAAGAGGCCTATAGGTATCCAAAGAGATGAAAGCGACGCCAAAGACGCCTATCGCATTGCAGAGTACATCATTACAAACAGGCACAACATCGGCTACAGGCGGATCAGTTGAGCAATTAATTTGACTCTAGTTTAGCAAAACCAACTGTCTTACGATAAATATCAGGCGATACTCCTACCTTCTTTTTAAAAAAACGACTGAAATAGAATTCATCGTCAAAACCTAAAAAAGCAGCAACTTGTTTCACTGGTTTAGAAGTTAGATAAAGTTGTCGTTTCGCCTCAATAATGATTCTATTTGAAATTAAGGATGAAGTCGTTTGATTGAGATATTTCTTGACGATACTTGCTAAAGTTTTAGGACTTACACATAGTTCATCTGCGTATTCTTGGGGAGAATGGAATTTGCAATAATTACTCTCAATTGCATCGACTAAATTTTGTAAAATTTCTATTTTTGAATCTGACAATCTGGGAGTTAATTGTTGATCAAATTGTTTCTTATTTCTGACCGCTTCTATTAAAAACACTTTTAAAAATGCCACAAGAACTTCATGTTGAGCGATTGATTCTTTGTCCATCTCTTTCGAAATTTGATCAATCAAATTAAGAAATAGGCTTTGTTCGTCTACAGTAAAATAGGGTAAACCATGGAAATTATTAAAAAGGAATCCCTCTGTCTCTATTTCGTTTTGATGTCTATATGTACAAAAAAAATCGGGATGAAAATTCAATAAATAACCCTGGCACTTTTCTTCAGAACGTATCATGAAAGGTTGATACGGAGCCAAACAAATCATTTGATTTCCTTGCAATTCAAAGCTTTGAAAATCAACGCTTAGTTCATAGCTAATTCCACATAACAAAACGATAGAATAATAATTTCTTCTTTGTAAATGATCAAACTGGCTTAGGTCGTTCAACTCTTCTAATCTAAACGCAAGTTCCCCGTTTTGTTTGTCTATAATTATTTGGGCCATACTAATTTTATTTTTTAGCTCATTCAAATTTAAAAAAAAAGGAGTACCAAAAGCACTCCTTTCTTAAATCAAATATTTATTTTGAAGCTAGAATGTTAATTTTCTGAATTGCTGAAGCATCAAAGCCTTCCAAAATTACAGGCGCATTCTCCATCAACGCTGCTGCTACTTTCCCTGTCAAATGAGCATCTCTGCCAGCGTCATCTGCAAACGTATCGAAAATGGCATATGTTTCTTCATTAATTTTAAAAGCATACCATGATAAAGTTGCAGGCTCAGAACTTACCAATGACTTGCCCGCTTGTAAGAAATCCTCCACTGCAGATGTCTTTCCTTCTTTGGCTTTCATAATCACCAACAATCCCTTATTCTGATTACCCACTTTATGATTACTTGCTTGAACATCAACGGCCTTAATGTCTCTGCTAGCATCAAAACCTTCTAAAAGATCTCCTGCATTGGCCAATAAGGCTTTTGCCACTTCTCCTTTTAAGTGTGCCTGTCTGCCTTCTTCAGCTTCAAATGTGTCATAAATTCCGAAAGTTTGTTCATCTATTTGAAATGCAAACCAAGATTCAGTTTTTGGCTCTGCATTTACCAATGATAAACCACCTAGAAGAAACTCTTTCACTTCTTGCTCCTTACCTTCTTTCGCTTTCATGATTACTAATAATCCGATTTTTTCATTTTTTGTATTGTCCATAATATTACTTTTTTTAGATTGAGAAAATGCTTGAATTGTTATCCCTAGAATTAGAACTAGGCTACTTAATTTGATTAAACTTTTGCATTTCATTTTTGACTTATTTTTGTTACACTGCAAATATGGAACTAAATAAGGGGCCTTGGAATGGAGATAAGAGACTTAAGCATGGACAATTTTCCAGTATCCGCCGGACCAAGTGCATATTGCTTATTCTGAATACGAGGCGGATCTTTGTGTCATGAGCACAGAAGAAAAAAGAGAGAGGATGCTTTCGCTGGTTGAGGATTGGAAAGCGAGCGGATTGACCAAAAGGCATTTGGCTTATTGTACGGGATCAACGTTGCGACCTTGGGTTACTGGGTCGCCAAGTCCAAGGAACAGGAAGCCGGTAACAGAGGTTTTATTGAGATGCCCTCCGGATCAGCTGTGAAAGGGGAACAGATAGAGATTATCTACCCCACAGGCGTTCGTCTTCGCGTAGAGGCTAATCTGGCTTTAATCGCTCAACTAATCCGCCTGTAGCCGATGTTCTCTTTAGGTTCCTCGCACCGTTTCTATCTTTACGAGGGCCATTGCGATATGCGAAAATCATTCGATGGGCTTTGCGGCTTGGTTGTTTCGGTGATGCAACGCCAGCCGACCAGTGGCGAGGTGTTCGTGTTCCTGAACCGTAGCCGTACGCATACCAAACTGCTGCACTGCGAACGCGGAGGCTTTGTACTCTATTACAAACGGTTGGAACAGTGTACTTTTGGTACATCTGCACTTAAAAAAGGTGAGCTGTCGTGGAGCGATCTGGTGTTGCTCGTAGAGGGCGTCCCGGTTGTGAAAAGCATACAGAAAAAACGTTATTCTTTGCCCGGGAAACAGTCTTTTTGATTGCAGGAGTGCAGAAAAATCCGTATCTTTCGTCTATAAATTAACTATAATACAGTCCCCCTTGCGCATTGGGTTTT
>NZ_QAJO01000001.1:342824-459415 GCF_003852415.1 Chryseobacterium sp. KBW03 | reverse complement strand
GGATCAAGCTCCTGAAATAGAACGAGCTGTTCAATGAAACTATTTCCTTATACAACGCCGTTTTACTCGAATAAATTCAATAAGTTTGCAGTAGTTTTCCAAAAATAATTATATGTCAGGAAACATTCTGATCATCGATGATGAGATCAAACTCCTTAAGCTACTAGGAATGATCCTCTCCCAAGAAAATTTTAATGTAAAAGAAGCTTCTACAGCACGTTCAGCCATGACAATGCTGGAGCAATATGAATTTGATGTTGTTTTAAGCGATGTCCGACTGCCTGATGCTTTTGGAGTAGAGCTGGTAAAGTCTATCAAAAGTAAGTATCCTCAGTTGGAAATTATTTTAATGACGGCATTTGGCAATATTACAGATGCTGTTCAGGCCATGAAGAATGGCGCTTATGATTATCTTGTAAAAGGTGATGATAATGAGAAAATTATCCCATTGGTATATAAGGCTCTTGATAAGGTAAAAGACAATAAATCAAGAGTTATGCAGCAGGTCGTGACCAAAGGATTTGACCAGATAATTGGTAAATCACCCTTAATCCTGCAGGCTAAGAAGCTGGCTGAAAAAGTGGCTTTAACAGATGCTGCTGTTCTTCTTACAGGAGAAACGGGTACGGGAAAAGAAGTTTTTGCCAGTGCTATTCATGAGGGAAGTGACAGAAAGAAAAATAATTTTGTAGCCATCAACTGCTCAGCTTTCAGTAAAGAGATTCTGGAGAGTGAACTTTTTGGACACAAACAAGGTGCTTTTACCGGTGCTTTGAGAGATAAAAAAGGATTGATTGAAGAGGCCAATGGTGGTACTTTATTTTTAGATGAAATTGGTGAGATGCCTATAGAACTTCAGGCAAAGCTGCTCAGAGTTCTGGAAACCAGGGAATTTATCAAAATGGGTGAAACTAAAGTTTCAAGGTCTGATTTTAGATTGATTGCAGCCACCAACAGAGATCTTGAAGATGAAATAAAGCAAGGAAACTTCAGAGAAGATTTGTATTTCAGACTGAATGTATTTGAGATAAGTCTGCCGGCTTTACGAAATAGAAAGGAAGATCTGAAAGCACTTGCCAAGAACTTCATCGATATTTTTTCACATAAACTTCATTTATCCTCTGTTCAGGTTGATCCTAACTATTATAAAGCATTGGATAAGAATGATTGGAAAGGAAATATTCGTGAGCTGAGAAATGCTGTGGAACGGAGTTTAATTTTAATGGAGGACAATATCCTTGATGCCGACAGCCTTCCTCATTATTCTGAAAAAGCGGTCCCGGAAAGTGATTCTTTAAGTATCCGGTCATTGGAAAAAATACATATACAGAAAGTATTACAATATACAAAAGGAAATAAAGCAGAAGCAGCCCGATTACTTGAGATTGGTATTGCCACGCTATATCGGAAACTGGAAGAATACGGATTAAAATAAATCTTTTATCATTTTAATAAAGAGCCTATCATTTTGATAGGCTTTTTTGTTTTTATATAGATTGGCGATGTCGTTTAATGTATTGTTTTTTAATCACTTACGTGTCTATTTTTCAGAATGGACTTTCTTTTGGCATATAGTACCTGAATAAAATATTTAAAAATGACAATTTCAAGAAAAACGTTTAAAAAACGGGAGCATTCAACTTTTAGTCTGCTGATTGTATCGTACGTATTATTGACTCTTTTAACCCTAATGATTAAGATATGATGCTCATAAGTTTAATCCTGCTTTTCGCAGTACTATTTTGGCTTTTATATAAATCAGTTGAATTTTTTGATAGAATATAAATTATGTGGAGTTTATTTTTCCTCTCAATACTTGCCTTTGTGTATATCTGTTATGTTTTAATTAAACCTGAAAAATTTTAATTGGTCATGAATACAGAAATTTTAGGCATTATAGCAATGTTTGCTATCACATTAGTTATCGGAATATTTCTAGGAAAATATATAGCTAATGTTTATGGATACAAAAAGTCTTTTCTGGATCCGGTTTTTGAACCGATTGAAAAGTTAATTTATAAATTATCCGGAATTAATCCTGCCCGTCAGATGAATTGGAAACAGAATATGTATGCCATGCTGACGATCAACCTTGTCTGGTTCATTATTGGATTTCTTATTTTACTGAATCAGGCGTGGCTTCCTTTAAATCCTGATGGGAATCCTAATATGTCACCCGATCTGGCTTTTAATACGGCCATATCATTCCTGGTCAACTGTAATTTACAGCACTATTCGGGAGAAACGGGAGTAAGCTACCTGAGCCAGCTTTATCTGATGTTTTTACAGTTTGTAACGGCAGCAACAGGGATGGCGGCAATGGCGGTTCTTTTCAAAGCTTTTAAAGAAAAAACCAGTACTGAACTGGGGAATTTCTATGACTTTTTCACAAAATCAATGATCAGAATCCTGGTTCCGATAAGTGTCATTGTCGCTTTAATTCTTTCTATCAACGGAAGTCCGATGACTTTCGAAGGAAAAGATCATATTATCACACTGGAAGGGCAGAAGGCTGATGTTTCCAGAGGTCCGGTATCTGCCTTTGTGGCGATTAAACACTTAGGAACCAATGGTGGTGGATTTTTCGGAGCGAATTCAGCTCATCCGCTTGAAAACCCTAACTATATCACCAATATGACAGAAATGGTCGCTCAAATGATCATTCCGTTTGCCTTGGTATTTGCACTTGGGTTTTATCTGAATAAAAGAAAACTTTCATGGGTAATTTTTACTGTAATGACGGTCGGGTTTCTCGCCCTTACTGTTCCGAATGTTGTGAATGAAACCGGAGGAAATCCTCTGATTACACAAATGGGAGCAGATAACAGCCTGGGAGCAATGGAAGGTAAAGAAATCCGTTTTGGAAGCGCAGCATCAGGCTACTGGAGTATTGCAACTACGGTTATATCAACAGGATCTGTGAACTCTATGCATGACAGTACAATGCCTCTTTCGGGGATGAACGAACTGCTTGCCATGATGATCAACTGCTTCTACGGAGGCTGCGGGGTCGGAATTCTGAATTATTTCATCTTTATCATTCTTGCGGTATTTATCAGTGGTCTGATGGTAGGGAGGACCCCGGAATTTATGGGTAAAAAGATTGAGGCTAAAGAGATGAAAATCGCAATGATTGTGGCTTTGTTTCATCCTTTCCTGATTCTTGCAGGAACAGCTTTAACGGCTTATTTGCCAGAATTTGGAGCAAAAACATTGAATAATCCCGGGTTCCATGGTTTCAGTGAAATGCTTTATGAATTTACTTCTTCTGCAGCGAACAACGGATCCGGATTTGAAGGACTGGGAGATAATACTCCATGGTGGAATATTTCAACAGGAATTGTACTGTTATTATCAAGATTCATCCCGATCATTGGACCGGTAGCGATTGCAGGACTCTTAGCCCAGAAGAAATATATCCCGGAAAGTTCAGGAACACTGAAAACAGATACGGCTACTTTCGGATTTATGACCCTGGCGGTGATCTTACTGATTGCAGCACTGTCTTTCTTCCCTGCATTGACATTAGGCCCTATTGCAGAGCAGATTCAGTATTTCTCAAAATAAATGTGAACATTAAAAATTAAAATCAATATTCAACCATTAAGGAAGCCGAAAAGTGGGAGGAAGCTAGTCTGACACTTACTGAAACGTTCACTTATATTATCCATATCTATCCTTATTATTTGGCAGACCTTGATGGTTACTATTGATTTACAATGATATAAATTCTTTCAAAAAAATGAAAAATCAGTCACAAACATTGTTTCAGAGAGATTTGGTAAACGAAGCCATAAAACAGTCCTTCGTAAAACTGAATCCGAAAATTATGTTTAAAAACCCAGTAATGTTCCTGGTGGAAATCGGAACCGTTGTCATGTTTATCGTAAGCATGTTCAGTCTTACTGGTGATAAAACCCAGGGAAGCTTTTCCTATAACTTTTTAGTATTTATTATTTTATTTTTCACCGTTCTGTTTGCTAATTTTGCAGAAGCTATTGCAGAAGCAAGAGGAAAAGCTCAGGCTGATACTCTTAGAAAAACAAGGGAAGAAACTCCAGCGAAATTAGTGGTTGATAATAAACCCGGATTTCAGGTAGAAACAGTTTTGAAAATGTCTGCTGAAATGACATTAGGCGATATTTTCCTTTGTGAAGCCGGAGATCAGATCCCAATGGATGGTGAGATTATTGAAGGTCTGGCAACCATTGATGAGTCTGCCATTACCGGAGAAAGCGCACCTGTAATCCGTGAAGCCGGAGGAGACAAAAGTTCTGTAACAGGAGGTACAAAAGTACTTTCAGACAGAATTAAAGTAAAAGTAACTACAAAACCGGGAGAATCCTTCCTAGATAAAATGATTGCCCTTGTAGAAGGAGCGTCAAGACAGAAAACACCTAACGAAATCGCATTAACTATACTTTTAGCAGGATTTACCCTTACATTTATTATTGTTACCCTCACTTTAAAGCCTTTTGCAGACTACGCGCAGACGCCGATTACTATTGCGGCATTTATATCTCTTTTCGTTTGTCTTATTCCGACAACAATCGGCGGTCTGCTTTCTGCAATCGGAATTGCAGGTATGGATAGAGCACTTAGAGCGAATGTGATTACCAAAAGTGGGAAAGCTGTAGAAACGGCAGGAGATATTGATGTTCTTTTGCTTGATAAAACAGGAACAATCACGATCGGAAACCGTAAAGCGACCCATTTTCATCCTTCCAACGGAATTCAGCTTGATGAATTCATTAAGGCTTCTGCTTTAAGTTCTGTAGCCGATGAAACACCGGAAGGAAAATCAATCATTGAGCTAAGTGCACTAAAATCTGAAGACTTGTTGGTTCCCAATCCTACTTATATTGATTTTACAGCCGAGACGAGAACTTCAGGAATCGATTTTGATGAGACAAGAATCCGTAAAGGAGCTTATGACACGATAAAAAAACTGACTGAAAAAGCCGGGAATATCTTCCCACAGGAAACCCAGGATGCGGTAACCAAAATAGCTGAAAACGGAGGAACTCCTTTGGTAGTCGCCGTAAATGAAAAGGTATGGGGAGTGATAGAACTTCAGGATATCATCAAAACCGGAATCCAGGAACGTTTCCAGAGACTGAGAAAAATGGGGGTGAAAACGGTAATGGTAACCGGAGATAATCCTTTAACCGCAAAATTCATTGCGGAGAAAGCAGGAGTAGATGACTTTATAGCCGAAGCTAAGCCTGAAGACAAGATGAATTACATTAAAAAGGAACAGCAGGAAGGTAAACTGGTCGCCATGATGGGAGATGGAACCAATGATGCTCCGGCACTGGCTCAGGCTGATGTAGGAGTAGCGATGAACAGCGGAACGCAGGCTGCAAAAGAAGCCGGCAACATGGTAGACCTTGATAACGACCCGACAAAACTGATCGAAATTGTGGAAATCGGAAAACAGCTGCTGATGACAAGAGGAACCTTGACGACTTTCAGTATTGCCAATGACGTGGCGAAGTATTTTGCTATTATTCCTGCACTCTTCATCACTTTTATTCCTTCCCTACAGAAGCTGAATATTATGAATCTTCACAGTCCTGAAACAGCCATATTATCAGCGGTTATTTTCAATGCGATCATCATTCCGTTCCTGATTCCGCTGGCGTTGAAAGGAGTGGCTTACAAACCGATTGGTGCAAGTGCATTACTGAGAAGAAATCTTTTAATCTACGGTTTGGGCGGAGTAATTGTTCCATTCATCGGGATCAAAATCATTGATTTGGTAATCAGTTTATTCTATTAAAATTTAAAAAATGAAAAATCATATTGTTTCAGCATTCAGATTAACTCTTGTGATGTTGATAGTTACGGGTATTTATCTGGCTGTTGTATATGGAGGTTCTAAAATACTTCCTAACAAAGGAAACGGCGAAATTGTTTATGATAAAGGACAGAAGTTCTATGCCAATATCGGGCAGGAATTCAAAGCTGAGAAATATTTTCACGGCCGTCCTTCTTCAGTCAATTATAATGCAGCAGGAAGTGGGGGAAGTAATAAAGGTCCCAGCAACAAAGAATATCTGGAAACCGTACAGAAAAGGATTGATACTTTAAAAATGAATAATCCTGAAATGGGAACTACCAAAGTTCCTGTAGAATTGGTTACAGCAAGCGGAAGCGGGCTGGATCCGGATATTTCTGAGGAAGGGGCTTTGTACCAGGCAAAGAGAATTGCAAAAGTGAGAAACCTTTCAGAAGAGCAAGTGAAAAACTTAATTAATCAACAAACTGAAAAGCCTTTCTTAGGACTTTTCGGACCCTCAAAACTGAATGTTTTAAAACTAAACATCGCTTTGGACCAGTTACATTAAAAGTATATTCATAAAATCAGAAATATTCTCTTTTTAAAAATTTACTCAAATAAAAATCAAAAGAGAACTCTCAGTTAAAAAATGAATTCTGTTTCCTAAAATCTAAAATCACTTTCAGATCAGAATTCATTTTTCAATCATCAGGTGTTTTTAACGTGGAAATCTATTCCACACAATTATTCAGCACATTATTATCAATATTTATATAATGAAATCAAAAACTTTTCAAGCAGCATTTTTTCTTGGGCTTAGTACCTTAAGTTTTATCAATGCTCAGGAAATAAAAAAAGACTCAGTTGCCGCTCAGCCTAAAGATTCCTTAATAGCAAAAACAGATTCTAAAATTCCTTTTGACGGCTATGATCTTACATGGATCAATGGGCAAAACCGCCAGACCGACTTTCCTTTAACCTTAAAAGATAAAA
Organism: Chryseobacterium sp. KBW03; assembly: GCF_003852415.1. Lineage (NCBI taxonomy): Bacteria > Pseudomonadati > Bacteroidota > Flavobacteriia > Flavobacteriales > Weeksellaceae > Chryseobacterium > Chryseobacterium sp. KBW03. Next base: position 452,640 of record NZ_QAJO01000001.1, on the reverse strand, counting down.
ATGGAGAAACTATACTTACTGGAGTAACCTATGTGGATGCTTATTATAATTATGATTTTAACCGGCCAAAAGATAATACACATACCATTTCCTCCGCAATAGGACGTTCTAATGAAGTGACGATTAACATGGCCAGTATCGGATTGGAAACCAATTATAAAAATGTGATAGGCCGTTTATGGCTGCAGTTTGGACAAATGGGTTCTATTGTTCAGGATCTTGACGGAACGCTGAATCATGGTAAAAATACAAGCGGAAGCAATTTAAAATACATTCGTGAGGCTGCAGCGGGATACCATTTTAATGTGATGCACGGCTTGAATGTGGAAGCGGGTATTTTCATGAGTTATATCGGTTTGGAAAGCTATGTTTTGGGAGAAAACTGGAACTATCAGAGAAGCTTGGTTTGTGATTTTACGCCTTTCTATTTTCAGGGCGCGAGAATTCAGGCTTTTCCTTCCAAGAAATTCAAAACAGAGATCTGGGTGCTGAACGGATGGCAGACGTATAATTCCTGGAATACAGGCCTTGGGTTAGGAGTTTCAAACTATTACAGACCTAACGAAAATTTACAGTTGGTTGCCAATTTTTATCTTAACGGGCAGGATACGAGAAACAATTCCGGAGTACGAAGATTTCACCATGATCACAGTATTGTCGCCAGATATTATAAAAATAAAGACAGTGACGGGTTGTCACAGGCTGCCTTCAGTATCAATAACCACTATGGATTTCAGAGCGGAGGCGGTATAAAAGCTAAGGATAATTATATGATTGGTACCTCTGTGGCCAACAGACTTTGGTTTCATCATAATAAAATCGCTTTAACGTTAAGAGCTGATGCCGTTTCCAATCCGGGAGCTTATTTAGCATTTACCCCTTCACCCGTAGCCAATAATGACTTTAATGACGCCATTGCTGCCGGAGATAAGCTTAAAATGTTTCAGGGAACAGCAACTGTTGATATTATGCCCAATCAATTTGTAACTTTCAGATTGGAATATGGATTCAGAAAAAGCAATATCCCATATTTTGCAGGCAGAGAAGGAACTACCAGCCCGGATGGATGGATTGATACCCCTGTAGAATCATGGAGACCAGACCTGAGAAAGTCTGACAGCAGGTTTACGCTGGCAGTGATGTTCAGGCTATAATATATACCATTGATGAAATAATGATTAAAAACTATATGAAAAAATATATTGTTGTTGGGATATTAGCAGGGATGTTTTTTCCAAAAGCACAAACTTCAGATTCCGTGAAGCATACCTCTAAAATAAAGTTTTCTGCCTACGCAGAACTCTTTTATACGTATGATTTTAATGAGCCGTCTGACCATATTCGTCAAAACTTCCTGTATTCCTATAACAGACATAATGAAGTAAATCTTAACTTAGGTTTGGTAAAAGCTTCTTATGAAAGTGATGTGCTTCGTGCTAATTTTGCTTTAATGGCTGGAGTGTATGCACAGGATAATATGGCATCGGAACAAAATGCCTTGCGTTATGTCAACGAAGCCAATATTGGAATTAAAATTTCTAAGAACAAAAAACTATGGATTGATGCGGGGATCATGCCGTCTCATATCGGCTGGGAAAGTGCTATAGGAAAAGATAATATCAATCTGACCCGAAGTTTGGCCGCTGAAAATTCTCCCTATTTTGAGACAGGTGCCAAAATTTCTTACACCTCAGATAATGGGAAGTGGTTTTTAAGCGGATTGGTACTCAACGGATGGCAGCGAATTGCAAAGCCTGAAGGGAACCAAACTCTTTCTTTCGGGCATCAGGTGACTTATAAACCTAATGATAGAATTACCCTGAACAGCAGTTCATTTATCGGGAATGATAAACCTAAGGATGATAAAAGAATGCGTTATTTCCATGATCTGCATGGGATTTTCCAGGTGACAAAACAGTTTTCTACTGTATTAGGATTTGACATTGGGGCAGAACAGAAATCAAAAGGAAGCGAGCAGTATAACATCTGGTATACCCCTAATGTCCTTATGAAATATCAGTTGGATGACAAATGGGCTCTGGCCGGAAGACTGGAATATTATAATGATAAAAATGGAGTTGTTATCAGCACTAAAACAGCTAATGGTTTTCAGACCTTTGGATATTCCTTAAACGTAGATTATGCTATTTTAAAGAATGTTGTATTTCGTACGGAAGCCAGAGGTTTTACGTCTAAAGATGCCGTATTTGTCCATCATAACGAGATGAAGCAAAGTAATTTTTTCATTACGACAAGTCTTGCAGCTTGGTTTTAGCAATCAATTCAGACACAGAAAAAAGTGTTTAAAGTAAAATTAAAAAGAATAAAATCAATGTCATCAGCAAAAGATTTTTTAGAACTGATTCAAAAATCCCGAAAAGGAAAATTCAAAATCTATATCGGGATGAGTGCTGGTGTAGGAAAAACTTTCCGGATGCTTCAGGAAGCGCATTCCCTTTTGCGAAATGGCATTGATGTAAAGGTTGGCTATATCGAAACCCACGGTCGAGAAGAAACGGTAGCGCTTGTAGAAGGTCTTCCTGAAATTGAAAGAAAATCGGTTTTTTATAAAGGAAAAAATCTTGAAGAAATGGATCTTCAGGCCATTATCAACGAACATCCGGAAGTCGTCTTAGTGGATGAGTTGCCCCATACCAATGTAGAGGGTTCCAAAAATAAAAAAAGATGGCAGGATGTATTGGAGATTCTTGATAACGGAATCAACGTCATCAGTGCAATGAATATCCAGCATATCGAAAGCCTGAACGAAGAAGTAAAGAAAATCACAGGTGTAGAAGTGGCAGAGCGCGTTCCGGATAAAATCCTGGCACTTGCTGATGAAGTGGTCAATATAGACCTTACTGCTGACGAATTGCTGACCCGTCTAAAAGAGGGTAAGATTTATAAAAAAGAAAAAGTTCAGACCGCACTCAGCAATTTCTTCCAAAGCGGACATATTTTACAGCTTCGTGAGCTGGCCTTAAAAGAAGTAGCCACTCATGTAGAAAGAAAGGTAGAAACAGAGATTAAAACCGAAAATTTTAAACCTATAAAATTCCTGGCCTGCATCAGCAGTAATGAGAAAATTGCCAAAACGATTATCCGGAAAACAGCAAGGTTAGCCAGCTATTATAACAGCCCATGGACTGTTATATACATTCAGAAGCCCTCCGAAAATCCTGAAAAAATAGCCTTGGATAAGCAGCGGTATTTAATTAATAATTTTAATTTAGCACAAGAATTAGGGGCAAAAGTAGTCCGGATCAAAGAAAGCAGTGTTCACAATGGAATTCTGGAATATGTGATTGCCCATAATATTACGACAGTCTGCATTGGAAAGCCACATGCCCATTTTTGGCAGCGGCTGTTGGGATACAGCTGGATCTACACTCTCATGAACAGATTGAATGAGAGACAGATAGATATTATTATTTTATCTTAAAAAGTAATGAAACTTAAAACGAAACTTACCTTAGGCGTTGGCCTTTTATTTCTGCTGATCGTTCTGCTTTCAGTGATAGGTTCTGTATATATCAATAAATTAAAATCCGATACTGAAAAAATTCTCACAGCCAATTACAACAGTCTGGAGTTTTCCAAAAATATGCTTCTTGCCCTGGATAACATCAGTACAGACAGTACGGTTGCGGTCGCGGATTTTAAAAAAAATAATAAGCTTCAGGAAAAGAACCTTACAGAATTTGGAGAAAAAGAAGCTACTCAGAATCTGAATCTGCATTTCAACAGCTATCTGAAAGCTCCCGATTCTCATAAGGAGAAGCTGATTCGTGAGGATCTGGCGAAGATTATGTCTTTAAACATGAAAGGGATAGAGCGGAAGAGTGACATTGCTATCATCACGGCAGAAAATGCTACGTTCTGGATTGTAAGTTTAGGAACCGTATGCTTTCTGATTGCTTTTATTTTACTTTTCAATTTGCCTCAGGCTATTGCAGAACCTATCAGCCAGCTTACATTCGGTATAAAGCAGATTGCCGGTAAAAACTACAGTGAAAGAGTTCATTTCAAAGGAAGTGAGGAGTTCAACGATCTTGCAGAATCATTCAACACTATGGCGGAAAAGCTTCAGGAGTACGAAAGCAGCACACTTTCCAAGCAGTTGATGGATAAAAAACGGATCGAAACATTGGTCAACAATATGCATGATGCTGTTATTGGTTTGGACGAGAATCATTTTATCTACATGATTAATGATGAAGCGCTGAAAATCACCAACCTCCATAAAGAAGAAATTATCGGAAAAACAGCTCATGAAGTAGCCATCAATAACGATCTTATCCGTGAACTGCTGAAAAATATAGATCATCCGGTAAAAGATCCTATCAAGATTGTTCGTGATAATAAGGAGAATTATTTTGAACAGGATATTATTCCTATCAATATCGTAAAGACAGGAGAAAAGGAAAAAAAATATATTGGAAAAGTAATTTTGTTAAGAAATATTACCCCTTTCAAAGAACTGGATTTTGCCAAAACCAATTTCATTGCGACAATTTCCCATGAACTGAAAACTCCAATTTCGGCTATCAAAATGGGCGTACAGCTTCTTGGAAACCAAAAATTCGGTGAATTGAATGAGCAGCAGCAGGAGTTGTTGAAAAGCATCAATGAAGACGGACAGCGTTTATTGGATATCACGGGTGAACTGCTCAATCTTTCTCAGGTAGAATCCGGGAATATCAGATTGACCATAGAGAAATGTTCCCCTAAGGAAATTGTACAGACTGCTATGAAAAATGTTGAAAAACTGGCAGAGCAGAAAAATATTTTGATCAGCACCCAATATCTTTTGGAAGATAATGATTCCGTGACTGCAGATTTTGATAAAACAGTTTGGGTAATGAATAATTTTTTGACCAATGCGGTGAAACACTCTTTTCAGGATGAAAATATTCAGATTGTGGTAGAAAAACTGGACACATTCATTCAATTTAGTATTATTGATACCGGAAGCGGTATTGATGAAAAATACCACCGCCAGATCTTTGACCGCTATTTCCAGGTTCCGGGAGAACATCAGAATGGAACAGGACTCGGTTTGGCCATCTCGAAAAATTTTATTGAAAAACAGCATGGAGAAATCGGAGTGAAGAGTTCATTGAATAATGGAAGTACATTTTACTTCAGACTGCCGGTTTCATAGGGATTATTGTTATATCTTTGAACGAGAAAATATCTGATTTTCTCCATTCAAAACTTATAATTCTATTCTTTTAAATCAATGAATACTTTTTTCTATTTGCTTTTGGCAGCCATGGGATTTTATATCATTTCGGGAATTTTCTTTTATATCAAGAAAAATAAAATTATCGAAAAATACAGGCAGCCTGATGCGGCGGTGTTAAAAAATATCCGTGGTACTATTACTACAGTAAGTAAGGGTGGCCTTAAGAATAGTACTAGATTCCAATGGTGTAGTTTTGAAATTTTCATGAATCAGAATTCCATTTTTTTGTTTCCCAAAGATTTTTATATTATTCCAAGAAAATGTGTTAATCTAAGATTTGGATCAGATCGAAGAAATACAAGGAAGCCAGAAGTCCTGCGAGAGTTTCATATATATGACACTTATGTGGAACTGATTCTTTATCCTGACTGGATGCCCGATACAAAACGCACAATTTCCCTGAATGGGCTGAATCAGGAAGAAATTTTACTGTTTCGGAAAGCTTTGATTAAAGAATAGTCATTCTATATATATAAAAAAGGCCGTGAAATTATCACAGCCTTTTTTATTTAATAATCAAATGATTATTTTTTATTGTTTCTCAACGAGATCCAGAAACTGCTGTTCATCCAGGATTTCAATCGTTCCGATATCCTGAGCTTTTTTCAGTTTGCTTCCTGCTTTTTCACCTACTACAAGATAGTTGAGGTTTTTCGAAACTGCCGAAATATTTTTCCCGCCATGTTTTTCTACCATCTCCTCAGCAGATTCTCTGGTGAATAAAGACAATTTTCCGGTAAAGAGGAACGTTTTCCCTTCTAAAACATTGGATAAAACTTCATTCGTGCTTTCTCCTTTTTCAAGCTGTACTCCGTAAGATTTTAAGCGCTCGATCATCAATAGGTTTTCAGAATTCTGGAAGAAATCTACAATGCTTACTGCAATCTTAGCCCCGATATCTTCTACCTGACAAAGTTCTTCTACAGTTGCACTCTTCAACTCTTCAATCGTTGGGAAGTTTTTCACCAGCTTTTTAGCAACCGTTTCTCCTACGTGTTTGATCCCAATTCCGTATAAAACTTTCTCAAAAGGAATTTCTTTAGATTTTTCAACTCCTGTGATGATGTTCTGAGCAGATTTCTCAGCCATTCTTTCCAATGGAAGCAGCTGTTCTTTCGTCAACACATAGAAGTCAGCAGGGTTTTCAACCAGTTTTTCTCTGTATAGCTGTTCTATAGTCTCACTTCCAAGATTATCAATATTCAACGCTTTTCTGGACACATAATGAATCATTCTTCCAACCACCTGTGGCGGGCAGTGAAGTTCGTTCGGGCAGAAATGAATCGCCTGGTCTTCAATCTTTACCAGTTCGGTGCCACATTCAGGGCAATGTTTGATGTATTCTATTTCTTTGCTCTCTTCCGTTCTTTTATCGGTGTTTACGCCTACAATTTTGGGAATAATTTCACCCCCTTTTTCTACATATACAAAGTCGTTTTCATGAAGATCCAGTTTCTTAATAATATCTTCATTATGCAGGGATGCTCTTTTTACAATCGTTCCAGCCAGCAAAACAGGTTTAAGGTTGGCAACAGGAGTAATAGCACCCGTTCTTCCTACCTGATAAGACACACTTTGAAGTTCTGTCTCTACCTTTTCTGCTTTAAATTTATAAGCCATCGCCCAACGCGGAGATTTAGCTGTATATCCAAGCTGTCTCTGCTGCTGTAATGAATTCACTTTTAAAACAATTCCGTCGATTTCAAAAGGCAGATTATGACGTTCCGTATCCCAGAAAGTAATAAATTCCTTCACCTCATCCAGTGTTGTGCATAATTTTGCCTGCTGCGATGTTTTGAAACCCCAGCTCTGAGCTTTCTGAAGCAGTTCCCAATGGGTTTCTGCAGGAACTTCATCAGAGATAAACTGGTAGAGTACAGAAGAAAGGCTACGCTTTCTTACCTCAGCACTGTCTTGCATTTTCAAACTTCCGCTGGCCGTATTTCTTGGATTCATGAAGGGATCAAGACCTTCTTCCTCTCTCAGGACATTAAGTTTATCAAAGTTTTTTCTGGTCAGATAAATTTCTCCACGCATAAAAAACTGAGTCGGGAAATCTCCTTTTAAAGTCAAAGGAATATCTGAAATGGTACGTACATTCGGAGTGATTTCATCTCCCTGGAAACCGTCACCGCGGGTAACTGCCTGTGATAGTTTTCCATTTTCATAAAGAATAGAAATGGATGCTCCATCATATTTCAGCTCAGCAACAAATTCTACCGGATCTTCAATTGTTTTGATGATTCTTTTTTCCCAATCTTCCAGATCTTCAAAATCATAGGAATTGTCCAGGGAGTACATTCTGAATTTATGCTGAATGGTAGGGAAAACCTTAGTGACGCCACCACCTACCCGTACAGTAGGAGAATTCTCATCATAAAATTCAGGATATTTTGCTTCCAGATCCTGAAGTTCCTGCAAAAGCATGTCAAACTCAAAATCCGTAATAGTGGGAGTATCCAGTTGGTAATAGTCTTCGTTATGCTGGTGAAGCTCTTTGCGGAGCTGTTCTATCTTTTGTTGAATGTTTTCAGACATTGCTTTTCTATCTTTTGAGCAAAAATAACTAAAGTAATCGCATTTAAAAAATAATGGAATTAAATAGTACAGGAAAATTAAGAATCCGTAATGTGCTTTAACATGCTGGTTTTGTATAGAATAGATCGTGTGTTTAAAGTAAATTAACATAATGTTCTGATTTAATTAAAAAAATGTTAAAACTTTCTTAAACACCCTGCCTTTAAAGTCAAGATACCTTTGCACATCTAATTGAAAGAAACCTCAGCATGATCTATCAACGTGAAAATCAAAGAGGTTTCCTGGTTATTATCAAAAAATTAATAATATACATCTTCGGAAGAAATGAAAAAAGTAAAGATTGTACTGGGATTATTGTTTTTAGGGCTTGGGACTATGGCTTATGCACAGACCACACAGGCTTCTATTGTAGGGAAAGTAACCGGACCGGGAAGTACGGCTCAGGAAAAAGTGAAAGTAACGATCGTGAATGAGTCTACAGGATTCAAAACGGAAACGGAAACGAACTCAAAAGGGGAGTATATCTTTAAAGAAATCCCTCTTGGAGGACCTTACACAGTTATTGTAAACGATGATAAAAGAGAAGGCTACAATGTCAACTTCGGAGATCAGGTGACTGTCAATATGGATCTGGGAGCTGAAAAGCATATCGAAGAAGTAAAGATTACCGGAAATCTTAAAAACAAGATCGGAAACCTTGGAGCTGCTACAGCAATTTCTGCTAAGAATATCAGTATGCTTCCGGTGAACGGACGAAACTTTGCGAATCTTGCCGAACTATCACCATTAAGTGGGAAAGGAGGAAACCTTTCCGGGCAGTTAGGATCTTCTACCAATTTTACCATTGACGGGATGACCGCCAAAAACCCTACTTCTGCAGGTGCTACTACCAGCCGAAGTGGTGCCCCTTTTTCTATTTCCATTGAAGCTGTACGTGAATTCAAAATCACCACCAACCAATATGATGTGACATTGGGGAGAAGTGGTGGTGGAACCGTAAGTGCTGTTACCAAATCCGGAACCAATAAATTTTCCGGAAGTGCCTGGGAATATTTAAGAACCAACTGGCTTTCCAGCCCGTATGATATCAGAGGAAATAAAAGAGATAATGATTTCTCTACCTCTCAGTTCGGGTTTTCATTGGGAGGACCGATCATTAAAAATAAATTACATTTCTTCGTAGCATGGGATCATCAGCTGGATTCAAGACCGTTGGCTATTGCTGATATCAAATCTCCGGATGATGAGAAGAGATTCAGTACCACCACACAAACCCTTAATCAGTTTCTGGATATTGCAAGATCAAAATATGGGGTAGGGAACACCCCGCAATTCGGAACGTTTGATAAAGTAAGAAACTCGGATGCTGCATTCTTACGTTTAGACTGGCAGATCAATGAAAAAAACTTATTAACGTTAAGAAATAACTTCACGTACGACCTAAATAAAAACGGTCTTGGTGATAATACAAACATCAATTTCTTTGAATCTTACGGGAACGATAAAAACCTTGACAACAGTTTATTGTTAACCTTAAGAACCAACCTGCAGCCTAATTTAACCAATGAATTAAAGGCTCAGTATCTTTATACTTTCCAGGACAGTTACCAGAACAATCAATTAGGTAAACCTGTACCGAGAGCTATTGTTGAAGGAGTTTCTTCAAGTGCGGGATCTACCAATATCCAGTTCGGAGGACACCGTTTCGGGCAGGAAAGCTTTAGAAATAATGTGATCCAGATTGTAGATAACTTATACTACAATACCGATAAGGTAAAATATACTTTCGGAGCTGACTTGATGTATACAACAGCAAAATCTGTGTACGGAAGTGAAGTAAACGGAAGATTCCATTTCCAGGGAATGAGTAATTTTGATGCAATGACCCCTTACAGATTCTACAGAGAAGTTCCACTAATGGAAGATCCGTCTGTAAGATCAAATATCTGGAATATTGGAGTATATGGACAATTCCAGACGAAAATAGCAAAAGGGCTTGATTTAATGGCTGGTTTAAGATTAGACTACGGAGGGTATCCAAAAGCAGAACTCAACCAGAAGCTGTTTGATGAAATGGGAATCAGAACCGATAACAAAATCAAATCATTTGTAATCCAGCCAAGATTTCAGTTTGACTGGAACATCAATGAAGGAAATAAAGACTTCCTTAGGTTCGGGGCCGGGATATTCTCTTCCGATATCAACAATTATATGATCATCAACAACCTTGTATTCGATGGTAAACACCTTGCTACTGTGGATGTAACGGGTAAAGATGTTCCGTTCCCGGATTTCAACAGTTACAGAAATGATTATAACTCTGCTCCATCTCTTTCCCAGTATCAGATTCCAACCATCAACTATACCGGTAAGGATGCAAAAATTCCAATCGTTTATAAAGCCAATATCTCTTATACTCATTTCTTCAATGAAAGATTCAGAGCAGGAATTGCAGGATATATGGCTTTAGGTAGAAATAATTACTTTTACTATGATAGAAACATGGTTGCAAACCCTTTCTTCACATTGGCTAATGAAGGAGGTAGGGGAGTGTTTATCCCTACAAGTGCTATTACCAATAATGCCAATAACAGTGTAAGTTTTGATTGGAAACAGGGAAGAATCAATAAAAATTTTGGAAGAGTATTGGAGCTGGTGAGTGATGGTAAAGTAAACCAGTTCTCATTTGTAATAGATACAAGTTACCGTTACTGGAAAGATGGGGAGATCACAGCAAGTTATACATGGTCTGATATCAAAGACAATACTTCGTACAATGGAAACGTAGCGAACTCAGCGACATTATCTACGATGATTCAAAGTGATCCGAGAGATTTAAGAATGACCTATTCTGACAACCAGTTCCGTAATAAAGTAGTGATCTATGGTAACTCTCCTACCATTGCAGGATTTACATTAGGGATCAGATACTCTGGAATTGGAGGTACCCGTTTCTCTGCGACAACAGGAGGGAACATCAACGGAGACTTTGTAGATTCTAATGATCTTGCCTTTATCTTCCCGAATATCACCAAAGCGATTCTGGATGATCCACAGGTAGGGCAGGCTCTGAAAGATTATATCAACGAATACAATGGCAAAATTGCAGAACGTAACGGAGGTAAAAATGGTTTCTATGGCGTTTGGGATGTACGTGTAGCGAAGAAAATTAAATTTGATAAAGTTGGAGCTTTTGAACTTTCTGTAGATATCTTCAATGTAGCCAACCTACTTAATAAAGAATGGGGAGTAAACAAATCATACGGAAATACATCTTTGTATAAAGTGACCAAGTTTAACAAGGACACCATGCAGTATGAATACACCAAAAATGTAAGTGGAGGTGGTTTGGTTCCTCTTTCAGGAAATCCATACCAGATCCAGATTGGTGCGAAGTATAGCTTCTAACACTTACTTTTAAACCATTGGGGCATAAAAGATTTTAGGTTAAAACCTAGGTTGAAGTTTACATTATTCTTTTATGTCTCTGTGGTTTCAACATTTTAATAACTACCTTTATCAGAAAGTTTCAGGACTTTGTTTTTTAATATCTAAATTATATTATGAAAAATTTTATCTTAGGGTTAGCAGTTTTAAGTACAGTTATGATGAAAGCACAAACCCAGATCATTGCCCATAGAGGATATTTCCAGGCTCAGCCTCCTACAACGGAGAACTCACTTCAATCATTGGAAAATGCGCAGAAATTGAAAGTATATGGGTCTGAATTTGATGTAAGAATGACAAAAGATGGTGTATTGGTGATCAATCACGATGAGCATCACGGTAAAATGGAAATTTCAGAAGCTACTTTTAAAGAATTGGAAGCACTAAAATTATCTAATGGAGAAAAATTTCCGACGTTAAAAGATTATTTAAAACAAGGAAAAAAAGATAAAGCTCTGAAGCTTATCGTTGAAATCAAACCTGCCAAGACTCCGGAAATTGAAAATGAGATCACTCAAAAAACGATTAAAATGATCAAAGATATGAAGCTGGAATCTCAGAGTGAGTTTATTTCTTTCAGTCTTAATATCTGTAAAGAGATCAAAAAGCTGGCACCTGCCTTTAAAGTTCAGTATCTGAACGGTGAACTGTCTCCTGAGCAGATCAAAAAAGAAGGATTGGATGGTATGGATTATCACTACAGTGTTTTCCAGAAAAATCCTACCTGGATTGCTGAAGCAAAAACATTAGGGTTAATTACTAATGCATGGACAGTAAACGACGTTGCCGTATACGATGAATTGAAAAAACAGGGAATTGGGTTCGTAACCACCAATATTCCTGATCAGTTAAAGAATAAATAATTATTGAAACCCTTCACGAATAGTACAACTGAAGGACGAAATATTCCCATCCTCTGGAGAGGTGGCAAAAATTCAAAGAATTTTTGACGGGGTGGTCTACAACGCTTCCCAATAATAAACAATTTATACAGTCTGCCTTTTGATAAGGGGCAGTCTGTTTCTTTTTAGGCACAAAGCCCTTATTATTTACAGTGTGTAGAAAAGTAGAAGCCCAACCATTAAAAAACTATTAAATCCATTGTTTCACTGTTTCGTAAAAATGTTCTTTCGTAACTTTGTATAAAGAAAAGTATTATTACTATGAATATAAACGGAAAAAATGCCATCGTAACAGGTGGTGGAAGAGGACTGGGGAAAGCTGTAGCATTAGTTCTAGCCAATGAAGGAGTAAACGTTGCCATTACAGGAAGAAACGAGGAAAATCTTAAAATGACGGTTGAAGAAATCAAAAAACTGGGTGTAAACTCAGCCTATGCCGTTTTTTCTGTAGACAATGAAATTCAGGTAAAAGCTGGAATAGAATCTTTAGCAGAACAATTGGGAGGTATTGATATTCTGATCAATAATGCAGGGATCGGAGACTTTGGAAGTATCGAAGATATGCCTTCTGAAACCTGGGAGCAGGTCATTAAAACCAATCTGTTCGGAGTATATTATGCTTCTAAAGCAGCGCATCCATTTATGAAAGCTAAAGGTGAAGGTGACATTGTGAACGTAGCTTCTACAGCTGGTTTGAAAGGTGGACCCAATATGTCAGCATACGCAGCTTCAAAAGCAGCCGTAGTATCTTTATCACAATCCATGATGGCAGAATGGAGAAAACAAAATATCCGTGTGATTACTCTGACTCCAAGTACCATTGCTTCCGATATGAGTATCCAGGGAGGACTTACAGACGGAAATCCGGATAAAGTATTACAGCCGGAAGACTTTGCAGAATGGGTAAGAGATATTCTGAAAATGAACAGAAGAGCATTAATTGCAAACGGTTCTATTTTCTCTACAAATCCATAAAAGGGGCAAAAATTTAAAGTTTAAGGTAACTGTTAATTTACTTTGAATAATAAAATTCAATAGGAGCGGGCTTTAACCCGCTTTCTTTTTGTCCGATCTCTATGGCTTTAGCCAAAACCTATAATCTTTCGCATTTCAAAAAATCAACATAAAAAAAATAATCTGGGAATTTATTTCCAAGTCGTTTATGATAGGCTTGGGCTAAAGCCAATGGCATTGTATTGATTTTGAAGACGGGCTAAAGCCCGTCCCTATTGAATATATTGCATGCCATCATCTGTGTCATCTGTGTCATCCGTGGGAAAAAAAATCCACAAATAAACCTTCCCATCGCATTCATTCAATACAATTGGCTTTCATCCATTCAAAAAAAACATAAAAATCCCCGGTTTCAGCCAAAAATACCTCCATCATTTTTTTAACAATAATAACATTAGTATTTTTGCATCAAATTACTCACATGCAAAATTATTTAGAATTCAATTTCAAAATTTCTCCATTGCAACCTTGGAACGAGATATTAATGGCAGAGCTTATAGAAATAGGTTTTGACAGCTTTACAGAAGAAATTGACGGAATTTTAGGATATGTTCAGGCAGAATTGTTTCATGAAGATCAGTTGAAAGCACTTCCGATCTTTGAAAACGAAAATGTAAAAATCGAATATTCTTTCGAAGAAATGCCGAATATCAACTGGAATGAAGAATGGGAAAAGAACTTCTCTCCAATCAATATTGATGATAAAGTATTGATCAGAGCAGAGTTCCACGAATCTGTACCGGGAATGCATGAAATTATTATTCAGCCTAAAATGTCTTTCGGAACAGGGCATCACCCTACCACCCATCTGATGATCCAGCAAATGATGGATATTGACATCAATGGTAAAAAAGTATTGGACATGGGATGCGGAACTTCTGTGTTGGCCATTTATGCAAAACAGCAGGGAGCGGGAGATACAAAAGCCATCGATATTGATGAATGGTCAGTAGAAAACTCCAAAGAAAATGCAGTAAGAAACAATGTAGAATTGGATATTGAACTGGGAACTGCAGAAAACCTGGGAAAAGAAAATTTTGATATTATTTTAGCCAATATCAACAGAAATATTCTGATTTCAGATATCCCGACCTATGTTTCAGTATTGAATAAGGGAGGAAAACTATTGCTTTCCGGACTGTGTTTCTTTGATGTGGCTGATATTCTTGAAGTATGTAAAGAAAGCGGACTTGAACTGAAAAAGCAATTACAGCGCGAAGAATGGGTAAGTCTTCTGCTTGAAAAATAACACACACAAAAACAAAATACGAATATGAAAACTTTATGGACCGCTTTATTTATACTGATGCTGCAGTTTTTTACAGCTCAAGAAAATGAAGTATATGCAGATGGAATCTTTGGTTTTGAAGAGAATAAGGCTCAGAAGATTTTTACAGACTGGACCCGAGTGAGATTAGATCCCGGAGTGGATACTAAGATTATAGACTCATTACAGACCAATCAGCAGGTGGTGATTCTTAAAAAAGAAGATACCGTCCTGAAGTTGGGCGAAAGAACCGCCAATTGGTATAAAATTTCTTATCAGAAAGGAGAAAATACATTGGAAGGATATGTCTGGGGTGGTAACCTTTGTGTAGGATACCGTAATAAAAATGGGTATGATTTCCTTTTTGGACTTTCCAAAACAATTGACAGAAAGAATAAAGAATATAACGAGATCGAAAAGAAGAATATTGCCGGAATAAAAGTAATGGAAGGAAATACACTCATTGATGAGGTGTATTTTGATACAGGAAAAGGGGAGGAGTTAAGTTCTGCATCTTTCAATATAGAAAGCAGTCACAAACTGCAGAATGTTGAATGTACCCTGAAAGCATTGGTTTCCGGTGAAGCATGTGGAATCGCAAGCTATGATCAGTATGTTCTGTTTAAAGATAAAAAACTGATTGCGCTTCCACAATTAATGAACGTAGGGGATGCCGGTGCTTTTTATCACAGTGAAGAATTTATTTTTCCTAATGATAAAGGAGGAATCTCCAACGCATTTATCCTTAAAGTAGAAGATATGGAAGTGGATGAAAAGGATCGGGAGAAGAAAAAACACTCTTCCAAAACGTATCTTTGGAACGGAAATTCTTACAAACTGAAATAATAAGTATTCTGAATATAAAAAACCGCTGTATCTACAGCGGTTTTTTTGTGTAAAGATCTTTTACAATTGAAAAAAATCAAATAAATTTAGAGAATAAAAATTACACAAATGGATTTACTTGATGATCTTCTCCCCATCTTATTTTCGGTTTTCGTAGGAGGTATCATAGGAATTGAACGGGAATACCAGCTGAAATCTGCAGGGCTGAGGACGATGATTCTGGTGACATTGGGATCGTGTTTATTTACTATGCTTTCCATGAGTTTGGGAGGTCCGGGAAGTCCGGATCGTATAGCGGCCAATATTATTACAGGAATAGGTTTTGTAGGAGCAGGAGTGATCTTTAAAGAAGAAAACAGAGTGTCCGGCCTTACAACAGCCGTTACAATATGGATTTGTGCTTCCCTGGGAATGACAATAGGCGCGGGATATTATGAGGAGGCTACTGTGGGCTCCATCGTGGTATTTTTACTGCTTATCATGTTCAAATATGTTCAGAATATCATCGAAAAGATAAGCATTCGCTATACGTATCAAATGACGCTTCCTTACCAGGATGGGATAGCAGAAAAATATGAGCAGATTTTCAGAGAACACCATCTGAAATCAGTCAGAGGAAAACAAGTGAGAATTGGAGATCAATATACCATTAACTGGCGTGTACAGGGAGCTGCGAAAAAACATGAAATATGTACAAGGGTTCTGCTTAACGATCCATCTATTGAAGAATTCCGATTTTAATTACCTATTAAAATAATCTCATCTATATCCATAAACATCATTGGAAATCTTTGCCATCTGCCGGAAAAAACAAAAAATAGGACTGGAACAAACCAATCCTACCCAAACATGATTAAGTGTATAATTGAGCCATAAATGGCTACAAGGAATTAAGTTGCACAAAAAGATTTTTATTGATCCTTAATCAATGCCTCTTTTGATACTAATTAAAAAACTAACTATGTAACCTTTCGTTAGGTTTACCATGTAAAATTAGGATGTATTACTTCCTCTTGGAGTAAAAGTTAAACTGATGCAGTAAAATAAGTAAGTGAAACGGTATTTTCATCCTATGAAACGGATGGATTAGAATCTGCCGGCTATTTTATTATTCTCCGTTTATTTTAACCAATCAGTTGCCATGATAACATCGGCCTGTCTTGGGAAAACTTTATTCATTAGCACATTATGTACCTCTTCATCCCCGTCTTTACAACAGTCTTCAATCACAGTGAGTCTGTAATCTTTATCCGAAGCTTCTCTTAAGGTCGATAAAACAACTCCGCTGGTGGATACTCCGGTCAGTACCAGATGCTGAACATCCAACCCCCGTAAGACAACCTCAAGATCACTTCCGGTAAAAGCGCTGAACCTTTTTTTGGTAATGATGATATCTTTTTCTTCGGGACTAAGGTCAGGATGGATAGTTACCCATTCTTTCATGTTGACATCTCCCATATGCTGCTTAAGACCTGAGAATACTTTATTATTGGCACTTATTTCAGGCATTCCCTGTCTGAACCCTACTGTAATATAAATAACCGGAATTTGGCGGTTTCTTGCGGTTTTGATAACCTCTTTGACATGAGATACCAATTCTTGTGTATCAGATAAGCCACTGAGTATTGATGACTGCATATCCATCACCAATAATGCTGTTTTTTTGTTTTCCATTTTAATTATACTTTATTAATGAATTGTTCTTCTGATTCTTCTAAAAGTTGGTTGTTGACAGTTTTGGTCTTATTCTTTTTGAATAATAAACGTCTGAAGACAACGGCAATTAAAATACCTGCAATTCCTTCTATCAACAAGGTTTTTGGCGCTCCTATTTTCTCCGAAACAAATCCGATAAGTACACTCCCCAGAGGCAGCATCCCGAATATGGCAGTCAGCAAAATACTGATTGCTCTTGATCGCATTTCGGGAATCACTTCAGACTGCACAATAATGTTACAGGTGGTAAACTGTGCAACACCTCCCAGTCCTGTTAGCGCCGCAAAAAACATAGACCAGTAGAAATTGGTGGCGTACGAAAAACAGATCAATCCAATACTCAAAATAGTTGTACTCAGGATAAGAATGTTCCTCATAGAGGCTCCTTTCTTCATCGAAGCCAGAAATACTGTGCCGAGAACAGCTCCAATCCCAATGAAACTAGATATATAACCGAATGTTTTAGCATCACCTTTAAAAATTTCTTTGGCATAAACAGGAATTAAAGTATCATATGGCAAGATCAATAAACCTGTAATACTCAGCATAATGATGACCAGGCTGATTGACGGTTCTTTTTTGAGATATTTAAAACCTTCAGCTAATTCTGTAAAAGTTCCCTTTTTCGTTAATTTTTTAGGAATAATCTTTATTTTCATCAAAGAAATGGAAACCATTACAGCCGCAAAACTACCTGCATTAATCAGAAAACATGTTCCCGCTCCGAATTTTTGTAAAATGATTCCGGAAAGGGCAGGGCCTGCTAATTTGGCGATGCTTGCCATGGCTGCACTCAGTGAAAGAGCACTTGGAAGATCTTCATCATCAGTTACCACTTCATTGATCATCGCTTGCCGTGCCGGAATATCATATGCATTGATAATTCCGAGAAAGACACTCAGCACAATGAAACTCCATATGTTTTGATGTCCGGTCATTACCAGGAAAGCCAGCACAGATGCCTGAATTAATGATAAAATTTGAGTGATCTGTATAATTTTATAGCGGTTGTACCGATCTGCTGCAACTCCTCCGAAGGCAGAAAATAAAAAGGAAGGGAACTGTTCCGCAAAAATGGTCAACCCCAGCATAAACGCAGACTCGGTCATACTGTATACGACCCATACTACGGCTGTACGCTGCATCCATGTCCCAAATTGGGAGACAGAACGCCCGAAAAAATATAACGTATAATTTGTACTCCTAAAAGCCCGGAATGTACTGATGTTAGTTATTTTGTTCATATTTTAAAATAAACTATTTGACAAATAATGTAAAAGTGTCAAAATTGAGATAAAAAAATTTTAACCGATATGTTTAATAACCATAGAGGTCAGTGTATTCACTGTATTGTTCAAATTTTCAAAATTGTTTTTTAAGCCCATTTCGCGCCTTATTCCCCGGATACTGCTCTGTAGGATGAAGACAATGGTTTCCTGTTCTTCAATGGTGATTTTTGGAATTTCACCATTGTTCATGCTTGTTGAAAATAAAGTAAGCAGCAGATTCCTTTCAGCTTCCATCATTCGGTTGTGGGCGTCGGTAATATGCTTTGATTTTTCCTCATTGTCCATCCCTGCTTCTATAGCCCTGAAAAACGAAGATCTTTCTTCTGAGGTCTTTACTTTAGCAAGACAAAACTCGTGGATTTTTCCTTCAAAAGTCTTTATTTTCTTCATATTGGCATCAATCTCAGAAATAACTTCTTTGATCAAATTCTCCAGAACTGCCTGAAAAACCTCCTCACGATTTTTATAGTAATAGTAAATAGACGTTCTGCTTTTGCCAACAGCCCTCGAAATGTCATCCATTGTTACTTTCTTCAATCCATACTTCAGATAGAGTCCGGAAGCGGTCTCCAGGATTTGTTGTGAAAGCTGATCTTGTTCTGTATGAGATGACATTGTCTGAAAATTGTCTGAAATATGAGTGCAAAAATAATACATTTTCGACAAATAAACAAATTGTGTCAAATTGTATAAGTGAGCAATTTTATTAGAAATAGTTTTGGTCTTGATTTTATCATTGATGAAGCTTTGTAGTCAGGCTTCCACTCAAAAAGATTCAATGTCGTTAGTTCCGACTTTTCAGCCTTTATGTGATTTTGGATAAAAACAAAAAAGACTCACAAAAATTGTGAGTCTTTAAGTGAGCGCGAAAGGATTCGAACCTTTGACCGTCTGCTTAGAAGGCAGATGCTCTATCCAGCTGAGCTACGCACCCATTAAGTAGTTTTGAGAAAACTACTAAAACAGTCGGGGCGGCAGGATTCGAACCTGCGACCTCCTGGTCCCAAACCAGGCGCGATGACCGGACTACGCTACGCCCCGAGGGTGTCATCAGTAACGATATTTACTTCGTTTTTGCGGTTGCAAAGGTACAATACTTTTTCAAATAAAAAAATAAAATGAAGAATAATTTTTAATTAATTTTTCATGAATACTTTTTCATTACCTTTACCTGATTAATAACCATTGACTTAACTTGTTTTAAAAATGATGAAAAATTTTTCATTTTTTTTCACCTTTTTTCCCTTTTTGAAATTTGAAACTGTTTGTTCATGGTGTTTTGTTTTTAAAATAATAGACCATGAAAAAAGAGGATTTTTATAAAATATACCTTCCCGAACTGGAAAAAGCGTTTCAGAATGATACCATTAATTTCGGTTTTTATGTAAAATCTCCAGAGGATTATCTGGATGATGAACTGGCAGATAAAATTGAGCGGTATTTGGAAGAACATAAAGATGAATTTCCGGAAAAAGTCGCCTATTATTTTGATGCGAAATCCCACAATTTTCCTTCTGTTCAGGGTCTTTCAATTGATTGTTATAAAGC
Source organism: Chryseobacterium sp. KBW03 (assembly GCF_003852415.1). Classification (NCBI taxonomy): domain Bacteria; kingdom Pseudomonadati; phylum Bacteroidota; class Flavobacteriia; order Flavobacteriales; family Weeksellaceae; genus Chryseobacterium; species Chryseobacterium sp. KBW03. The sequence continues at coordinate 432,825 of NZ_QAJO01000001.1, read as the reverse complement.
TGACCTGATGGCTGAAATATCAAAGATCAAAAAAGAGTTCTCAATTAACTAAAAAAAGATCATTATTACAATGAAATATAAAAATATAAATGTGAAATCCGGATATTATTTTTCCCTGTTGAGCTGTCTTTTAATCCTATTATCATCCTGTTGTAAAAATCAGGAATTCGTTAACCATAATATTGTCAACGTATCACTTAGTTTGCCTAAATCATTTGCCGTTAAGAAAGAACATGCCGAAGATTCACGGGTATATAGCATCAATACTGGAAATAAACGTATTGGCTATATTTATTATGGTGATTATAAACCTTTTGAGGAAGATAATTATATGGTTACAGTGGAACCTGAAATTTTTGAAAAGTTTAAGAATAACAGAGAAATTAAAGCCTATTTATCTGATAATTCTGATAGAGATTACAAAAATGGAATTTATAATGTTAATTATTATTACTACGATACCATGAATCGGCACAGGGCTCAGATTATGCTGCCTAAAAAAATGGATAAAGGATCTATCGGAATTCATTTTGACAGTGTAGATATTTACAAAAATAAGATGGCTATTATTGTTAGCGACATCAGCGAAGAGAATAAAGACGTATTTTTAAAAGTCTTTAAAACCATTAAAATCAATCCGTAAATGAAATTAAGGTTATCATTTCTAAGCTCTATTATCACTCTTTTCACAGTGTTTTGCTTTCTTGTTTCCTGCAATAAGGAATACTCAAGTTCCTACGGATACGATCGTATTAAAGTTTATGAATATAATAAAAAGCCTTGGGACTCTGATGCTTCAAAAAATAAATTATACCTAAGTGAAATATCTGATCAAGACCGTATTCTCTATCCGAAAATAGAAAAATTGAATTTTACTCTTATAGATTCTTTAAAACCCAGCCTGAAAATTGATTCGATACTGTTTAAAGGCAGATATGATGTGTATTTTCCAAGACCAAACTGTCCGGCAGGGAATAATCATATCTTACTATTTTACAAAGAAGATATTTTAAAGTATGTCGCTAAGTTTAGTGATTATTGTGATGAGTGTTTTTTAATCAACCATGGTACAGGCCAAAGACATTATATGAAACTTGGGTATAATGACTTTATGAAACAAGTGAAAACTATTATGCATTAATATTAAACAATGAAAGATATATTTGAGTTTAAAATTGTAATTCATGAAAATCTGTCGGAGAATCTAGCAGACTGTTTCATTGCTTTTATTGAAGATCGGTCTGTGTATTGGGGAGGCGGTTCTTCTGACAATCAGATCAATGGAGGATTATATGCTGATGAAAGTGTAATAATTAATATCAATGATTTTGTGAAAGAATTTGTTGCATTTTTTTTACATCTGGAAATTACGATCCATAAAATTGAGATTAATATGGAAGACTTTTATTTTTATCGTTTTGATCATGATGCTTTTGTTGAAAATTATTCTTCCCTACCCATAAATATTGGCTGTTGGGAGTTATAATTATTCCAGCGAAAACGGAAATTGCCTCCAAAAAAGTATTAATGTTTTATGAAGAAATATAGAGATATCCATCATTATTACCTTTTAAACTTTTTTAAACACAGTGAATTGAACTACGATAGCTTCTGGTTGTTTTATCATCATGAAGACGAAGTTCAAATGGGTGATCTTTTCCCTGACCAAAAGGTTTATTCTTTTTTATGGGAATATGCAGATATGGATATTTTAATAAAAATAGATGAATGGAAAAGAGCTTTCAGAAGAAATAATATTGAAATCTCAAAAGAATCTAAGCTGCATACTCAGAACTACTTATCAGCTGATAGAAAGGTATATCTGGATTGTCTGGAAACTGACCTTACAGTTGCTGATAAAAAATTTAAAGATCTTACAGCATATGATATCGGACAACGCTTTGTTCAAATTGTGACGGATGAAAATATATCTTTTTCTAATATTGATTTAAGCTTTCTCAAATTAGCGGACAGGATTGATAAATTCAAAGCATTTATCAGGATTTTAGATAAAGAAGGTATTCAGGCATTAATTTTAAATGGCTACCATCATGGTGGAGAATTGCTTAAAGTCTGTATTATGAAGAGTGACGAAACCTGCTTAAAAACAGCCGAAGCTTTGCCCTTAAATATTTTTGAAAATACTTATGTAGCTATGCTGTTTAACTGGTAAAATTAAAATGATAGCTGGCGTAAAAATTAGTCTCTGATGATGGGTGTTTTATCTGACAGATACAATGTTTGAAGTGTTTTTGTTTTTATATAACTACTATCCTAAATCCCTATATTTGGACTTTACCAACAAAAGATTTTTTATTTGACAAAGCGCCAGGGAGTACTGTAGGACATTAATATAATATAATACAATATGGAAAACTCAAAAAAGTATGATGTAAATGAATTGTTTGATTTAGCAGAGGTTTATTTTAATAAATATTGGTATGATTTAGTCATGAATGATATTAAAGAAAAATGCATAGAAGATAATTTACATTTAAAAAGAATATCAGTAAACTTTAACTTTTCTGATAAGGATGAAAATAATATTGTAGAAAAGATAGCGATTGAAGTACCTAACATTAATATCTATTTAGAATTATATTTATCACAACAACTAATCGGTTATTTTAGTTATTTTTTAGATTTAGAATTTAATTTTTTGGATGAGTTTATTTATTATAATTTAGAGTAGATTATAATCTTCTACTTTGCAAAATTTGTAACTTTATGGGGTAAGAAACTTCCTGCTCCGCAAATTCTCCCGACTTTAAGATCAAAAAAAGAAAATAACTTAATATTATAAGTGACTTTGCATTTTGTGAGGTTTTGTACTTTAAGAATAGTCTTTATCATTTGTAATGTTATTTATTGCAGTGGTATGAGTATACAGTTTTTCTTAAATTTACCATTCGGGGAAACAATGCTGGAACAGAGAACACGAGTATATGATAACCCATATAAGTTCAATGCCAAAGAACTGGATAGAGAAACAGGACTGTATTATTACGGAGCGAGATACTATAACCCAAGAGCTAGTATCTGGTATGGTGTAGATCCGCTAGCGGAGAAGTATCCAAGTTGGTCGCCGTATGCATATTGTGGAAACAACCCTATTAATTACATTGATCCTGATGGAAATTTTAGATTACCAGCAAATGCAACGAGAGAGGAAAGAGCATTATATACAGCTGCAGTAAAAACTATAAAAGCGGTGTTTCGAGATTCCGAATTTCGAGGAGCGTTTAAGGAGAGATTTGGTGTAGATGATAAAATGATACAGACGATGCTCAGAGATGGAGATGGGCCCACTGTTATAATGAATGAAAGTTTACTTGATTTGGGGTATTTTGATCCAGATGATCCCAATGTTATTAAAATAGATTCTGGCGTAGTAAACACGGTTTCAAAAAATAAAGGAAATAAAAAGTATATTGATAATTTAGCAGAAATAATAATTCATGAAGGTGGTCATTGGGCAGACTATGCAATTGACCATGTTTCCATGGAAGCTGACCCACTTTTTAAGACGAGTTTTAAATCAAAAAGTGGTATTGGAGATGCAGGAGATAATTGGGAAGCTGTTTATTTTGGAACAGATACTCAATTTTCTGATTCTGATCGTGATATAATTAGTGAAAAGTTTGATGGAATTAGGAGGAATAATGCTGCAAAAGATTTTAGGCAACAACGTGAAATCAGGGACTTGAAATCACAAAAAATGCCATCTATTTTAGATAATTATAAAAAACCAAAAGATAATTTGCGAACAAGACCATGTTATTAATCCAAAATCCCTAAGCAATATGAATTTTAAAACTAAAATAGTTATGATTTTATTATCCTCTTTATTACTTACGAATTGTAAGGAGGAAATGAAAAAATGTGTAAGTCAATCTACCGATACTAATGTAAAACTATATAATGATTTAACAGATCAGTTGATACCTTATTTTTTTAGAGAAGACTATTTAGGTGAAAAAAGATATTTTGATAGTTTAAGAGTTCATGATGATGATTTATATATCGAAGAGAAGACAAAAGTGCACAACGAAATTTTTAATCATCCTGAAAAATTTTGCAATTTGTATATGGATTCTACTAAAAGTAAAAATACATATTTCGGGACAGATGATACCGAGGTTTATTCAAGACGCATAATCAGAACGAAGGATTCTTTTAAAGACTTTTCTAATAGTCCAGATATTAAAAATTTAAGCATACGAAGTTCTATAAAAGCAAATCAATTTAATTTGTGTACCGCAAAAGTCCTAGATCTGGCAGAGTATGATAAACATACAAATGAATGTGAGATAGGTGTTGTCTATTTTTCAGAGATTGTATTTGATCCTTCTAAAAGAACAGCATTAGTTTTTGTTGACCATCGTATAAAAAAAGATTATTACGGTAGAAATGCTATATTTAAACTAAGATTGCATGATAATTATTGGGAAATAGAAGATGTTATGTTAGTGTCAACTTCCTAATTTCCGGCTTCTTTCCCGCTGCGCAAAGTCTCCCGACTTTGAGCTGATAAACAAAAAACCTCCCGGCCAATTGGTCGGGAGGCTTTTGTATTATAATGTAGCAATATTTTTAAGTTTAGATGCTTTAATAAAAGCGTCTATTGTGGCAAAAATATGATTTTTAGTATCGTTGTCGAGTTCCTGAATTGCTTTTAATTTTTTCAGCGTATCGTTGTCAATCTGTTCATATTATCCGTCTTGCCAATGACGTAGGAGTAACTCCGAATCCATTGAATACGTATTCTAATAACTATAAGTATATTCCGGAAACCCATAAAGTGAAGTCAATTATTGACGGTAATGCCAGCGGGACACAACAGCTTTTCGCCTATGATGAAAATGGAAATACCATTGAGCATGTTGATGAATATGGTTCTAAGCATATGTTCTGGGATGAGCAGGATCGTTTAAAAGCTTTTTACAGTGATGATTCTGGTGTATATCAATATTATGCATACAACGATAAAGGAGAAAGAACGATAAAGTATAATCTTCATGGAAGTTCTCAGCTGTATCAGAACGGAGAATTGGTAGATCCGGGGAGCTTAAGTCTAACTGACTATACATTGTATCCTAATCCATATGTAACGGTATCCTTAAACGGGCAGTATACCAAACATTATTTTGAAGGATCTACACGTTTTGCAAGCAGAGTTCAGAATGGAAGCAATATTTTCATTCCGTTGAATGTGCTAAGAACGTCCGATCAGAATTCAACATTGAAAGAACCAAACCCGGAAGCCGATTTTAAAATATATCTGGAAAAAGCAGGTATAGGAAATGTCTCTGTCTCAGAATTAAATACATTGAATGGACCTACAAGTCAGGTAGGATTATATTATCTTCATGGTGATCATTTAGGAACGGCTAATTATGTTACCAATGCTGTTGGCCAGACAACACAGTTTTTCTTAAATTTACCATTTGGAGAAACAATGCTGGAGCAGCAAACCGGAGTATATGATAATCCATATAAGTTCAATGCAAAAGAACTGGATAAGGAAACGGGATTATATTATTATGGAGCGAGATACTTTAACCCGAGAGCGAGTATTTGGTATGGGGTAGATCCTTTAGCAGTCTATCATCCAGTAATGGAAAACCAGTTTTACGGTAGTGGAGAACATAATGGAGGAGTATATTTCTGGGGAAATCTAAATCCATATATTTATACTTACCAAAATCCTATAAACTTCATTGATCCAAATGGGAAGCAGGTTGATTTAAGAAAATATAGAGGAGGCTCAGCCCATTTATACGAACAGCAATTAACCTCGACAGGTAAACCTGGTAAATACCAATATACATTTATACAAGGAGATGCTTCAAAACCAACGGTAGCAATTTATAGAGGTCATGGAAATAAAACGGCTTATGGCTATGGTACTATTGAAACTGTAGTATGGGGAACTGTACAGAAAGAAATAGATGTCCCTTTTATTCCGAATACATCGGAATATGCTAATAGTAAAGATACGGATTCAAAATTGGGTGGTGTAGCTAGTGATCTAATTAAAAGTAATCAGAAAATTGGTATATCCGGAAGTTCAAATTTACAAGCTGATGATGTTGTCAAAGAAAGTAATGGAAATACGCATACAGTGGGCGGTTTAGTGAATGATAGAGCTCTTAAAATTAAATCTGATCTAAATGGTAAAGGAGTTGATGAAAATAACTTAATGCTAGGTGTTCCAAATTATGGAGCTGAGGGAACATCGACAAAATTAATAATTCATAATAACCCCAAAATGATTTTGAATAAAAATGAAATTAATAATTATGATAAACCTATTCAAGGATATGATTCTGGAAGTAAAAACTAAAGTATTGATTATTATAAGTATGTCATTTAATTTATTATTTTTTGGACAAAAAATTTCAATTGAAGATATCCAGATGTATAATAATGGAAAGGAAAAATTTGTTTTATATAATAATAAAAAATTTTCTGGTCGATATTTTCAAAACATTGATACTTTAGAAATTTCAACTAATGTTTCAAATGGAATTATTAAAAAAATAGAAGAAAAAGGACTGAATTATAAAGCATTATTTAAAGTTTATAAATCTGGTAAGATGTATAAAAAAATATATAATAATGGGAAGCTAATTTCAGAAGGTCTATTCAATAGTAATTATGATAAAAATGGAAAATGGACATCTTATTATATTAATGGAGCCATTAGAAGTATAGAAAATTATAATATAGGAAAAAAGATAGGTAAATGGAAATATTATGATCCTAACGGAATTGTATTAAAAACAATTTCTTTTAAAAATGAGGTTCCTTTTCCTTCCTCAAAAGAAATTAATGGAAATATCTTATCTATTGGAAATTTAACCTTAGAAAAGCAAAACTGTAAAGAAAATCTGGCAGACACATCTTTTCAAAAACCTGATTATAATTGTGAATTTATTTATTATTATAAGAATTCTAAATATACAGGATATGCAATTTATTCTGATGAAAAAATCTTTTTTATTGAGCAAGGTAAGGCTGTTTTTGTTAAAGTTTTAATTGATAATAAAATTTCCGAGTTTTCCTATGTTAATGATAAACTTGAAAGAAATGGTGATTATTTAGAATTTTTATTAAATGGAGAAATTAAGATTAGAGGAAATTATAAAAACGGATATAAAAGTGGTGATTGGGTTAACTACTATGATTCTGGAAGGATAAAATCAAAAGAAAGATATTATTTTAATAAACCTAAAGATTGGTGGTTTTATTATTCGGAATTAGGAGATAATACTAAAATTGAAATTTATTCTGATGGAAAATTAAAAACTATTGGCAAGCCTGTTTATGAAGCAAAAAATTCCAAATATTTTGATATTAATACTGTTTTTTATGATGCTGTGACAAATAAAGCATTATATCAAAAAAAAGAAAGACATTTTAGAAAAAACGGATATGTATACCCATTAGAATATAAAGAATTATAAATGAGTTAAATCATAAAAGTGGTCCACAAATAAATCAAGTCTGCAAAGTCTCCTAACTTTAAGGTAAAAAGCAAATAACTTAATTCAATATTAAAAAAAACCTCGCAAAATGCGAGGTTTTTTAATTAAACAAGACCCACTAATTCCTATATTTGCCCCATGAAACGATTAATGCTGTTGTACTTACTTTTCCCAGTATTTCTATTCTCACAGACAACCGGAAAAGTGATCAAAATTTCAGACGGAGATACCATTACTTTACTGCTTAAAGGCAATCAACAAAAAAAAATAAGACTGGCTGAAGTAGACTGTCCGGAAAGTGGACAGGCATTTGGGAAAAATGCTAAACAGTTTACTTCTGCTCAGGTATTTGGGAAAACGGTAAGCTTTGTTGAAACCACTACAGACCGTTATGGAAGGTCTATTGCGAAGGTGTATTATGACAATGGAAAATACCTTTCCAAAGAACTTATCAAAGCTGGATTGGGATGGTGGTATTTCTCTTATTCTAAAGACGCTTCTTTGGGGAAGCTTCAGGAAAATGCACAGTATAGAAAAGCCGGTCTTTGGCAGGATGCTAATGCTGTAGCCCCCTGGGAATATAGAAAAATGAAGCGTGAGCTTAGAAAACAAAAATACGAAGCATCCAAAAACGAAACAAAAGTAAAAGGAGCCGCGTAAATACTCGGGTTAGGAAGCTTTAAAATGGGAGTTAATTGACATCAATTCATTGATAGGTAACGGTAACTTCCATCTTCAGACTCCCCGCATCCAGCATTTCTATCCCCCTTTCTTCCTTACAAAAAGATAAAAACTGGTGGCCATGAATATAAATAGGGCGGCTATGTTAACATAATCCATTCTTTCAAAAGCAATATTTTCGTTCAGAAAATTCTCCATTGATCTGTATCCTCCGATATAAATCAAAAAATCAGCGGATTCTTTCTCATGAATAATCGTAGTGAAGAGCAGCATGAATACTCCAAATCCGATAGGATAAATAAAGTTTTTGAAAAGAATACTTAACGTAAGCTGAACCATTGAGATCGCAGAAAGGGTAATGAAAAATTTCAGGAAAACATAAAATAGTACTTCCCTGAAGTCATAATTCTGAAAGCCAAGTTGTGGAAAAGCGATACCTAAAAGATATCCGCTTAGAAGTAAAGCGAGATAAGATAAAAGGACAGAGAAAAAAACCGTTAGCTGTATGAATGCTGCTTTTGAAAAAAATATTTTCGTTTTGGAGACGGGAAGGGTAAAAAGAATTTTATAATTATTATTTCGGTATTCCACATCACAGCAGGCATGTACAAAAAGAGCAACCAAAATAGGAAATAGCAGATAAAAGAACATAAAAACAGTTCTTCCCAATGTCGATTTCCATGGATTAACAGTTCCTTCTGCGGTTTCAACCCCTGAGCGGATGACATCATACGAAATATAGAAAGCAACAGCAAAGATGATGAGAACAGGAATAAGTAATATTCCGAAAATCTCTTTGTTTTTGGAAAGTTTATATTGCTCGGAGGAGAAAGCTTTTAAAAAAGTATTGGTATTAGTCATTTTTTTTAGAAATTAAATTAATGAAGATCTGCTCAAGATTGGTGCTTTGAGATTCTATATCATAGACCTCAATGTTGTTTTGAATCAGATTTGAGAGGAGTCCATTGAATTCTTTGTCATCGTTGATCTTTACAGAGATTTTGTTCGGAATGTTTAGAGCTGCAGAAAAAGATTCCTGGAGAACAGATAAAGCTTTTTCGGTATCATTCACTTTCAGAACAACCTCTTTCTCAACCTGGCTTAGAAGTTCATTCTTTGTCCCCTGGAAAACCATTTCTCCACCTTCAATAATTCCGATATGGGTAGCTGTTTTTTCAAGTTCACTCAAAATATGACTCGAAAGAAAAATGGTTTTTCCCTCTTCATTCAGATGCTGGAAAAGTTTTCTCATTTCAAAAATACCCTGTGGATCAAGCCCGTTGAGGGGCTCATCCAGAATCAAAAGTTTCGGATCATGAAAGATGGCCATAGCAATTCCCAAACGCTGCTTCATCCCCATCGACAGGGCGCTTGCCTTCTTTTTCTTTTCGTTATGGAGATCTACCAGTTCCAGCACCTCATCGATTCTTTTATTTCCTTTTCCATAGATAATATCCAGATATTTCAGATTTTCAAAAACAGTAAGTTTGGTATAGAAGCAGGGTGATTCAATCAAATTTCCTGTATTGGCAAGAATCTCTGTCCGGTTTTGCTTTAAACTTTTATTCTGAATGAAAATAGAGTCTCCCCTGGATTCCAAAAGTCCTAAAAGAAGTTTGATAGTCGTAGATTTTCCAGCTCCATTTCTCCCCAGATACCCGTAGATACTGCCTTCAGGAATATTGAGATTGATATTGTTCAGAATGGTTTTAGAACCTATCGTATAGCTGAGATCCTTAGTTGTAATGCTTTCCATTATTGGGTGGGTGTTAAAAAAGTATTGGTATCGATGTAAAATATTCCGTCAAAAAACTGGCTCCAGACTTTTTTCTGGTCTGTTCCCTGATTAATGGTGGATACAAATTCCTTTTTTAAGACAGAATTTTCCGGAATAGTTCTTAGGTTGATAAAAAAGTATGGGGTTTTCATGGCGTGAAATGTATTTTCAATCGCCAATTTTCCAGGTTTATCAGTGAGATTTTTCGTGGTGTTCAATTTGGCATAAGATGAAAAATCAATCATGTAGGAGGCGTTTCCATATTTACTTTTGATATAGGCTCCCAACGGCAGATAACCTTTGTTGTATCTGTTGGCAAAAGTGTGAATATTGGCGCTCCATACAATTATCTTTTTGCCCTGATAAACGGAATCAATCTGGTGAATAAGATTTTTAGCCATCAAAGAATCTCTGAAATGCATACTCTGCATAGATCCGGCTTTATATTTCCATTTTTTATCAAAGTTATTCCTCATGTCGTACAGATACCGGGCATAGATGTCATTCTCAGGATTTTTTTTCAGCTTTAAAACTGCCTGTTCAAGCTTGCTGATTTCCGTAAGAAATTCTTTTTTTTGGTTTCCTGTCAAAGTTCTCTTAACAAAACCATCGTACATAAAATAATTAAGCTTATCAATATATTGAGTCAGGATTGGAAAGCGTTTGAGGTCAATATCATTTTTATGTAAAAAATCTTTCAACAGTTTGCCACGTCGCTCATACATAATATCTCCTGAAAACTGAATATCAAATCCGCCCAGTTCTATTGGGTTTGCTGAGGTTTTCGTTTTTTGATAATAACTGATCAGAGGTTTGGTTTCCTTATTGTTCCACCAGAATTCAAAAAGACCAAGTCCGCCTATAGAATCTGCCGGAACTTTCATATTGTGGTTTTTCATTTCCTCATTCATGATCCACGAGTCATATTGCCCGGCTTCGTAGAGTACAACGTGATATCCCAGATTCTCATGAAGGTATTTTATCAGCCTGCTTTTGGCCTGCATGGTAGCACCATCATCATGAACGTTTTCTCCAAGCATCACAATTCTGTTGCCCTTAAGTACAGAATCCAGAATCTTCAGGTCGCTGTCATCCGGGTATTCCATAGAAATACTGTTGATGGTATGTTTATACTGCCGGACATCCTTCAGAAGTTCCTGTTTTTCTTTTTCAGGGATTTCTTTGAAAACAATGGTATTCAGAATTAAAATTGCAGCAATAGAAATTATAAAAATGTAAAATATTTTTTTCATCCATTCAAAATTACACAGTTATTGAATATCTATTTACTATTTTGTTTGGTTTTAAATATAATAGTAAATATTTGTTTTTAATGAAAACTATTTACTGTTGGGTCGAAAATAATGCCATTAGTAAAATGGTGTCATTTCGTCACTTTTGTCCTGATGTTGGGATATATTCTGATCTTCTATTGCATGAAAAATGAAAGTTGTCTCAAAAAAATAAGACAGACAGATTGATAACTCTTATAAAAGAAAGAATAGGGAAGTGCTATTTATGAAAAAAGAAAAAACCTCACAGCAAAGTTGTGAGGTTTTATAAGCTTGAACGAATTCTCCAGTTCTTTGTTATAAGAACTTAATAGGAGATTGAAAAGTATTTTTTAAGGATTAGATTTCACAGCATCGTACATCATTGAATCTTTTTGCTGATCGGTGTAATCGTATTTGTAATTATAAAATGAAGATTCCCAGTCTCCGTAACCTACATTGGGAATGATAATGAATTTTTTACCGAAATCATCTGCTGAATTTTTCACAGCAGCAGATCGTTCCGTCTCCGATTTTTTATCAAATATGGCTGAGAAGTCGGCAAGATTATCTCCTAAGAGTAAAACAATATTGTAATTTTTGGCAATATCCTTTCTTCTGTTTTCCTTACTGCTTTCTTTTGATCTAAGGATAAGGTTGGTATCATTTTGAAGTGGGAAATTGTATTGTTTCAAGTTCTTCAGGGTTCCTTCACGTTCCTGCTCAATACGATTGGTCACATAAAAAACCTGAATTCCCTTGCTTGCAGCATACTGATAGAATTCCTGAGAACCTGTAAGGGGTTTGGCAATCCCTTTTGCGGTCCATTCTTCCCATGTTTTCTGATCGTAATTCTTTCCCATCTTTGAACGTTCAACGGCGTAATAGGAATTATCTAAAAAAGTCTCATCAATGTCTGAAACGATTGCTAAAGGTTTCTCTGATTTTTGTGCTAAAGCTTCATCCAGACGGAGTTTTGCAATGTTGTATGCCTGAAGACATAAGGCTTCATATTCTGCCGCTCTTTGCTGATAAAATGCTGCATATATTTTTCCGTCACGACCAAGGTTTTGATAAGGCGTGCTTTGGGTGGAAGCTGTTGAAACTGGAGCTGTTGACGTACATGATAGTATCGAGATAAATAAACAGCTTGCGATAATGAGATTAAAATTTTTCATTGGATTTGAATAGGAAAAGCAAAATTATAACAATTTGATTTTTATTACAACTATTTGTAGAGGTAAAAAGGAGACCGGTCATAAGAATATGCCGGCCTCCTACAAAATCAAATATATCTTTTAAAATTTTGTCTTTCTACTTTAAATCTTTCTTTCCCCCATTTTGCCAAGACTTTCTGTAATACTTCTAAGCCATGGTTGAGTTCCAGATAATGATGTAATGAAAGTAAGAGAGCATTCAATTTCTCAACAGGAATTTTTTTGCGGTTCTTACTTTCAAAAAGATGTTGTGCTCCTCTTCTGGATAAGATAAAATCATTCAGATAAGGCTGATCGGGTTGAATAGGAAATATCGTAAGAATGCCTAACAGACTTAAATATTTAAACTTAACCAGCTTATTAAAACTGGTTTTAGCATCCATTGATCTATACAGCTCCCTAAATAGTTTAGTAGGAGTGATTTCTGCCTGATTTGATAGAATGGTATGATGATTCCCAAATTCCCGTATCCAAAGAATATATTCCTGCATATCCCGGCATATGACAATGGCTTTGGAGTTGCTCAGCTCAGAATATTTGTGATGTTCTCCCAGTCCTGCTTTATCTTTTATGGCAGGGATGTTTTCCAGAAACCATTCCTGAAAAACCTCATAATGAGTACTTATATTTTCCCATTTCCACACCTCATTATGATCAGTGTTGAAATACATTTTTCTAAGCAGATTCCATTCATAATTGGGATGTTTTCCAATATAGGAGTATAAAAACAGCAGCCAGCATGCATCATCTGTTTCGCTGTTCTGAAAATACTGAACTGCTAATTGTAACGGATCAAATGATGGACTTCCAGGATCTGAAAATTTTTGGTCAATAGGATGTTGATTGATTGTTTCCGATACTTTTTTTATCTCATGGACTTCAAAGGTCATTAATGACACAAAATATTTCAGCTCTTCTGCATTATTTCCTATACTGATCGGGTGTACATTCTGATGGAATGACCTTATTTTTTGTTCCAGTTGTAGTCCAAATTCACTCCATAATACGTTCTCATTCTTTTCCATAATATTTTTCACCCAATTTTATTTTCTCTCTTCCATTTTCTAGTCTCCATTTGTTGGTATCCCGTAAAGAATAAGCGCAGCCACAATATTCCTGCATGTAGAATTCTTCTTCTTTACTTATTTCCAGCATTCGTTTTGAGCCGCCTTTTTTCCTCCAGTTATACGTCCAGTATATAATTCCTTCATAATGACTGGCTGCCTGTATACCGGAATCGTTGATTTGTTCCATATTTTTCCATCTGGAAATTCCCAACGAGCTGGAAATGATATCAAATCCGTTTTCGTAAGCATATAATGCGGTACGTTCAAAGCGCATATCAAAACACATGGTGCATCGGATTCCTCTCTCAGGTTCCCATTCCATTCCTTTGGCTCTGGCAAACCAATCGTCAACATCGTAATCAGCGTCAACAAAAGGAATATTATGCTTTTCTGCAAAACGGATATTTTCTTCTTTCCTTAATTCATATTCTTTCTTTGGATGAATATTGGGATTGTGGAAAAAAATAGTAAAGTCAATATCCGAAGCGATTATTGCTTCCATGACCTCTCCCGAACAAGGAGCACAGCAGGAATGCAGAAGAAGCTTTTTACCACCTTCCGGCAACACTAATTTCTCTCTTTCAAAATTCATTTTCTTTATTATTCTCCTTTAAAATCCGGACTTCTTTTTTCTATAAATGCTCCAATACCTTCGCTGTGGTCTTGTGTATCAAATAATTCTCCGAATAAAACTGCTTCCTGTTGTAAGCCTTCTGTAATATGTAATTCAACACCTGTATTCAATGATTGTTTTGCTTTTGCTAGAGCTACAGGACCTCTTGAGGCAATCGTTGCCGCTAGTTTGTGAGTTTCATTCAATAGCTCTTCAGGGGCAATAACGCGGTTTACAAAGCCAAATTCTCTACAAGCTTCTGCTGAATAGAATTCACCGGAAAATACCATTTCCCTTGCTTTGTACAATCCGATGGCTCTTGGTAAACGCTGTGTTCCACCAAAACAAGGCAGTAGTCCAAGTGTTACTTCCGGTAATCCGAACTTAGCTTTTTCGCTTGCCAGAATAATATCACAGGACAATGCCAGTTCACAGCCGCCACCCAATGCAAAACCATTTACAGCTGCTATAACAGCGAATGGCAATTCTTCAATGGAATTGAAAGCCGTTTGAGCCATAATCGAGAAATCTGTTGCTTCTTTTGGGGTCATACCCTGCATTGCTTTGATATCAGCTCCAGCAACAAAAGCCTTTTCGCCTGATCCGGTAATGATCAAAACACGAATGTCTTTGTTCAATTTGATCTGTTCGGCAAATGATTTCAGTTCTTTTAAAACCGTTTCATTCAAAGAATTCAAAGCTTGTGGACGGTTAATGGTTAACGTGCCGATATGTCCTTCCTGCTGGTATAGTAATGTTTCAAAATTCATGATTATTGATGTTTGTTTAAGAATTGAATAATGCTTGAAAAATCGGTTGCACCATTTCCGGCCTCACTCCATATTCTATAGAGGTTTAAAGCAGCATTTCCCAATGGGGTAGAGGTTCTGGTTTCCAGTCCTGCTTCTGCTGCCAATCCTAAATCCTTTGTCATTAAGTCTACTGCAAAACCTCCCGAATATTCTCTGGAAGCGGGAGCATTTTCCATAACTCCGGGGTAGGGATTGTAGACTTCCAGCGACCAGTTTCTACCGGAACTCTTCTGCATTATTTCACTTAATATTTTAGGGTCCAAACCATGACGGACTCCTAAATTGATCGCTTCAGAGGTTCCAATCATGTGTACAGCCAATAGCATATTGTTACAGATTTTAGCAACCTGTCCCGCTCCTGAGTCTCCTGCATGGAAAATATTCTGTCCCATACATTTTAATAGGGGTCTTGCTTTTTCATAGTCCTTGGTCTTACCCCCTACAATAAAAGTCAAGGTTCCTGCCTGCGCTCCTGCGGTACCTCCGGAAACGGGTGCGTCAATCATTTTACAGCCTTTTGAAGCTGCCAGCTGAGCAACAGAACGGGCAGTAACAGCATCAATCGTACTGCTGTCAATCAATAAGGTATCGGGCTTCAGCTGGCTGATGAATTCTTCAGAATACAGTTCAGCAACGTGTTTGCCTGATGGCAGCATAGAGATCACCACATCTGCATCTTTAGATGCTGCTAAAGCTGAATCGGAGATGCGTCCGCCTGCAGAAAGTAATGCTTCTAAAGCAGAGTTGGAAAGGTCAAATCCAATAACGCTGTGGCCATTTTTTACCAGGTTTGCGGCCATTGGCCCACCCATATTTCCTAATCCTATAAATGCTATGTTTGCCATATTTATTCTTTTTTTCCTAAATTTTTTAATGGATGTTCTTCGTGAGACCAAAGTGGGGTAAAATAACGGTCTACCCATTCTTTCGTAACATCATTTAGTGTAGCCGGATGCCATTGTGGAGATTGGTCTTTATCTACCAATAAAGCTCTTACGCCTTCTGCAAAATCAGGATGAATGCAGCATTGGCAGGACAAGTTCAGTTCGGATTGAAATACTTCCTCCAAACTTGCATTTTCACCTTGTTTCAATTGTCTGAAGATGATATTAGCTGAACTTGGAGAGCCCGCTTCAAAGCTTTTAAATCCATGATTAATCCAATCATCTTTGTCCGGATGATTGACCAGTATTTCGCTGAATTCTTCTAAAGAATTAATATCTTCAAATTGTTTAATGAAGGATTGGTGTATCTGTGCCTGTGATTCCGGAATATCTGTTTCTTTAGAAATATTTTCCAGGATAGCAGAAACGGTTTGATGATTATTTCCATTCCATTGGGCTTTTTCAAGAGCATCAAGGATGATTTCTTTTGCAGAAGACGGAATATAATAATCTGCCAATCCGAGAAACTTACAGTCTGCACCGTCTAATCTTGCTCCTGTTAATCCTAAATAAATTCCATAGGCGGAGGGCATTTTATTTAAAAACCAGGTACCTCCTACATCCGGATACAGACCAATGGTGATTTCCGGCATTGCCAGTTTGCTTCGTTCTGTAACAATCCGGTGTGATGCCCCAACCATAATTCCGATTCCGCCCCCCATGACAATTCCGTGTCCCCAAACGATGATGGGCTTCGGATAAGTATGAATGGTATAATCTACCTGATATTCCTTTGAAAAGAAATCAAAACATTGCTGAGGTACTTTTGTTCCATCAATGCTTTGTTGTTCAATAATAGCATCATGCAGCTTTCTTACATCTCCTCCGGCGCAGAGTGCTTTTTCACCTGCTCCCTGGATGAATAAGCAGGTTACTTCATCGGATGTTTTCCAGTCTTCCAAAACGGTTTTCAGTTCTTCGATCATTTCTAATGAAAGAGAATTGAGTGTTTTTTCGGAATTCAGGGTGATAATCCCGACTTTATTTTTTATTTCTGTTAGTATTAAGCTCATTTTTAATCTTTTGAATTAACGGATTTGTGATATTTCCCCTTCTTCTAAAATCTTTCTTGAAATCACCAGTTTCATAATTTCATTAGTTCCTTCTACCACCTGATGAATTCTGGCGTCACGCATAAGGCGTTCTACCGGGAAATCCTGAGTACATCCATATCCGCCCAATATTTGCAATGCTTCATTACAGATATTAAAGCACATATCGGTGGCCAGACGTTTTGCCATGGCACAGTAAGTCGTGGCATTGGGATCTTTGGAATCTAATTTGAAAGCGGCTAAATGGACCATTTGCCGGGCGGCAACCAGTTCCGTTGCCATATCAGCAATCTTAAATTGCATCGACTGAAATTGTGCCAGTGATTTTCCGAACTGCAGTCTTTCATGCATATATTTTCGGGCCTGATTGATCGCTCCCTGTGCCGCTCCTACAGAACATGTTCCGATATTGATACGTCCGCCATCCAGGCCTTTCAACGCTATTTTAAATCCTTGTCCCAATTCACCTAAAAGGTTTTTTTCATCCACTTTCACATGATCAAAGAAAACAAATCGGGTAGGCTGAGTGTTCCATCCCAGTTTCTTCTCTTTCTCACCGAAACTGATGCCTTCAGTATCAGCAGGTACAACAAAAGCACTGATCCCTTTGGACCCGGAATCTCCTGTACGGGCCATTACAATGAGTATATCACTTTCGCCTGCCCCGGAAATAAATGCTTTAGTCCCGTTAATTATATAGTTGTTATCTGCTTTTACGGCGGTTGTTTTTAAGGCTGCTGCATCTGAACCTGAACCTGGTTCTGTAAGGCAATAGGAACCTAATAATTTTCCTGAAGCCAGCCCTGGACAAAGTTGCTTTCTGATCTCATCATTTCCAAATTCATCAATCATCCATGAGACCATATTGTGTATCGTAATGTAGGCGGTAGTGGAAGGGCAGGCTACTGCCAGTTCTTCAAATATAATGGTTGCGTCTAATCGTGATAATCCCAAACCTTCTGCATCTTCACTGGTGTAAACACCACAAAAACCTAATGCTCCGGCTTTGACAATCGCTTCTCTTGGGAATATCTTTTGAGCATCCCATTCCGAAGCATAAGGTGCCAGTTCTTTTTCAGCAAATTTTCTTGCTGCGTCCTGAAACGCCAGTTGATCTTCATTTAGGTTAAATTCCATGGAAAATTATTTTAAACTGATCGTCATATTCAAATCGCCTGCAGGAATATCTTCTTCAAACCAGCGTGCTGTAATGGTTTTGGTTTCCGTATAAAAACGAACGCCTTGTTTTCCGTAAGAATGCAGATCACCAAAGAAAGATTTTCTCCATCCTGTAAAAGAGAAAAACGGTAATGGAACAGGAATCGGAAGGTTTACCCCAATTTGTCCCACTTCAATCTCGTGCTGAAATTTTCTTGCTGCGGCTCCTGAATTGGTGAAAATGGAAGTTCCGTTTCCGTAAGGGTTTGCATTGATTATTTTAATGGCTTCATCTAATGTTTCCGCCTTTAACAGCAATAAAGCAGGTCCGAAAATCTCTTCTTTATAAATGTCCATATCTGTTGATACGTTATTGAACAACGTTGCGCCTACAAAATATCCGTTCTCATATCCTTCTACTTTACAATCACTGCCATCCAGTAATACTTCGGCACCTTGGTCATAAGCACTTTGGATCAATCTTAAAACTTTATCTTTTGACTGTTTATTGATCAGTGGGCCAAATGCCGCAGATTCATCAGACCAGACTCCCGGTTTAATGGTGCTTAGAGCTTTTTTGATATCGTCTACCCAATTTTGAGCATCCCCCACCAAAATAGCCACACTGATTGCCATACAACGCTGGCCGGCCGCTCCGCAGGAAGCTCCTACCAAGTTGTTGATGACCTGTTCTTTATTGGCATCCGGCATAACTACCATGTGGTTTTTTGCCCCACCAAAAGCCTGAACTCTTTTCAGGTTATCTGTCCCTGTACGATAAACATGTTCTGCAACAGGAACGGAACCTACAAACGAAATAGCTTTGATTTCCGGGTGGTTCAGAATATGATTTACCTGATCTTTTGATCCATGAACAATATTCAATACGCCTTTAGGAAAACCTGCCTGTAAAAATAATTCTACCATTTTCATTGAGGTCATAGGGGTTTGCTCGGAAGGTTTCAGGATAAAGGTATTTCCGCATGCAATGGCCATAGGGAACATCCATAAAGGGATCATTGCCGGAAAGTTGAAAGGGGTAATTCCTGCACAAACACCCAGTGGCTGGATATAGCTGTAGGTATCGACACCTCTTGCAACATTTTCTACCGTTTCTCCCATCATGAGCGTTGGAATATTGCAGGCGTGTTCTACGACTTCAATTCCGCGCCATACATCTCCCATTGCATCAGGAAAAGTTTTTCCGTTTTCTTTGGACAGGATTTCGGCAATTTCTTTTTGATTTTCCTTTAAAAGCTGCTGGTATTTTAGAAAGAACCTTGCTCTTTCCGGAGTAGCAATCTCTTTCCATATTTTGAAGGCTTCTGTAGCTGCTTCTATGGCTTGGTCTATTTCAGACAGTTCAGTCAGGGGGACTTCTGCAATAATTTCCTGTGTAGCGGGGTTTTCTACGGGAAGATGTTCTGTAGCTTTACTTTCTATAAAATCCCCGTTGATTAATATTTTTACTTTTTGTGACATGTTTTTTAGATTGAGAGTGAAAAGCTGAGAGTGAGTTTTCATTTTCACTCTCAACTTTTTATTATTAAATTACCAGTAAATCAACAAACTCGTTGACATCGAGATTCACCAGGGTGTCGTATTCTAAAGAGTTTTCTAATACGATTCTCTGTTGTTTTTCCGGGAATATTCTGGCAAGATTTACTTTATATTTCTTGATCAATTCCGGAATACCTTCATCTCTTCTGCGTTTGTGACCAATTGGGTATTCTACAACGATTTCGTCCAAAACAGTTCCGTCGTTTAGCTCTACCGTTAAAGCATTGGCAATAGAACGTTTTTCAGGATCATGATAATCTGTCGTGAATTGTACGTCTTCTACACATTCAATTTTATCACGAAGAATGTCGATTCTTGGATCTGATGCTACGTTATCTTCATAATCTGCTGCTGTCAATCTTCCGAAAATCAAAGGAACCGCCAGCATGTACTGAATAGCATGGTCACGGTCAGCAGGATTATTCAATGGTCCTTTTTTATCAATGATGCGAATGCAGGCTTCGTGGGTACGGACTGTTATTTTTTTGATGTCTTCAGATGATTTTCCTGATTCTTTTAATTTGTGATGTAAGGTCATTGCAGCTTCTACAGCTGTTTGGGAGTGGAATTCTGCAGGGAAAGAAATTTTAAACAATACATTTTCCATTACATAAGAACTATAATCTCTCTGGAATTTGAATTCATTTCCTTTGAAAGATACATCATAGAATCCCCATGTTTTGGCAGTCAGTACAGATGGGTAGCCCATTTCGCCTGTTTTAGCAATTAATGCCAGACGTACAGCTCTTGATGTGGCATCTCCGGCAGCCCATGATTTACGACTTCCCGTATTGGGAGCATGACGATATGTTCTTAAAGACTGTCCGTCAACAAATGCTAATGAAACGGCATTGATCAACTCATCACGAGTCAAACCTATTAATTTTCCGACAACGGCAGTAGATGCTAATTTCACCAATAATACGTGGTCTAACCCTACTTTGTTGAATGAATTTTCTAATGCGATAACTCCCTGAATCTCATGAGCCATAATCATAGCTTCCAAAACCTGTTTCATTTTTAAAGGAGACTTTCCTTCTGCAATATTCGTTCTTGAAAGCCAGTCAGCTGTTGCTAAAATTCCTCCCAGATTATCCGAAGGGTGTCCCCATTCAGCGGCTAGCCAGGTATCATTGAAATCTAACCAACGGATAATAGCACCGATGTTGAAAGCTGCCTGTACGGGATCTAACTGAAATTGTGTACCCGGAACTTTAGCACCATTCGGAACTACTGTTCCTTTTACAATAGGTCCTAAAAGCTTAGTACATGCTGGATAAGTCAACGCTTCCAATCCGCATCCGATGGTATCTAATAAACAATAATGAGCTGTTTTCCAGGCTAGTTCATTTTTAATTTCATAGTGTAATACATAGTCTGCAATATCTACTAATACCTGATCAGGTTGTGGTCTTTCGTTTGAAATGTGTGATGACATCTTTATTTTTTAAGTTTAAATTATTAATTGAATTTTTTATTTTCTGTTTTTGATGGAGACAAAGTCTTTATTTTCAGGACCTGTATAATTGGCGCTTGGACGGATAATTTTCCCATCCTGTCTTTGTTCAATAATGTGGGCGCTCCATCCTGTAACTCTTGAAATAACGAATAACGGAGTGAACATCAGGGTAGGAACTCCCATCTGGTGATAAGATACTGCGGAGAACCAATCCAGATTAGGGAACATTTTCTTTTCTTCCCACATGATACTTTCCAATCTTTCAGCGATGTTATACAACAGCATATCTCCGGCTTCTTCAGAAAGTTCTTGGGCTACTTTTTTTATGACTACATTTCTTGGATCTGATATCGTGTAAACAGGGTGCCCAAATCCAATAATGACTTCTTTGTTGGCAATACGCTTTCTGATATCTTCTTCAGCTTCATCAGGAGAATGATAACGGCTTTGTATTTCAAAAGCCACTTCATTGGCTCCTCCATGTTTTGGGCCTCTTAAAGCTCCGATAGCCCCTGTGATACAGGAATAAAAATCTGAAGATGTACCGGCAATAACACGGGCCGTGAAAGTAGAAGCGTTAAACTCATGTTCAGCATACAGATTAAGAGATATCTCCATTGCTTTTATCCATGAATCAGGAGCTTTTTTGCCATGTAACAAATGAAGGAAATGTCCACCGATAGTATCGTCATCAGTCTCAACATCAATCTCTTTACCATTGTGGGTATAGTGATACCAATATAACAGTCCGGAACTGAATGATGCTAATAATTTATCAGCAATATCTCTTGCTCCCGCGACATTATGGTCATCTTTTTCAGGCTGAATACTACCAACCGCTGAAACCATTGAGCGCATAACATCCATTGGGTGTGCCGCTGCCGGAATACTTTTTAAGATATTTCTTACAGAATGAGGAAGACCTCTCAAAGATTTTAATTTGGCTTTATAGTTTTTCAACTGTGCTTCTGTAGGTAACTGGCCATAAATAAGAAGGTAAGCCACCTCTTCAAATTGTGTTTTTTCTGCAAGATCCAAAATATCGTAACCTCTGTAATGGAGGTCATTTCCGCTTTTCCCGACACTGCAAAGAGCGGTATTGCCTGCTGTAACCCCGGAAAGGGCTACACTTTTTTTAGGTTTAAATGTTGGTTCGCTATTCGTTGACATGAGTATTTTGTTTAAAAAGATTATCTAATTTTTGTTCATAATCGTGGTAGCCGATACTGTGATAGAGTTCTTCTCTTGTTTGCATAGTATCCAGTACGTTGGCCTGTGTTCCGTCTTTGCGAATATGATTGTATACATTTTGTGCCGCTTTATTAGCAGCCCGGAAGGCAGAAAGAGGGTAGAGGATGAGCCCAACACCTGCGTTTTTTAGCTCTTCTACCGTGTACATTTTAATCATCCCAAATTCCGTGATATTCGCAAGCACAGGAATTCCGGTAGCATCAACAAATTTTTGATAAAAACTTAAATCGGGTACTGCTTCAGCAAAAATGAAATCTGCACCAGCTTCCTTATAGGCTATTGCTCTTTCTAAAGTTTTTTCCAGTCCTTCATTGGCAAAAGCATCTGTTCTTGCGCCGATAACAAAGCTTTCATCGGTACGGGCATCTGCAGCAGCCTTAAGACGGTCTACCATTTCTTCTTTGCTTACGATTTCTTTTCCTGGCCTATGTCCACAACGTTTTGCCCCCACCTGATCTTCGATGTGTACCGCTGCTGCTCCGGCTTTGATCAATGATTTAATAGTTCTGGCGACATTAAATGCGGAAGGCCCAAAACCTGTATCGATGTCTACCATAAGTGGCAAATCACAAATATTGGTAATACGCTGAACATCTATGAGCACATCATCCAGAGTGGTAATACCTAAATCAGGAATTCCTAAAGACCCTGCTGCAACACCTCCTCCTGAAAGATAAATAGCATTAAAGCCAGCCTGCTGTGCCAATAATGCATGGTTTGCATTAATGGCTCCAACAATCTGAAGGGGATTTTCTTTTTCCATTGCCTCCCGGAATTTCATGCCGGGAGATTTCCAATTTTCATTTTTGGTCATTATAATATTTTATTGTTGAGTTGAAATTTGTTTGCGAATGAGAAGAAGAGCTGTAAATGCTTATCTTATTAGTAAAAAAGGAAGGGTAGAAAAGGATTTTAGTAATCTTAAAATCACATTGATATTGAGAATTTTGCAAAGTTCTTGCCGTACAGGTCTGTAAAATAGAGCTGTTGTTACTGCATGAATAATTAAGATTGTTTCGGTACACCTTATAACTTTTTACATTGATTAAACCTTATAAAAAGTTCTCAGTAAACTTCGCGGTGCTTTATTAGAAAAAAAATTACGGAAAGGGGGATACGAATTTGAGCCATGGAATAATGAGAACAACCTAATGCTCACTCGTAATCCATCTCAAAAAGTAATACAGATTGACAAAACAGTTTTATCACACTATATCCATAACGTATCATACCTGACTGTAAGCTTCAAATCGCGAAAGCATCGTCAATGCGAAATAGGCAGGTCTCCTGACTTGTAACGGTTTTTATCATCCTTCCCATATAAAAAATATACAGTGGATATCAATTGATAAAAACTTTATGTGTTACTTACAGTTGCGCGACAGTTCGTGATTTGCACACGATTCCCTTTTAATGCACACCTAAGTGTAACCAATTTCGGTTGATAAAGAAGGTTTTAAGAACTCCTTGGTGGTAAATATAGGTATTTTATAATAACGAAAAAGATATTTTATGTAATCAATAATTGTTTTGATTTAATATGTTGAAAACGTTGTTATTATGGAGTTTATTTATGGGATAAATGGATTGATTATATTGTTAAATTGATATAAAAGATGACCGGAAAATTAAAGATAGTTAATAAATTTGTTATTCTTTTTTCATTTTGCTAATTTTATTAACTAGACATAATTAACTAATGATAGACATTATAGAATTTAAAAAAAACTTAGGTTTGGGAGAGATTCCTGTAGAACTTGAGAAACTGATCTATTTCCAGAATACTATTTCCTCGTTTGGAAATTATTCACAAGATTTTGGTGTTTTAATCGATAGTAAGTCCGGATTGAAAAGCTGGAGTGATGATGAAATTTTTTTGAATAGTATGTTGCCTTTTGCTCAGGCAAATGGTTCCGGTTCATTCTATGCAATCTGGAATAACGGAACGGATCGGCCTTTAAATAAAATGCCAGTTGTTGTTTTTGGAGATGAAGGTGGTGTTCATATTGTTGCTGAAAATATTTTACAGCTTTTACATTTACTTACTTTTGATACTGAGATTTCAGTAGAGTTTGATGAAGCTTATTTTTATAAAGATGAAGATGATTATGAAGAGAGTGAAGATTTAAGCAAATATTTGACTTGGATGAAAGGAGATTATGGCTTAAGCCAGATCGAAGAACCTGATTTACTGATTAAAAACGCTCAGGCTCAATATAAAGAAAGTTTCGATCAATGGTTTGAGCAATATTTTACAGATAATTAATTCTTGTATTAATAGTTTTCTTGCATAAGATTTTAATGAAGTCTATGAAAAACAAAAAAGACTCACAAAGATTGTGAGCCTTTAAGTGGTCATGACAGGATCATTATTGAACACTTTTATGGTTAAGGAGATACCGTTAGTTTGCTTAATTGCTTGCTTTTTTTTCTTACTATTTAATTTCAATTCAATTTTTCAGATCAAAGCTTGATATGGTATGAAAAGCATCTATTTCTTTGTTTTTTTCTCCTTGAAAAGTATCATAATTAACTACTAATAATTTCCCTTTATAGATAATAGTTTCACAAGGATTATCCAGTTTTCCATCGGAACCGTCTGCATTGTCATTTTCCCAAATCAGTGAAATTGTATTGGTATCTAAGTTAAGCTGATGTACGCTGTTGTTCTCATAATTGGCGATAAAAATCGAATTTCTTTTTTCGTCATAAAAAAAACCGTCACAGCATTTTAACTGATCTGAATCGAAAACTATTGTATTTGATTTTACTTTTCCACTCTTGTCAAATTCTAGTTTATTAATAACACCATCTCCAAAATTTCCAGCGTATAAATTTCCTTTTTTATCAAAAGCAATCCCGTCAATTCCTATCGTTCTTTTCGTAACTTCTGGTTTTAAAGTAAAAGTTGCAATGATATAATTTTTCTTATTGGCTGTATCTAAAGTGATATTTTTAGAATTTAATTGTTTCATTGTAAAGCTGTAAATTCCGCTATCTCTTCTGTTTTTAAATAATGCATCCGTTATATAAACCCGGTTTTTATACCATCTTACAGCTTCTCCGAAATTAAATCCCTCAACCAAAACTTCAGCATTTAAAGGTTTTCCGTCTTTTACATTAATCCGAATCAATCTTGAAAAATTTTCATTTCCTGTAAAAAACTGATTATCCATTACATATAGATTTCCATCGGGACCAAACTCCATTCCCATAGGATGTACTTTTTTAGTAGTAGGATGCAATGGAAGTTGATCAAACCAAGTGACGGGTTTATCATTTTCATCAAAAGTTAGAATTTTGCTCCCGTGTTGATCAAATGTAATTGGATTTGTGATCGATAAAAATAGATTGCCTTTTTTATCTAAAGCCATTCCGTCTGGCGTTTGGTTGGTTTCTCCCAAATCAGCAAACAAGGTTGGCTTTATGAGTTTAGAAGCTTTGCTGTATACTATTTCTTGTTTGGTTTCTTGCGAAAATAGGTTTAAGGTAGTCATTAGAAACAGAATACCAATTGCATTTTTAATTACTTTTTTCATTTCGTTTTGTTGGTTAATCATTTCCCGTTAAAAAGGTTTTTATTTTAATATATTACTTAACAGTGCTGCCGGTAGAATAATAAGTTTGATCATTTTGTTATTTTAAGCGAATATAATCACGTCATTATGATCCTTCTTTGAATACAGCTGAAGAAGCTGTTTGAGCATTTAAATAATCTATTTTTAAGTTTTATTGAATTCGTATGCTGAAATGCAGTTTTTAGAGGCTAAAACAGACTATTCATATTAATTGACGGACGTTATTTCTATATTTTGTTACTTTGCGTCTATTAAAGTATATAATGAATTTTATTAAGAGAATTGACTTAAAAAGGACGGCGCTTCATTGTTTATACTGGATTTTATTTTTGCTGTTTTTTTTTTCAAATAAATCTGACAATGAAGATTCTTATGCATTCATTGTTATTTATTCCTGTAAAATTTTAGCACAGGCCGCTGTTGCTTACGGTTTGATATATTGGATTATTCCGGAAACATTAAATAAAAAAAAATATTTATTTTTCATAATTTCTGCCTTAGGCTGGTTTTATATTGTTTTTGCTCTTTTAATGACTTTAAAATTTTATTATCTAGAACCCAGATTCCCAACTTTCTTCGATGATTGGCTTGGGCATACAATGACGGTTCGTGAACGTCTTACTTCTGGCAAATTGATAGTAAGAGAGTTTTCTTTTATCACATATCCCGTTATTATTTTAGGATTTATCAGTTTTAATCGCAAACAACAGCGTCTTTTAAAATTGGAAGAAGAAAAACGGTCGATAGAATTAAAGGTGCTGAAAAACCAGCTGAACCCTCATTTCTTGTTCAATACTTTAAATAATCTATATACTTTAACCCTAAAAAAAGATGATAAGGCACCTGAGGTAATTGCTAAATTATCTGAGATTTTGGACTTTGTTTTATATCGCTGTAATGAAGATTATGTTTCTGTTGAGAAAGAAATTACGCTGATTGAGAATTATATTGCTTTGGAAAAATTACGTTATGACGAAAACAGATTGGATATTTTATTTACGAAAGATATTCAGGAAAGTAATAAGATTTCGCCTTTGATTGTGCTGACTTTTATCGAAAATGCTTTTAAGCATGGGGTAATTAATGAAACTGAAAAAGCAACAATCAGGTTGAATCTAGAAAGTAAAAAAGGACAAATTATTTTTAGTATTGAGAACACAAAACCTCAAAATGAATGTGCCCGAATTTCAGAAAAATCTAAAATTGGCTTAGAAAACGTCCGGAAACAATTGGATTTATTATATCCAAAAAAACATCAATTGGAAATTGAAGAAACGAAGACGTTTTATACGGTTAAACTTTGTCTGAAAAATCAAAACGGGAAAGAAGTTTTATAAGACTGCCGATAGCCCATTCAAAACGATTAAATTAGCTTTTAGAATTCCAAACTACTTATCTCAAATGAAACACAGATGTATTATTGTTGACGACGAACCTTTGGCAAGAGAATTAATTGCTTCTCATTTGTCGAATTTTGAAAATTTTGAGTTAATAGATTCTTTTGAAAATGCATTAAAAGCATATTCCTTTTTAGAGCATAATTCTGTCGATTTAATCTTTTTAGATATTGAAATGCCTCTGCTGAAAGGAAATGATTTCTTGAAAAAATTAAAAAATCCGCCTAAAGTAATTTTTACAACAGCTTACAGAGAATATGCAATTGAAGGGTATGAGCTTAATGTGATCGATTATCTTTTGAAACCCATTACTTTTGACCGTTTTTTTGTTTCAATAGAAAAATTTAAACAGTTTCAAGCTCCAAAGAAAGAAGTTAATGCCGGATCTGAAAATCATATTTTTGTAACAAGCGGCAATAGGCATATTAAAATTATCTTTGATGAGATTATGTATATCGAAAGCCTGAAAGATTACATCACTATTCATTTGGAAAGTGGAAGATCACATCATATAAAACAGAATATTTCGGTTTTTGAAAAATTACTGAAATCTGAATTTATTCGAATTCATCGTTCTTTTATTATTCATACAAAAAAAATGACTGCTTATACTAAGAACGAAATTGAAATAAACTCTATAGAAATTCCCATTGGAACGAGCTATAAAGAAAACTGGCAGAATTATCTGGAAACAATTATTTCAAAATAAATAATAATCCGATCCTTCGATTTTGAAGTAAAGCTTTTATTTTGTGAAATACTAATTATAATATTTCATATTGACAATTGGTTTATAATGATTTGTTAAAAACAGGTAGACAGTTAGATTTTCTATACTTTTTTGATGAAATCCAACATCTTGTAATGCTTAATTGCTTTTTGTTTCAGAGGGTTTGTACTCCATTCTTCCCATTCACCAGTGTAAGGATTGTAGCCGCATTTTAAAGGTTTAGAAGTATCTAATCCTTCCTTATTAGTATGAGTTTGTTCAGTGTAAGCTCTACAATCAGTACAGATATAACGAAATTCACAATCTTTGCAGACTTCTATACTATCTTTAGCTAAGTTCCAATATTTCTTAAATTCAGGATGACTTAAAGCATTCTCTAATGTTGTATCTCTAATGTTTCCGAAATTTTGAGGCATTGAAGGACAGTTTTTAATGTTACCTTCTATATCTACTGCTATTTTTTTGTGAAGACAGGAATTATGCTGTTTTGCTTCAAGATAAAAGTTACGATTAAGATTGATATTTTTTAAGTTAATCAATCCACAACTTAAAGGGATATTAATTTTATTTTTAATGATATTTATATGGACGTGGTCTAAAGTTTGAAAATCTTGTTCATTCGATGAATGCAATATAAAATGAAGAAATTTATTTGAAATTTTGTAGTGATTCTCATTGATAAATGTGACCAATTTTAAGTCATAATTTACAACAGCTGATACTTCGTTAATACTGGAATTATTAAACAGATATAAGTTAGAAATTACTTTTATTATATCATTTAATTCCAGTTCTGAAAATCTGATTTGTAGATATTTAATTTTCAAATCACAAATCTGTTGTACTAGCGCATCATTTAAAGCACCAGAATTGTTGACATCTAAAATCAAATAGTCAACATGAGAAGGAGTTTCTTTAAATTCTGATGTATTCTGAAAAGTTGATAATTCTTTTTTAGAACTTACAATAACCCCTAATTTATTATCTAGGATGAAATTAACGTACTCTTCTAAAGTTTGTAAACTCTCATTATCTAGTTGTTTTTTTAATACAGAATAGTTTTGATGTTCATTTGATAGTAAATCAAAAAAAGCAATCGGAATGAATTGTAAAAATCCAGTACTAGCATCTAAAATAATAGAATTTTTAGCACCTCTAGTAATTTTAACTGAATCAAATAGTTTTAAAAACATGTTTAATACAAAAGGGAATAATGTTTTCGTGAACGAAAAATCTTTGTTTTTCTACTTTGTTTATCTTTATTTTCGGAATATTTAACCTGAGACACATTGTTGCTTCTCTTCCATTCTTGTAGAGAATATTCAATTCCTTTTACGTGTAGTTTCTTTTTTTCTTTCATAATAAATCTGCAATACGTTTTTCTATTTGATAGTTTCCGTAATAACTGACTTGGTGAAACTGCCCTAATGGATTCACTTCTAAAAAATAGTAATCTTTATCAGACTTTAGTAAGTCAACCGTCCCACACTTTAAGTTCAGCTTCTTTGCTAATTTTAAAATTTTCCTTTTCTGCTCTAATGGAAGCACAAGAGGAAGATACTTTTTCTCTTTCTCTTTTATGTTCCTAATATCAACATTGCCTGAAAAATCAAATGTAGCAATTGCCCAAATCTGCTTTTCAAAAAAGAATGCCCTTATTTCATAAAGACAATCAATCTTTCTTTGGATTAATGAAGGTATAATACTTTCTTTTTTATCATGAATATTATTTAGATCTATTTCATGTGTGTAATTCAGATACAAGTCATTTTCAACGACAATAGGCTTCATTTCAGAGACTGCTTTTGTAATATAGGTCTGAGAAATGTCAATCTGTTCCAAGTCATTCAATTCTGATAAAATATAGGTATCAGGAATTTTTAAGCCTAAAGATTTTGCTAAAAGTAAAACTTCTAATTTATTAACTTCTTTAGTAAAGAGGTTTCCAAAGACACGAACCTCGTTTACCTTGAAATAATAGTAGATAAACTCCGATATAGATTTAAGTTCCGAATTATAAAAATCAACTAAATTACTATCTATTTCCCCTGTTATTGCATTATAGTAAATTCCACCATTTCTATAGAATACTGATTTGAAGTCCTCTAATTTATACTCAATGGCTCCAATAGAAATTTTGAAAGTATTATTTTTAAAATCAAAAAAAACTTTGTTGATATGTTGATTCTCACTTAAACGAACAAATTCTTTATTTTGATAAGACAACCACGTACATATTTCATCGGTCATAGTATCATTATCCACACTAATGAGTAGTATCATTTAGCTTAATTAAGTACTTTTTAAACAACTCAGCATCATTATTGTTCTTAAACTGAAAACCTTCTATAGTAATACTCGTAAAAATATAATCTTTATTACTTAAAAAGAATATATTTTTACGAGCCTCCTCTTCAGTTGATGTCAGACCTATTAATTTTCTTTTTCTATTAATTTCTTTTATTTTAGTATTTACTTCTGCAGCTCTTTTTTCTGGTAAGATTGCCTCAGATATATAACAACAATCTGTTTTCTCATTATTAACAATAAATTGATAAATTTTAAAAAATGAATAATCCTTTGTTCCATTATTTAAATCAAATAATTGCCCTGCAATGTCAGGTCTTATCTTTCCTTCATTTAAAGCCCTTAATATTTCCTTAGAGAAATTAACTTTCTGACTGCTGTAGTGATTATTAGCTAATTGATGCCAAATAATGTAATAAAATTTTTGATAAAACATATTGTCTGCTGAAGCCAGTCCAATATTGTACTCATTAGGAAAACCTTTTTTTTGAATTAATCTAAGTAAGTTTGTGGATGTAATACTATCACTTTTTGTAAGATCTTTTTTATACGCTTCATAGTTTCCTCCTGACAATTTTCTGTAATATTGGTCAATCTCATACAGTGAATCTAAGGTTTTTTTATATTGCAAATCAACCTTGTTTTCACAAGATTTTATTTTATATTTTTCGTTATTTTTAAAGTCTTTAGATAAAAAATTAATATCAAACTCCTTTCCTAAACATTTTAATGAGTGGTAATCATAATAAGCATTTTCAAAGTCTTTTACTCTTAAAGCCACATTCATACTATTTTGTAAATCTTTAGCATATGGGTACCTGAATTCTTTAAAAGCTTCTTTATAGAGATTATTTGCACTTACTAAATCATTAATAATAATTTTATTTTCAGCTTCATTTATTAGCTCACAATATTTAATAAGATACTGATTTTTTATCTCAAAATCTTGAGCACTTATTGTTAAGTGGACTATTATAGACAGAAATACTAATATATTTTTCATTGATATTTGTAATTGTAAAATGAGAAGCAATTACGCTTCTCATCTTTTTCTTTTTTAAGGGTTACAGGATTTATCTATTGGGTATGTTCCATTATACCCCATACCTCCGTTATGGAAATCCAAATCACTTGTATAGCCTGTACACACGCATGCACCCCCTGGTCCCGAAGGCAGTTCAACTTCTCCACCCCCCGTAACTGTTGGTTCAACTCCAAGTGCAAAACTTGGTAAAGCAGGGCCTCCTTGTCCTCCTAAAACTGTTGATAATTTCTCATTTTGAAGTTGAAAACTTCCTAATTTTTCTAATGATTTTGTTTTCATCAAATAAATTTTAAAATGTTAATAGTTATTTGTGATATTCATTGTGTATTGAGCTGTTTATTAATGAATATTACAGCAAATAAATGTATTTATCAAAACAAGAACAAGTTTTATTGAATTTTTTTAATAATTATAATTTTTAGAATTATTTAATGTATTAATATAAAATGATGATAAAAGCTCACATTTTATATAAAAATGAATATTATCAATATTTTATCAATTAATTAGTTTTTTTTTAATTTAAGTTTTAAATATTTATCTTTTTTATTTCGGAATTCATATTATGTAAAAAAAACTATTTAATCCAGAATATTTAGAACTGATTTCAGGATAGGCTTATATATTCTAAGAAAAGTAGTGTGCGTTTTTCAAGATACACGATTGATAATAATATTCAAAATAGGAAATAATAAGAGTTTATTAAATTTATCAGGAAGATGATATGATGGAAATTTTGGTATTGGCCAGAATATAAAACTTCATTGGAATAGTTGGGTTCAAAAATAGAGAATAGAAATTCTATTTTCAAAATATCCCGATATAGAAAAATTTACAATCAGAATATCCAAAAGCCAGTCGCAATGCCTCATCAGAATCATTCAATACAAAAATAAAAAACTTTAGATTACAGCTTTGCGGAGTAAGAGATCGAACGTTTTTTTTATTCATAATATCAAAACTTTTTGCGTAGTCCACAAGTTTTGATATTAATCCATAGATCATAAAATTCAGCTATATAAAAACAAAAAAGACTCACAAAAATTGTGAGTCTTTAAGTGAGCGCGAAAGGATTCGAACCTTTGACCGTCTGCTTAGAAGGCAGATGCTCTATCCAGCTGAGCTACGCACCCATTGAGTAGTTTTGAGAAAACTACTAAAACAGTCGGGGCGGCAGGATTCGAACCTGCGACCTCCTGGTCCCAAACCAGGCGCGATGACCGGACTACGCTACGCCCCGAATATATAAGTGAGCGGAGGGTAAGGGATTCGAACCCTTGCGACACTTTCGCGTCGACAGTTTAGCAAACTGCTCCATTAACCACTCTGGCAACCCTCCTTTTTGTTTATTTTTTAATGATCGTTGTTCCGTTATTGCGAGTGCAAATATAGAACAGATTTCTTTATTTACCAAATAAAATTCAAGAAAAATTTGTGTATTTTTGAAGTAATAAATCATCCAAAAACCAAACTGATGCGTAAAACATTATATATCATCGGATTAAGCACTTTTGTTTTTTCATGTACTTCTCAACAAAATGTAAAAAAAAATACTTACAAACCGAAAACCCCGGTAACACAGGCGAAACCGACTGTTCAGACAACAGCTCCGGTTGCTCCAAAACCAAAAGTTGTCTCTGATCATGGAGTAGATTTTTTTACTACTAATATAGCAGACCCAACAAAAAATGATAATACGGCAAGTTATGGTTCTATTGTATCTGCAAAACCAGCCGGATATAAAGTCGTGAAGACTTATTTTCCTGCGGTTGCCCAGAACTTCAGACAGCGTTATTTGATATTACATTATACAGCACTTCCGGATGATAAGTCGATTACCGTTCTTACCCAGCAGGCAGTGAGTGCTCATTATCTGGTAAATAATACCGGAGATAACGAGATTTATCAACTGGTAGACGAAAACAAACGCGCATACCATGCAGGAGTAAGCGCCTGGAGAAATGACAAGAATCTTAACGATACCTCTATCGGGATTGAAATTGTAAATATGGGTTATACCACAGATGCTACGGGAAAAAGAACCTTTGCACCTTTCAGTGATGAGCAGGTGAAAAAAGTAGCAGCATTGGTTAAAGATATTGTGACAAGATATCAGATTCAGGCAACCAACGTATTGGCTCATTCAGATATTGCTCCTACAAGAAAACAGGATCCTGGGCCAATGTTCCCATGGAAAAAGCTGTATGACGAGTATCAGGTTGGAATGTGGTATGATGAGGCAGCCAAACAGACTTATCTTGAGCCGGCACAGGCAGATATTACGGCCAGATATAATGATTCAAGCTTTATCTTCCTTATTCAGACTGGATTGCAGAAATTCGGATATGGATTGGATCTTAGCGGGAAATGGGATGATGCTACTAAGAAAACCATTGAAGCATTCCAGTACCACTTCCGTCCACAGAATTATGACGGAATCATGGATGCCGAAACATGGGCAATACTGCAAGCTTTAAATCAAAAATATCCAGTAAAATAATTCAAATTAAAGCGCATCGGTTAGATGCGTTTTTGCTATCTTTAAACGATCAAAAACAGTAAAATATCTGTAATGGAAAATTTCAGAAAAGAAAGTGATCTATTAGGCGAACTGAATGTGCCTTTAGATGCTTATTATGGGGTTCAGACACAAAGAGCTATCGACAATTTTAAAATTTCAGGACAACTTTTGTCTTCGTATCCGGACTTCATAAAAGGGCTGGCTTTTGTAAAGAAAGCAGCAGCAAAAACCAATTATGAACTAGGGCTTTTAGACGAAAACCTATATTTCAAAATAGCAGAAGCGTGTGATGAAATTGTAGAAGGGAAATATCACGACCAGTTTCCGGTAGATATGATCCAAGGTGGGGCAGGAACTTCCATCAACATGAATGCGAATGAAGTGATTGCAAACATCGTGTTGGAAAAATTAGGTAAAAATAAAGGAGAATACGAATTCTGTTCACCGAATGACCATATCAACCTTTCCCAGTCAACCAACGATGCTTATCCTACGGCTATCAAAATGGGATTGCTTCAGATGAACATCGGCTTGGTAGAAAAGCTTGAGAAAATTATCGCAGCTTTCCGTGCAAAAGGAGAGGAGTTTCATGATGTTATCAAAATGGGACGTACGCAGCTTCAGGATGCAGTACCCATGACATTGGGACAGGAATTTGAAGCCTATGCAGCTACTTTAGAAGAAGATATTTCTAAGCTGAATAACAATGCAGACCTTTTCGTAGAAGTGAATATGGGAGCAACAGCGATCGGAACAGGATTAAATGCTCCGGTAGGATATGCTGTTCTTTGTGCTAAAAATTTAGCTCAGATTACAGGATTCCCGATTGTTTCAGCTCCGAACTTAGTGGAAGCAACGCCAGATACGGGGTCGTATGTAATTTACTCTTCAGCAACGAAACGTCTTGCCGTGAAATTATCAAAAATCTGTAATGATTTAAGATTGCTTTCATCAGGTCCAAGAGCGGGTCTTTTTGAAATCAACCTTCCGCCAATGCAGCCGGGATCTTCTATTATGCCGGGTAAAGTAAATCCGGTGATCCCTGAAGTGGTAAACCAGGTTTGTTTCAAAGTATTCGGGAATGATCTTACGGTGACTTTTGCAGCAGAAGCAGGACAATTACAGCTTAACGTAATGGAACCGGTACTTTCTCATGCCATCATGGAAAATATCAACTTCCTTTGCAATGCTTTGGATACTCTTCGTGAGAAATGTGTGGTAGGTATTACAGCCAATA
This sequence comes from Chryseobacterium sp. KBW03, assembly GCF_003852415.1. Classification (NCBI taxonomy): domain Bacteria; kingdom Pseudomonadati; phylum Bacteroidota; class Flavobacteriia; order Flavobacteriales; family Weeksellaceae; genus Chryseobacterium; species Chryseobacterium sp. KBW03. Next base: position 397,658 of record NZ_QAJO01000001.1, on the reverse strand, counting down.
AAGAAATTTGCCTTAATATGGTAAAACACAGCATTGGTATTGTGACAGCATTGAATCCTTATATCGGATACAAACAGTCTACACAAATTGCTAAAGAAGCATTGGAAACAGGAAAAAGTGTATACAACCTTGTTCTTGAAAAAGGAATTCTTTCCCAGGAAAAACTGGACGAAATCCTTGATCCGAAAAATATGCTGAAACCGCATAATAAATAGTAAAAAAAACAATAAGTGGTAAATGATTCAATAAATGGTCATTTATCACTTATTATTCATCATTTATACCATAATTCGTGAGGTTTTTAATCATAATTCCTGCCCATAACGAAGAAGACAACCTCTCCTTTACTCTCGATTCTTTACAACAGCAAAGCAGCAAAGATTTTAGAGTAGTGGTAGTGAATGACGGCTCTACAGACAAAACGTCTGAAATTATCAGGAAATATACAGAAACTGATTCCCGTTTTGAAACCGTTACCCTTCAAAAATCTGAACATCAGCCCGGATCTAAAGTCGTTCATGCTTTTAAAAGTGGACTCAAGACTCAGTCTATGGATGAATTTGATATCATCTGTAAATTTGATGCCGATATCATTCTTCCGGAAAACTACCTGACAGCAATAGAAAATGCCTTTGCAGGGAATCCCAGATACGGATTGGTAGGAGGGCTTTTGTATATAGAAAAAGACGGAAAATGGGTCTATGAAGGGAATTCCAACAAGCACCATGTAAGAGGTCCTATGAAAGCCTATCGGAAAGAATGTTTCATTCATATTGGAGGCTTAAGAGAGACGCTGGGTTGGGATAATATAGATTCTATACTATTGGAAAACTTAGGATGGAAAGAAGTTGTTCTTTCCGAACTCCAGGTGAAGCTGATTAAAGTAAAAGGAGCTGATTACACAATACGGCCTGCAGATTACTATGGCAGGTACTTTTATTTCTTAGGACTCAACAGGTTTCTCGCTTATATAGCTTCTTCAAAGGAAGCGATGAAAAGCAAATCTGCTGGTTTTTTCTTTGATATTATTAAGTCTTATGAAAACTGCAGATCAAAGAAATTGGAACTGAAAATTACGAAAGAAGAACAAAAAGCTGTTAATGATCAACGTTGGAGAATGTTGAAGAAGAAATGGCTGAAGATGTAGAAGGTAAATTATTTTGTTCGTTGACCATATGTATCAATACGAATGGGCTTTAGCCCATTTAACAAAAAAAAATAAAAACTCAATTGGCTTTAGCCAAAACTTATACAATAAAAATTTAATTACCGTTTAACCATTGAAAAAAATAGCGTACATAGAAATAGATACCCATGCAGAAATTGCTCAGGCTTTCATGGATGTTATGAAGGGATCTCAGGATTTTGAGATAGACTATTATTTTTCAAAAAGAATCAAAGATCAGATCAGCCATAGCAATAAAGCTATATTCTTATCGGACAGCTCTATGATTTTGGATCAGTTAAGGGGAAAAGGGTATGATTTAGTTGTTATAGGTACTGTACATCGTTATTTTAATACTTTTTTAGCCGTAACAAAAAAGTACAATACAGCAATTATTACGCATAATCTCAATTTTACAAAAGCTTCAAAGCTGGATCTGTTGAAAAGTGTCTTCAAAGGAGATGTTATTTTCAGGTTAAAACTGTGGATGAAAGAAGGATTATTCTACAAAACTAAAGTGTATCAGACCTCCAGATCTCTTTTCGTACTGGATGAAGCATTGATTTCGGAGAGATATCTGTTTTTACCTCTGTTTTATACAAGAGATTTTGATAAAACTAAAAACGAGGATCTGGTTATTGTCATTCCCGGAGGAGTTTCTCAGAATAGAAGAGATTATACTTATATTTTTGAAACTATTCAGAATATGAATACAGATAAACGTTGTCAGTTTATATTTCTGGGAAAAGCTAATGGGCATGAGTTAAAACGACTTGAACAGTTATCTGAAAAGCTGCCTGAAAATATCGAGATTACGTATTTTTCTGAAAGAGTTTCTTCTGAAGACTTTGAAAAATGGATGAAAAAAGGGGATGTTCTATGGTGTCCTATTCAGCAGGAAACAGAGTTTTTCAGCATGAAAGAAACGTATGGACTCACGAAAATGACCGGAAATCTTGGTGATGCCGTAGCATATGGGAAATTGGCGGTTTTTCCTAAGAATTACCCGTCAAAACTTGATTTTATCATTCCTGAAAAAGGAAATATTCTTGATCAATTAACAGCACTTTCAGAGGCTCCATTTGACTTTTATAAAACGTATAGCAAGAAAGAAGTTCAGAATAAACTGGAACAGTTTTTAAACGGCTTAATTTAGCTATTGGAGTCCTGATTTCTACAGAAGAATAGCATTCGCTGCTTCTTACTTCAATCTATTTAATCTTAAAGACGCTTTTAATAAATTTCATATTTAGGTATTCCTCAACCGGGAAAATCTTGGTGAAATAATTTCCAATATAGATCAGTAACAGAACTACAGCAGGCTTATAAATAAGATTGAGCAGATTGCTGCTGAAATTAGGAAGAACGATGGCTACTGTAATCGCTAAAGTACAGATGATAGAAACAAAAATCATTTCAATGCTTAAAGGTGAAACCTTAAATACAATATAATTGAAAACAATTTTCACTACGTTGTAAATGGTAAGAGAAATAGCTGTAGATAACGCAATTCCAATCAGTTTCAAATCTGTATTTTTAATGAAATAATAATTCAGTCCGATAGTCAGTCCGGCCAGCAAAAGCATGACCAGGATATTGAATCTGTAATATTTTGAAAGAGAGATAATGTTTCCGTTAAATCCGGTTGCCAGGTCTATTAATACGGCAGAACCCCAGATCCAGACTACGGGTTCATATTCTCTGAGCATAGTTCCGTTCTTTGGCATAAACTGCGTCAGGTAAGGGAATCCGACCATGATGCAGGAGAATAAAACGGCTCCAAGAAAATACAGTGTTAAAGACGTTTTTTTATGAAATCTGTCCAATTCTATCATATCCCCATCTGCAAGAGTTTTGTTGATGATAGGTGCAGAAATATTAAACAATCCAAGCTGTGGAATAGAGATCAACGAAATCAATGCGTATAAAACTGAGTAGATTCCTACTTCTTCCATACCCATAAATTCTCCGATCATAAAGCTGTTGATCGCCAGATAATTTCCAAAAGTTCCCAGAAATCCGAAGAAGCTGTAATTGAAAAACTCTTTCCAGAAATTATTTTTCTTAAAATAATCCGTACTGAAATCCAGCTGAATCTTTTCAAGTTTGTTCGTGTAATAAATATAGCCCAAAAGCATCAACAAGAATATTCCAAAAAAGAAAGCGAATGCAATGTTCTGGGATGTCACAGCAGTCATATTCTGTGATAAAGCAAAGAAAAAGAGGCAAAAAGCTCCCAGATTGGCTATTTTCGGAAATAGATTGTCGAAAATATTGGAAACCACAATTCTTTTATAATTGGAAGTGTATTTATTGAAAATGGCACAAAATGAAAGAATTAAAATCAACGGAAGAATCATTTCCTTAATCTTCCATGCTTCCGAATGCCTGAATTTCGGATAAAAATAGGGGAGTATAAAAAATACAACCGTGAAAATAAGAAAGTTGATAAAAACAGTCAGCAGCGATAATGACAGCATATTCTGTTTTTTACCGTCTTTTTCTACGGTGTGAAAAAATTTCACATTGGAATAGGAAATTCCCAGTACTACAAAAGGAACCAGCATCTCTGCAGTCGGAAGAATGTAGCGCAGCTTTCCATAAAATTCAAAATCATTCGGAAATATGAATATTGCGGAAACGGTGCCCAGCAAAAACCCAATATAACCGATAATGGAATATTTGAAGCCTTGTCTCGCTACTATACTCATAAAGTCGTTTTAAATGTTTGTAGGTATAAAAATAATATTGTTGATGTACTGAGTTTTATTTTTTTCGTCGTTTGTATTTTGTGTTATAATATCTTCGGTAAGATTCTCCAGCGTAAAGCTGTTTCTGTTCAGATATCTGGCGTCATATCCCCAGTTCATCACTTCAGATATTTCGTTCCATATGGGTGTTTGGTGGTGTCTTTGTTCCATCTCGACCATTAAAGTAGGCTTGAACTGTCTGATGGTTTCTTTTGCTCCGAGAAGTGTTTTTATTTCGTTGCCTTCAACGTCTATTTTAATGAAATCAAGCCTGTTGAAATGTTCCAGTGCAGCCCATTCATCCAGTTTGATCACTTTCACTTTCTCTGTATAACTTTTTTCTTCTCCTTTTTCCTTGTAAGAAGTGTTTAAAGTTCCACGGGAAGCAATCGTTTTTCCGTTAATAATGGGTACTTTGAACTCTGCAATTCTGTTTTCGTCAGAAAGAGCCAGAGGAAAGATACGCATTGCCGGGAAAAGCCTTTTCAATCGTCGGTAAAGCTTTTTATTGGGCTCAAAACCATAAATATGCTCATGATCCAGCGTATTTTCCAGCTGGTAAAGGAAAGTTCCTACATTCGCACCGATGTCCAATATCACAGCATTTTTAGGAAGGTATTCTTTGATCCATACCAGTTCCGGTTCTACATTACGTTCCGAAAAATTATTTTTACTAAGATTATTTAAACTTTTAAAATATCTTTTTTTGTAGAAATTCGGACTTATGTATTGTAGTTTTTCAGCGAGTTTTTGGTATAAAGACATCGTAAGCTTTTTGGCGAACAGCAAAGATAGGGAAAAATGTAAAACTTTTCTTAAAAAATGTTAATTATAATAATCTGATTTTCAGGAGTTATGCTTTGTGTCTGTTTTTGTAATCAAATAAAATCTAATGGATTTAAATTTGTCACAGAGACATCTCGGTACTTTAGACCCAGCAAATACTCACAATAATCGTAAAAATATCTGTGCCTTGGATCTGAAAGACTTAGCATGCCTGTTTTCAGTGGTTCTCTGATGAGAAAACAGATCAAAGAAAGGGGGTATTCAGAAAATCATTGAAGGGTTTCATCAGTTTGAAAATTTGGTTCATATTTTTCACTGCATTTTTATCGAGTACTTCTTCATCTTTCAAAGAATAGACTACAATAAAATTCTTAAGCTTCAGATATTCACCCATTGGGTCTTCCTTTTCAAAGCCCTGAGGAACTTTTTTCAGCTTGTCGTCCTGATCCAGTTCCGGAAAATGTTTTTTGAAATCTTTGTTGTTGATAATTTTAAGAAAATCGTCTCCGTACAATGAAACTTCCTTACGTACTTCTTTCAAAACAGAAGATTCAGGCATATAGATTCCTCCTGCTAAAAAGGATTTTCCGGGCTCCATGTGGAGATAATAACCTCCTTTCTGATTTCCTTTTCCCATTCCAAGAGAAGCTCCGAAGTTAGTTTTATAAGGAGACTTGTCTTTTGAAAACCGGGTATCTCTGTAAATTCTGAATAATGCCTTTTTGCTGTCAATCTTGGCAAGCTCTTCATCAAAACCGGACATCTCTTTAATCAGCTCATCCAGAAATGAAACAACATTTTGCAGGGACTCTGTGTACAGGTTTTTATTTTCATTAAACCATTCGCGGTTATTATTTTTATTTAATTTTTTTAAAAAATCAAATGTTTTCGAAGAAACGCTTGCAGACATATGATGTAGGTGTTTTTTATTGTTGTATTATGGGTTGCTAAGCTAGACTGGAACGATTTCTTAATCCCGAAACCACGACTCCCCAATCTCGCACTCACTATCCAAATTTACAAAAACTATTCATATCTCAATGCTTCAATAGGATCAAGTTTTGATGCTTTCAACGCAGGATAATATCCGAAAAACACTCCAGTAACAGCACATACAATGAATGAAACAATAATCGAAGATTCCGTAATAAAAGTAGGCCAGGAGAGGAAGAAAGTAACCAATTCTGAAGACAGGATTCCTAACAGTACCCCAAGAATTCCGCCGGTGATACTGATAAGCACCGCTTCAATAAGAAACTGGTACAGAATATCCTTTCCTCTTGCGCCAATAGACATTCTCAGCCCGATTTCTTTCGTTCGTTCCGTAACGGATACGTACATGATATTCATAATTCCAATTCCTCCTACAATCAGGGAAATTCCGGCAATAGCTGATAAAAGTACAGTCAGAAGCTGGCTTGTTGAGCTCATGGTAGAGATAAGCTCCGCCTGAGTTCTTACGCTAAAGTCGTCATTGCTTCCGTCAACAGGCAGTTTATGCTGTTTTCTTAAAATCTCCGAAACCTGATCTGTAGCCTGTTGCGAAGTATTTTCATTCGTAGAAGCTGCATACATGGTCTGAACATAAGTAATTCCTAAAAATCTTCTCTGAACGGTATTGAATGGAGCAATGATCACATCATCCTGATCCTGCCCGAATGCATTAGACCCTTTTGAAGCCAGAATTCCAATGATTTTCATAGGAACTTTATTGAACCTGATGATACTCCCTACCGCATCTTCACCGTTAGGAAATAAATTATTGTAAACCGTTTGCCCCAAGAGACAGACTTTGTTGGAAGAAGTAACATCCTTTTTGGTAAAAAGATTGCCCTCGGCAATACTCCAGTCTCTGATGCTGAAATATTCTTCATTCACGCCCTGCAATTGAGTAGGCCAGTTGTTGGGTCCGTTGATAGACTGTCCGTTGGTCTGTACAGCGGGAGATACATAAGAAACATCAGGTGCTCCTTTTGAAATGGCATCTGCATCCTGAGGTTTCAAGGTCTGTAGTCCCGAAGCACCGATTCTGGCACCTCCGGAAACATTCACATTGCTGGACGGCCGGATGGTAATCATATTCGATCCCATGGATGAAAGCTGATCGCTGATGCTTTTTTTTGAGCCCTCTCCAATCGCAGTCATCGCAATCACTGAAGCCACACCGATAATGATGCCGAGCATGGTTAAAAATGCACGAAGCTTGTTTCTTAAAAGAGCTTTCCAGGCAATTCTGAAGAGGTTTGAAATGTTCATTGCAGTAGTTTTTTGGGTTTACATGATTAGTAATCATCATTTACCGGAAGGTTTTCCAGGGCTTCTTTGGCAGATTTTATATGATCATTTTTTATATCCTTAATGACTTTTCCATCCTGCAGGGTAACTGTTCTGCTGCTGAAAGTAGCAATGTCAGGTTCATGGGTTACAAAAACGATGGTTCGTCCCTGATGGTGAAGATCCTGCATGAGGGTCATGATTTCATAAGAGGTTCTGGTATCCAGATTTCCCGTGGCTTCATCTGCAAGAATCATGACAGGTTCATTTACCAAAGCTCTGGCAATAGCAACTCTTTGCTGTTGTCCTCCAGACATCTGATTCGGAAGATGATCAATCCTGCTCTCCAGTTTTACGGCTGTTAAAGCCTGTATGGCTCTTTTGTGACGTTCTTCTGTAGATATTTTTGAGTTGTAGAGAAGCGGAAGCTCTACATTTTCCTTTGCAGTCGTTCTGGGAAGAAGATTGTAAGCCTGAAAGACAAACCCTATTTTTTGATTTCTGAGAACAGCCAGCTCATCACGATCTAAGTTTTTGATATTAATACCATCCAGAATATAGTCTCCGCCAGATGGTTTATCTAAACAGCCAATAATGTTGAGCAGGGTAGATTTTCCGGAACCGCTGCTTCCCATAATGGTCACGAATTCACCTCTTTCTACCGTAAATGTCACCCCTTTCAGTGCGTGAACAATTTCTTCACCCATTCTGAATTCTCTTTTCAGATCCATGATCTCCAGAATTTTTTCTGCCATGACTTTTGTTTTAGGTTTGCTAGTTGTTGATTGACGGGTTTTATAAAAAGAATTTAAAATTCAAAATCTGAAATTTATAATTTTTTTATCTCGGTCCGCCACCGCCGCCACCGCTGTTTTTGTTGTTTCCGCCACCTCTTCTTTGAGGCATAAAAGGACTTTTAGTCTGTCCTCCGGAAGATTTTTTTGATAAAACCTTATAGCCGGTAATGATATTGTCATTTTTATCCAATCCCGAAACAACCTGTATTTCGGTATCATTATCCATTCCGGTTTTTATTTTTTTACGGGAAATAGTGCTGTCCTTCGCAATAATCCAAACCGCTGCTTCATTTTTCTTTTCAGCTCCCTTGTCTTGTTTTTTCCATTGTCCTTTTTCGTGTTTTTTACCATCGGCAAATGGAGAATTTACTTTGTATTTTTTGATGATCAGGCTGTCTGGTCTAAAGCTGGTTGCAGACACAGGAATTTTCATAATATTGTCTAAAACCTGGGTGTAGATTGTGATATTTGCCGTCATTCCCGGTTTCAGCTTTAAACTGGAATTATCAGCATTGATGATGGTGGTGTAATTGACTACATTCGATGAAACAGTAGGATGGAGGCGTACTTCAGAAACCTGGCCGTCAAATGTTTCATCCGGAAAAGCATCCACCGTAAATGTCGCTTTCTGACCTACTTTTACGTTTCCGATGTCGGCTTCATCTACTGAGGCACGTACCCGCATCTTGGTGAGATCCTTAGCAATACTGAACAGGGTAGGCGTACTGAAGCTGGATGCAACCGTTTGGCCTTCACTTACATTCCTGTTGAGTACGGTTCCGTCTATCGGAGAATAGATATAGGTAAGAGAAAGGTTTTTATTGGCCGTAGAAAGCTGCGCCGTGACAGTGCCCACCTGTGCTTTTGCAATATTGTATTGATTGGTGGCATTGTCAAAATCTGCTTTGCTGATAGCCCCCACTTTGTAAAGCTGAGATTGTCTGTTGATATTGATTTCATTGTAAGCAAGATTACTCTTTGCATTCTGTAAGTTGGCCTGATACTGTTCTGACTGAAATTTTAGAAGATCTGGGTCTAAAGTTGCAAGTAATTCTCCTTTTTTCACCGTAGAATTAAAATCCACATAAATATTTTTGATGATTCCCGACACCTGAGTACCTACAGCAACCGTATCCACAGGCTGTATCGTTCCGGTAGCGGTGATGGAATTTGAAATTTCTCCCATTTCAGGTTTTACTGTTTCCAGCTGGATTTTTATTTCTTTTTCTTTGATGAAGAAAAACCAGACTGCACCCATTGCAATGATGCCGCCCACAACCCAGTACAACCATTTTTTATTCTTTGTTTTCATAGCTTACTTTAGATTTATAGGGTTACCTGCGTAAAATTCGTAGATCTGTTTATTGAGGACTGCAGTGTATTTGGCCTGCAGATAATTCTGGATGGATTGTATATAAAGCAATCTCTGCTGCTGAAGCTGTACGTAATCAATACTTCCGAGCTTCATCTGGGCATTGACGATGTCATAACTTTGTTTGCTGATATCCATCTGTTTGGAGGCAGAATCATATTGTGACAGCGCATTCTGAAGGTTGATGTAAGATTGTTCTATCTGTTGATTGAGAACTGTCTTGGTATTCTGTAAATCAAGATTGGCCTGCTCAATGGCAATTTTTGATTTCTCAATCTGTGTTTTATAAATTCTGTTGTTGTAAATCGGGATTCCAAGGCTTAAACCGATGGGCATATAAAAGTTATTTCCCAGTTGGTTAAAATAATTTCCGTTTCCATTAGAATAGTTCGTTGAAATGTTTCCTACCAGATTCAGTGTGGGCTGGATGGAAGCTTTGGCCATTTTCAGATTCGTATTGGAATTTTCTACATTCAGTTCACTGTATTTTACTTCGGGACGTTGACTTTGTGCTAAGTTTTGAACGTCTTGTAATGATTTTAACTGATCATCTACAATGATGCTGTCGGGTTTTACAATCTGAAAATCATAATTGGAAGGCAGCTGCAGGATTTGTTTTAAATTAACTGTATTGGTTCTTAAATTGTTTTGAGCAGAGGTCAGATTGTACTGATCCTGGGCGACCTGTGACTGAATTTGAAGATAATTTAATTTTGAAAGACTTCCGGCTTTATAGAGCTGATCTCCTTGTTTTAATTGAGTTTGTGTCGTTTTGAGAACATTTTCAAGAGAAATAATATTTTCCTGATTCATCAGAATATTCAGGTAAGCCTGAGTGATATTCAGAGTAATATTGTTCTCTGATTCCTGTACGGACAGATCAGCCATCTGTACCAGAAGATTTTTTGATACCTCATTATTTTTAATGTAACTTGCATGATAAAGGGTCATGGAAGAATTGGCCCCTATATTTTGAGATTGAGCACCGGTCATATGAAGACCATCACTTCCATTGAGGGCAAACAATCCTTGTGAAACGGTTCCGCTGAGGTTGGGATATTTTGCTTCTTTTGCCTGAAGGAGATCCTGCTGGGCAGAATTTTTTGAAAGCCTTAGAGAATTGATAGGAATATTATTCTCCTTTGCATATTCAATACAATTTTCCAGTGTCCAGGAGGATGGATAATTGGGTTTTTGGGCAAATATTTCAAGGGCTATGCATGAGAATATCAAAAAGAAAAATTTGCTTTTCATGGCTTTATTTTTGAAAATTCATAAATAACAAAGAAAAAATCAATCCAATTTAATAAAAAAAAACAATGTTTAACAAGTTTTTAACTTTAAGCTTCTTTTTTTGGATTTAATTTTCCAAAAATTAAAAATATATTAAAAGATTCTGAATTTAAGTTTACATATTTCAAACTTTATTCAAAAACAAGTCAAATATTTATTGTATCTTTGCAAAAATTTTAAAATAGTTAATGAATTTATTTACGGAAACCAATTTAAGTCCTGATATCCTTAAGGCAATTGGCGAACTGGGCTACGAAAGCCCAACAGAAATCCAAAAACAGACTATCCCTTTTATTCTTTCAGATATTCGCGACTTGATCGCACTTGCGCAGACAGGGACAGGCAAAACAGCAGCGTTTTCGCTTCCGATTTTGGATATGATTGACGATACGAGTCGCAAAATCCAATTATTGGTGCTTTGTCCGACACGGGAATTATGTCTTCAGATTTCGAAGGACATAAAGAATTACTCTAAGTACATGAAAGACATCAAAACTACTGCGGTTTATGGTGGAAGTAGTATTGTAGATCAGATGAGATCTTTGAAGGATAAACCACAGATTATTGTGGGGACTCCTGGAAGAGTAATAGATCTTATCAACAGAAAAGCATTAGACTTTTCTGCGATTCATTGGTTAGTATTAGACGAAGCTGATGAAATGCTTTCAATGGGATTCAAGGACGAATTGGAAACCATTCTAAGAGAAACACCGGAAACTAAACAAACTTTCTTATTCTCTGCAACGATGAATAAAGAAGTGGAAAGAATTTCCAAAAATTACCTTACAAAACCACACCGTATTTCAGTAGGTTCTATTAACGAAGTGAAGAAGAACATTACTCACGAATACTATGTTGTAGGGTACCGCCAGAAAAAAGAGGCGTTGAAGAGATTGATCGATGCAAATCCTAATCAGTATTCTATTATCTTCTGTAGAACGAGAATGGAAACTCAGGAGGTAGCAGATTTCTTGATGCAGAACGGTTATGCCGCTGATGCTCTTCATGGTGACCTTTCTCAGGCGCAGAGAGATACAGTAATGAAGAAGTTCAGATTGAAAAACATTGATATTCTTGTAGCGACAGACGTTGCAGCAAGAGGATTGGATGTAAACTCTCTGACTCACGTTATTCACTTCTCTTTACCTGATGATCCTGAAGTATTTGTTCACAGAAGTGGTAGAACAGGTAGAGCAGGAAAAGATGGTATTTCGATGTCTTTAATCAAGCCTGAAGAAAGCAGAAAATTGAAGCAGATAAAATCTGCAACAAAAATTGAAATTCACGAAAAATTCATTCCTACAGGTGAAGATATTATCAAAGCTCAGGTAGGAGGTGTATTCGAAAAATTATTGACGGAGCACGAAGATCTTTTCGAATTTGATGATAGCTTGATCCCGGATTTGAGCAATTTTACAAAAGAAGAATTGGTGCACCAGTTGTTACAATTCCAATTGAAAGATCTTGCTTTATATTACAAAGACAAGCACGATCTTACTGAGCAGAAATTGAGCAGCAGAGACGACGATTACTCAAGAAGAGACCGTGGACGTGATAGAGATAGCAGAGACCGAGACAGAGGTCGTGATAGAGACAGAGGAGATCGCGGAAGAGACAGAGATCGTAGCAGCAAGCCAAGAAGAAAAGATGAAAACATGGTAAGATTCTTTTTCAATCTTGGAAAGAAAGATCATTTGAAGAAGCTTGACGTTTTAGATATTATCAATAAAGCAACTGATGATGGAAAAAGCAAAAGAAGAGCAGAAATCGGTGATATCGAAATCTTAGAGAAATTCTCTTTCTTCGAAGTTGAAAAGTCTTTTAAAGATAATGTTTTGAGCAATATTCAATCTATGAAGTTCAAAGGAAAAGATATGAGAGCTGAAGTAGCAAACTAATCTTTTTTATACCATACAAAACCGGCATTAATGCCGGTTTTTTCATTTGATAATCAGTAGGTAAGCGAATGTTAACAAAACTTAATGTTATATAGTTTCACGTGCAATCCTTTTTTAGGAAATTTGCACTCGAATTATAAATACTAAAAAATGGGAATTGGTAATATTTTCCACGCTTTTCAACCCAAAGATAAAATCTTCTTTGTACTTTTCGAAAAAGTAACTGAAAATCTAGTTGCAATGTCAGAGGACTTCAACGCAGGAATCAAGGATTTCGATCTTAATGACGACTCAATGTTGAAGAAAATGAGCGACTTCGAACACAAGAATGATGAACTTACTCACGAAATTTTCGTAGAATTAGGGAAAAACTTCATTACACCTTTTGACCGTGAGGATATCCACACATTGGCAACAGGATTGGATGATATCGCTGATTATATCTACGCTTCCACAAAATATATTTTCCTGTACAAATCACCTGAGCTGAAGGCTTATTCAGACTTCTCTTTATTGATCCACAAAGCATGTCTTGAAATTCAGAATGCAATGAAAAACCTTAAAGGGTTCAAAAACATGGAGCAGGTGAAAGAAGCTTGTATTAAGGTGAACTCTATTGAGAATATTGCTGACGATTTGCTTTCCAATTCAATGGTAGAATTATTTGAAACCAATGATGCTATCAACATCATTAAAGTTTCATCTGTATTGAACTATCTTGAAATTGTAACTGACAAAGCAGAAGATGTTGCCAATACAATTGAGAACATCATGATTAAATACGCCTAATACATAGCAAAAAATGGAATTTCCGATTTTACTTATAGTTATTATTGCGCTGGCTCTGATCTTCGATTATATCAATGGTTTCCATGATGCAGCCAACTCAATTGCAACTATAGTTTCTACAAAAGTTTTAACTCCATTCCAGGCTGTACTTTGGGCGGCGCTATGGAATTTTGCAGCATTCTTTATTGCTGCTTATATTATTGGAGAATTCAAAATTGGTAATACAATTGCCAAAACAGTTAATGAGAATTTTATCACTCTTGAAGTTATATTTTCAGGTCTTATAGCCGCCATTGCATGGAATCTTTTGACATGGTGGTTCGGGATCCCTTCATCATCATCACATACGCTGATTGGAGGTTTCTTAGGGGCTGCTCTTATGCATGCTTTCATGATGGATTATAATGCAGTAGCTGCAGCACAACCGGAGCTTGGGATGTGGGAGACCATTAAAGAAGCTTTCAGCCAGGTAACTCATCAGGGGGTTGTAAAGTTTGATAAAGTTATTCCTATCTTCCTGTTCATTTTCATGGCACCGATCATAGGGATGATTATCTCAATCATTATTACATTGATTATTGTACACCTTTATAAAAAATCAAATCCACACAAAGCAGACAAATCTTTCAAAAGATTGCAGTTGGTTTCATCAGCACTGTTTAGTTTAGGACATGGTTTGAATGATGCTCAGAAAGTAATGGGAATCATTGGAGCAGCGGTAATTTATTATCACGTTAATATGCTTCAGGATGCACAGTATTTGAATATTCCTTCTGCAGGACGTTTTGACTATTTTGCTCAACACTATATTTGGGTTCCTTTAGTTTCATTTATTGCCATTGCTTTAGGGACAATGAGCGGTGGTTGGAAGATCATCAAAACAATGGGTACCAAGATTACGAAAGTAACTTCATTAGAAGGTGTAAGTGCAGAAACTGCAGGGGCTATTACCCTATTCATTACAGACCACTTTGGTATTCCTGTATCTACTACCCATACAATCACGGGTTCTATCATCGGGGTAGGATTAACGAAGAGAATTTCAGCAGTAAGATGGGGAATTACAGTAAGTCTTCTTTGGGCTTGGGTATTAACAATTCCAATCTCTGCAATAGTAGCAGCAATTACCTATCTTGTGGTAACATTCCTTTTTTAAAAAACAAATCATATAATTATATAAACTTTGTCCATTTGGGCAAAGTTTTTTTTTATAAAAGCCCCAATAAGTCCTTTGGACATTAAATATGATAATTTTTCTCTCAATGTAGATGTATTTGTTATATAATCTTTAATTATAAGACACCAAAAGGTGTTTTCAAAGAAAAAGTGTTAAATTTGCCACCGGAATAAATAAATTAAAACACTATTCAATGAAACGTACATTATTTTTCGTTTTTACTATTGCAACTTCCAGTATTTTCGCACAAAGCTGGAACACTACCGGAAATGCCGGAACCAATCCGTCAAACAATTTTATCGGAACGACAGATAATAATCCAATCGTTTTTAAGCAGAACAATCAGCAGACTTTTAAACTCGATGGTCAGAGTATCAATATCGGAAGTGGAGTTCCGGGAACTGGAAACTTGCAGTTGGCATTATCACCTTGTAACCATTGTTATTCGGGATGGGCCAAACCTAACGATGGTGTGATGAGATTATTAGGTGGGCATAATCTGAATATCCATATGGACAATGATAATGTTATTGATCCCAATTCGGATACCAGTACTCCGAATTCACCAGGAATTTCGAGAGTCCGTTTTTCCGATGCAGTACATAAAAGCTTAATGGTACTTTTCAATACAGGAAAAGTAACAGTGGGAACAGATCAATATGACAATGATTCTAACTTTATTTTTTATGTAAGCAAAGGAATAAAAGCAGAACAAGTAAAAGTTGAAAATCCGGCAGCCAATGGTTGGGCCGACTATGTATTCAAAAAAGACTATAAGCTTCGCTCCTTGGAAGAAGTAGAAAAACATATTTCAGAAAAAGGGCATTTACCCAACATTCCATCTGCTCTTGAAGTCGAGAAAGACGGGATCAATCTGGGGGAAATGGATGCTAAACTTTTAGAAAAAATTGAAGAATTAACGCTTTATTCTATTGAACAAAACAAGCAGTTAAAGTCTCAATCTGAAGAGATTAAAGAATTAAAAACACAAGTACGAAAGCTTCTTTCCACAAAAAAATAAATACTTATGAAAATAAAATTATTATCGATTATCTTATTAGCTTCATCTTTGACTTCTGCACAGTTGTACACTCCATCTGGTACGGTACAAGCTTCATCAAATAATTATATTGGTATCGGAACCAATGCTCCGGAAGGAATCCTTGATATTAATGCTAACAGCAACATTCCTATTATCAGAGGTAATGGAGGTTATATTCCGACTGGATTAAGATTTATTGATGACTCATATACACAACCTGGTCAGGTAAAAGAATGGAGTATCTGGAAAGGAAATACCTTTAATAAAGGGCTGTCATTTATGAGATATGATGCCGTCAACAGATGCGCAGGAGGTATTTGTGATATTCCTTTATTTTTAGCAGATAATGGAAATGTAGGAATTAATACCAGTTCTCCCCAGGAAAAACTTTCTATTCACGGAAAGCATGTAGGATCTACTATTTTATTACATGCTGATAATGATAGCAATGCTCCCGCAGATTTAATGCTTTGGGCTTCTGAACCAGGATTAACTTACTCCGGAGTTGGTATTGGGAATAATATAAGGAATTATGGAAGTGGAGGAGCAAATATGGAAAGGATCAATAGTTCAAAAGGAGGCTCATATATTCGATTACTTGATAATGAAATCAATTTTAATTTAGTATCCGACACAGGAACCAAACAACAACCTCTTACTTTACACGCCAATGGTAATGCATCATTACAAGGCAAATTTGAAGCTAAAGAAATCAAAGTAACCTCAACACCTACGGCAGATTTTGTATTTGATGAGCACTATAATCTTTCCTCCTTAGAAGACATTGAAATGCATATCAAAGAGAAAAAGCACCTTCCGGAAATTGCATCCGCAAAAGTAATGGAAAAAGAAGGGGTAAATGTGGGTGAGTTTCAAATTAAACTTTTACAAAAGATAGAAGAACTTACTCTTTATTCAATTGAACAGAATAAACAACTGAAATCTCATTCACAGGAACTTAAGGCTCAAACAGAAAAAGTTCAGCAACTCCAGGAGGAAAATAAGATTCTAAAGTTGCAGTCCAAAGAAATTAAAGAATTACAAAAGCAAGTACAGCAACTTTTAACTACAAAAAGATAAATGACTATGAAAAGAAAATTACTCTCAGTATTTTCTCTGTTCATCGGCTTTCTTGGCTATTCACAAACTGAAGTTTATTTCAAATATGATGAAGCAGGAAACCAACGATACAGAGGAACCAATACGGCAGGCAAGAAAGCCGATGAGCTTGTACCTAAAGAGATAAAATTACAGGAACAGGCCAAAACCCAGCAGATCCCTGCTATGGATGAAAAAGCTTTCTGGAAACAAATCAGACTATACCCGGTTCCGGTAAATGATTATCTTACTATTGACTGGACAGAAGATGTGGATGGACTTATCGAATCTGTTTCACTCTATCAGCACAGTACTGTTCATTGGAAATTCCAACAGCAGAACATTCCGGGATTAAATCGCCAGGTGAAGATTAATATGACCGGATACGATTGGGGAGTTTATATTCTTCGTTTCACATTAAAAGACGGGAGAGTATTTGGTAGGAATGTAACAAAGAGATAAAAGACAAGAAATTTGATGATTAAAGTATTGAAAGATTTAAAAATAATTCTTTCTCTTTATTCCACAAGATTTCTAACCTTCAGTTCTTATTCATCAATTATTATTTATAAAAAAAACTATTACAACAATGAAATTATTTTCATCATTGATGTTATCCTTGTATTCAGTATGGGGGCTTGCTCAGACCATACTTTACCAGCCAGAATCCACTTCGCGGACGGTTCAGGATCCACAAGCGGTGGTCATGACACAGGGATTTTTTGCCAAATCAGATGTTTCAAATCCTTTTCTGGCCAAAATAGGCCCTGCCACAGATAACCCCGGTGGAGGACCAACAAATTCAAATGCAGGGGTTAATAATCCAAATGGAACTTCATCACCAACAGGTAAAAGTTTCCATGACACAAAAGGAAATGTTGAAGTGGCAGGTGGAGGCCAGCTCCAATTTACTTTACCTATAGCTCTTCCTCCAGGTATAAAGAGTGTAGCTCCTCAAATTAATCTTGTTTACACCAGTGGATCAGGAAACGGTATTGCAGGATACAGCTGGAATTTATCAGGAATAACTTCTATTTCAAGAATTGGAAAAAATATTGATAAAGATGGTGAGCCAAAAGGAATCCAGTTAGATTATTCTGATTATTTTAGTTTCAATGGACAAAGATTGATTCTTAAATCTGGGGAATATGGAAAGGATGGAGCAGAATATGTTACCGAGAAATACTCTAATATTAAAATAAAATCTGTAGGTACCTACGGTATCAACGGACAGGATGCTGGTCCTGCACATTTTGAAGTTACTTTCGAAGATGGCTCACAAGCCTGGTATGGTAAAAACGAAGGAGGATTTAGAGGAAGTGTTGTAGTAACAACCCCTTTAGAATATAATATTGTAAAGTGGAAAGATGCACAAGGAAACTACATTAGCTATAGTTATGAATCAGACTCTGACACCGGAGGATTCAGAAGCTCTAAAAATGTTGTGCGGATATCCACAATAGCATGGGGAGGAAATGAAACGCTAAACAAACCTCATTTTAACTTAATTGAGTTCACTTATAATGACAGAGGTTTAGTAGAAGAATCTTATGTACAAGGATTGAGACATACGCAAAGTAAAATTTTATCAGAAGTTAAAGTCAATTCAAACGGAAGTCAGTTTAAAAGATATGTTATTGACTATGTTAATAATGATACTAAGTATAAATTTGTTAATAAAATAACAGAATATAACGCTAATAATGAGCCTGCAAATCCTATAACTTTTGAAAATGAATCATCACCCCAGTCATCAAATATGTTTAATCAGAATTCCAGATTTGATGAAATTTATGGAGAAGGTGTTATTTCAGGAGATTTTAATGGTGATGGAAAATTAGATTTTGTAAAAAAGAATACATTAATGCTTAGCAGGCTTGATGGAAATTCAACATTTTTCACCGTACAGTATGCAGGAACACCTGTATCAAAAGGATCTTTTTTGAAGAACGGAAAGTTTAGCCCAAAAGATGTTTTGTATACCTTATCTGATAATGAACCGGATGGAAAAACCAGACTGAAAATGTATGATTTTAATGGGACTAACTTTGAAGAGATCAGCTCTAAAGAGTTAGACTTCTCACCATATAATTTCGGTAGTACTACAGGATATACTCCTATATATGGTGTATCTAATCCATTAGTGGCAAGTACTTCTACTTTAAAATTTCTGGAAGGAGATTTCAACGGCGATGGAATATCGGAGTTTATTATTTCTACCTTAAAAATGGTACAGGAGGAAATATGGGGACAGGACTGGAACGGATATCCTGAGCTTCAGGGAGCCGAAATTATTGGGAATGAAATTTTTGATTTTTATTTTGATCCGTTGTCAGGAACTCTAAAAAGAGTAAATCTGCCTTTAAGTGATTACAGTAAATATATAGGACCATATTTATTTACCGATCAATGGTATTATAAGCCAGTTCCGATTGGGGATTTTGATGGAGATGGGAAAACAGATCTGATCAGCCTTCTTAATGGAACCAAGGTATATTCTTTAAATAATGCTACAAAGGAGTTTGAACTGAAAGTACAATCACCGGCACAGATTTCAGTAAGAGGAGTTGCTTTACTGGGGGATTTTAATGGTGATGGAAAGACCGATGTGATGTCTCCGGTAGCGGAAGATTCGTCAGATTGGAAAATGTTTGTTTCTACTGGTAAAGGCGTTTTAGAATATTATTATTCAAATCTTACACTCTATAAACCTGAACATACCGGTGCACCTACTAAACGAAGAAAAACATTAAGAAATTACTTTACACCTGACCTGAATAAAGACGGGAAAAGTGATTTCCTTCACTTTCAGTCTGAAGTTTGGTTCAGAGAATGGGCAATTAATAACCCAGATTCCAGCTACGGATTCGTTTATTTCAGAAATGATGGAGTTGACAGTTCCGGAAAACCGATCTTTACCACTGCATACAACCTTGCTTCTAAGGAAGAAACATCATGGGGAGATAAGAACGATGAAGATATTAACTATTCTAATTATGGAGAGCATTACTTTCCACTCATAGGAAGCTTCCGGCTTTCACAGCTCAATACTGATTTTGCTATTATCCATAAAACTAAACTTATCACATGGGATTTAGGAGGTAAGCTGGATAAAATGGCAAGAATAAAGTCCATTACACAAGGAAGCATCAAAACAGATATAGAATATTCTCCTCTGATCAACGAAGGAAATATTTACAAATCTTATCTGGATACCAATCCTGTAAGTTATCCTTATATCAATGTTAGAGAAAACCTGAATTACTATGTGGTTTCTAAATTGGTTCAGGATCAAAGAAAGCAGGAATTCAGATACAGGGATTTAATTGGTCATTTAAATGGTAAAGGAATGATTGGCTTTAGACAAACGGCCCAATCAACATTTTTTGCCAATGGTTTTGAAAATACAAAAATCTGGACTGGTTCAGAAATTACTCCTTTAAATGAAGGTCTGCCTTATAAAGATTGGTCTATCAGAACAGTTGATGAAAATAAAATTTTCCCGGCAGATGTTTCTGAGAATAATACCCAGTTATTGTCATTTAAACAATATGATTATAAAATTGACAAACTTCTCAATGGGCAGGTTGTAACAACAGCTGTAGCTGATGCCAATAAGGATAAAGTAATCACAGCTATTGTTCCTGGTAATACAAAATCTAAGGATTTCTTAACCGGAACAGTGATAACCGGAAATGTGATTTATGGAGATTATTATCTTCCAAAACAAAGTATTTCTAATGTTAATAATGGATTAGCAATAACCACCTCTACATTTGACTATTATCATAATCCGTCTGGAATTGGTGCAAATTACTATATAGGCCGCCCAAAATTAAAAGATAATGTAACTCATGCATATGGTGATAGCAAAGCCAGTAAAGAGGAATATAACTATGACAGTAATTTATTAAAAACTTTAAAAACCTGGAATAGAGATAACACCGCTTACTTACTTGAAACCTATAATTATGACAGCTTTGGGAATCTTACTGAAAAGACAATCACAAACAGTACTGATTCGCAAACACAAACTACTAAAACAGGTTATGAACCACAGGGTAGGTTTGTAAATAAAAAAACCGATAACCTTGGGTTGATTACCCAAATTGAATATAATAATTGGGGACAGGTTTTAACTCAAACGGATCCTTTTGGAAACACTTTAGAAAATACATATGATAAGTGGGGGAAACTATTGACTTCTAAGAATAATTTAGGAGGAATGACAACTTATCAATATGAAAGGGATGATAATTCTAATATTATTAGTACTGAATACAACCCTGATGGAGGTATTTCAAAAAAATACACCAATAAACTGGGGCAGGAGTATAAGATATCCACGAAAGCTTTTGGCCAGGGACAATATGTATCTCAGGGAACCCAATATGATGTATTAGGACGAAAAACAATGGAATCTGATCCTTATTTTGAGGCACAGGGAGCTGGTTTATGGAATGTTATTGTTTATGATGATTCAGTATTTCCTGCTAAGGCTACTGCTACTGGATCGAACGGAAAGCAGACTGAAACGCTTGTTTCAGGATCTACAACCACAATAAAAGAACTCAATGGGTATCAGAGAACTACTTCTAAGATTTCTGATGCGTTAGGAAATGTAATTTCAAGCACGGATAAAGGAGGAACAATACAGTTTGTTTATAATGCCGCAGGTGAACAGATAAAAGCTCAGTATGGAGAAAATATTGTAACAACCCAATATGATGGATGGGGAAGAAAGTCTGAATTTAATGACCCATCTAATGGGATCTATAAATATGAATATGATGGATTTGGACAGCCCAAAAAGATCATAAGCCCTAAAGGAATTAAAGAATATACATATAACAATTTAGGACAACTTATTTTAAATAAAGAACTTTCAGTAGTTGATGCCGGCAAAGCAACAAATAAGACAATATCTTTTATCTATGATGACAAAGGAAGGTTGACTTCAAAATCCGGAACTTCGAACGGAATGCCATATAGTTCTGCCATTGCTTATGATCCTCAAGGAAGAATAGTATCATCTTCAGAAAGCAGCAATGGGAAATACTTTATTCAGAAAGGAATTACATACGATGATAAAGCAAGAGTGATTTCCTATGAAAAGCAGCTGTATTCTTCTGGTGTTTTGACGAAAGTACAAATAGAAAATGTCTACAGCACATGGAATGGTGAGTTGTATCAGATAAAAGACAAAAATTCTGGGAAAATATTATCTCAGCTTAATGAAACGAATGCCAAAGGCCAGATTCTGAAAGCTAAATTAGGAGCTGCAGAGATGACAAATACTTATGATGCCAACGGTTTTTTAAGTACGACTAATCACTCTTCAGCAGCTAAGCCAAGTATCTTACAAATTTCTTATTCTTTTGATGCTATTAAAAATGAACTAAAAAGTAGAACTACTGGTGGGGATTTTAATATTGTTGAGTCTTTTGATTATGATGGAAATAACCGATTGATCAATTGGACAAATCCTGTTACAGGAATAAAACCTACAACAAATAGAAATGTATATGATGTTAAAGGTAGAATTGTAGAAAATGATCAGGTAGGTAAAATTAAATTTGAAAACTCTTCTAAGGTTTATCAGTCTACCGGCATGACTCTTAATGCTGCAGGGACACAAAATTACAACAATGATTTGATTCAAAATATTGTTTATAATGAAAACAATGATCCTGTGTTTATTGACGGAATGAAGGGAGATGTTGCTTTTCAGTACGGTCTGACAGACATGAGACAAAGAGTTACTTATGGAGGTAATTTCAATCCTGATGGAGAAGGTAAGTTTACAAAATATTACAGTGAAGACGGGAGCTATGAAATATTGAAAAATAATGCTACAGGTAAAGAAAAACATATTTTGTATATCGGAGGAACACCCTATGAAAGCAATATTGTATTTCTAAAAGATTTTACAGAGAGTGTTGGATCTTATAAGTTTTTGCATAAAGATCATTTAGGAAGTATTTTGGCAATAAGCGATGAAGCAGGAAATAAATTAGAGCAAAGGCATTTTGATGCATGGGGCAACTTCACTCATTTGCAAATAGGTAATGGCCCGGTTGTTACAGATAAGAATACGATCGACAATTCTTCTCTACTGATAGATCGTGGGTATACCAGTCATGAATATTTTGCAGAAGTAGGAATCATTCATATGAATGGAAGATTATACGATCCATTATTAAGAAGGTTTTTAAATGCTGATGAAAATATTCAGGATCCTTATAATACCCAGAATTATAATAAGTATGGGTATGTAATGAATAATCCACTTTTATACAATGATCCAAGTGGAGAATTTATTTGGTGGGTACCGGCAGTAGTGGCTATAGTTTCAGAGTTTTTTACTATGTATTATACCCAGACTCCTTTTGATCCAATGCGTTTTGCTGGTAGTTTGGCCATGTCATATGCAAGTGCCGGATTTGCCGGACAGATAGGAGATGTATTTAAAATTGCATCAGTAATTAATACTTTGGGACCTACCGGAACTATTCTGGCCAGAGCGGGAGCTCATGCTTTAACGCAGGGACTCTTATCTTATGTACAAGGAGGGAACTTTTGGAGTGGTGCATTAAGTGGTGCTTTCTCTAGTGCGTCTAGTGATTTATTAGAAATGGCAACAAATCATGTAGGATCAAATAATATCCTGAGAAGTGACGGTTTTGCTTTATTTAATGGAGCTGTAAGTGGCGGTGTAGGTGCTGTACTGGGAGGCGGAAACTTCTGGATGGGAGCCGGACAAGGACTAATTGTAACAGGATTTAATTTCCTTGCTCATAAGATTGAAGAAAATAATTTAATCCGAAAAGCTTTTGATGATCCTGATGGAAAACCGGCCGAGAATATGGAATGTGTGCAAGAGGCATATGGTAAAGTTAAAAAATTGTTTACAAAATCCATGTTAGCCGCAGTAAAAGCCGTTCCTATCAGTGATATTAAGTTAGACTTAGAAAATACGGGTAATCCGAATGATGACTTTGCGGCCGATACACGATGGGGAGAAAAAACCGTTTTTACCACTAAAGGAGTAAAAGGTAAAGTATTAAGTGTTGAAATATCAGGAAAAATAGTAATAACTTTGTTTAAAGGTTCTTTTTCTAGTTGGGTAAATTTAGGAAAAAGTATATTGCATGAATATTACCATGTAGCTGATATGAGATCACAGGCATATAAAACACAATATATTAAGACAGTGAATACTTATAAAGATGTTGAAACAATAACAGGTAGTTTAACTGATTGGTCTGAAGGCAGAGCATTTAAATTTATTTTTAGTCTTGGTGATACAACAAGTGTATACAAAGATTATAAACATTTATATCATAAAAAGAAATAATGAGAACATTATGTTTAATTTTAATAAGTAATTTGCTATTTGCTCAATCTTTAAGTATTAATGCAAAACAATTAAATCTGTCAAAAATTTTAGTGAGTATTAAAAATACAAGCCAAACTGAAACGATTAAACTAATAGCAGATGATAGAGCTTTAGTATACTCTTGTGATTATAAAAACAGATGGCCATCACCTGGTAATTTTGCAAGATTAGCGATTTGTTTTGAGTATCCGAAAAACTATAATTATTACTCTAATATTGTACCCATGAGGCAAAGAGAAAAGATGTACGGAATAGATCAGAATCTCACTGCTTCAGAATATATGACCCAGAATATAGTTGAGATTAAACCTCTTGAGAAAAAAGAAATCATTTATAACGTTTCTGATTTTAATAATAGTTTAGTCTTTAAGAAAAAGAAAAAATTTACAGTAAGACCCAAGATTATATATTTTGGAGAGCAAATAGAAAAATATAGAAACTCTTCAGAGGTAAAAGAAAAATATTTCAATAAAAATATTTTTTCTAATACTTTTGACCTGACAACTTATTTTTTTAAACCATAAATAGTCAATATTGGGATTTATTCTCAAAATCAAGCCCCCTTATGATCATCATAAGGGGGCTTTTATAATGAATACTCCGCAAAATTTGTAACATTAAAAATTCTGGCGAAACGATGAGTTTTTTATTTTATAAAGCCTTGAAAAGTCGTATTTTTGTTCAAATTATAAGATTTTATGGAATTTTTAGACAGATACCAGCAGATTGTTGCAGATGCCATCACTAAATATACTTTTAAAGATAAGCCTTCGGAGTTATATGACCCGATGAACTATATTATTTCCCATGGTGGGAAGCGTCTTCGTCCTATTATGGTGCTTATGGCTTGTGAGATGTTCGGTGGAGATCTTAAGCAGGCAATCAAGCCAGCATTGGCTATTGAGTTTTTCCATAATTTTACGCTGATCCACGATGATATTATGGATGAAGCTCCTTTAAGAAGAAATAAGCCTACCATTCATACTTTACATGGTCTGAATGTGGGAATTCTTTCCGGAGACGGACTGATGCTTAAAGCTTATAAATTTTTTGAAGATCTTGAACCTGAAATCTTCAAAGCATGTATCAGAATTTTTACTCACACAGGACTTCTATTATGTGAAGGACAGCAGTATGATATCAATTTTGAGACTCAGAAAGATGTTACTTTCGACGATTATATCAGAATGATTACTTATAAAACAGGAGTTCTGAGTGCTTCTTCATTTGAGATCGGAGCTTTGATTGCAAAAGCTGATTTTAAAGATGCCAAAGCCATTTTCAACTTTGGAAAGCACATCGGAATTGCATTCCAGATCATGGATGATTATCTTGATGTATTTGGTGATCAGGCACAGTTTGGAAAAAAACATGCCGGGGATATCTACGAAAACAAAAAAACAGTTCTGTATCTGCTGGCAAGAGAACATGCTACTGATGAAGAAAGAAAAGAACTGGATTACTGGTATTCTAAAAAGACTGAAAACGTTGATAAGGTTTATGGAGTAGAAAAGATTTTCAGAAGAACGAAAGTAGATGATAAAGCTTTACGTCTGATTGAAAAACATAATGAAATCGGGCAAAGCTATCTTCAGAAAATAGATGTTCCGGAAGAAAAGAAAAAACCTTTTATCGAACTGGCAAATTATTTGTTGAGAAGAGAAAGTTAATATAGGGAGCGGATGGTAGGTGGCAGGTAGCAGCAATTTACCTGCAACCTATTTCCCGCAGCCTAATACCCATACAATGAAATTCAGAACAGAAGTTGATATTCCGGCATCAGAAAACAAGATTGAGATTGAAGATAAAATATTTTCAATAGGTTCATGTTTTGCCTCTGAAATGACTGATCTATTGCAAGACGGGCAGCTTCAGACCCTCAATAATCCTTTTGGGACGATTTTTAATCCTTTTTCCATCAATAACGCGGTAAATAGATTGCATGATTCTGCGTTTTATGCAGAAGAGGAACTGATCATCTACAACGAAGAATATATTTCTCTGGATCATCACACCAGTTTTGATACCCGGTATATCCATCAGACCTTAGATAAAATTAATGGAGATATTGAAGCTGGAAATGCTTTTCTTCAGGAAGCAGACTGGATTATCATTACGTACGGTTCTTCATTTATCTATGAGTTTCTACCTAAGAATAAACTGGTTGCCAACTGCCACAAAATTCCGCAGAAATTCTTTGAAAAAAGACTGCTTTCCCATCAGGAACTGACAAGCTCAATATATCAGACGATTCTGGATCTTAAAGATATTTGCAAAGAAGGAGTACAGATCCTTTTTACCGTTTCACCTGTAAGGCATACCAAAGATGGAATGGTTGAAAATCAGTTAAGTAAATCCAAACTGATCACTGCTATTCATGAGTCTATTTCCATGTTTGAAGACTGTCATTATCTGCCTGTCTATGAGATATTAATGGATGATCTCCGCGATTACCGTTTTTATAAAGAAGACATGATTCATCCCAGTACCCAGGCGGTTAATTATATTTTTGAAAAATTTGGAAATGCCTACTTTTCAGTAGATACTCAGAATTTTATCAAAGAAAACTTCAAGATCATGAAGGCTCTGGAACATAAAACCAGTGACAAAAAAGATCCAAAGTTTATCGAATTCAGAGAGAAACTGGATCAAAGAATTGAAAACCAGCGTAAAAAGGTAAAACATAAAATATTCTAAATGCTTGATTTTACCAGAATTGACTATCTGAAAGACGGAAATGAAAGACAGAAAAAGGCCTACGAAATTCTTACAAAGCATCGTGTTTTTGAGAAATTGAAGTATTATTCTCCAATTTTAGCAGGAACTGTTCCTATTGAAATTGATATTGAAGGAAGTGATCTGGATATTATTTTTGAGGTGGATTTAAGATTTGAAGAAGACTTTCTGGATGATTTAATGTTTAGCCGGTTTATTCCTTACGATGTGGGCGTTGAATATCCTATCGTAAATGGTGAAAAATGTCTTACACTAAATTTTATACTGGAAGGTTTTCCCATTGAAATTTTCGCACAAAATAAACCTACAACACAGCAAAACGCATATCTTCATATGGTTGCTGAATACAAAATATTACAGGAAAAAGGAGAAGAATTTAAACAAAAAATAATAGAACTTAAAAAACAAGGAATAAAAACAGAACCCGCTTTCGGAATGTTGCTGGGACTTGAAAATCCTTACGAAGATCTATTGAAATTTTAAATAAAATGATTGATACACATACACATCTATACGCGGAAGAATTTGATGAAGATAGAAAAGAAGCTATTCAGAGAGCTCTAGATAAAGGAATTACAGAATTTTATCTTCCTGCCATCGACTCAGAATCTCATGAGAAAATGCTGCAATTGGAAACAGAATACCCGGGACAGATTTTTTCAATGATGGGATTACACCCATGTTATGTAAAACCCGAATCATGGGAAAAAGAGCTTGAGATCGTAAAAAATTACCTTGATCAGAGACATTTTCCTGCGATAGGGGAGATCGGAATCGACCTGTATTGGGATAAAACAACATTGGATATTCAGGTGAAAGCTTTTGAACAGCAGATTGACTGGGCGATAGAAAAAGACCTTCCGATCGTGATTCATACAAGAGAAAGCTTTGATGAGACATTCGAGGTCTTAGAAAGAAAAAAACATCCAAAGCTGAGAGGAATCTTCCATTGTTTTTCAGGAAATCTGGAACAGGCACAACACGCCATCGACCTTAATTTCATTTTAGGAATTGGTGGAGTAGTAACCTTTAAAAATGGGAAAATAGATCAGTTCCTGAATGAAATTCCGTTGGATAAAATTGTTCTGGAAACAGACTCACCTTATTTGGCTCCGGTTCCCCACAGAGGAAAAAGAAACGAAAGCTCTTATCTTGATCTCGTAGCCGGAAAGCTGGTAGATATTTATGGAAAAGACTTTTCTGAGATAGACCGTATCACAACGGACAATGCAAAGAATCTTTTTAAATAATAAAAAGTTTTAAACTTTAAGACAAATAAAAATCCCTTTTCAGTTTTTGAAAAGGGATTTTTATTTATTTTTTTCTTGTGAAATTCTTATTCTTAGGCTTTTTTAACCCCGTTGAAGATGTTGAAGCGGATGGCTTCTTACGGTTGTTATTGGGCCTGGAATTGCTGCTGTTGGAGGTTCTTGGTCTATCTCCGCCCTGAGCAGGTTTGTTGTTAGAATCCCTTTTCTGGGCAACCAGATTGTCCGTATGGAAAGGATGTTCTTTGATGACAGAAATTTTCTTTCCGATCAGTTTTTCCGTATTCTTTAAATTCAAAAGATCAAGCCCGTCTACAAAAGATATAGAATTACCTTCAGCTCCGGCTCTTCCTGTTCTTCCGATTCTGTGTACATACGTTTCTGAAACATCAGAAAGCTCAAAATTGATCACGAACTTCAATTCATCAATATCAATTCCTCGTGCTGCAATATCTGTGGCAACAAGAATTCTTGTTTTTCCGGATTTAAAGTTGTTCAAAGCATTTTGTCTCGCATTCTGAGATTTATTACCGTGAATGGCTTCAGCAGAAATATTGTCTTTCTGAAGTTTTCTGGCAATTTTATCAGCACCATGTTTCGTTCTTGAAAATACAAGTACCGAATCTGAAATATCATTTTCAAGAATGTGGGTCAATAAATCCAGTTTATTTTCTTTTTCAACAAAATAAACTGACTGTTTGATCGTATCTGCCGTAGAAGAAACAGGAGTAACCTCTACTTTTACTGGATTATTAAGGATAGAATTTGCCAGTTTCTGAATTTCTACCGGCATCGTTGCTGAGAAAAATAAAGTCTGTCTTCTTTGTGGTAAAAGTTTGATGATTCTTTTTACATCATGTACAAATCCCATATCAAGCATTCTGTCTGCTTCATCTAGAACAAAGATTTCAAGATTTTTCAAACTGATGATTCCCTGAGCAATAAAGTCAAGAAGTCTTCCTGGTGTTGCTACCAGAATATCAATTCCTTTTCTTAGAGCAGCTTCCTGATTTCCCTGCTTTACTCCTCCAAAGATAACGAGTTGTTTTAATGGAAGATATTTACCGTAAGCATTAATGTTTTCCTCAATCTGAATCGCCAATTCTCTGGTAGGCGTAAGGATTAATGCTTTTATATGTTTATTGGGAATTTTATTTTTGGATAAATTCTGTAGAATAGGAATAGAAAAAGCAGCAGTCTTTCCTGTTCCCGTTTGTGCACATCCTAAAAAGTCTCTGCCTTCTAAGATATCGGGAATAGATCTTTCCTGGATAGGAGTAGGAGTCGTGTATCCCTGCTCCTGGATTGCTTTTGCAATAGGTTCTATTAAGTTTAAGTCTGTAAAATTCAAATGAATTATTTTAAAATTTTAAATAAAAATTCCTTCAGTCTGAAAGAATTACATTTTGCAAAGGTAGTTTAAAAAAAATTAAAAATTTTATTCCTCTTTTTAAGCCTTGTTTATCATAAAAAAATAATTCCCCCAGAAGAAGGAATTATTGCACAAAAATAATCTAAATATTTTTAAATGGCCTATTGTATCTTAGTCCATTCCTGATTCTTTCTCAGATCCTCAAAAAAATGATACACTTCCGAAAGCTTTTCACTTCCGCGTTTTCCATAATCTTCCACATTTTTTGAAGTGCCGTCTGCAAAATTGATTCTTAAGTAAGAAGTGGGAAGATCTGTAATATTTTTTGTTCCGTATTTGTCATTTAGACTTTTCACATTCAAGCCATCCAGCAGGCTGATCAGTTTATTATAATCTTTTTCTTTGATAGTACCTTTAAAAGTTCCTTCACGAGGTTTGGAAAACTCATCTTTTGAAGGTTTATCATTAAAATTAAAGTGTTCTGCTTCAAAAACCGCAGTTCTGTCCGGATTGATGGTCATTTTAAAAACAGGACAGAATCCAAAGCATGGACTCGCCTGATACTCAATTTTAGTATATTTTGAATTTACTTTTTGAGAAGTTGTACAAGATGTTAAAAATACAAATGCACAAATGGCTAGCAAATATTTCAT
Source organism: Chryseobacterium sp. KBW03 (assembly GCF_003852415.1). NCBI lineage: Bacteria > Pseudomonadati > Bacteroidota > Flavobacteriia > Flavobacteriales > Weeksellaceae > Chryseobacterium > Chryseobacterium sp. KBW03. Next base: position 367,789 of record NZ_QAJO01000001.1, on the reverse strand, counting down.
AGTTTTTTTCAATTTGAAAGGATGTCCCAATAATTGTTCCAAAAGATAAGATCTTCTTTTGTTTTTATGTTAAATATAAAATGACAAATCTATTTAAATTTTTATTTGAACCATTAAGATTAGATGAAGATGTTAAGGGCATTAAGAATAAGCTCCGCTTTAAGCTTAAAAATCAGAATGATTCATCTTAACTATACTTTATTTCTTAATGGTTTAAAATATTGGATGGTAGAAAAATACGGTTAGTTTTATAAAGAAAAACAGCCTCAGGTTCTTCCAAGGCTGTTTTTTATGATGCAGTTACATTTTTTGCGAAATATAACTGATGAATCAATGTGTTTTTCTATCCGTGCAATTGTTTCCAGATAGCATCCTTAAGTTCCATAAGCCCTTCTCCGGTAACACCAGAGAAAAATAATGGTTGCTTATTTTCCGGGAATTCTGCTGCGATTTCCTTTTTAAGCTCATCATCCAAAAGATCGGATTTTGAAACGGAAACAATGAAGTCCTTATCCAAAAGTTCAGGATTGTACTCTTTCAGCTCATTTTCCAGAATTTTAAATTCATTGAAATGATCTTCAGAATCAGAAGGAATCAAAAATAACAGGATAGAGTTTCTTTCAATATGTCTAAGGAATCTGTGCCCTAAACCTTTTCCTTCCGCTGCCCCTTCAATGATCCCGGGAATATCAGCCATTACAAAAGATTTATAATTTCTGTAATCCACGATTCCAAGGTTAGGAGTCAGGGTTGTAAAGGCATAATTAGCAATTTTTGGTTTTGCTGCAGAGACAGAAGCTAAAAGTGTAGATTTTCCTGCATTGGGAAACCCAACAAGTCCTACATCCGCCAAAATTTTAAGCTCGAAAACAACATAGCCTTCTTCGCCATCCATTCCGGGTTGAGCATATCTTGGAGTCTGATTGGTAGAGGATTTGAAATGTTCGTTTCCTTTTCCTCCTTTTCCTCCTTGCATCAAAATAATTTCCTGCTTGTCCTCAAGGATTTCTCCGATAATTTCACCTTCTTCATTTTTAGCGATACTCCCAATAGGAACATCGATATAAATATCAGAACCGTCAGCTCCGGTCAGCTGGTTTTTTGCTCCGTTTTCACCACGTTCAGCTTTTATGTGACGGGTATATCGAAGTGGAAGTAAAGTCCATTCCTGAGCATTTCCTCTCATGATGACGTGTCCGCCACGACCACCGTCACCTCCGTCAGGACCTCCTTTAGGAATATACTTTTCACGGCGAAGGTGGGCAGAACCAGCACCTCCGTGTCCGCTTTTACAATGGATTTTTACGTAATCTACAAAGTTAGACATATAGTTTGTGTTGCGAGCTGCAAGCTGGGGGATAAAATTTGAATCCCGTAACCCGAATCTCGATTATTTAATTTTCTCTACTTCAGCGAAAAGCTTTTGGGAAATCTCATTGATTTCACCTACGCCATTTACTTCTACATATTTCCCCTGCTGCTTATAAAGCTCGGCTACTTCCGCTGTTTTAGTATAATATTCTTTTATTCTGTTTTCGATGATCTCTACATTGCTGTCGTCTGATCTTCCGCTGGTTTCACCTCTTTTCAGAAGTCTTTCAACCAAAATTGTATCCTCTACTACCAATGAAAGACAGATGTCGATCTTATCATTCAGTACTTCTTTAACGATATTTTCCAAAGCTTCCGTCTGAGCAGTAGTTCTTGGATATCCATCAAAAATAAAACCGTTGGTATTGGTAGGCTTTTTGATCTCATCGATCAGCATATCTGTTGTTACCTGATCCGGAACCAATTCTCCCTTATCGATGTATGACTTAGCCAGTTTTCCAAGTTCAGTGTCATTTTTCATATTGTATCTGAAAAGATCACCTGTTGAAACCTGTTTTAAATTGAATTTCTCGATTAGATTTTGAGCTTGTGTTCCTTTTCCACTTCCTGGAGGGCCGAACAGAACAATGTTTATCATAATTTTGATACGCTTGGACAATTGGCATTTTGCTTCCGGCTCATGGCTTTTGGCGGTTGCTTTTTGCTTTCAGCTTTTTTAAGTTATTATTAAATTTATTTCTTTATATAATTTAAGCTAAAAGCTATCAGCTAATAGCCAACAGCACTTAATGGTTGATTTGTCCGTCTTCCAACTGATATAAATTGGGAAGGTTCCTTCCTAATTCATCATAATCAAGTCCGTATCCAAGTACAAATTTATTAGGTATTTCTTTCCCGATATAATCCAGTTTGAAATCTTTCTTGTAAATCTCAGGTTTCAATAGGAAACTTGCCAGTTTTACAGATTTAGGACGTTGTGTTTCTTTAAAATATTTGAAAAGACTCTCAACGGTGTTTCCTGTATCTACAATATCTTCTACAAGAATGATGTGACGGTCTCTTACATCCTTAGTCAATTCCATTTTCTGGTAAACGATCCCTGTAGATTCAGTTCCTACATAAGAACTCATTTGAATAAAGGCAATTTCGCATTCCCCTGGGTAATATTTTAAAAGATCCGAGAAGAACATAACAACCCCATTTAAAACACCAATGAAAACAGGAACTTCATCCTTGTAATCTTCATAAATTCTTAACGCTGTCTCTTTTACAATTTCCTGAATTTCGGTATCCGTTAAATAAGGAACGAAATTTTTGTCGTGAACTCTAATGCTATCCATAAAATTTTTAGTAGGAGGCAAAGTTACGGATTTTTGAATTTTGAATAAAATCTTTTTGTGTTTAATCCTTGATTTGTGCTATCTTTGTTCTTTCAAAACCCAAAAATACAGACATGTAGGATATAATTTCTTTCAGATTTGATCAAACGATAACCATAGTGTTATTGGTGTTTAACCATTATTAAGAAAGAAATCATGATTTTACTGCAAAATATGTCCTTTGGGTTTCCGGGAGGAAATCTTCTATTTAATCATATCAATTTAACAATACAATCTCACACCAAATCGGCTTTGGTGGGAAGCAATGGCATGGGAAAATCTACCTTGCTGAAAGTTATTGCGAACGAAATACAGCCTCTAATCGGAGATATGAACGTTAGTGGTGATATTTTTTATGTTCCTCAAATGTTTGGAAACTGTAATCATCTTACCATCGCCGAATGCCTGAAAATAGATCAAAAGTTGTACGCGCTCCAAAAAATCACCAACGGAGAGGTAGATGAAATTTATTTTGAAATTCTCAATGACGACTGGGACATTGAAGAACGATGTCAGCACGCATTGGAGCATTGGGGGCTTGACAATGTTGAATTAACCCAGAAACTGGATGGTTTGAGTGGCGGTCAGAAGACCAAGGTTTTTCTAGCCGGAACTCAGATCTGCCAGCCAGATATCATCATATTGGATGAACCGACCAATCATCTGGATCTTGAGGGAAGAAAGTTATTATACGATCTTATTGATAAAACAGATTCCACTGTTGTTATTGTAAGCCATGACAGAACTTTGCTCAATCTTGTTGATACCATATTTGAGTTAAGCAATCAGGGAATTGCAACCTATGGTGGAAACTATGATTTCTATGCAGAACAAAAGGAAGTGGAGGTGGAAGCCTTAAACAATGATATCCACGCGAAAGAACGGGCACTGAAAAAAGCAAAAGAGAAAGAAAGAGAGACTCTGGAACGCAAGCAGAAACTGGATGCAAAAGGAAAGCAGAAGCAAGAAAAATCCGGAGTAGCGAGAATTATGATGAATACTCTGCGGAATAATGCTGAAAAAAATACATCAAAGCTGAAAAGCGTTCATGCAGAAAGAATCAGTGGAATCTCCGGAGATTTGAGAGATCTCCGCTCTACAGTAAAGAATTCTGACCAGATGAAAGTGAATTTTAATGATTCCAGTCTGCATTCAGGAAAGATTCTGATTGCGGCTGAGCATATTAATTTCAGTTATGGAAAAGAAGAGCTTTGGAAAGAAAACCTCGATCTTGAGATCCGAAGCGGAGACAGAATCTTAATCAAAGGTTCAAACGGTTCAGGAAAGACCACTCTGATAAAGTTGCTGCTGGGAAATATTGAGCCTTCCGGAGGGAAAATAACCAGGGCAGCATTCAACAGTATGTATATCGATCAGGAATATTCTCTGATTGATAATGACTCAACCCTCTATGATTTTGCCCAGACTTTTAATGATAATGGATGGCAGGAGTCTGAAGTGAAAACATTATTGTCCAGATTTTTGTTTGGGAAAGATACCTGGGACAAGAAATGTGGTGCACTGAGTGGTGGAGAGCGTTTGCGGTTACTTCTCTGTGGGCTTTCAATCAGCAATAAAGCCCCCGACATGATTATTCTCGATGAACCAACAAATAATTTAGATCTTCAAAACGTAGAAATTCTCACCAATTCCATCAAAGATTATCACGGAACTTTACTGGTGATTTCCCACGATGAAATTTTTCTGGAAGAGATTGGAGTTGATCGGGAATTGATACTTGATTGATTATTATATTTCCCGCAGATGACTGTGTTAATATATTTAAATAGGTTCTCTTTGTCTTGTTCTCTTCGAGGATTGATTGTATTTAATGGGTAATATATTCAATAGGGGCGGGCTTCAGCCCGTCTTCAATATCAAAATAATTCCATTGGCTTTAGCCAAAACTTATCTAAAAAAAACCTGGAAATTGATTTCCAGGTTTCTATTTTCTATGAATTAAAATATTATTTCTTCGTTTTCTTAATCGCATCCAGGTATATCTTCTTGATACTGTTTTTCTCTTCTTTCTCGCTGATATCTTCAAGAACAGGAAGTAGAGTTACGTTATGCTTAGTCTTCAATTTCAAAATTTCACCCAGTGCAAATGCGGCACTCCAGCGCACTACAGTTCCTTCATGATTTGTATTGTCCAATAGGTTAGTAATAGCCTGATCCAGATTTTCAGGGAATAAATGAGCCGTGTTGCCTATCACTTTGGCACTTTCCCATTTTATTCTGGGTGCTTTTTCAGTAAGGGTTTTAGTGACAAAATAAAATACGGTTTCATCCGCAAGATTGGGATTTTGTTTGGTAGAATATTCCAATGCTTCTATACAGGTTGCTTTTACAGGATCTTTTGATTTTTCGGAAAAAGCGATAAGCTCATCTGTCGGTAGAGAAGTATCAATAATCCATTTGCTGATGATGTCAACCTTCTCTTTTGATTTTACAGTCTTGTCTTTAATAAGTTCTTCTAAGGTCATGGTGATTGATTTTTGTTCTTTTCAGTGTTCTAAAATAATAATTCCTTTTGAAAACACCAGCCATTGCGGGCAAAAGCAGAAAGTTTTCAACATGGTTCATGAAGCAATCTCTATTTCACCTGTAAGTTTCCCTGTTTTATTGTATCAAGAATAATATCTATTTTTTGATGGAGTTCATAATCGCCTGAGATTTCAATCAAAGGGGTGTTTATAGAAGACAGCCATTCAAGATGAGCCTTTAAAGTTCTGTTGGCAATGCCGGTATTGTGGTCATAATCATTAGCCCAATCCATAAACTCCTGGAATTTTTTGGATCTTTCCGGATCATTGATGATTTCATCTCCATATCTTTCCAATTCTCTGTTTCTCAATCTTTCCATTCTTATTTTAGGAGGAAGGTAGAGGAATATAATCAGATCGAATGCAGGAAATACATTGTTACCCCAATGAATGATTGAACCGCCAAAAATCCAGTTTTCAGCAGTATGAAGCTTATCAGAAACCATAGCATTCCTTATTTCTGGATGTTGTCTTTCTGTAAAAGGAATTTGGGTTTTAAGCCAGAAAAAATCATCACTGTCAAAATATTCAAGATTGAGTTTCTCAGACAATGCTTTTCCTAAAGTAGTCACCCCGGAACCGGAAGCTCCGAAAATATGTATTCTCATGGTTTTATTAATTTATGACTCTGTATGATCTGCGAGAGTTCTAATGTTTCAACATCCAATTATAGATTTCATTCAGTACTTCTTCCCGTATTTCCTCATTCAGAATCTCATGACGCATCTCCGGATAGATCTTTACCTCTACATTTTGAAAGCCGTCAGCTTTTAAATTATCAACTGTATGCATTACCCCTTTTCCAAAATCACCGATCGGATCATTCTGCCCGCTTACAAAAAGGAGAGGGAAAGATTGGGAAATAGAAGAAGCCCACTTTCTTGCCGTAGCTCTTTTATAAATGGTAAATAAAGTATAAAAAGCATTGTGGGTAAACGGAATTCCACACCATTCATCCTGCTCAAAAGCTTTTCTGTTTTTAGGATTTATACTGAGCCAGCTGGTATCACTGAAATCTTTATCTTTTTTAAAATGTTTGTTATTGACATTTGTAAAAACAGAATTCAGGAAAGTACGGTGACGAGGAGCAATGGCATTGGTTAATGATAAATACGCTCTTAACAAATCTATTCCCGGTAAAGGGCCGCCAGTTCCTGTAATGATAGCTCCTGCAAACTTACTGCTTGCCTTTTGAAGAAGACAGCGCGTAATAAAAGATCCCATAGAATGTCCTAAAATAAAATGAGGAACTTCCGGATACTGCTCTGCAAGATGATCAGCCATCATTTCTGCATCTGCCACAAGTCTTTCGTCCGGTTTTTCAAGCTGGAAGAAACCGATATCCTTTTTCTCTTTTACAGATTTTCCATGTCCCAAATGATCATACGTCAATACAGCAATCCCATGAGCTGCAAAATATTCTGCAATTTCTGCATATCTTCCGCTGTGCTCCTGCATGCCGTGAACCATTAACAAGGTAGCTTTTGCCGTTTCCGGCGAAAACAGAGTGTAGTAAAGTTGGGATTCTCTGTTTACTTTTGATGGGAGGTATGATGATGTTTTGGGTATTGGCATGATAAATTGGGTTTTGTATTATTTTATCTCAATGTCAGGAAGTTTGAAATTTCCAACAATTTCAATTAATTGAGAAGAGTTTGCTTTTAAATTATTAAAGAAATCAGCCATATTTTTCTCGTATCCTCTTTCACTTACTGCAAAAAGAAGAACTCCTTTATTTTTGCTATTATTAATAAGTTTATAACGGTAAATATTTCTTTCTGCAATCAGTATTTCCTTGCCATCCTTTGAGTTTTCACTAATAAGAAAATCCAAAATATATTCTCCATTATTTTCAAGAACCTGATAATTGACAACAGGGTTAGTTTTTTTTGCTTCCTGAAGTTCTCCTATTTTTTGATCAATAATATCTTTAAGAGTGAAATTACCTTTTACAAACTCAATTAAAACCATACTGTTGTATTGGTTGATGTTTTCTTTTGGATTTAAATATTCCTGCTTGAAATAGTTTTCATTGGGATGAGAGCTCCAGGCTAAATTATATTCCTTTTGATTCAAATTAATAGGTCCGGGTACATTTAGATAATCATTTACTTTATTTTGTGCTTTTATATAAAATAGAGGAACCATTAAAAGTAGAATCAGAATTTTAAATTTCATTTCGAATAATTTTTAGAGTAAATATAATCCATTTTATATAGGTGTGAAAGTAAAAATACCAGGAATAAAGTCATATTCAACCTCATGATTTTCACCCCAACCCCAAAATAAAATCCCCCTCAAATTTGCCCACCCAATTTTTTAAAAGTAATTTTGCACGAATCTAAAAACAAAAGTAAAATATGTCAACTTATGTAGTTGTAGGTCTTCAGTACGGAGATGAAGGCAAAGGAAAAATCACGGATGTTTTATCGGCTAAATCGGACTATGTAGTACGTTTCCAGGGTGGAGACAACGCTGGTCACACGGTTTATGTGGGTGAAGAAAAATTCGTTTTGCACCTTCTTCCTTCAGGAGTTCTTCAATGCAAAGGGAAATGTATCATTGCGAACGGAGTAGTGGTAAACCCTAAGTCTTTTATTAGAGAAGTTGGTCAGATCGAGAGCAAAGGCTTGAGAACAGATCATATCTTTATCAGCAGAAGAGCGCATGTTATCATGCCTTACCACATCCTTTTGGATACTTACCGTGAAGAGGAACACGGAGGCACTCAGATCGGAACTACCAAAAAAGGAATCGGACCTTGTTATGAAGATAAAATTGCAAGAGTTGGAATCAGAATGGTAGACCTTTTAAATCCTGAGATTTTAAGAGACAAAATCGAGAAAAACTTAAAAGTTAAGAATTCTCTTTTTGAAAAATATTACGGAAAGCCAACGTTAGACGTTGAAGAAATCTACAACGAATATTTAGCAATCGGAAAACAGCTTCAGGACAGAATCGTTGATACTGAATTAGAGCTGAACGAAGCGATCAGAGACGGTAAAAACGTTTTATTCGAAGGAGCACAGGCTTTAATGCTTGATATTGACTTTGGAACTTATCCATACGTAACTTCATCTTCTCCATCTACAGGAGGAGTTTGTTCAGGAGCTGGTGTTCCACCAACTTCACTTCAGAACTTAATCGGAGTAGCAAAAGCATATTGTACAAGAGTAGGAAACGGACCTTTCCCATCTGAATTAGATAACGAGCTGGGTGAGAAAATCAGACAGATCGGTGGTGAATTCGGAGCGACTACAGGAAGACCAAGAAGAACAGGTTGGTTAGACCTTGTTTCTTTAAAGCATGCTTGTATGATCAACGGGATCAACAACCTTGTGATCACTAAGCTTGACGTTCTTACAGGAATTGAAAACCTTAAAATCGTTACTCATTACAAAACTGAAGATGGAAAAATTATTGATTATTTCACTTCATCTACAGAAAAACTATACAACTACGAGTCTATCTACCAGGAGTTACCAGGTTGGAACGAAGATATTACAAAAGCAAGAAGCTATGATGAACTTCCTGACAATGCTCAGAAATACATCGAGTTTATTGAGAAATACTTAGGAATCAATGTATACTTAGTTTCTGTAGGTCCTGAAAGAAGTCAGAACATCATCAGAAAAGAATTATTCTAGTATTCTTAGATTATAAATAATAGAGAGATCATCATTTGATGGTCTCTTTTTTTTGTTTAAAAATTAATGAGACTTAATAAAATAATTTTTAGTTTCGTTTACCTGGTTTATCAATCCTTGTCAAGGTTTTAAACCTTGACAAGGATCATTTAAGTATATCTACTAAGCTCCTGTTCTGCTATTTGTCTATTTTATTCTTATTTATTTTCATGAAAAATATTACCGTTTTCTTATATATATTTTCTGTTTGGAAATGTTAAAATTTAAACATTATCATAAAATTTTCTAATATTATGTTGTTTTGATAAAATTTTGGCAGATGTTTTGTTATTGAAACAATGCTTATCGATAAGAACTAATCAAACTAATAATCAAAATTTTTAACAGTTTAAATAGTAGTAGTGATGAAACAACATAATCAAAACCAGGAATTTCGTTTTAACGAGGTTCTCTTTGAGCACCGCAATAAAGAATATGGTGCCTATGCGTTAAGAAACGAATCAGATAGAATATTAACCAAAGCCCTTTTTATAGGCGCAAGTTTAATGGCTGCAGTATCCATTACACCGTTTGTAATTTCTGCATTGAAACCTGTAGAAGCCCCTACAGGAACCATATATGATCTTCCGCATGTAATTGAGATTCAGGATGTAGAAAAGCCGAAAGACCAGCCAGTACAAATTGTAAAACCAACGCCGCCGGCGCCTGCTGTAAAAGCATATGATGACAGATTACCAGAGCCTAAGGCAATTGTCACCAATGAAAAGCAAGTTGAGGATAAAACGAATGCAGTAGCAAGCACACAAACATCGGAAGGTAAAGAAATAACAAATACGACCTATATTCCGATTGTTCCACGTGTTATTGGAGGTGATGGTCCACCTACTGTAAAGGTTGATCCGGTCGTTGAAAAAACAGATCCTACAATCATTGATAGAGATCCTAGTGTAGAAGCTAGTTTTGCAGGAGGAATAGACTCCTTCAGAAATAAAGTAATGAACAACTTTGATGGTTCAGGATTTGAATCAGAAGATGTAGTAAAAACGACAGTTACCTTTATTGTAGAAATGGACGGAACAATTTCAGGGGTAAAAGCTAATGGAACCAACGTCGACTTTAATAGTGAGGCCATGAGAACAATCAAAAACATCTCAAGCAAAGGAAAATGGATTCCTGCCAAAAACAAAAAAGGAGAATTCGTAAGAAGTTATTTCAAATTTCCAATCTCAATGAAGTTTGATAATTAATACGGAAAAACAAATTTAAAATAGTTATCCACAAAGATTTTTTTTTGTGGATAATTTTTTTTATCGTTAAATTGCTTATTAACAATATTTTAACTCAATTTTGATTTTCTCCACTCACCGAGAGCAAAGAAAAAAGTGTATTTTTGAAACTTAAAGTTCTAATAATGGCAAAAATCATAGGTATTGCTAATCAAAAAGGAGGTGTTGGTAAAACAACTACCGCCGTAAATTTGGCAGCAGCATTAGGAGTATTGGAGAAAAAAATATTGATCATTGATGCTGATCCTCAGGCGAATGCTACATCCGGTCTGGGGGTGGAAGATGTTCAGTATTCTACATATAATCTACTGGAGCACAGTGCAGATACAAGAATTTGTATCAAAAGAACTGCCACTCCGAACCTTGATATTATTCCGTCACACATCGATTTGGTCGCTGCGGAAATTGAGTTGGTAGATAAAGAGGACCGTGAATATATGCTGAAAAAAGCACTGGCCAGCGTAAGAGACGATTATGACTATATCATTATCGACTGTGCGCCGAGTTTAGGTCTTATTACCGTAAATGCTCTTACTGCAGCAGATTCTGTAATCATTCCGATCCAGTGTGAGTACTTTGCATTAGAAGGACTTGGGAAACTTTTGAACACCGTGAAAAATGTTCAGAAGATCCACAATAAAGACCTGGGAATAGAAGGTCTTCTTTTAACGATGTACGACAGCCGTTTAAGACTGTCAAACCAGGTAGTGGAAGAAGTAAACCTGCATTTCCCGGAAATGGTTTTTGAAACCATTATCAGCAGAAACGTAAGGTTGAGTGAAGCACCAAGTTTTGGAGAAAGTATCCTGAATTATGATGCCGAAAGTAAAGGAGCTGTTCAGTATATTCAGTTAGCTGAAGAAGTTCTTTTGAGAAATGAAAACTTAATAAAGAACTAAATTAATAATAAATGGCCAATAAGTGAATGCTAGCCATCACTTATCAAACATCATTTATCAATTATATCTATGAAGGACAAAAAAAGAGCTATGGGACGCGGCTTGGGCGCCATTTTAAGTGCAGAATCTAAAGCAACTGTCAATTCAGCTACTGATGAAGGAGCAGATAAGTTTGTAGGAAACATTGTAGAAGTTGCGCTTGAAGATATCTATCCGAACCCGACGCAGCCGAGAACTTATTTTGATGAAAAAGCATTAAACGAACTCGCGCAGTCGATCAAAAACCTGGGAGTAATCCAGCCGATTACCCTGAGAAAAGACGGAGAAAGATTTGAAATCATTTCCGGGGAAAGACGTTACAGAGCAACGAAAATTGCCGGGTTTACGACTATTCCTGCCTATATCCGTTTAGTAAATGATCAGGAGCTTCTTGAGATGGCTCTTGTTGAAAACATCCAGAGAGAAGATCTTGATGCCATCGAAATTGCTTTGACTTATCATAGACTTTTGGAAGAGATCGGTCTTACTCAGGAAAACCTGAGCCAGAGAGTAGGAAAGGACAGAAGTACCATCACCAACTCCATCAGATTGTTAAGACTGAACCCGGATATTCAGAATGCCATCAGAAGTGGTGAGATTTCTGCAGGACACGGTAGAGCTATTATCAGTCTTGAAAGTGAAGAAGATCAGCAGGTTTTATTTGGTCTTATCATCAAAGAGAAATTAAATGTTCGTCAGTCAGAGCAGGCAGCTGCCGCATTGAAGAACCCAAAGTCTCCCGCTGCAAAAAAAGCCAACGTGGAGCTTTCCAATAACTATAAAAAAGCCCAGAAGACCATCGCAGATATCCTGGATATTAAAGTGGAGATCAAAACTTCTGGAAATGGTAAAAAAGGTAAAATTGTTCTGGACTTCAAAAACGAAGAAGAGTTGGAATATATTCTATCCCATATTAAATAAATGAAGAAAATATTTTTCACATTTTTCTTGTGTATTGCTGTACTGGCTTACTCACAAGTAAAGCCTATTGATACCGTTCGGATGCAGACTCTTCCGAAAGAAGAACCTCGTGTGGTAAAGCCAGGCAAAACAGAAGCAAAGATCATTGAAGATCTTGAAAAAGCAAATGGTCCGACAGTAAAAACCATAAAACTGAATCCTACCAGAGCAGGATTGTATTCTGCCGTTTTTCCAGGATTGGGACAGTTTTATAATAAAAAATACTGGAAGATTCCCATTGTTTGGGGAGCAGTAGGGGCGGGAGTTGGTATTGCAGTCTGGAATGACAATCAATATCGAAAATACCGCGAATATTATATAGCAAAACTGAACGGGACACCTAATGAGTTTGTAGACAGTCACCCGTTTTTAGATAAAAAAGCTTTGGGGAATGCTCAGGACAGGGCCAAAAGACAAAGGGATTATGCGATTGCTATTACAGGGCTGATCTATATCCTGAATATTGTAGATGCAGTAGTAGATGCACATCTTTATGAAAGCCGTCATGACCCGGATCTGGTTTTTAAACCATCAGTTATTCAGGATCAATATGGGTACAGCGCTCCAAAAACAGGCTTCAGTTTAAGTTACAGATTTTAAAATACAATATACCTGCAGAAAGATCTTGGGATTGAATGCAGTAGTACAAAAATAAAAAGATCATATGAAAATAGCATTAGTTGGTTACGGTAAAATGGGTAAGATCATTGATGAGATCGCTCAGAAGAGAGGTCATGAAGTAGTTGCCCGTCTGAAGGAAACCCCAACTGCTGAAAATCTTAATAATCCGGATGTTGTGATTGAATTCTCATTACCGGAAGTGGCATTTGAAAACATAAAAGCTTGTCTTGAAAATAAAATTCCGGTGATCTGCGGAACGACAGGCTGGCTGGATCAAAAAGCTGAAATAGAAAAACTGGCTGTAGAAAATGGTACAGCTTTCCTATATGGTTCCAACTTTAGTTTAGGAGTCAATTTATTTTTTGCTTTAAACGAAAAATTGGCTGGTCTGATGAAAAATGTAGATGAATACTCTTGCCAGTTGGAAGAAATTCACCACATCCATAAAAAAGATGCTCCAAGTGGAACGGCTATCTCCATCGCGGAAGGAATTATCCAAAACAACCCGAAATTCGATGCCTGGAAGCTGGAAGAAACAGAAGGCAAGCAACTGGGAATATTTGCGGTACGTGAAGATGAAGTACCGGGAACACACAGCGTGTATTATAGAAGCGAAGTAGACGAAATCGAAATCAAGCATACCGCTTTCAACAGAAACGGATTTGCACTGGGTGCTGTAGTAGCCGCAGAATGGATTAAAGATAAAAAAGGAAACTTCGCAATGAAAGACGTTTTGGGGCTTTAATTTGTAACAAATTCTGTAAATTGCAGACAAATAAACAGAAAATGATGAATAGTGAATTGTAAATAGCGGATGGCTGTTATCATTTATTACTCATCATTTTATCATTTATATCATAAGAATAGGCACAAAAATTTATGAATTATTTTTTAACTTATACAGTATATGTCCTCATATTATCCGTATTAATGGGGATTTCATCTTGGAAACTGTTCAAGAAAATGGGTTATAGCCCTTTATTTGCTTTTATCCCTTTCTATAACTATTTCATCATTCTGAAAGAAACAAAACATCCGAAATGGTGGGCAATCCTATCTTATCTTCCGATTGTAGGGCCAATCATGATGTCTGTTTTCCACCTTTACTTAGTGAAAAAGTTTGGAAAGACGCTTTTCAAAGATCAGATTCTTACCGTGATTCTGCCGTTTATTTATATGGCGGTAATCAACTATTCTAAAGATGTAGAGTTAGAAGATGAAAACGCAAACGACCTGTTTCTTACAGACGAAGAGAAAAATGACAAAAAGAAAGATACATTCGTGGGTTCTATTACCTTTGCAGTAGTATTTGCAACGATCATCCACGTTTTTGTAACACAGCCTTTCGGGATTCCTACAGGATCTATGGAAAGAACATTATTGGTGGGAGACTTCCTTTTTGTAAACAAATGGAGCTATGGATACAGACTTCCGATGCGTCCGGTAGCAATACCTTTCCTTCAGGGAACGATTATGGATACAGGACAAAAAGGGAATCCTAAAGATGATCCGAAATCTTACGTAGATGGAGTGAAACTTCCTTATACAAGAATCTTACAATTCGATAAGCCACAGAAAAATGATGTCGTAGTTTTCAACTATCCTCGAGATTCTGTGCATACAGCAATTGACAGAAAAGATCCTTATGTAAAAAGATGTGTAGCTACAGCAGGTGATACTTTTGAAATGAGAGCCGGAAGACTTTTCGTTAACGGAAAGCCCGAAACTGTTTTAGGAGATCAGGAAGTACAGCACAGATATATTGTAACAACAGGAAGTCAGTTGGATATTCCTTCATTATACAATACTTACGGATTTTTACCGGTTCAGGAATTACAGACTGAAAAAGGATACCTTTACGCTTTTCAGGGGCTAACGGATAAAACGGCTAAAGAAATTAAAGGAATGTCTCAGGTTCTGGATATGAAAGAAGAGGTATCTCCAAAAGGAGAAGCCGCAGTATATTACAGAGACGAAGCTAAAACTAAAATTGATACGACACAATCTATTTTCCCAATCAACAAGCCTTGGAATCAGGATTGGTATGGTCCGGTAAGAATTCCTAAAAAAGGAGATGTGGTAACAGTTAATCAGGAAACACTTCCTATGTACCAATGGATCATTTCTGAATACGAGCACAACAGCTTAGAGAAAAAGAACGGAAAGATCTTGATCAACGGAAAAGAAACCAGCCAATATACGATTCAACAGGATTATTATATGATGATAGGAGACAACAGAGATGCGTCTTTAGATGCAAGATTCTTTGGTTTCGTTCCTGAAGAAAATATTGTAGGAAAACCTATGTTTACATGGATGAGCCTTCAGGGTGCTTTCTCAGATAGCAGTTCTACTTACCAGGCGCCATTTAAAATTCGTTGGGACAGAATGTTCAAGGCAACCAATACAGGGGAAGCTAATAAAACCTCTTACTGGTGGGTTGCAGCGATGATCCTGATCTTGTTCTTCGGATGGGAGTATTTCGTAAAACTGTTCGGAAAGAAAAAAACTGAAGACAACTAATAAAAAAATTAAACTTAAAATAGAATGAAGTATTTGAAAAAATACTTCATTTTTGCATTATGAATATGAAGAATGTATTATTGCCGGCATTTTATATGCCCCCGATTTCATGGTTTTCAGTGTTTGTGAACCCTGAGAATAATATTGTATTTGAACAGTTTGAAAGCTTTCCAAAACAGACCTATAGAAGCAGAACCAATATATATGGAGCTAACGGAAAATTATCATTAATCATTCCCATCGCTCATAACGGAAAAAGAGAATTTAAAGACATTGAAATCTCTTACCGTGAAGACTGGAGAGCTCTTCATTGGAAATCGATCAAAACAGCCTATCAAAGTTCTCCTTATTTCGAATATTATGAAGATAAGCTCAGAAAAATATTTGACCTTAATGAAAAGTTTCTTCTTGATTTTAACCTTAAAGGGATAGAAGTTATCCAACAGATACTAAAAACAGAAAAGGCACAGTCTTTGAATGAAGAGTATATCAAAAACCCTGAAGAAATCAATTTCAGAGAAAAGTTTTCGGCAAAGGTTCCTTCAGAATTCCAAATGGAAGAATATTACCAGACGTTTTCGGATAAATTCGGGTTTTTGGAAGACTTGTCGATTCTTGACCTTATTTGTAATAAAGGCCCCGAATCACTTATGTATTTAAAAAATATAAAACAATCATATTAGCATACAATCACTATTCAGGAAATTTTCAGCATACGGCAGATGAAGGTGGTGATTGACATATTGCTTTAAAAAATTAAATATCAACATATGAAAAAGGTATTATTAGCTGCAGTTTTTTTAGCAGGTTTTAGTTTCTCTTTTGCACAGGAATCTAAAGCTAAAAGTATTGATCCTAGCGAAGACAAAGATCTGATGACATGGTATCATAAAGATTTTGCGACTTCAAAAGTATATGGTGTAAATACGGCAAATGCTTATAAATATTTAGAATCTAAAGGACTGAAGCCTAAAACCGTGGTCGTTGGAGTTTTAGACAGTGGAGTACAGGTAGATCACCCCGGATTGGTAAAAAACCTATGGTCAAACCCTAATGAAATTCCTGGCAACGGTAAAGATGACGATGGAAACGGATATATCGATGATGTACACGGATGGAACTTCATAGGAGGCAAAAACGGTGATATTGATATCGATAATATGGAGGTGACAAGAGTCGTTGCCAAATACAAACCTATTTTCGAAGGAGATGATTCTGCAAAGAATAAAGCCAACCAGGCTAAGATGAAGGAGGAGTTTGATATGTATATGAAGGCCAAAGAGATGTTCAATAAGAAAAGTATCGAGGCAAAACAAAATTTTCAGACGTATTCTATGCTGAACGAGCTGATTCCCAATATGGTAAAATTATTAGGAGGTAAGCCTGTAACTGGTGAAACCATTTCAGCAATTAAAGCGCCTACAGATCAGAAAGATGCTATCGCATTGGATTTCTTGGGTCAGATTTCCCAAAGTCCGGAATTCAAAGGAAAATCATCTGCTGAGTTTGAGAAAAAGATGAAAGAGGAGATGAAGGAGGCTATAGATCATTTTGCTCCGGCAGCAAAACAATATGACCTTTCGTATGATCCGAGAAAAGAAATAGTAGGAGATAACTACGATGACTATTCTGAAAAAATCTACGGGAACAATCATTATGAAGGGGCAGATGCAGAACACGGAACTCACGTAGCAGGAATTATTGCAGGACTTCCACAAGGGAAAGAAGTTCAGTACGGGGTTGCTTCCAAAGTGGCTAAAATCATGTCTGTAAGAACAGTTCCGAATGGAGATGAAAGAGATAAAGACGTTGCCAATGCAATCAGATACGCGGTAGATAACGGTGCGAAAGTTTTAAATATGAGCTTCGGGAAACCTGTTTCTCCTGGTAAGAATGTAGTTTGGGATGCTTTTAAATATGCCGAAGATAAAGGCGTTCTTTTAGTAAAAGCTGCAGGTAACGAAAATGAAGATGTAGCAGAACATTTGGCCTATCCTACCAACTTTAAAAATGTTACGGATGAAAAACCATTTGTAAGCAACGTTCTTGTGGTAGGAGCAAGCACCAATAAAAACAGTGCTTTGAGAGCCGATTTTTCTAACTTCAATAAAAAAATGGTCAATGTTTTCGCTCCGGGAGAAGAAATCTATTCTACCGTTCCGAAAAACGAATATAAATATCTTCAGGGAACTTCTATGGCATCACCAGTAGTAGCCGGAGGAGCTGCTGTTTTATTAGCGTATATGCCAGATCTGAAACCTTATCAGATCATTGAAGCTCTTGTGAAAAGCAGCAATCCGAGTACAGCAAACGGATTTGCAGATGAGTCTCAGGCAGGTGGAGTTATAGACCTGAAAAAAGCGGCAGAATATGCTTATACCAATTTTTACAAAGGAAAGCCGGCAGGCACTGCTAAGCCTTCGAAATCCGTAAAAAAGGCTGTTAAAAAATAATTTATCTCCCTGTGTTTAAGGAGAAGTCATAAAAAGTCCGAATTTTTTTCGGACTTTTTATTTTTTATTTTAAATTTTGGCACGGTTTTTTGTAACTTTATAGTAACAAAATAATAAACAACAAAATGAAAAAGTTACTACTTGCAGGGATGTTGGGAACATCACTTTTTGCAGTGTCGTGTTCCTCTGTTAACAAAGCAGCTACATCTCAAAATCAAAGAGCTGATTTCCTTAAAATGAAAGGAGATTGGCAGATTGTGAGCATAGATTACGAAAAAGGGTATAAAATCAAACCTTTTGACGAAGGTGCAGATGCACAGTGCTTCGTAGGAAGCCACTGGAGATTGATTCCTAACAACTGGACAGGAGCGTATACTTTGAACGGAGGCGGAGATTGCCCGGCAATTACACAGCCTATCAAGTTTGAAATAAAAGACGGTAACACATTTATGTTTAAAAAAATTGCAGGAGGTACAAAAGCAAAACAAAATACTGTAGGATATAGCCTTACTCTGATTAATCAGACAACAGATCAGTTTTCACTTCAGCAAGATGTTCCTTTTGAAGGAGGTAATGTAAAAGTAGTTTACAACTTCCAGAGAGCAGGAATGAAATAATATATCAACATAAAAGATCAAAAAAAATGAAATTTACAAAAACATACGTAGGAGCCCTTTTCTTGTCATCAGCATTATTATTGACAAGTTGTGAGGCGGTTCAGAATTCAAATCACCAACAAAGAGGTACAGCTGTAGGAGTTGCTTCAGGAGCTGTTCTTGGAGGGATCTTAGGAAACAATGTAGGAAGAGGAGGAAACGGAGCTATTGGTGCTGTATTAGGAGGTATTATCGGTGGTGTTGCAGGTAACGTTATCGGTAACAAAATGGATAAGCAGGCTAGAGATATTAAAGAAACTTTACCAGGAGCACAGGTAGAAAGAGTAGGTGACGGTATTAAAGTGACTATGAATGAAAGTATTGTAAACTTTGCTTTCGATTCTTCAAACCTTACTTCCGTTGCTCAGACTAACCTGGACAAATTAGCTACAGTATTGGTAAACAACGCAGATACCAATATCAATATCTACGGGTATACAGACAGCGTAGGTAAAGATGCTTACAATATGGCGCTTTCTCAAAGAAGAGCAGATGCTGTAAAAGCTTACTTAGTAGGAAAAGGAATTGCATCTAGCAGAATGTTCTCAAAAGGAGAAGGTAAAAATATGCCGGTTGCGAGCAATGATACTGATGAAGGAAGAGCTAAAAACAGAAGAGTTGAGTTTGCCATTACTGCAAATGAAAAAATGATTAATGATGCCAAACAAGGGCAATAGTTAATTTAATATATAAATATTTTCGTAAAAGACCGCCCCGGCGGTTTTTTTTGTATTTTTATGCTATAAATTTTGAATTTATTATTTTTGTACTTGAAATAACATAAATGAAGAAATATTTAAAGCTGCTCCGTGTGGAGCAATGGGTGAAAAACCTTTTTGTATTTGTCCCTCTATTCTTTTCTGGTAATATTACCAACATAGATCTGCTTCTCAAGAGCATTTTCGCATTTGTTATCTTTTCGCTTGCGGCAAGTGTTGTGTATATTCTGAATGATTACAATGATATAGAAGCAGACAGAAAACACCCTGAAAAAAGAAGAAGACCGTTGGCGAGTGGAGCTATTTCAAAATCAAAAGCTATAGGAATTCTTTTGGGGCTTGTCATTGCAGATATTGCTCTTGTATTTTTTACAAAGATCTATTTTCATGAGCTGCTTTGGAAGTTTGCAACCATCATAGGATTTTATGTGGTGATGAATCTTGCCTATACTTTCAGACTCAAGCATGTCCCAATCATTGATATTTTCATTATTGCCATAGGATTTGTACTGCGTGTACTGGCTGGAGGGTATATTACCGGAATCAGTATTTCACAATGGGCAATCCTGTTAACTTTCGTATTGGCATTAGTACTGGCTATCGGGAAAAGAAGAGGAGAACTTATCAATGCACAGGTTTCAGGAAAAACAAGACGGGCACTGGATGGGTATAACGTTCAGTTTGCAGATATTGCATTATCTATTTCTATTACATTGGCTATTGTGTGTTATCTGATGTTTACCCTGTCACCGGAAGTTCAGGAAAGATTCCATGAAAGGGTCTTCTATACGGTGATTTTCGTAGTCTTTGCCTTGTTGAGGTATCTTCAGCAGACATTGGTTTACAACAGAACGGAATCTCCCACAAAAATTGTGTACAGAGACCGATACATACAGGTTACCCTATTACTTTGGGTAGCTGCATTTTTAATTCAAATTTATTTTAAGAAATGAAGCCTAATTTCACACAGAAAGTTACAAACTGGGGAAATTTCCCGGTAGTGGAGAAAGAAATGAGATCTGAGGACAGTTTCAAAAAAATAAAAGAATTTGTACTCAATCACAACGAAATTATTGCAAGAGGGAACGGAAGATGCTATGGAGATGCTTCGTTGGGAGAATCTATATTTTCAACAAAAAAATTAAATAAATTCATCAATTTTGACCGTTTAAACGGAGTGATAGAATGTGAATCCGGGGTGCTGCTTTCAGATGTTCTGGAAATAGCAGTTCCACAGGGATACTTTCTGTATGTTACCCCCGGTACAAAATTTATATCAGTAGGAGGTGCTATCGCTTCTGATGTTCATGGAAAAAATCATCACGCAGAAGGTTGTTTTTCAGAATATGTGATTGAATTTAAGCTCATGACTGAGAAAGGAGAGATTATTACCTGTTCCAGAGAAGAAAATATGGAGAAGTTCTGGGCTACTATCGGTGGTATGGGACTTACAGGAATCATTCTTACAGCAAAATTTAAGCTTAAAAATATAGAATCCGCATACATTCGTCAGGAAAGCATTAAAGCGGAAAACCTGGATGAAATCTTTAAACTGTTTGAAGAAAGTGAAAGCTGGACCTACACGGTTGCCTGGATCGATTGTCTTCAGAAAGGAAAAGATATCGGAAGAAGTATTCTGATGAGAGGAGAGCATGCTTTTCAACATGAGCTTCCCCAGAATTTTGCAAAGACTCCTTTAAGATTAAAGAAAAAATTACAGCCTACCGTTCCTTTTTATTTTCCGGGATTTGTATTGAATGCACTTACCGTGAAAATTTTCAACTGGCTGTACTATAAAAAACAATCTAAAAAAGAAGTGAAAAACTTCATTGATTACGAAACGTTTTTCTATCCTCTGGATGCCATTAATGACTGGAATAAGATCTATGGGAAATCCGGTTTTATACAATATCAGATGGTAATTCCTAAAGAAGCAGGAAAAGAAGGGATGAAAAGAATCCTGGAAACGATCGCCAATAGTGGAAACGGATCATTCTTAGCTGTTTTAAAACTCTTTGGAAAGGACAACCCCCAGGCGTATAATTCATTTCCTGTAGAAGGGTATACACTGGCCCTGGATTTTAAGGTCAATTCAAAACTGAAAAAACTGGTAGATCAGCTTGATAGTATTGTTCAGGAATTCGGAGGGAGAATTTATCTTACCAAAGACAGCATGAGCAGATCATCATTGACCAATTATCTGAAAAATATTCAAAATCCTAAATTTGTGTCTTTACAGCACAAAAGAATCATAAACAACAATTCA
Organism: Chryseobacterium sp. KBW03; assembly: GCF_003852415.1. NCBI lineage: Bacteria > Pseudomonadati > Bacteroidota > Flavobacteriia > Flavobacteriales > Weeksellaceae > Chryseobacterium > Chryseobacterium sp. KBW03. The sequence goes on along the minus strand of NZ_QAJO01000001.1, from coordinate 346,463 downwards.
TAATGATAGTTCTGGGAAGCACATCTGAAGTGGCACAGGCTTTTGTGGAAAAAGCACTTCAGGAAGGAGAAAAATTTGAAAAGATCTATCTTTTTACCTCAAATAAAGAAACTACAGAACGATTTGCAAGGCATATTGATGTGAAGTTTCTGCAGCAGGCGGAAGTCATCGAACTTGACCTGACAAAAGAAATAGATTATAATAGATTTGATAATATCAACTCAAATGTATTATTTTGTGCCGTAGGATATTTGGGAGAAGGAACAGAAGAAGGGTTGTATGATAACAGAAATACAGAACGTATCATAGATATCAATTACTCAAAACTGGTTCCGGTGATGAATTATTTTGCCCATAAATTTGAAAACAGAAGATCAGGAACAATTATCGGACTTTCTTCAGTGGCAGGGGACAGGGGAAGACAGAGTAATTTCATCTACGGAAGTGCAAAAGCTGCTTTTACAGCTTATTTGAGTGGCTTGAGAAACTATCTTTTTGATAAAAAAGTACATGTTCTTACGATAAAACCAGGGTTTATGGCGACTAAGATGACAGAAGGTCTGCCTTTAAATCCAAAACTGGCAGCAACACCGAAACAAGCAGCTGCCTGTATTTATAAAGCCTTCAAAAAGGAGAAAAATGTGGCATATGTTTTGCCGGTTTGGAGTATTATCATGATGATTATCAGGAATATCCCTGAGTTTATATTCAAAAAATTAAAGCTTTAAGAAAAATGAAAAAATTGTATTGTTTTGATTTTGACGGAACCCTGACGTATAAAGATACCATGTTTATGTATCTTAAATTCTACGATTCTACAAAATACCGGATACAATTTTTAAGACACGTACCGCTCTTTATTCTGTTGAAGCTGAAACTCGCTGAAACGGAAAAAGTGAAAAAAAGCTTTATCGGTTCTATTTTGAAAGGACAGACTCAGGAAAAGATCGAATTGAAGTCTAAACAATTTTTTGAGCAGCATTATCCTAAAATTGTGAGGGAAAATGCATTAGACTTTATAAAAAATATCGATAGGAATAATATACAGAGTTTATTGGTAACCGCTTCATTGGATATCTGGGTAAAACCTTTTGCCGAAGAACTGAAAATGGAGCTTGTTTCTACGCGGGCAGAGTTTAAGAACGGAGTTTTCACAGGAAATTTTGTGGGAAAAAACTGCAACGGAAAAGAAAAACTGGTACGAATTAAAGAAGAAATCAACGATTCTAAGTACGATAAAATTATTGCTTTTGGGGATACTTCAGGAGATCGTCCAATGTTGAAGTGGGCAAATGAGGGACATTACCAATTTTTTCATTAATTTTGGGAGATAAAATTGTAGAAAATGAAAAGCTTGTTAATTGCATCTGCACTCACTTTTATGAGTTGTGCAAGCACATCATCTCAGAAATCCCCTGATATGCAGAAAAATACAGAACTTATTGTTTCCCAGTCACAGGGAGGCACAGAAAAGGCAGGCTTTAGAATCATTAAAGAAGAAAAAGATTTTCGCAATACAATCAAAGGAAGTTTTGGCGTTATAGGGACAGGAGATGATGGATCTTATGTCAAGTACCCGCAATTTCCTAAAGATAAGAAGGTTGTTCTCTACAATTTAGGTAGTTTCAGATCAGGAAGCCACAGCATCTCAGAAATCAAAGGGATCTCCGTGAAAAATAACATTCTCTATGTAGAAGTTCCGGCGGGAGAACCTTCCGGCGGAATGGAAATTCAGGTGCTTTCCAACCCATGGTTTATTTTCACTGTTCCTGCAGACTACCAATTTACCTCCGTAGAATTAAAATATTCAAAATAATAATGGATAAAATATATTTAGATAATGCCGCAACCACACCGCTTGCAGAAGAAGTTATAGATGCAATGGTTGGCACTATGAAGATGAATTTCGGAAACCCATCTTCAACGCACAGCTTTGGCCAGGAAGCAAAAATCCTTATTGAAAATGTGAGAAGACAGGTTGCAGACTATCTTCATGTAAGTCCTGCAGAAATCATTTTCACTTCCTGTGGAACAGAATCCAACAATATGATTATCAAATCCTCGGTAGAACACCTTGGTGTAGAAAGAATCATAAGCTCTCCTCTGGAACATAAATGTGTTTCTGAAAGCATTCTGGATATGAAAAGCAGAAAAGGGGTAGAAGTAAACTATATCCGCCCTAATGAGAAAGGGGATATTGACCTGAATAAATTAGAGGAGCTGTTAAAAGCTTCAGATAAAAAAACATTGGTAAGCTTAATGCATGCCAATAATGAAATCGGAAATATCGTTGATATTAAAAAAATTGCAGCAATATGCAAAGCAAATAATGCTCTTTACCATTCCGATACAGTTAAGACAATGGCTCACATGAAATTTGATTTTTCAGATATTCTTGTAGATTTTGCTTCTTGCAGTGCTCATAAATTCCATGGTCCAAAAGGAGTAGGCTTTGCTTTTATTAGAAAAGCTACTGGCTTGAAAGGAATTATTACAGGTGGACCTCAGGAAAGAAGCCTGAGAGCCGGAACCGAAAATGTTGCCGGTATCGTAGGATTAGGTAAGGCTTTAGAGCTTTGCATCAACAATATGGAGGCTTATGCTGGTCATATCAGAGAAATTAAAGAATACGCTATCGAAAAATTATCTGCAGAGGTTCCCAACATTAAATTTAATGGAAGAAGTGGAGAAATGGATAATAGTGTTGACAGTGTTTTAAGTGCATTGCTTCCCTACAAAAATCCTTTGATCGGACTTCAGCTGGATATGAAAGGAATTGCAATTTCTCAAGGAAGTGCATGTTCTTCCGGTGCATCTAAACCTTCAATGGTTATGATGATGGTTCTTTCTGAAGATGAAATGGATCACTGTACTCCATTACGTATTTCTTTCAGCCATATGACTACAAAGGCAGAAATTGACGCATTGGCGAAGGCTCTAAAGGAAATTTCAAGCGATTACACTATAGAAAAAACTAATGTTGAGCATAGATAGTCTTATGCTCTAAAAATCGTAATTTTGAACATCCAATAGAGGATAAAAAAGAAAAATAATATTAATTAAAATAAAAGAAACAAAATGGCTTTAGAAATTACAGACAGCTCATTTCAGGATATGGTTTTAAAATCAGATAAACCAGTATTAGTAGACTTCTGGGCAGTATGGTGTGGACCATGCAGAACTTTAGGACCAATCATCGAAGAAGTAGCTTCAGATTTTGAAGGGAAAGCAGTAGTTGGGAAAGTGGATGTAGACAACAACCAGGAAATCTCTATGCAGTATGGGATCAGAAATATTCCTACAGTTCTTATTTTTAAGAACGGAGAAGTAGTAGACAAATTAGTAGGTGTGGCTCCAAAAGAGGTAATCGCTGAAAAATTAAGCGCTCACTTATAAAAAATAAAGTTTGATAATGAATGCCTTCCATGATTGGGAGGCATTTTTTTTGAAAATAATTTGCAGGTACCGAAAAAAGGTGTAATTTTGCAACCACGAAAAAGAAAGGAAGTTCTTTACAAATTAGATCCGGTAGTTCAGTTGGTTAGAATGCCGCCCTGTCACGGCGGAGGTCGCGGGTTCGAGTCCCGTCCGGATCGCAAAAGTTTTCAATTTACTTTTAAAAAAAATTGATCCGGTAGT
>NZ_QAJO01000001.1:90907-342588 GCF_003852415.1 Chryseobacterium sp. KBW03 | reverse complement strand
TCGAGTCCCGTCCGGATCGCTTGAATGAAAAAAGTCGCCAATTTGGCGACTTTTTTTGTTTATAACTATTTGATAAACAAATCTATATCTGCTTATAAACGGGTTCAATAAATCCAAAATAAAATTATGGTTTTTTGAGGCAATTGTTAAAAACTACAGGATTTCTTTCATAAAATACAAATAATCAAATAGTTACGAAGTATTCCAAATGTTATGTATAATTGGGGATATTTTTTGATTACTGCTCTGCTCTTCTTTAATTTGAAAACAAAAAAACGCCCAAATTATATAGGGAGTCAATATCTATAGTAGAAGCAGTTACTTATTTACTTGAGATTTAAGTACTTTACCAGCTTTGAAGCTCATCATATTTATAGCTTTAATTTGAATTGGCTCTCCGGTTCTTGGATTAATTCCCTTTTTGGAAGCTCTCTTTTACTCTAAAAGTTCCGAATCCTTGGATCCTTACTTCTTTACTTCTTTACCTTTAACAATAGAAGACCTAAAGCTGATTCACAGCTTTACCAAAACATTTATAAAATTAAAATCTACTAAACTAAGGATATGGTTAACATTTTTATAGTTGGTATTTCTATAGGTCTGGAAAGATGTTTATTTGAAATTAATAAAACTTTTAATCGTCAAATGTCAAATAAAATATTCACTTTCTTAAAGAATATATTCAATCTAATAATTATTATAATATTATTAATTTTAGTAATAATATCTGTAACCGTCTTAATTATTGTTCAGAAAGATCTTTCTAATGACTATCTTGATTTAAGTATTGTCTATGATGGTTGTAACATAAATATAAAAGAAGACGGGTTGTATGACATTGTATTAGATATGACAATTAAAAGTAAACCAATATATAGTATCAAGCTTTCCGATAAATAAAGGCTACAGCTAATTTCGAAGAACCATCAATATTTAAAACAAATGAAAACAGCAATTATCGTTAGGGAAAGAGAAAAGAATTAAATTTGAAGAAATCGAAACTTTTGAAATATACAAAACAAGCAGATTTGGAAATACTAAATTGAATAAAGTTGATATCTATTCACTAAGTGCGAATATCAGAAGTGAACGAATAATACTTATATCAAAAATAAAAGACAAAAAACCAAACGCTTAGTGGAAAAGAGACAAGAAAACCATCTCAATTCCATTTCAGTATAATATTTTCAAGTTAATAGAAAACAATGTGAAGAAATAATGAACGAATAATAAGGATTTTGCGTCAGGCGGACTGACACGCAAAATTTAACTGTATTTTTTCAATTAAACATTAGTAATAAATTTAGCTTTTGTGCTTCGATTCTCCCTCGAATATAAAATGAAGTATTGATTGCAATTAAAAAAAACAGAAGTATGAAAGACGAACTAATAAGCAGGCACTCATTTTTTGATTATCTGTACAAAAGAGAAAACGACTTAATTCATTTAGGCGATTTTGGGAATTTTAGACTTTTAACAGAACAATCGAATGACGGATATTCTATTGCAGAAGTAAAAGAAGACCTGCTTCAGTATTATGATTTTCTGATGGAGCCCGATATTCCGTTTGCTAGAGAATTTCTTTCCAGCCATAGCGACAAAGTTCTTTTGTTCATACACGACAATAAGATTGCTTTGGCCGACTACGATAATTACAGGATTATTTCCAGTTCTATCGAAGAATTATTGGGTATTGATTATCAAATCAATTTCATTATTTCTCAGGGATATCACTTCCAAATACTTAACAAGGCCCAAAATATTGCAGATATTATTTCTGATAACCATTTTATAGAAGTGAATGATGCAGGATATTATGAATTCAGTGATTATTTGCAGCTTTTAGAAGATGTTTTTGTACTGAATAAAAATTCAGGAGAAAGTATTGCTATCAATGGACAAGAAATAAGAGAAGAAAACGATTTACGCTATCAATTTGACCTAAATACAGGGCAACGTGATTTCAGTTTCAGCTTCCTGGAGTCTGACGAACCGAATAGGATTTATAGTGATGATGGATTTATGAACTCTATTTTTTTGAAAAATCTGAATGAAATTTTTTAAAAAATAAAAGGCGAGTATTTTTTCATAATTGTAGAAACACAGAAAAGTGTTGAGTACAGACAGTACATTGCTTATGTGAACCAAGCAGAATATCGAAATTTAATCAAGCATAATTTCAGTATTAAACAATAAAAAATAAACTGTCGCCAACAAGGTTTCTATTTTATGCAAGTTGAATTCAATAGCAGTTTTTCAATTGGATTTTATACAAAACTGAACATTTGTGCTTCGATTCTTTACCCAAACGCAAAGCCCAAAATCGCAAAGCAATATAAACAAACAATACGAGAATGAAAAAAGTAGATGAAATAGTGAAATATCATATTGCCTATAATGAACAAGGTATTCTTGACTTTTGTTTGATTCAGGAAGGCCTTGTAACAGTTAAAAAGCAGCAACAAGAGGACTTAGCTGTTTTGGAACTGAATGGGATTGAATTACTGAAATTTCATTTTCAAAGTCTGGTCAAACCGTTGGCCAATCATATTGTAGTTAGTGATGTTGATAATACTGTGTATGTATATCAATATGGTAAATTATTGAAGTCAATACACGGTTATAGTTTATCGGAGATTCCTTACTCTCAAACTGAGGTAGTGCTGTCTCAGAGAATTTCCAGAGGTGTTTATAAAAAGTCAGTTTATAACATTGTTGAAGATGAAATTAAAGAAGCAGCCATTTCTGATTTTAGACATGGAGATAATTCGTTTTTCATCAATTATGAGGCATCTTTAATAAAATCCTTTTCCCTTATTCACAACAAAATTGAGTGGGAGCTCGATATCAGTGATTCGTTGCAGAAAGAAGACGATCGAATCATAAGGGTTATTGGTGTTTTTGAGAAAATTCTATGGATAAGTTCTACAAAAGCATTGTGGGCAATAGATACTGTTACAGGAAGCCTTCATTATGAGATTAGAAATCCCCATATTATTCAATATCAAAGTGGTCGATTTGATTATTTCAGAGGTCAGGATGCTCAACTTGATGTTGACAGAGGCTTGCTTTATGGTTTTGAGCATGAGACTTATTATGAATTAGACCTTCAAACATGTACTTTGACATATTGGGTATATACTGTAGAGTGTAAAGCAATAACTGCTTTTGCACCTCACCTCTATAAAAAATCTTACAAGGAAGATCTAATCTATTATCTGGACAATATCTATGGGACGGTTGCTGTTTTCAATAGGCATGATAAAGCGTTTGAATGGCATTATGCTTTTCCGGAAGGTTCCTGTAATGGTATCCTCAATGACATCCAAGTATTCAACAACAAGCTCTATGTACTTGATAACGGTGGCACCCTCCATATTTTTGAAAAGGATACAACAGGATAAGAATCTTTTTGTAAAAGTGAAAAAATCAATAACTGTAGTACGGTACAGACAGCCCTGACCTGTACGGATATATCAAGAAACCATACCTCTTGAGAATTCTGGTTCAAATAATTTTGGACGATAGGGTATCTATGGGAAGAATTGGTATTTTTCCTAAAATTATTCTTTATAATACTTCTAACCCTCCTTTCTACAAAAGGATGAGAAGCTTTTATTTCTTTTGATTCCAATCCTCTGAGAATTCGAGGACTTCCATATCTACCACATTCCAATGATAGAAACTGCTTCTGCTTAATTTTAATACTTCACACATCTTCCCGACAGGAAATACTTTAGCGTATCCTTAATAAATTTATATCTTATCTGTCTCTTTTGGAGAAGATGTTCATCGCCTTTTTTAAGATGTCACGTTCAAGCTTTGTTTCTTCAAGTTTCTTGCGAAGTCTCAGCAGTTCTTCTATTATAGTAAAGAATATAGTAATTGTATCCTAACAAAAGTAGCAATTCCAATTTAATAATAGAATTCATAATTGGGACATTAATATCTATAATTAATCAATAAAACAATTAAATTTTACCCGCAAACAAAATATTGATATTATTTACAAACAGGGTTATTGTCTTGGCAACAGATTCTACAGGTTCTCTAAAATCGTTTTTTATCCAGTCGTTAATTAAGGCTATGGTGCCACTCTCATTAAAAAGATAGACTTTTTCAGCCAGTTCTAAATCTGTTTTAGACATCCTGTTATACGTCACTGTATTGTACTGTTTTTCTTTGACCAGCTGTAGAGCCTTGAGAAGGATATTACGCATACTTCCTTCTGAAAATATTAGTTTACTTGCTTTCGCGTTCCGTTCCAGTGTTCTGCAGGCCACAAGTATAATATTTTCGACATTTTCCAAATTTTCAATGGCTATTGCCAGCTCTTCAAACATCTCGTTTTCTATCACGTTCAATATTTCATAAGGACCATTGTAATGGCTGTAGAAAGTATTCCTGTTGACGTCTGCAAGTCTACATAGCTCTGCAACAGAAATCTGATTGATAGATTTTTCTTTTAACAAATCCAGTAATGCTTCCCGTAATACGAGTTTGGTAAACTTTACCCTCCTGTCTTCTTTTGTTCTCATTTTAAACAATTTTTAAGATTACTGCATTATAACTAACATTTTTTCGCTCATATGTTCATTAAATATCAAATTGAAAAATGTCTGCCCAAAACGTCACGAGTGACGGCATTTAATTTGACAGGTGTAGATTAAAAGCTGACTGTATAAAAATAAACATACTGTTCAATAAATATAAAAATTAAAAACATACTTTGATCACAAACAATGAAAGAAATTAAAAATTATCTCAGAAAAATAACAGCAGGAATAATTCTCTCTACACTATGCTCCTTTCAATCTTTTACTAAAGATATACAGGGTATTTGGCTGACAAGAAATGGTGACGCTAAAATCCAGATTTACCAAACGAGTGATAAGACTTATCTGGGAAAGCTGGTATGGACGAAGGACAAAAGCGAAAAGGCTCAAAAACTGCATGGGATCTCTATACTTACAAATGTCATAAAGATTGAAGACGAGAAGTATGAGGGTAAGGTATATGATCCCGAAAAGAACCAGACGTACAGCTGTACCATTACTCTCAACAAAAACAATGTCATGGAGCTAAGAGGATATATAGGTATCTCACTATTGGGCAGGACTGAACGTTGGACACGAATTCAAAATTAATCTTCCATAATAGAAAAATCATTATAAAATAACATAAAACCAAAACTAGAATGAAAAAAACAGTATTAATTCTCGCATCGGTATTAATCACATCTGTAGCCACAGCACAAAAAATATCAATAGAGCCCGAACTGGGCCTTAATTTTTCTAACATTAAAACAAAGTTTGCAAACAGTTCTTCCGAGTCAGAAGATAGTAAAATAGGTTTCCGTGGAGGGCTTGGTATTAAATTCTTGACGAATAGTGGTTTGTATCTAAAGTCAGGTCTTTACTATTCCGGCAAAGGTGCTCAAAATTCCAGCAGTGCATTGGGCGATTTTAAAACGCATCTGAATTACCTGGAACTTCCGGTCAATATAGGATACCACTACAATATCAATGGCGGTCAGTATGGGGCCATTTTCGCAGAAGCTGGTCCATATATTGGATATGCCGTAGGTGGGAAAATAAAAGGAACCAATATTCCGCTTGTTGGTACCAGTGAAACCAAAATAGATTTTGGAGACGGGGCGTCCCAGCTTAAAGCATTTGATTGGGGCTTCAACTTTGGAGCAGGGTATCAAACCCCTTGGGGGATCTACATAAAGGGAGGGTACGGTCTGGGTCTGGGCAATATGTCCAACATTAACAATGTAAGCGCTACTAATAAACTATTCAATCTGTCATTGGGCTACAGCTATACCTTTTAACCGAATTATAACCATTACTTGATTTAAAGTGTGCAAAACCTTACCGTTTTGTACACTTTTTCTTTTAATGAACTTGTCGATGCTAATGATAAAACTAGCTATATAAATAGTGGAAATTGAAGATTTTATAGAAAAGAATTATATCAGATGTTTCACTGTTATGATGAAAAGCTTACCGATTTTGCTGAGAAAGATGATGATATCCGTGTCTCGTATTTAGAGGTAAAGTAATCTTGATAATAATACACAAAAAGCTTTTGCATTAATTGCAAAAGCTTTATAACATAATGGCACAAAGCCAATTTTAATTGAGCTTGGTAAGTTTTAGCCAGCTATTTTGTCTTAGAATAGCATCAGGTTGTAAAATTACATTACCATTATTACCAAATTGCAAGGTAATTGTACCTGCAGCAGTGACATTTAAAAAACCCTTTAGTGTAAGTACTAGCTGTGAAACGCCATCACCACCTCCTATAAAATCATAACTGAAAAAATCATGCAGAGTCATATCAATATCAGTTTCATCCGTATTACTGTTACCATTATTTGGAGCCAGCCAATAGCCACTGCCCTGCATTGTCCCAGAGTTTAAAAGTAGTTTGACTTTTATGTCATTGAGTCCCCCGGATGTATAAATCAGAAAGGTTTCTAAAGAATACTTTCCGATAGGTACATTGATGCTTAGCTGTGAATTAGTATAATTGGTGTCATCACCCGTAGGTTTATCAGTAGTTGCTACACTCACCAGTTCTGTTCCCACAGGGAAGTTTACTGTGACAATATCACCATTAGCATTTACGCCAATTGGCTGGCCGGGACTTGGTGCAGTAGCATTATTGATTTGGGAGAGCCTTAACCCTGAGGCAGATGCTGTTCCGGAATTGATTTCCACGGTATTATTTGGAGTCGCAGTCCCGAAACCTGTACGATTGTTGGAAGCATCTACGGAAAGGGTAGTTCCATCTATAGAGAATGCATTAGTGGCAGAGCCTGTAAATGCCAGAGTATTTGCACTCATCGTTACAGCTCTGTTCCCGGTTAGTGTGCCATCAGCTGTATAAATATTTTTGCCGATAGAGTTCCACTTTGTACCATCATGATAATAGTAGCCGGGTGTATTGATATCTTGTGTATCGCCTAATGGTGTTCCGTTAATTGTGGTGACATATATAATAGTACCATTTTGACTTGTACCATATGCGCTGTTTTTGATGGTGAGCTCTGCCAAAGTAATTCTGGGAGCAATAATTCCATCCGTTATTGATGGTGAAGAAGGATTTCCTGTAACATCAAGAGTTGCAAGCGGAGTAGCTGTGTTAATACCAACTTGAGAATAAATAGGTAAAGAGAACAGCACATGAATAAAGAAGATTAGATTTTTTTTCATAGCTAACAAATTTTTACATGGAGTTAATGATTTATTTGAATATTAAGTAGAGGATTGTGAGGATGTTTATAATGAAAAATTAATTTTAACAAGTTGATTGTTAGGTTTTATGTATAGCTTTCTGGTAGCTGATCAATAGAATTAGGCAGTAGAAAGCGTAAATATAGTTTACTGCTCAAGCTCAGGACACAAATCTTTTCTTCTGAATTTCGTCATATATTTGAGTATAGTAGGGGTTTTCAGTATGCATTATCCGATCCCAAAATCTAAAGTACAATCCATAGTTTCCTTTAAATTTACTGTGATGCAGATTGTGATATACAGAAGAGTTCAGAATATTGAATAAGAAAGATTTTCTGAACCTTTTAGGTGCAATTTCATATCCCAAATGTCCATAAACATTGATGATAAATGAAGAAATAAGAAAACTATAAACAGCAATAGGATGGAGAGGGATAACAAATAACAATAAAGGTATAATCAAGCCTTCGCCTACTGCTTCCAAAATATGAAAAGAATAAGAAGCAAAAGGGCTGGGATTTTTAGACTTGTGGTGTACGATATGTACATATCTGAAAATTCTTTTATCATGCAGCAGGCGGTGCAGCCAATAGAAATAGGTATCATGTATCAATAGACCTACCGGTACGCTTGCGAGCAGCCATGTTAAGCCATAATCATCGATATTGTAATATAGTTTAGTATAATTAACAATCAAGGTGTCTGTAATCCAAAAAACAATAAATGACATGATCAGGGAAGACACCAGAGAATTATATATTTCTCTTTGGATAACTTTATTCAGGACTGCCTCATTTTGTATTTTGGCAGAGGCTAAAGATTTTCTATAAATTATATAACATAAAATATAAAAAATACCAGATATCATCAGATATTCAGCGACTGATACCGAACTCATTAGTAAATATTTTTCTATTTCAATCATATTCTTAGTATTTGTGGAGATAATTCATGAAGAGTAAATATCCTGCTGAATAGTTATGAACTTGAATATCAATCTAAACTTATAACAAGCAGCAGGATTATATAAAATTTGTGTTTTCCTGAAACCTTCAGAAGCTCTTTGAGCTTCTGAAGGGAATTGAGAAACGAACCAACATTTTGCAATTATTTTACCCAATATTGTACTATTTCTATCTTCATAATTTCCAGATCTCATATTAATTTTATGAGGTCTCCAGTTTGCCCAGTATTTTATTGCTATTGATTGTTTAAGAAATCTAATCTGGTACATTGAAATATAGTAAGAACCTGTTTACATTGTGTTAGTTAAAATTCGTGTTTGATAATCAGTGTTTTATGAAATAATGATCATAATAAATTTATCCAATAGTTTTAAATTAGTACGTGACATTTGCCGGACTATTCTGCGGAGAAGAAACAGAACCTCCTAATGTATTATAGTATCCATAACCGGCGCCGTATACTTTAGAACCTCCCTGAGGAGCTGTAGGACCTGTGATAATAAGGGAAGACTGAGCGCTTATATCCAATCCTGTATAGCTGGTGGTTATTGGGACAATCGTACTTAAAGCCATTTTAGTAAATTGATAATGTACATTATTATCACCTACTCCTAGAACACTAACACCATTAGGAGCTCCTGCTGAATAGACATTGCTATTGGTTGCAACTATAGAGGCGTTAGTATCTATTGCTAAATCAATAATTTTTTCTGTCCCATCTGTCAGCTTTCCTGGAATCACCAATTCAGTAGGCAGTATATTAGATGTAGTATTGCTTAATCCTAAAGCACCACTGGAATTCGCTCCAAATCCAAACAGTCGGTCTTTGCTGGTCAAAACAAGACCTTGTAAACCATCAATCACACAACGTACTATTTTTTCGCCGGCTGATAGATTGAAATTGGCAGTAACGTCTGTTGGTGTAGTTACATCTCCATTTAATACACCCGAAGCCAAATTTTTGTATCCAGAATTACTAGCTCCCCAAACATATAATTTCCCATCGGAAGTTACCGCTACTCCCTGCCCATAGATTCCATTTCCATCAAAATCAACAACCGTTACACCTGTACTGGTTTTAAGATTTTTAAAAAATGGCATAACAGTGAATTGAGATGTGTTTCCGGAGTTTGCAGATAAGCCTGTTCTAGTATTATTATTTAATCCAGCAGAATACAGCAGTCCATCTTGCCCCAGCATAAAAGTATGAGAGTTATAAAAAGTTTTAACTCTAGCTGCCAATACACCCGCTGGCAGTACTACTTTTGTTGGTAATGATATCACATTGTACGGGTATGCACCACCTACCAGTAAAAACTGATCAAAACCATTTCTAGAATAGCCGTTTTCACCCCAAGCCCAAAGTTCCCCGTTTTTTAATACTGCCAGTCCATTCATAGAACCTGCTGTAATATCAACAGCTGGCTTTGCCAGAATAATTGTAGGAGGATATGCACCATCAGGCTTAGCAAGTGAACGATTAACAGAAAGTCCCATTCCATATACAAAATTATCTTCTCTACCAATGTATAGATTGTTCCAGTAGTCACCTGTGGCCACTTTTATAGCTGTTATAGGATTTCCTGAATTTCCGCCTGCCAGAATCTGGTTAATGATATTGGAAACTCCTGCTTTGTCTAATAAGCAATCAGACCAAGTGGTTGCATTTTTCAGACGCAGACATTTGTTATAATTATCATATACTACAGTAGCCTCTACTGCGGTAGTCCCCATAGGAGTTACCGTTTTGGAGTTTATAGTACTGCCTCCACTTACTATAGGCAATACCATACCCATTTGTTTGGTAGCAGCTAAAGTACTGTCCCCATTCTGCATATGGAAAATCCCTTGCGGATTGGGTGTATTAATTCCGACTTGGGCATTAGTGGTTACAAAAAGAGCATTGCTTAATACAACGAGCAATGCTTTAATAATGAACATTTTTTTTTTCATCTTAAAAAATATATAAAAAGTTTAATAATTGTGTTTTTATAGTCTGAATAATAATTCCGTCAAAAGTGTCATCTTAGTTTATTATAAATCATGCTATTATTTTGTCAAAGTTGTTATTTTTTTGAAAGAAAAACGAGTTGATTTTTAATATAAAAGATAAAAGTTTAAAAAGATATAATAAGTTGATTTATAGCTGTTAAAAGAGAAAAATTTCCGTTATAATAAACTAATGTAACTGTTGGATATGTTTTTTATTCCGAAGATTGAATATTTTGTCTGCTGACTATTCACTAATTCTTAAATGCTCATATTTTTAATTGAAAAATATTACAAATGAATGATAGGGATCTAAAATTTAAGAAAAAGCTTATAAAAGTATGTAGTTGATACTTATCTATGCAAACACATTATATTTTAGCTTTTTTTTCTATTTATTTGGCAGTGAATATCTGGCACCTATTTATATAATTGCTTTATTTCTTACAATTTATCCGGGATCATATAGTAAAGTGGATCATACCATATTACAAATAATAAATTTAGGCCCTAGTATATTTGAATGTACACATTGTAGCTTCAAGTATAGTATTAAATTTTACAGTTTATCACTTGTAAACTGAATGATGGATCAAATAATATTTCAGAATTTTTTACCAATTGGTACACTTAAGTATATTGAAGGCTTTATTTCATTTTTTATTCAAAAATCTTCACTTAAAATTAATTACTGAAGGAAGGAGAACAAAATATTTAATATTAAGAGTAAATATTTTGTTCTGGATTTTATTTTTTTCCATTCAATAGAAATTTATCTTTTTTACTGATTGATTATCAATATCTTAAATAATGTTAAAATTTTATTTTCTACATTAAATAACACTATGCCTTTTCATAGTAAAAATCTCAACTTTGATAAAAATAAGTCCCTGAAAGTTATGGTTTATCTCGGTATTCAGATTTTCAGATAAATTCTAAGAAATTATTATTGACCTATTTTGACAGAATGAAAACAACCTTAAAACTTTATTACGATGAAACAGATTTTTACCCTAATGACTCTTGTAATAGGAACTCTATATTACAGTCAGGTTGGAATTAACACATCAAATCCACAAGGCACTTTTAATGTGGACGGAGCGAAAGATAATGCTACAAGTGGTACTCCTACCATAACACAACAAAGCAATGATTTTGTTATAACATCAGCTGGCAGTGTAGGAATTGGAACTACTGTACCTGATACCTCTTCATTTCTGGATATTACTTCTACTGATAAGGGGATTTTGATCCCCAGAGTAAACCTAACTTCATCCACCATGGATTTGGATGGGGTTGGATTACAGCCAACAGGTCTATTTGTATTCAATGCCGGCTCTACTTTGCCTGCCGGTTTCTACTTTTGGAATGGAACTGAATGGAGAATTGTAAATAATTCTACGTCTTTGCCGGGAACCATTGCTTCTTTGCAATGCTCTTCCGCTTATACCAATCCTCAGGCTTTTACTATTTCCACGGCATATACAGGCAGTCTTCACATTCCTTATACTGGCGGTAACGGAGGCGCATATAGTACGTCATCCTTTATAGATGCAGGAAGTGGTTTAAATTTTACATTACAAGCTGATAACCTTAAAGTGGGTTCTGGAGAAATTGTATATGACATAACGGGTACACCTACTTTCAGTTCTCCTACTACCAAATCTATTCCTATCAGCTTTTTAGGAAAAAGTTGCAACGTAGTAATAGGGAACGTAGTCTCCTCCATGAACTTTACCAAGGGTACCACTACTATTGATACGAATACCCTTACAAACTCTGTAATTACATTCGGCAGTCTTTCATTGAGGTACACAGGTAGCAACCCTACCAATAATGTTGGAGAAATAGAGTTTAAAACGTCTCAGGCAACAGAATATTCTCTTAAATACTACCTATATGGAAATGGTGGCGCCAGCGACTTTGGAGATGTAAAAGTAAGTAATATAACGGCCAATACCTGGACTCAGTTTACTACGGGAAGTAATGTAAGTCCTGATCATAATGATTTGCTTACAGGGATTATTGTTCTCCAAAATCTGAAGGAAGTATATAGGATAACAGTCAATACAAATAGTAATACATCTACTACACCTAATACGGCTGCACAAATAACTTTCTTTATTGAAAAATTGAATTAATAATTGAATAATAATACAATCAGAAAAATAGACTTTATATGATATGCATGAATGTATATATAGTATAAATATTTAGGCATATTGCTTCTTTCATAAAACACAACGATTCTAATCTTACAAAGGATGAAAAATTAAAATTGCTGCAGAACCCTCATTCTGTGGCAATTTTAAAAAAGAGCAGAACAATCATATTACCAAGAACAATCAAAACCCGAAATAGTAAGGATTTTAGAAGATTGCATTTTGAAAATCAGTAAAATATAGATTACATATAAAAACACTTAATACATTATATAAATGGAAACAAAAATTTTAAAAACAGAAAAGAATCTACCAGATTACGTAAAAATATATTCGGATATGATGACCTTAAAGTATCCGGAAAAAATAAAAGACTGTAGTCATTTTCTTTCTAAAAAAAAATTATCCTCTTTGGAAGTAATAAAGCTGAATGAAATAATTTTTGGCAGGCAGTCTACAGAGAAAAATATGATTAAGGGGAAGCACCGCTCTTATGATAAAGAAACAATTATGTCTATATTGAATCACCAGAAAGAATATAGCCTTAACAACAGTGAATTATCCAGACACTATAAAATGAGCCGTAATACCATAAAAAAATGGAAGGATTTATTTAATTTTTAGAATTATTTGCAGTATAGGTTTTGAAAAAAGAAAATTGCTATGACTACTTTGTCATAGCAATTTTCTTTTTCGCTCAAATTTTAAAATAATCTCCGAGCTTGATAATAAGACTCGCAGAAAGTTAGATTTCATGATTATATTTATTGATCCATTTATAGAGCGTTGTCTTAGGGATTTTGTATTCATTAATCACCTGCTGCTTTGTTTTGACCCCGGTATTAACAAGTTCCAATATAAAATTAATAACTTCCATGGTGTACAGGTTTTTCCGGAACTGTGGTAAAGATGTCTTTTGGACTGGTTGAATGATATTGGACCGAGCCTTTCCTGGAGGGGAATACAATATAAGATGTTGCGAATATATTCTGAAAAAATCATATTCCAGAAGCTTCGACCATTTCAACAACGTGTTCGTATCCAAACTTTCTGCTTCATACATTTTTACAACTTCTTCCTCGCTACATTTGAAAAAATTGCAGGTTCTTTCTATTTCTATACCACATTCATCCATTCTTTGGCGAATAATCATTCCTATGGATATGTCTTTTAAATTCATAACGGTTAGATTTTTTATCTCAGTTTCTATTAAAAGGTTTCATTAGTTTAGGAAATAATCTTTATTTAGAATGGTTACCCTGATTTTTTGGATAACCATTCTTTTTACTGATTATTATAGCTTAAGTTTAGATAGTAATTTTTCAAATATTATCTGAAAAATTGATAGAAAAATATAAGAAATCATTTAATAAGTAATTTTCACTGAAATGTTTTTATTAATATTCACTAATTATTGTTATCCATCGAAGACCATCACTTACCATATAAATACGCATATTTTGATACGTATTAGAAAGCTGATAACCTTGATCACTAGGAGCTGCATAAGTATCAGATGGTCCTTCATACCAACGATTTACTATTGGGTAATTAAAATAAATGAGACCAGATCCTACGCCCGCATAATATGCATCATTGATAATGCGTAATATTCTACCTCTATTGGCAGTTGGATCTGGTAAAATGAAATTTCTACGTGTCGTTTCCAGGAAAGGACTTGTTCCGCTTTTAGTTGCAGCTACCAAAGCGCTGATACTGATAGGCCTTATTATAATAAAAGAATCGTCAGGACCCACTGTATATGGAGTGGCACTGCTTAAGGCAGTGGTTATAATTTTAACACCTACAGTATTACTATCGAAGTTTACTTTAGTGGCCGGCATCCATTTCAAAGCGGTATTGTTCCAGTACCAGTGCCCTTCACTGGTTACCGTTGCATTAGCTGAGTTATTATCTGTACAATAAACTATCATTCCATCCTGATTGGCGCTTACAGATAATGCTTCTATTTGAGCTCCTGTATAGCGGGGAACCAATACACCACTTGTTGTAGAGGTAACATCTAACATCGCTTTGGGGTTGGCAGTTCCGACACCTATTTGGCTAAATCCTCTGATTGTAAGTAAAATAAATAATAATAAACTTAATTTTTTCATTGTTTCTGTTTTTAATTAGCTTTCAGGACCGAAAACGATCCAACGTACACCGTCACTTATAACTTCCATTTTACTGCCGGTTGAATCATTCAATTGATAAGTATGCTTATATTGTAAATTAGAATTAAAAATACCTCCTCCGGCAGAATTTGGATTATTGTAATAAGTATAGGCACCTTCTAATTTATGCCCATAGATAGGATAGTTGGTATAATAATTTACTGCAGAGGCAGAGCTATGAATGCCTGCCTGAACGTCATCGAAAATAAGGGTAAGCATTCTGCCTTTAGAAGTATGAGGATCCGGTAAAATTATATTTGCCTGTGATGAATTAATAAAATCTGGGGAAGTTAAACCAGTGGTAGGATCAGATAAGTTGGCTGTGGAAGAAGTATATCTGAAAAAGATAATATCATCGTTAGGTGCCACTGTATAAGGCGGGTTGGTTGTGTCACTACTCGTATTATGTATTCCTGTTACGATGGTTGTGTTTCTCGTCACACTCCCAATAGTATTACATGTAGATTGCCATATTGTATTGATCGTATCATAAAAATAAAAACAATTGTACGTGGTATTATACACTACCATTCCATCTTGTGCACTCGTTACGGTAAGTCCCAGCATTGCAGTATTGTTCATTCTGGGAATCAAGACTCCTTTTGTAGTAGAAACAACATCTAACGCGGCATTTGGAGAAGCTGTATTAATACCTACTTGGCTATAGGCTAATCCTGTAATAAATAAGAATAAAATATTTTTTTTCATGTTTGTTTGTCTAAAATTATTGACGGAGTGATTAATCATTCATATCGTGTGTAAGCCATCGGGTACCATCTGAAACAAGCTGTATCCTGGTGCCTTTCATATCCCCCATAAACCCAACAGTATAGTTACCTTGATAAGTGTTGCTCAACGAAAGATTGTAACTGGGTTGAAATGATCCTCTATTGGTATAAAATGGGTAGTTTGTAAGTACATTTACACCTGTATAAGCATCTGAAACGGTACTTCCTGTTCTGGACATAGCATAGCCGCTATCATTGTATATAACCAATTGTCTTCCTTTGCAAGTAGAAGGATCAGGTAAAATAATATTTGGTGTAGTATTTTTATAAGGGAATAGTGCACTAACTGTTAGGCCTGCATCAGTACTGCTAAATCTGCAAAAAATAACATCATCAGTCGGCTGAACAGTATAAGGAGCTGCCACAGTTTTACTGCCGGTTACTATAGTTACATTTCTGCGATAGCCACCACCATAGCCACACCAGGATGCCCATGCAGAATTAGCCGGAGTTGTACTGTCATAAATATAACTGTATAGACAGCGTTGATTTACATAAATACCGTTGCCACTGGTACAGAATACCAGCATCCCGTTTTTTGAAGCAGTAGGTGTGGCTATCAATGCCTCTATCTGGACACCGGTATAGCGAGGAACCAACACTCCACTTGTTGTGGATACAACATCAAGTTCTGCATATGGATTAGGAGTGTTTATTCCTATTTGACCATATGTTTTTACTGAAGAAATGCCGATAAAAATAAACAGTATTTTACATACCTTAATAATTCTAATTTTCTTTCTCATTGTTTTTCTTGTGTTTTTATATAATATATTGTTTAATACTTTTCACAGTATTTCCAAAATTTCCGTTTTTTTCGATTACCAGATCATTCACATAACCCACAACAATATCAATCGCTGCTTTTGCCAAAATCATATATTGAAGAATATCTTGTAGATCAGATATATTCAACTTTGATTTGGGTATTAATGTTTAGGAAAAGACATTACTTTAGTATAATAAGTGATGATTTAATAATGATTTTTCTTTTTCATCTGCAGAATATTAAAAAGTTTATGTAATTTGTAGTGCTCTTAAATTTGAACAATAACTCAACAAAATTGTTGTTTTTTTTGGATAAAAACGAGTAGATTTTTAATGTAGAAGATAAAATTTTACAAAAACACAAATAGTTAAAAACCAATTAATTAAAAAGAAATTTTTCCGTTGTATCAAATAAATATAATTATGAAATGGGTATGTTTTATCCAGATTGAATATTTTGTTTATTTATTATCAGAGCAACCTATTTTTAATTAAAAGTATCACAAATGGATAGTAAAGATTTAAAGTTTAAAAAAAAATTTATAAAAGTATATAGTGGACTTACCTTTGCAAGGACAATATATTTTGGTATTTTTTTCTACATATTTGGCTCTGAATATTTGACCCTCATTCACGTAGTAGCCTTCTTTTTCACAATTTATCTGGTTTATCTGGGATTGTACAGTAAAGTGAATTATACTATTGTACAAATCATAAACTTATTTATAAATCCTTATTTTTTACTGCATTTTTTAGGAAGTATTATTCTTTGGAGAAATCTGCCCGTTTATCTCTTATGGGGAATTTTCCTTCCCTTTTTCTCGTTATATTTCGGAAATAAAAAGAGCACTTTAAAATCTGGATTATATTTAATTTTCACGCTTATTATGGCTCCTGTGATATCCTATCTGTTCCATATTGATTCTTATTCTGATCATCTGTTTAAGAGATTTTCTCAGGAGCAGTTGCTGTTGCTGAACTATGGTACGGTAATCCTTTTATTTGTATCATTTTTATTAAATGTATACGTATATGTAGAATATGATGCCAGCGAGCCGAAAAAGCTTTTTTCTCCACCTAAGATATATGCTTCTGCAGACAATGATCAGAATGTAAAAGATTTTGTGTATCAATTAAAGTTTGACAAGCTTTATGACAATATAATAACATATATGGAAGAAAAAAGGCCTTATACAAATCCGGATATTAAGATTACGGATATTGCAAAGGCAGTAGGAACCAACAAAACATATGTTTCGATGGCGCTTAACAAGAAAGGAAGAAAGTTTAATGACTTAATTAATCACTACAGAATTCAGCATGCTAAAAAGGATTTATTGGAGAATAAAAAAAGTATGCGGGAAATATATACAGAAGCAGGATTTTTATATAGTGCTACATTTAATAATGTTTTTGAAGAAAAAGAAGGAATGAAACCCTATGAATACCAATATATTAATAATAAAAAAGAGGATTTGGAATAAAATTACTTTCTAATCTTCTACATTCTTATTTTGCCATTTTTAGGAATATAAGAGCAGCTCGCTCCCTCGAACAAATGTTGCGAGAAAATAATAAGTTTGGAGTTTTAAAAAGCTGAAAAATAATCAAAATCTCTGATAAACAGGGATTTTTGATTTGTAGTGATAATTGGTTCGATATTATATAAATCCGGATCGCAAGAAGTCTTCTAGAAACTGAAGACTTTTTTTGTTGATCAGGTTCTTGATAAAAGATGAGAAACTCTAGATTCACGTGATTATTACAGTGCTGGCTGTTTTGCAGTCTATCATCTGTTCAACATAAAAAATGGCCGGAAGAAATTCCGGCCATCATTGTTATTAAGCAGTGTTTTATAATTACTTTTTAATAATTTTTACAATAGTTTCAGAGTTGTTAATTCTTACCAGATAAGCTCCGGTCAACAATGAAGTAACATCTGTCTGTTTATTGATAAATTTACCTTCTTTCATAAGCTGTCCGGACATATTATAAATCTGATAATAGTAGTCCTTATCGTCTTTTGCTTCAATATATAAGATATCTTTTACAGGATTAGGATAAAGAACTAATTGATCATCTTTTACTTTTTCCTCGATAGCAACTTTACTGAAAGCAGTTCTGGCTTGAATTCCTGTATTGGGTGTTACAGGAATCCCTGGAAGCGGGCCTCTAGGAATCCCGTTATCTTCTTGTTTTACACATCTGCAGCTTAGAGATGCAAAAGGATCTATATCGGTGTTTTTTACATTATTTCTACTATAAATGTCAAAATACATATAAGTAGATCTTCCTGTCATTTCACCATTTAGATTAGCGTACCATACTCCTCCTGATGCACCAACAGTGGTATTCAGGGCAGCGGCATACATTACACTTCTGCTGCCTCTGCTCACGGCTTTTGGATAATTTCCAATATTGTACAAACTGTTAGTAAATGAATAACCTACTGTTTTCCCCCAAAAACTTGGTGCAGTTACACTGTAGATAGGTGTTCCATAATAACCAGCTTCTGTACCGTCAATAGCTCTAAGGGCTTCAGGATTACTTTTAAGACTCCATGGAGACGTTTTTGTTGTTCCTTTACCAAGAACCTCAGGGATTCTCCATCCATTAGGACAAGGGTCAAATACTGATTTTTTACCACCGATTCCCCATCTTTCGTCATATAAACTATGGTATTGAGTATCAAACAACCAGTCTGAAGCTAAAGTATAGTGAGGAGTGTTATCTCCACGATATGGGTAGGCGGTTACCGGCATCATTAGCTTTAATGGATTGGCTACAGAATATCCCAGAATTTTTTCTATTCTCACATCTATTTTATCTGCTGCAGTAATGCTGCTCTTATAGGTATTATAATTCACGATATTACTTGAATTATAATTCGCTTCTGTAGAGGTAGAATAGGTTACAGCACCGCTGCTATTCGTCGTACCTAGGAATATATTGTATTTAGATCCATTGATATTATTGAATATAGGCAGTGGGTCTTTTCTTCCCCATTGATAATGTAATCCCTGTGAACTGTTCAGTTGGTTTACCTGGGCAGCAACTGTTGGATTATAAGGACTTGGCATTGCCTCAGCAGCTCCTAAGTTCCTATCCATGATGGTTGTTTTCAGAATCGTTCCATATTGGGTATAATTTACGTAATTATCAGTGGTAATAGGGGTATCATTTACATGAGTAAAAGAATTGACCGAATTATTGGTTACCCAAATATGCCAGCTCCAATATACAGGATTACTGATGGAACCATTATGTAAGGTAACTACAGCATTTCCAGACTGATTGGCATTCACCTTCACGTTGATATTAGCATCTTTGGAAGCTGTATTATCCAGTGTTAATTGTGTGATTAAAGCAGGGTTATCTGTCCAAAGGATATTCGCTTTTAAATCATTAAAGCTTGTTGTATTCAGGATCTGGGTATTCCCTAAATAATTACTCTGTACAGAGAAAGCTTTACTTACCGGTACTGAAACGATCTGATCTGCAGTAGATTTTGTAACCATATAAGTATTGGGATTATCTAATCCTGTTTTATAGGTTTCAGTTTCAGTAAAGAAAGTAGTCTCAAAATTATAGTTATTTTTTACAAATAACGGATCTTTTATACATCTGCAGGCATGTGCGTTATTGGTTGAATAGTCATCAGAAGGTCTATAACTATACAAACCATAGACATTAGGATAATTGGCAGCATCAGGTCGGTAGTTATTCACGATCTGGTCAGCAGCAGGAATTAATCTTAATGCACTTGCTATTGTTGAATAATCTCCAAAAGTAGTCATTGTAGATGTCCACAGATAAGTTTCAAGCTGGTCTGTAAAAGTTGCTTTAGTGTGATATCTTGCATCTGTAGCAGCTCCTCTTCCTATCCATCCTGTTCCTGGGAATATCCCGATATTGTTACCACCAACATTGGTCATATCAAAACCAGACTGAGGGTATACTTTTATACCGGCAAGATATCCTTTTAAATTAGATAATCCGGGAGGTATATTTGACTGAACTCCATTTAAAGCCGATAGTGGACTGTTTACTTTAGCTCCAAAAGGTGTAAAATCCATTCTTACATTCTTTGTTGATGATGCAACCAATACGGAAGGTAATCTCCATCCATTCGGACAAGGGTCATAAGAAGATTTATTTCTATACGGCTGTGGAACAGAAATATCTGTTGCCTGTACTCCCTGAGAGTTATCGGACCATAAGTTAACTTTACTTAACTCATTAGTCTGTAATCCCGGTACCTGCCCAAACCAGTTGTAATAGTAAGGAATATTGCTAATTGTTCCATATGTGGATGGGGTAGTAGTACCGTCATCGTTGACGTACATCAGGCTTAAAGGGTTTTTAACCGATGCTCTGATGTTATCCGTTATGTTAGCCGCGGATTTATTGACAAACAGTCTCAGCTCATTGAAATTTTTATAATCATTGAAAGGACTGTTGGTAAATCTCAATCTCGGTATTGCATCATCATAAATTACCTTTCCTATGCTTCCGGTTACCTGATAAAAACTGGCATCAGTATATGTTAACGAAGGAAAAGGGTCTTTTCTTCCCCATTGGTATAAAAGTCCTCCGTTTTTGTGCCAGCCATTTCCATTAAGGGTACTCCCGATGGCACCAAGGTTTCTGTCCATCCAGCCCCACTCAGAATTAGGAATAGTTTCTACAGTTCCGTCACTCAATTGTCTCTTTACGTCATCATAGCTTTTGTAGGTAGAGCCATTTGTTGGGTCATCTGTTACCCAAACATGCCATGACCAGAAAACTTCTCCATTTACTTTATAGGCAATTACGGCATTTCCTTTTTTTACTTTGTTTACAGGAACTTTTATTTTTGCATTTTCACCTGAACCTATAATGTCCAAAGTATAGCTTTCTTTAGATTTTATCAATCCCATGTTGTCTTCCCACAATACATCAGCTGTTATTGTTCCGGAAGGTACATCGATCCCTTTTATATAATTCCCATTGTGCCACATTTCATAGGCTTTTTTTACGGGAATGTAAAGTCCGTCTACATTATTGCCATCATTATCCTTACCTGTGAAAATATAACTGTTAGGAGCTTTGGTCCAGTCTGCTATTGTATTATCAGGCAGTGCTCCGGCATTAATTACAAAACAGGTGCTTGAACAATCTGGTGAATCAAATGCTGTTGAATTTCCAAAAATACCTACGTATTTTATGAATTTTTTGATTTCAGCTTCTACTTCCGAAAGTGGTCTCATCGGTCCGTTCCAGTCAGCGCGTACTTTTCTGTTTCTGATGGCTCCAATACCATATAAAGAAGCTTTAGGAGTATTGCTCAGAAAGAAATTTTCAGATCCGGGACCTCTCTGCTTGTCATATAAAGGAGGGTAACCGAAATCATTCACTGTATTATAATTGCTTAATGCATTGACCGTGATATACTGTCCGGTAGATTTGTATACCCTGAAACCTGTTATTTTGCTTACAACAATAACGACAGGCTCTTGATCCGAAATAATGTCGGTCAGTTTCTCGTTGATGTAATTGTAAAGGTTGTAATACCTGTTGACTAAAGCATTAGGGTTTGTAAAATCCAAATATCCTCTCCCCCAGGGTTCTCCGCCCTCCTCAGGAGGTAAAAACCAGTTACTGAAGTTAATAAAGAAGCCCGAACTTGAAAACTTACCTGCAAATACATAAACAGGATCATGATAAGAAAACTCAAAAGGGCTTGTGTCACTGCCCTGGTAGATAAATTTCTGTGAGCTGGCAATCGTACCGAGATTATTAGGATTTTCAATGTTGATGACAGGTGCATTGGGATTCGTGTTATCTAACGTACCGTTTGCATTGACTGATAAAACAATATCATCCAGTTTTTTCGTCAAATGCTGTGATTTTACCCTGTCCTTTACGCCGGAAACACTTCCGTTAGGATTGAACAATACAGTACCATTCTTTTTCGGGGTGAATAATATTGTATATTCATTTTCATCCAGTTCACAGGCACTTGCTGAATAATCTCCAAACTTATAATGACTTACCGCTTTATTCCATGTTATACCGGTGAAATTATTGGTTTCAGAGCTTAGCTCAACTTTTAAATTATAGGTACCGCTGCTCGCAGAGGCAGGCAATTCAAAAGTGGCATTAAGATTTTCATTATACACATTGGCGGCATATAATGTTTTGCACCATGCACTGATCCATTCTCCCAGAGCATTCTGATATTTTACTGAAATTAAAACATCACTCGTGGTAACAGGTTTGCTGAGCTGACCGCTCATGATAACCGCTCCTTTTTGATTAACATTTTGTGAAATTACAATCAGAGGGTCCAGATCAAAATTATAGGTCGTTACAGGAATGTAACTCCCCGGAATAATGGGGGCATTGCGGAAATGCCAATCCGTATCGCCTCGTGGAGAAGCATAAACGGATGCCGCTGAGCATAATACAGCCCAGATTGATAAGAAAGTTTTTTTTCTCATGCGCATGTTTTTTTAGGTTATTATTCGATTCTATTTAATGAATAGCTTGTATTCATATTTTACAGTTGAAGTGTCCCAATCATAGAAATGGGATGAAATACAATACAGCAGATATACTTTTGTTAAATAATAACTGTTTGTTTGTCAGTCTTTTAATTATTATAAAAGCTCTTCAGAACTGAATGCTCATGACGACTGCTCATTTTTTGGTTGATGAAATCGAAATTACAATATGAAAATTTGGATCATCATTGTAAGCTGTCACCAGAATGTAACTTTCCAATTAAGTATGTCTATTGTAAGGATACCAGTTCGTGTTGTTCTATGAAGAAGGATTGGCTGATGTAATAGAAAATAGTACAGCCCAGATTGGGAATAAAGGTCTTTTTTTCATGTTTGTGTTTTTAGGTATTAGTTTTTATAAAAATAATTGATAATCAACTTTTGCAATTATACCAACTTACAATCAGGACAATTATGAAGAAATATCATAAAATAAATATTATATTAATAAGAATTTTCTATTGATTTTTTTATTCTTTCTGCAATGTTTCTTATCAAATATGGGTGTAAAGTTGTATTAATTGGTTAATAACCATTATGTTTGCAAATATACGATATTAAAAAAAACACACAATGAGTCAAAAAAATATGACTAACCCAAGCTCGATAGAGAGTGAGGAGATATGTCCTGCAAAAAAACTTTTGAAAGTACTTTCGGGTAAACTAAGACCAGAAATATTTAGTCTGGCAGCCAAATCAACTTTACGTTTCAGTACGCTGTTACGGGAAATAGAAGGAGCCAATAAGCAATCATTATCCACTGCATTGAAAGAATTGGAGGAGATGGATTTACTGGAAAGGGTTGTCATCAAGCAGAAACCTTTACACATAGAATATTATCTTACTCAAAAAGGAAAATCACTGATTCCTATTTTCCAGCAATTGGAGGGACTGGTATAAAAACTTTAAGAGACTTTCTCATAAAATAGAGATATTAAAATCAAAAAGCCGGTTCTCAACAGAACCGGCTTTCTATTTATTTGCACGAAGAGTTTAAAGGATTATTAAGATAATCTTTCTGCTGAGGCGGCTGTACAAAGTAAGGTGTTCCATAGGTGTTTCCTGAGCGGAAAAAATCTGTGGAAATAACCTGTGCACCACTGCTGAATGCTGCTTTTGCTCTTGTGAAATCATTGGTTTTAGCCTCATACGTTTCAATATCTGATCGGGTTCTGACTATAAAACCTTGTTTTACCAGATCCTGTATCTCCTTCTGCCTTACGATGGCATTATCACGCAATATAAATCCGGCGAAAGAATCATCGGGCTCACTGTTCAGGAACATGACTCTCTCTTTTAATGAGCCCTCTATCAGATAAGGATTGTTATTAGAAGACAACGTTCCGGCACTGCCGGGAAGCAGCATAAAAATAAATTTCCCTTTGCTGTCATTCAGTTTGGGCCAGTTATTATGTATTACAGCTTCTTTCAGTGTTTTGTAACTCCCCTGAACTTCTTTTGGAGTGATAATTTTATCTTTTCCAAGGTATTTTACAATCTCTCCGTCCAGGTCATCATATGCTTTTTTATCAAAAGGTAATACCTTCGTACTGTTTTCAAGAATCGGGAAACCTGAATCTTTTGCTTCGATCATCATAAAAACCGGAGTATGCCCAGGATGTTGATCAGACCATGTTTTAAGAGCTGTAAGGGCATCTTTTAACGTCGGATAATGAGTTCTGAAATCTATATCTGCCATATGTAGGACTTTGAAACCAGGCTGATCCAGTCCTTTCGTATTAAAAGGTGCGAGATCAGTTGCTCCTTTTGCTTTTAGTACCTCGTAGGTTGCAGGGTGAGTGAACCTGCCACCTTCAGGATCATAATAGACATCTATTTCCAGTCCTCGGAGATGGGCATTGAGCTGTTCTGTAAAGTCGGGATGATTGTAGTTCAGGCCTTCCTTCAGATCCATTCCGTATGGATGGTATTCTTTAAATTTGGCTTTCTGGTCTTCAGACATCATGCTGCTGTATTTCTGCATCATTCCGTTAATGATCGGGGTTACCAGATCCAGCACTTTGGGGTCTACCGGCTGGGCATACGAATTATGAGTTCCCACAATCTGCAGTTGATTGATTCTTACATTCTGGCATTTATCCTGTGCCTGTACCAGTGCTGTCATACACAATGCAGCTCCATATATATACTTTTTCATATGAATAAAAAACTTTTGATTAAAAATTGAAGTTGAATCCCAGCTGTCCGCGTATTCCTGAGTAAGAAATGTTTTCTACACGGTCTTTTGTTCCCATATAATAGCGGTTGGGCTCATTAAGAATATTGTTAAGCTCTATAAACAGGCGGACTTTCTTTGTAATGCTGTAAGAAGTAGAAAGATCCATGGTAAAGTTTTTATCAAAATACTGATAATGATCTGCCCCTGCTGCCGCTCTGATTTCACTTACATACTTTCCTTTATAATTCCCGGCAAGGCGTACCATCAATTTGCTGGTTTCATAAAAAAGGATTGTATTGAAAATATGTTTTGCCTGATTAGGAATTGTGGTCGTCATTGTTCCTGTCTGTTTGCCGTTTTCGTACACCGGCATATCCATTTTAGAGGAGATATAGGTGTAGTTTCCTTCAAAACCGATGTTTTTCAAAAATCCGGGAAGATTTTCAAAACGTTTGGAGACTCCGAATTCAAACCCAAAGAGCTTAGCACCTTCCAGATTTTTGGGGGCTGTAAAAGTATAGGTTCTTCCTGCAAGATCTACCACCGATTGATCTTTATAAATAAGATTCGTGATATCTTTATAGAATACTCCGGCTGTTATCAGATCCAGTTTTCCGAAGTAGTTCTCAAACATAAGATCAAAATTGTTTGAAAATGTAGGATCAAGTTTGGTATTTCCCTGAGTAATGGTATTGGTGATATCATTCACAATGGTTCCGGGATTAAGGTCGTTGAAATCCGGTCTTGCAAAAGAGCGGGTATAAGCAAGTCTCAGGATACGGTCGCTGCTGATATTCCATTTCATATTGAACATCGGAAGCACTACATTGTAGGTTTTTGTATCCTTAATATCTTCTGTTTTATTGTCTTTATCAGAGACTACTTTTTTGCCCCAGAAAGTAACGTCATTATATTCATTTCTGAAACCTCCCAATACCTGAAGCTGATCTGAAATTTTCCATGTTCCCATTAGGTAAGTGGCCCATACGTTTTCAGTGCCTCTATAGGAACTTGTAATATTAGAATTGCTGTCTTTACTGCTTACCTGCATCAGCCCTAGACTGTTTTGTGTACCGGGATTGTACATCTGGTCGATCTGAGCGTTGGTAATCTGATCGATGATCACAGCATTATAAGGATTGCCCAAAGGATTCATAAAACCTCCTTTGTATGGGAAACCTTCACGCTCAAGCTGGTTTAAATAAGTTACCGGAGATCCTGGAATTCCCAATGATGATTTAGGCATCCAAACCAATATGGAGCTGTCAACTATTTTATTCTTGTTGTTGTATTTTGTTCCGAATTTAATCTCAAAATTATCCGCTGCTTTATATTTGATATCAACCTGTCCTCTAAGATCCGTTTCACTATTATGATTCTGGCTTAGGATAATCTGATTCAATTTAAGTTTATCTGCCGCTATTGCCTGCTGATTATACGGAAGGGTATATCTTCCGGTATCACCAGTGCCGTCCGGAGCATCCATTGCCATATATTTTCTTCCGTCAGCAGATAAATTTCCATAAGTCATAGGCTGGATGAAATTAATGATAGGATAGCCCCTTTGATCCTTTTCAAGATTATCCGGCGAATTGAACTTAAATTCAGAACGCGCTTTGGATAAAGACCAATCTACCTGCATACGCTGTCCTACCTGGTGGTTACCACCCAGCTGCATAGAATACAGATCTGTAAGATAATCTGCATGACGGGCCTGCAGCATGACATTTTTACTGTCAAAATTAAAATAGGTTTCCCTTACCGACTGACCGTCTTTATATTGGCTGTATAGTGCTTTTACATATAGCTTATTCCTGCTGTCTATCTCATAATCCAATCCCAAATTGAATCCCAGCGTTCTCCGGTTCGCGAGATAATCACGAAGCTGAAGCTGATTGATCGAATAAGAGGCTGTTTTATCTTTCAGTCCATAGTTGTAAATATTCCTCATCTGATCAATAGCAGTAGAACGCTCCCAGATCACTGCTGAGGTAATGAATTTCAGCTTATCAGTGATTTTATTTCCGTAGACGATAGATGTGTTGTAACTGGGGGATTTTGACATGTTGACGTATCCTGTAGCCATACTTACAGCCAAAGTCTCTTTATTGGGAGAGGTTTTCGTGATAAAATCTACATTTCCTCCAATGGCATCACCATCAAGATCAGGAGTCAGAGCTTTGGACAAGCGGACATTCTGAATAAGTTCTGAAGGAAAGATATCCATCTGAACCCCGCGGTTGGCATTATCACCGCTGGCACTCGGCATTCTGTTACCGTTCAGGGTAGAAGAGGTCCATTGTATAGGGGTTCCTCTTACCGCTACAAAACGTCCTTCACCCATATCCCTTTCAATAGATACACCCTGCATACGCTGTACAGCATCGGCTGCATTACGGTCCGGCAGTTTTCCGATGGCATCTGCAGAAAGTACTTCTGTGATTGTATTGGAGTTTTTCTTCATGGTAATCGCTCTGGCCTGTGATGCTTTATACATACTGGTAACGACTACCTCCTGAAGGCTGTTTTCTTTAAATTTAGCTCCAAATTTAATTAATCCAAGATCTACCTCCTTTTTATCCGCAATCGTAAATGGAATGTAAACATTGTCATATCCTTTGTATTCTACAACAAGCTTATAACTTCCGTCATAAACATTATTAAGAACAAAAGAACCATCGGTATCGGAAGTTACCTTCTGTCCGCTGTTTTCAATATAAACCAGGGCGTTGGGAAGATTTCCCTGACTGTCCACTACGGTTCCGTGTATGGTGGTTTGAGCAAAGGCCAGAGGCCCAAGAAGAAAAAATGCTGCTTTTGTTAAAAAAAGTCTTTCTCGTGACATCCTTATAAAGTTTGGTGCAAAGATGTCAGCTCCTTCAAAAGTTTTGGTTCATTTAAATTTTATGCAACTGTATCTGTTGAGTTCGAAGTGAACTGTGTTGCAAATCAGTAAGTTGCTAATATTAAATAATTGTAACTAATGAACAAGCTGAGAGGGAAGGCAGTCGAATTCCTTCTTAAAATATTTATAAAAAGTAGATTTGGATTTAAAACCACATTGAAACGCAAGATCCGTTACACTGGCGGAAGGATCTTCCGATAAGATCTGCTTAAAGTGCTGTATCCGGCTTCTGTTGGTATATTCGTGGAAATTGGAATGAAGATGTTTGTTAAAAGTGATGCTTAGATCCGCTTTGCTTATTTTCAGATGACCGGAGAGCTGATCTAATGTAAACTCCTCATCCAGATACACATTGCTTTTCTGATAGAAAGAGGTGATGGCATTTTGTACAGCATCAAAATCTATTTTTGAAAGGTCTTTATATTGATATGTTTCTTTTGGAATAGAAAAAAGAACCGGTGTTTGCTGTTGCTGGAGTTTGTGCTGGTACGTTAAAATATAAACGTACAAAATCCACCCGAATTGGAAAAGAAACAGAAGGCTGTAGATCTTCTGATAGATCAAAGTATTCCAGCCCAATTGATAGACCGTCCAGAAAACTATAACCCCCATCAATACATAGCAAACCAGATAACGGAAATTACCGGCTACTGGATGGGTAATGTTTTTGTGGTATTTGGTCAGTAAGTAAATACACAAAACCAGACATGCAATCCAATAATACGTGTAATAAACGAAGTAGGATTTATAAGTTCTGATCGCCAGATCTGCCCAGGAAAGATCCAGCATCTTTGCAGAAAGAGCAATGGCATGATGAATAACAACCAACGTTAGCGGAGCAATCAGGTATTTGAGCTTATCTCTCCACCTGGCATGAATTAAATACGTTGTAATATACAAGAAAATAAGTCCTTTAAAAACGCGGAGGCTTCCCGGAATTTCATACAGAACAGATTCATAACCGAATTTTTGAATGATGAAATATTCATATCCCATATCCAGTGTGACCACTCCGATATACAATAGTAACATATTCAGTACAGATTCCCTGTTTTTGATAAGAGAAATGAGTAAAGTAAGGGTGATAAGTGCCTGTAGTACAACTACCATAATGATGTATAACATGATAACTGATATTTTGCCAAAATTATAGATAATATGGGCATAGCATCTTTAACAAATCATTAAATATCAGTTCAGAAAAATAGAGGGTAATTAATATGTAAATTTTAATAAGCTTTTTCCGGGATTTTCCGGTTTTGTATATTGAACGGATATTCCTATTTTAGCTAGTAAGCACCAATCGAATGTCCAAAAGAAAATTTATTTTATTCTCCATACTTAAAACCTGGCTGATTTCTACAATAATCTCCATAGTGCTTTTGATTTTATTTTTAAATGCAACCAAAGAAGTAAGAGATGAGCCGAGGAATTGTGATATGAGCGGTCTTGCTTATGTTTTTATAGTTTTCTGGATATTATTCCTGAGCATACTCTCTTTAAGCAGCCTGCTTTCTCTTTTAAAATCATTCCATGGGAAAATTAAAACCATATTGTGCTGGTTTCTGCTGCCCGTAATAGCTTCTGTTTTTTCCTTTTTTTCCATTACAGATGGAAAGGTAGACGGTGAAGAAACGGTGATTTTCCTGATTATGAATTTACCCTGGCTGGCTTTTTGGATATTTTACTATTACAGATTGAATACTCGTTTCAATATAACTGACTAATGATATGACTTTCATGAAAAAACAATTTCAAAACTGGACGCTCTTCTTTATTGCAGGAATCATTGCTATAATTGCAGGATTGATTACTTCGATTATTCTCATTACAGGAAACTCTGCTGCCGATGGATTATTCGGAATGTACTTACTGTTCAGCTTAGTTCCGGTGTTGCTGGTGATTATCATAGATAGAATTCTGGTATGGAAGTTCGGGAATAAGAATGTCAATAAAGTTCAGTTTTCAATACTGCTCTTAATCGTTTTTTTATGGATTGTAAGATTTGTATTGAACCTGTTTATGTAAATTGGTCGTTATGAAAAACCTGTTTTTATTCTGTATCATAATGGTTTCTGCAATGATCTCTGCACAGCCGTTTACCCTGAAATCGGCAGGAGAAGCGAAAGAGTTTACGCTTACCCTTTATTACGGATCAGAAGGGAAGGGAGCTTTCGTGCGATATTCAGGGAAGAAAGACATCATTCCTTTGCAGATAAAAAGTTTTAAAATTGATAAAGAAGGGAGAAATGACGGAGAGCCGGATATCTATTATTATATCTGGAATGAAATGATTGGTGGAAAGGTAAATGGAGTATACAGGTTTGAAATAATGAATCATACTGCTTCGAACATTAGCTATACAAGAGGAAAAGATAATAGAAAGTTTAAGCTTGAAATGGTTGAAGATGAGAAATATGATGGAAGTGACAAATATCTGCTTCACGGTGCTGTGCTTGCCTTTAATCATTTTTATAACAATCATTTCACTATTGATTATCCTGATGGTAAAAAAACAGCTATAGAGCTCCCTTCTCCGGATACCCCTTCATTTGCCAGACAGAGTATTGTAGCAGATTACAACTTTGACGGGTATGAGGATATTGCATTTTCTGTTCCTGATGAAGGAATGGGCGTTTACAGAATATTTGATATTTACCTGTATAATCCTGGGATCAAACGCTTTGAAAGGCTTAAAGAACCGGATTATTCCCGTTCCAGCTGTTCCTGTCTCTGTGATGTGGCTGTAGAAAAAGAGAAGAAGCTTTTAAAAACAGGATGCAGAGGGGGAGCAAGGTGGCACCAGGATATCTACCGCTTTGGTAAAAAAGGAATTTTAGAATGGGTGGCTACGAAAGAACAGACGGAAGAATAATTTTTATGTAAAAGTCCTGAAACCTCTTTGTGCCCGTAATATTTATAAAATCAATCAGATACAATCTCTCAGTTATAATGATAAAGCATCCGTTTTTTTACGGTATTTTTAAGAATGATTTTTATGATTCAATTTTAGGTCTGATATTTGTACTGGGTAGCCAAACTAGATGGCCAATTTATTTATGAAAAACATATCTGTGAAAAAGTCCTTTATCTATGCATGTTTATGCGCCGTTTTACTTGTTTCCTGTAAAAAAGAAATAGAGAAAATAAGCGATACTTTTAAAGATACAGTTTCTGCTTCGGAAACACCGGAGGCAGAAAAAGATTCTATAAAGAAAGATTCTGTTCCTGTAGTGAAGAAAGAATCTATTCCGCCTGCCATGCAGGAGAATGGCTTTTATAATGCATTTGTTATTCCAAAAGATAAAAAGATGCGGGATTCTGTATATGCAGAATTCAGTAAAAAATTCAGTGTGGGAGAGCGTACAGCTATTTTAGCTTTAAACAGACTCGATTCTAAAAGTAAATGGAATTCCGATACATTGGTAGTTCCTGCGAAAATAGATACCACATTAATGGCTTATTCACCATTTCCCATGCAGCTGGATGTCCTGAGCGGGGTGAAAAAGTTTGTTATTTTCTCATATCCTATACAGGCTTTTGCAGTATATTCCAATGGAAGTCTTGTGAAATGGGGACCTACCAGTATGGGGAAAAAAGCAGCTCAGACAACAAGAGGACTTACTTTTGCGAACTGGAAAAAGCAATTGGCAATTTCTACGGTGAGCAGCGAATGGAAACTTCCTTATAATTTTAATATTCACAATATTGGAGGAATCGGATGGCATGAATATACCCTTCCGGGATATCCTGCATCACACTCATGTCTGCGACTATTAAGGAAAGATGCCCAATGGCTGTATTCCTACGCAGATACCTGGATTCTGAATCCGGGGGGAGCGACTACAAAGGCCAAAGGTACGGCAGTAATGGTATTCGGGGATTATAATTGGGGCGGAAGAAAACCATGGCGAAAACTGTTGGAAGATCCGAATGCCAACAATATATCCGTTGAAGAACTTACGAAACTTCTGGAACCAGATGTTCCTAAAATGCTGAAAGAGCAAAGCAACAGAGAAAAAGTAGCAGATTCTATCAAAGCTGCAAGAGCAATGGCGACACCGGTTCAGAATGAAAAACCTGTAGAATCACAGTCTAATTAATTTTCTTTTCAAACTGCAGAGTAGATTCTTCAGCAAATTTTCTCAGCTTAATCATTTCATCTTTACCCTTATGCTGCCCGAATCTTGCAGCAATATAAGTAAGAAGAATAAAAAATAACATCACAAAAGAAGCGCTCAGTGCCCAAGGGTATTCAGCGCTTTTTATTTGCTTTTCTACGTAATACATAGTGAAAAAGGTCATCCAGAGAATAGAAAAGGAAAAATACAGGAACATGAAGAAGGTCCACACTGCAGAACTGGGACCAAATACTCCACGTATTGCCGTATGCTCATCTTCAATTTCTATCCGTAAAGCAAGACGGGGCTTCCAGTAATTGTCGTATTCTGTTTTCACCCAGATCGTTGCAATTTCCTTATTGATATTCCCAGAAAATTCATTTTTATGATCTTCCATATATTTTTTCAAACTTTCAGCATACTCTTCTTTTGTAAGATGAGTAAACATTTTAAATCTGGGTCTTGTTCTTATTCTGTCTAAGGTGCTTTCTTCAGTATTCATATTGTTATTCTTGATAAGGAATTGGGTCTTCCAGTGCGAAACTCAACGTCAGTTTTTGATTTTTTCTTTGAATAATCATGTTGATATTTCGGCCTTCATTAGATTTCATCAATTCTACAATTTTTTCCAGAGTCATATTTGAAGTTTGCTCCCCATTGATGCTTAGAACTCTGTCATCTTTTTGCAGACCTGCTACATCAGCAGGAGAATCCTTTCTTACTCCGGCAATGGAAAATATAGGTTTTAAACTGAACTTATACTGGAAAGAGTCTTTATAAACCTCAGTGGCTACCATGGTAGATTTTTGGGTCTCAATTTTTAACTTGTCTTCCTGCCATTCCAGTCCGTCCTGTTTGAAGTCCAGTCCGCTCATATTAAAATGAAAAGGATCGTCAAAATATCTGTTTTTTCTCAAATACAGTTTTTGGTTGGGGTAATCAAAAACTACGGTAAATCTCCGCATAATTTCACTTCCCACAGAACCTTTTCTGCTTTCCACCAATTTGACATGCTGAATAGAGAATTCATCCGGCATAGCGGTAAGGGGCTTTTCAAACTTAAAGCTTCCAAGATAGAAATTATGAATCCTGCTTCTTTTGCCATAAATGTCTCCATTGAAACCACGCCCAAGAAAATCATCAATATTGGGTCTGTTGTAAACGAAATCCTTAATAAGAGTAGGGAAGAGCCAGATAGCATCACTGTTGCCGAGATCTATCAGCAGTTTTGAATCTTTCTTTTCATTCGTCATTTCTACACCGGCATACAGATAAGGTTTATCTTTTTCAATGGTCACTGGAAATTCTTCAAACCGTTTGATTTTCTTTTTGATAAGATCAGAATTTTCATAGACCGTTATTTTCTTTGAGGCATAATCGATGTAAATAGGATGGTTTTTGAAAAAATGATATCCGATTACTCCATTTACAGGAATTCCTACATGAGGAGAAATATTAAATTCTTCATCAATAATGATATAAAGAGACATGGAAGTATTGACAATTTCATTTCCTATTTTACCCAAATTGCGGTCAGATTTTAAGCCATCAATACTTAAGCTTCCTCCAAGACCGGAAAATTTGACTTTTTCAACATTACTTAGTTTGAGTTCCTTATTTTCCAGACTGAAAAGTATGGTTTCTGATACTCCCGTGTCAAGCAGAAAGGTAAGCTCTGCACCGTTGACATTAATAGGAATAAAGATAAGGTTGTTGATAAGCTGAAAAGGAATAACCGCTTTTTTAGTATTAATCAACTCAAAAGAATTCTGGGCATTTACAAAAATGCTTAGAAATAATCCCAGTAAAAGCAATTTAAATTTCATTTACTGAATTTACTGAATTTATCTGTATAATAATAAAAAAACATTCCAAAAGCTGGAATGTTTGTACAAACTACAATGAAGTAGTGTTATTTGTTGAATTTATTTAAAATTGGATTCTGCTTATTTGGAGAAAAATTCCATCAGATCCATATAATTCTTTTGATTTACACCATGTCCGCTCATATATTCTCTGAAAGTAAAATAGCAGCTAAGGTCATAAAGAAGGTCTGCCGCTTTTCTTCCCCATTCAAGTGGGATTACAGCATCATCAGTACCATGAGAAATGAAGAAACGAAGTCCTTCCAGTTTCTTTTTATCTTTTACAATACCATCCAAAATTTTATCTTCAGGATAACTGCTTAGACAGGCAACATAATTGAAAAGTTCAGGATGCTTCAAAGCCAAAGCATAACACAATATTCCTCCCTGGCTGAAGCCACACAGATGAGCCTTACTTTCCGTCAGTCCATAATGGTTGATGATCTTTAATATACTTTCCAGTGCAGCATCTAAAGATTCCTTTGCCTGAGGAACATCAATAAAGTTTTCTGGATCGTTGAAATTAATATCATACCAGGAGTATCCTTCAAACTGAGTATCATGCGGAGCTCTGAAACTTACAATGATCCAGTCATTAGGAAGAGTTTCTCTGAAACTGAAAAGATCCTGCTCATTACTGCCATAGCCATGAAGCATAAAAAGAATAGGCGTGCTGGGTGTAATCGTTTCCGGTTCTCTTACTAGATAATCTAAATTCATACAGCAAATATACTTAAATTACCTTCAGAATTTTAACTTTTATTATTCATACAACGAACTTCATCTGTATAATGCTGTATGTTTAATGATTGATTCTTTGAAGTGTATTTTTGAATTTTGTGACTACTTTTTCTTTTTATTGATTTGATATTATTTGGAATTTTTTGTTGGAAAATTTTCATAAAAGTTATTTTTATATTAATAAAAAACTTATATTTGAAACATTAAAAAATCTATTTGGAGAAATGAAGCAATTTTACAATTCAAAAAGTTTACTTAGACTTTCTTTTTTATTCGTTTTATTATTTTCTGTAATTACCGTTGTGAATTCTTGTAAAAAAGATGACGACGAGGAATTTAAGGATCATGTGGTTCAATTCGAAGTGAAGACAACTGCCGGAGGAAATATTATAAGTGTTGTAACACAGGTTGGTACAGCGCAAAATACTATATACAATACTCCGCAATCACCTGTAACTTCGCCTTGGACAAGTGGAGAGTTTTTTGTGAATTCCAGCCAGGCACAGCTGAATCTTGATGCCAACGCGTCAATGCCGGATGACAACTCCGAATTGACTATCAATCTTTACATAGATGGAGAAGTAGCAAGAACTGTGAAGAAAAAAGGTAAGGGAGTACAGGTTGCTTCTATCGATTACAGTTTCTTAGAACCATAAATTATTTTAATATTTATATATAAAACCGCTCTTGAAGCGGTTTTTTTTATTTTTCAATCGATATCTGCATAACACAGTTGATCAATTTTGTCAAATTTTTACAGTGGTTGTTACAGTCGGAAAATTTAAAAACAGTTCTTCAGCAATTGAAGCTTTCTCAAATAAACCTTGAAGTTCTTTTCCTAGCCCAGTTGTATTGGGATAAAAAGAAAAAAGACTGTACGAGACAGTCTTTTTATAATGATAAAATATTTTTAAACTTATTGAACCTTTACAATAAAGTAGCTTTTCTTACCTTTTTGCAATAATAAAAACTTACCGTCGATAAGATCCGTTTCATTGGCTGTAAAAGTATCATTTACTTTTTGTTTGTTCACAGAGATTGAATTTCCTTTGATTTCTCTTTGTGCTTCGCTCTTAGATTTTAAGAACCCTGATTTTTCAGAAAGAAGATCAACAATATTTACTGCTAAAACATCCGTTCTTACAATTTCTTTTTGGGGAACTCCGTCAAAAACTTCAAGGAAAGTTTCCTCATCAAGGCTTACCAAATCTTCAGCAGTAGAACGTCCGAAAAGAATTTCAGAAGCTTTTAGTGCCTTTTCATATTCTTCTTTTCCGTGTACCCAAATTGTTACTTCTTCCGCAAGCTTCTTTTGTAGTTTTCTTTCGTGCGGTGCTGTTTTGTGCTCGGCAATCAATGCTTCAATTTCTTCTTTTCCTAAGAAAGTGTAGAACTTGATGAATCTTTCGGCATCATCATCAGTAGCATTCAGCCAGAACTGGTAGAATTTGTAAGGAGATGTTTTCTTTTTATCCAGCCAATAGTTTTCACCGCTTTCAGACTTTCCGAACTTGGAACCGTCCGCTTTTGTGATCAAAGGAACAGTTAATGCAAAAGCTTCACCCTGAGCTTTTCTACGGATCAATTCTGTTCCTGTAGTGATATTTCCCCACTGGTCAGAACCTCCCATCTGTAGCCTTACATTGTTATTTTGGTATAAGTGAAGAAAATCATATCCCTGAATTAACTGATAGGTAAATTCTGTAAAACTCATTCCGTCAACACCTGCGTCTCCGGAAAGTCTCTTCTTTACAGAATCTTTTGCCATCATATAATTGACAGTGATATTCTTCCCGACATTCTTCGCAAAATCAAGAAAAGAAATGTTCTTCATCCAGTCATAGTTGTTGACCAGCTCAGCTTTGTTAGGCTCATTTCCATCAAAATTTAAGAATTTTGAAAGCTGGTTCTTTAAACAATCAACATAGTGTAAAAGAGTTTCCTCATCCAGAAGATTTCTTTCAGAAGATTTCCCGGATGGATCCCCGATCATTCCTGTAGCACCTCCTACTAAAGCAATCGGTTTGTGCCCGTGCTGCTGGAAGTGAGCTAAAATCTTAATCTGGATAAGACTTCCGATATGTAAAGAATCGGCCGTAGGATCAAAACCAATATATGCAGTAGTTACCTCTTTATTCAGTTGTTCATCGGTTCCTGGCATCATATCGGCAAACAGACCACGCCATTTAAGTTCTTCTATAAAGGAATTCATTGATTTTTAACTTTAAAATTTTAAGTTGCAAAGATAGTAAATTCAGAAAGATTAAGGGTAAAAAAGCGAAAGGAGGATAGGGCAGGAATGTAAAATAAGAATATCCTCAAAACTTTCCAGCCGGTCACTTTGAAAATAGAATGGCGGAACCTTTTTATCCCTTTGCTTTTTCACCCCAAATAATCTATATTTGTTATTAATGAACGACGAACAGCTATTCCTGCTCATACAGAAGGCCAAGGATAAAGACCAGAAGGCCCAGACTAAACTCATTAATGTTTTTTGGGTGGATGTTTTCTCTTTTGTGATGAAAAAGGTGAGAGATGAAAATGATGCCGATGAAATCACCGTGAATGTTTTCTCAAAAGTATTATCGAAGCTGGATATGTTCGATCCTCATTTTCAGTTTAAAACCTGGGTACTTACTATTGCCCAAAATACAGTGATCGATTTCTGGAGAAAGAAGAACCGCGACAATGAAGATGCCGTTGAAAACTTAGATGAGGTTAAAAATCAATATGCAAAATCTCCTGAAGAACTTCTGATTTCTCAAGAAGAACAAAAGAAAATCATCAAAACCATAGAATCTCTGGATGCCAATTATCAGGACATCATCAAATTGAGATTTTTTGAAGAAAAAAGCATCAAAGAAATTGCTGAAGAGCTGGGAATCTCCGTTGCCAATACCAAAGTACGGGTAATGCGTGCTAAAAAAGTCTTAGCTGAACTCTTGAAGAATAACGAGTTTGATGATAATTAAACTTCAGAAATATCAAGTTATTTAATAAAACAAGTTATCTCAAAAGTGTCATTCTGAACACAGGCTGAAGGTCTGCGAATGTAGTTCAGAAATGCAGTGAAGAATCTCATCAATTTGTTCATCAATAAGATTCTTCCTTCGTCAGAATGACAAGATTCAAAATTGGCTTCAGCCAAAACTTAAATTTAGAAGACATTCATTAGAAATAAACCTCCTCCTTTGTTTTCGGAAGCATGATTTTTCGTTGCTTCTCCTGATTCCTGTTTTGAAGATTGATCTTTAATCCTTTCTGAATATAAGTTTCCTTTAAGGATTTTCCATACTCAGCGGTATTTTCTACTTCCTTTGTATAGTTCAGTTGTCCTGTAGAAAGATTGAAATCTATATCTTTCCAGTAATCTCCGGGTCTTCCCGAAGAGGTG
Source organism: Chryseobacterium sp. KBW03 (assembly GCF_003852415.1). NCBI lineage: Bacteria > Pseudomonadati > Bacteroidota > Flavobacteriia > Flavobacteriales > Weeksellaceae > Chryseobacterium > Chryseobacterium sp. KBW03. Next base: position 304,745 of record NZ_QAJO01000001.1, on the reverse strand, counting down.
GAGGTTCCTATTAACTCAAAATGTCCGTTCTGAAATCTATATTTATCTGTAACATCCCATTTCCAGCTGCTTCCTCCGGCTTGGATAATGGTGAGAATCCCTTTTTCAATTCCAGTGCTTTGATAAGGGTCACCCATCATTCCTCCCGCACTGCTTTCCATAACAGCGTTTCTTGATTTTTCCAGGATAGTCCATTTTCCGTTCACTTTTTTCAAAATTTGAATTTCACGGATTTTTCCCATCTCGCCCTCATCTTTTGTCGTGTATATCATTACTTTTTCAGGAATTTTATCCCCATCAAGATCTCCATCTACCGTTTCGAGGATGGTAGAACCCGCTGGCTGAAATTGTTTTTGAGCCAGGCAGAATATTCCGGATGCTCCCAATAAAAGGCAGAATGTTTTTCTCATAAAGATATTTTGAAGACCTAAATATACAAATGAAATTTTGAATTATTAGTTTCATCAATATTTCCGGTTGATGGTTTCCATTAAAAAATCCTTAACTTTGAACTTCAATTTTAGAAATGGAAAATTTAGTTCAAGACACTACCGTTCAAAAACCAAAATGGATCCGCGTAAAACTTCCTACCGGAAAGAATTACAGAGAGCTGAGAACTTTGGTTGATAAATATAAATTAAATACCATTTGCCAAAGCGGAAGCTGCCCGAACATGGGAGAATGCTGGGGTGAAGGTACAGCCACTTTCATGATTTTAGGAAATATCTGTACAAGAAGCTGTGGATTCTGTGGCGTAAAAACAGGAAAACCGCTGGATGTAAACTGGGATGAACCTGAAAAAGTAGCAAGATCAATCAAATTAATGAAGATCAAACATGCCGTTCTTACTTCTGTAGACCGTGATGATCTGAAAGATATGGGATCTATTCTTTGGGGAGAAACCGTAAATGCTGTAAGAAGAATTTCTCCGGGAACTACCATGGAAACTCTGATTCCGGATTTCCAGGGACTTACAAAACATCTAGACAGATTAGTAGACGTAGCTCCGGAAGTGATCTCTCATAACATGGAAACCGTAAAACGTTTGACAAGAGAAGTGAGAATCCAGGCTAAATATGAAAGAAGTCTTGAAGTTTTGAGATATCTGAAAGAAGCAGGACAGAGAAGAACAAAAACTGGAGTAATGCTGGGGTTGGGTGAAACCAAAGATGAAGTTTTCCAAACCATCGAAGATATCAGAAATGCTAACGTAGATGTTATTACTATGGGACAATACTTACAGCCGACTAAAAAACATCTTCCTGTAAAAAAATTCATCACTCCGGAAGAGTTTGATGAGTTTGGAGATTTTGCAAGAAGTTTAGGTTTCAGACACGTTGAAAGTTCGCCTCTTGTAAGAAGTTCTTACCACGCAGAAAAACATATTCATTAAAATACAGACCGTTCAGAAATGAACGGTTTTTTGTTTTTTTAGGTAGCAGGTAGCAGGTAGCAGGTAGCAGGTAGCAGGAATTAGGTGTTAGGAATAGTGACCTCTAGTTGTCATAAATGTCTGCCATCATTCCCCTCTTTTGGAGGGGTGGCGAAAATTCAAAGAATTTTTGACGGGGTGGTTATAAAGTATTACAATATATATTACATCAATAGAAGTGGACTTTAGTCCGCTTATAATAGGATTAAAAATCATTTGACTTTAGCCGAAACTTAAAGTGCAGCATTATTTTCTACACGCTAGAAATTCATCCTATTTATTACACGCTGTTTCCTTAGTAATTACCCCAATCCGTCCATTGACTTCAATAGGTCTGAAATGTTTTTTCTTGAATTCGGAAGGAGTTTCTCCCGTATGCTGTTTGAATAATTTATTAAAATAAGAAAGGCTCTCAAAACCCACCTGAAAACAAACTTCTGTCACAGAATAATCTTTCAGCAGGAATATTTTAGCCTGATTGATCCTGTAATTATTTACAAAATCGGTGAAGGTCATATTGGTCTGCTTTTTAAAATAACGGCAGAAAGCAGGAGTACTCAGACTCACAACTTTTGCCACTTCATTCACATTGGGCTTTTGGTCGTAGTTTTGGTGAATATAGTCGTAGATGGTTCCCATTCTGATTTTATCATTCAAAAACCATTTAATCCGGGTATCTTCTTTATTGAGTTCTTTTACTTCGGTTGAATCGGCGAGAATCTGTAGAATATCAATCAGTCCCATTAAGGATTCAAAGGAGTTTTTGTCTTTAATCAGCTGTAGTTTCTCAACCACAGTATTTTTGGTTTCCCCTGAAAATGACAATCCAAGATAGGAACGTTCCAAAAGCGCTTTAATATTCTCAAATTCCGGAACGGGAAAAATAATATCCTGAAGGAAACTTTCCCGCATCTGCAGCACCAGCTGTTTGCATTCGGTCTGAATGCCATAATCAAAATTAAGATGAGGTACATTAGAGCCAATCAATAGAAGATCACTGTCTGTAAAGCCGGAAATGTTTTTCCCAACGTGCCGGATTCCATTCACCGCTTCTACATATACCAGCTCAATTTCCGGATGATAATGCCAGAAAAAACAGTTTTTCAGAGAAGGAGCAAATAGCTTGAATGATTTCCCCTTTTCAAATTCAATAATTTCTTTCTGGATTTTCATTTTGTTCTGATTTGATTGTTTCTGAATATAAAATTAAATAAAAAGGTTAATATGGAGCAAATTTTTATCATTCAAAGAGGTGTGAAATTGAAACTTTCTTGCGATTTTTGCACTTTCAATTTGAGATACTGATACACTCTTACGTTGAAAGAAATTAATTCAGAAAAAAGATTTAGATACAATGAAGATTGATAAAAGAATAATACCACTAGCTATCGGTGGTTTGGGAATAGGAACTACGGAATTTACCGTAATGGGACTGTTGCCGGATATTGCAAAAACATTACAGATCACGATCCCGCAGGCAGGACATTTAATTTCTGCTTATGCGATGGGAGTAGTCATTGGAGCACCTATCCTGATCGGATACTCTGTAAAATTTCCCCCGAAAAAAGTTCTGATGGCCTTTATGATCCTTTTTACCCTATTTAATGGCCTTTCAGCTATTGCTCCGGGATACAACAGTATGCTGGCGATAAGATTCCTGTCCGGGCTTCCTCACGGAGCTTTCTTTGGAGTAGGAACGGTGGTAGCCTCAAGAATGGCAGGAAAAGGAAAAGAAGCATTTTATATATCCATGATGTTTACTGGGCTTACGGTCGCCAACCTTGCTATGGTTCCTCTGGTCACTTATATTGGGCATACTTTCCACTGGAGGTTCTACTTTGCTATCGTAGCGGTCATCGGTCTCTTCGCTATTTTATTTTTAAAACTGTGGCTTCCTGCAATGGAATCCAACCAAAATACCCACTTCATGGAAGAATTGAAGTTTCTTAAAAATAAACAGTCGTGGCTGGTACTTGCCATTACGGCGATCGGGTTTGGAGGACTTTTCACATGGTTGAGCTATATTACCCCTTTAATGACGGTGGTTGCCGGAATTAAAAGCAGCCAGATGGCATATGTTATGGTTCTTGCCGGAGCCGGAATGGTAGTTGGAAACCTTGTCGGAGGTATTGTTTCAGACAAATTGGGTCCTGAAAAAACCTGTGCTTTGCTGATCTTCCTGATGATGATTTCTTTGGGAGGAGTTTTCTTCCTGGCAGAACATCAGAATATTGCTCTTATACTGACATTTATGTGTGGCGCTTTATCCATGTCGATTGCATCACCCATCAACATTATGATGATGAAAGCCGCTCCAAAAAGCGAAATGATGGCAGCTGCTTTTATGCAGGCAGGTTTTAATATTGCCAACGCTATGGGAGCTTTCCTGGGAGGAATTCCTTTAGAATACGGGTATTCCTTCAAATATCCATCATTGGTAGGAGTGGGGATGACCTTTATAGGAGTGATTGTAAGTGTAAGGTATATCTATCTGTATGGCTCGGGAGCTCAGAAAGAACAAGAAGTTGCTGCAGAATGTGTGTCATGTGACAAATAAGAAAGTTGACACTATTTAAAATAAAAAAAGAGCCTGTTTCTCACTGAAAACAGGCTCTTTTGTATAAAATAAATTTTATGCCTCTACTTCATCTCCGTTTTTGCACCAGTAGAGGGCATTGTATAAGTTTTCTTTCGGGAAAGATTTAAATTCTCCCGGCATCAGAACACTGAAAATACTGGTAAAGTTGCGTATACCTTCTTTATCCGTAACAATGGCCGACCGATTCCAATTGGTAAGGTTTTTTAATCCTAACAGCAAATCTTCAAGCCATGCGCCCATGGTAAAATTATCCAGATCGGTATCCAAATACAATAAATAATTCAGCTCACCAAACTGCTCTACCTTCTCTTTTACGCGCGGAATTACCAGTTTTTCAAAATCCTCTTTCGTTACTTCTCCCGTTGCATTGAATGCCGCAACATTCTCCGGGGCTTCTGGAATAATTGTTATCATAATGAATATTTTTTGGTGGTTTGATTTTAAAAACAAACAATAACTACACCATAATTTGATGGGAAATTGTTAAAAAAGGTATAAATATTGTTGTTTTTAGTGTAAAATATTAATATGAATCTCAAATCGAATGAACCTTTTTGGCTTTTAAAAAACGGATTAATGGAATCCTATCCGTCTCTAAAATCAAATGAAGAATGTGAAGTTCTTATTGTAGGAGGCGGGATCACAGGGAGTCTTATTGCCCATCAGATGATAGAAGACGGCTATGATACGATTCTTATTGATAAACGGGAACTTTGCAATGGAAGCACCTCTGCTACGACTTCAATGCTGCAATATGAAATAGATGTTCCTCTCTATGAACTGATAGGAAAAATAGGTGAAAAGGGTGCTGTTTTAAGTTATAAAGCTTGCAGTGATGCGATTGACCTGATAGAAAAGGTTTCAAAACTGATCAAATCGGATGCAGGTTTCAAACGAAAGAAATCCTTGTATTTTGCTTCAAAAAAGAAAGATGTTGATTGGCTGAAGAAAGAATATGAAGAAAGAAAAGAAAACGGATTTGAGGTGCAATGGCTGGAATCAGAAAAGATTTTAGAACAGTTTGAATTTGAAAATACATATGGCGGTATTTTGTCAAAACAAGGGGCCAGTATTGATGCCTTTCAGTTTGCTCATGAGCTTTTTATGCATAATGTAAAAAAAGGATTGAAGATCTTTGATAAGACTGAAATGATAAAAGTGGAGGAGCATAAAGGGTTTAATCTGGTCACAGTAGACAGCGGATTTCAGATCAAAGCAAAAAAGATCATTTACTGCATTGGCTATGAAAGTAAAAATCTGTTGAAAGAGCACTTCGTTAATCTGAAAAGTACCTATGCTGTTGTTTCTGAAATAGACAAAGACAAGTTTAAAAATATCAGCAGTACATTGGTCTGGAATACCGATGATCCTTATCTCTACATGCGGACTACCTATGACGGAAGGATTCTTATCGGAGGAGGAGACGAAGACTTTTATAACGCTGAAAAACGGGACGCTCTCCTCAATAAAAAAGAAAAAGAGATCCTTAAAAATCTAAAGAAAATAAAACCTGATTATCCCTTTTATACAGATTTTGTCTGGGCAGGAACTTTTGGAGAAACCAAAGACGGACTTCCCTATATTGGTACCCATGAAAAATTCAAAAATTCCTATTTTGTATTAGGTTTTGGAGGAAATGGGATTACTTTTTCAGCAACAGGGATGGAAATGGCTTCACTATTTATGAAGAATAAAAAACATCCGTTGTCAAGGTATTTTAAATTTGGAAGATAGTACTCGGGCTTTTAACCGCAAAAGGCTCAAATGTTTTAAACACTTAAGTTATTTTAAGATACTGCTAAATGTTTAAGAAGTGCACTTAAGTTTTTGAAAATCTTTGATTTTCAGCCTATATGTAAAACTACCTGGATTTCTGCGGAATGACAAACTAGCTGGATACCATCATTCCAACTGTGTCATTCCGTAGGAATTCTGTTTACATTATTTGAAAGAATATAATAGAGAGATACTTTGGCAAATAGTTCAATAGAAAGGGCTTAATTCCCCTCCGGAAGAAGGGCGGCAAAAATTCAAAGAATTTTTGCCGGGGTGGTTTTACACATTATCCAGCATGAAAAAAGCGGGCCTCAACCCGCTTTACAACTACAAACTATACCCATTCTTTTTAGCCAGCTCAACAATAGAACTTTCAATGGCTTTTCCCAGATCATCAGAATCATCAGTTCCTCTTTTCTTCATTTCTCCGTCAATAAAGGTCTGGCGCTTTTTGGAAAGCTCCTCAATTTCTTTCTGAATTTTATCACGGGCTGCAGATTTTACAGCAACCGTTTTTTGAATCTCTTCCTTGCTTTTTCCTTTCAGTTCGGCAGGAAGTTCACTTTGTTTTACATTGGCAATAAATCCGGCATCCTTTTCAGCTTTATCCACCAGATCCCAGTGATCATTTTTGTAAGCATTCTTTTTAGATTTGGCAACGGCTCTTTCTACTAAATTGGATGCTGACTGTGATTCTGCATTTTTATCCTGTGTAATCTGCTTAAGTCTGTAATCCGAGCCATGACTTCCATAATAAATATAAGTGTCATTCAGTTTTGCATTGCATTCGGAAATTCTGATATCGTAAGGGGTTTCAATATAGATTACTTTCCTGTCACTGTCGATATTGAAATATTTTCCACCTCCTAATGATGCTCCATTTTGCCATGAAGTCTGAATGCCTTCCTCGCGGCTTCCGCAGAAAATGGTGTTGGTATAGATGTTTTTACCTTTTGCTTTTGAAACAACATCTTTATAATTTATTTTTCCCTGATCAAATGCTTCATTTCCTGCAATATAGATCAGTTTCATGCTTTTATCATTGCTGTCCCAGTTTAGGTTGGCAGAAGCATCACGAATAACAGCTCCGCAATATTCACTGCCGCCATTAGTTCTTAAGGCGAATAGTTTTTCGGAAATAAGATCAAGGTCCTGAGTAAGAGGAGCAACCTGGCGGATGTAATTTTCATCACGGATTCCGTCGTTTCCATATTCATACAGGGCAATTTCAATCTGAGGAGCCTTTCCGTTATATTTTAGGGTGGTCAAAGTATTCACAATATTCCAGAGTCTGGATTTTGCCTGATCAATCAACCCGTCCATACTATTGGAAGTATCCAGTAAAAGAGCGACCTGAATTTTATTGTCCTTTACGGTGGAGCTGGCCGGAATCATTATTACTTTTTGTCCCGGTAAATGACTGTCAACATTACTTTTTAAAGAGCGGTTGTCCGGAATAGTACCGGAGCTTAAAAAAGCTGTACCCGCTGCAAGTGCTAAGATTTTTAAGGTTGTCATATTGTTGTTTTTTATTGGTTATCTGCTGTAATACTGAATCTGCATCTCTTTCGGATACTTCACTTCATAGGAAAATGTAATCTTCTCTGAACTTCCTGAACCGATGTTTTTGTTCCAAAGGATACTGCCTGTTTTATCATCAAGGCTTCCATCACCAAGGCTCAGTGTTTTTACCAGAATCTTAGAATTTTCGCTGATCGGAAGCTGATCAAGAACCTCCAGCTCAACACTTTCTTTTGTATTATTTCTGATGCTGATCTGATAAGACTCCGTTTCCCATTTGTTGGAATTCATTGCCTTTTGAGAAGTTTTATCTTCAAGCTTTATTCTTTTTACCGTAATTCTTTCATCTACTCCAAGAGAAATCGGGAATTCGTCTTTCACATAATTGCTGGTAATATTCGTTTTTCCGATATAATTATCCTCAAAATAAATATTAGCTTCTCCATTGATGAGGTTGAGGTTCTGCCAGTTCTTTACAAAAGCCATCAGGAATACCTGATTATTAAGTTTCGGAACCGTATGGTATTTGTAAGTGGCATCAATCTGTTTTTTATCCAGGATTACATACTGTTCTTTTTCCTGGCTTACAATGGTCTGATTGTAATTCAGCTCATAGATTACATTCATCTGACTGTCAGAAACTGAAGCAATAGGAATCTGGCTTGGTTTTGCGGCTACATCTTCTCTCATCTGATACGCATTAGCCGCTGAAGTTTCCTTTTTAACCTTATAAGCTGCTATTTCCATCTGGGAATTGTATGGCGTATATTCAGCTACATACAGCGGAGATAGAATAGGCCTGTCCTGATTGTATGACGGTCTGTAAGTAGAAACAAACAGCTTTACATTTTTCCAGTCCTGTCCTGTTTTCTGATAAATTTTACCCTTATAAACCATTTCAAGAGGTTTCTTCACAGACTGAGCCCGCAAGTCGTAGGAAGGAACCCATCCGGCATCGGAAACGATGTAGCTTACCCCAAGATTCAGATTCGTTTCACTGTCCGCAAGAATTTCAAGCAAAAGCTCTCTGCGGTTGGTGTTTTTGTGAGTTTGCTCTTCAGCAGACTGGCTGTTGAGCTTTGCAATGCTTTCATCCAGAACCGTTTTCTGCTCGTCCAGAAGAAATACCTGATTATCAATTTCCAGCATTCGTTTTCTGTAAAACTCAGTAAGTTTAATAAGCTGTTCCTGTGGAGTAGATTTATCATTGGTAGACACTTTCAAATTATCATTAATGATATGTTGTTCTCCTGTCAGGTTTTTGATCTGAATATTCAGAAGGCTGACTTGTCTTTGAAGTTTTTTGGTCTCTGTTTCAAGTTTCTTTTCATTGTCTGACAATTCATCATTTTTCAAAAAATTATTTTGGGGAGTAATGGAAAGAAGTGTTGTATTTTTTTCAAGATTGATTTTGTACGTATTCTCGTCCAGATTATTGGGGAGATTGACGATTCTTATTGTATTTCTACCTTTCTGAAGACTTACATGGGTAGTTCCAAAAACCTTAGCTCCCTGTAGAAATACGGTGGCCTGTTTTACTTCAATTTCTTTTTTGATTTCCTGTGCTTTGATAAAGGAAACTGAAAATGTAATTAATATTAAAAGATAACGTTTCATCGTTTATTATTTTAAATTTCTAAAGTAAAATTATCCCTATTTAAGGCTGAAAATCGGGAAACTTGGTGAAGTGGTGGTTTGACTTGGTGAGTGTGTCACAGGTAAAAAATAAAAACAGCTCCCAAAGGAACTGTCTTTTTAAATCTGTTATTTTTAAAGGATTTCGTATCGTGTTTTGATGCTGTATTTCAGCTTGATGTTTTCAATATTATCAAAAGAATAATCTACCGGGGCATCAGCCATTTCCAATTGTACACTGTTCATTCTGCCTTTATAAGCGGCCGGCATGATCATATCGCTGGTGTAGTCTTCTATTTCTACAATTTCAAGGACACTTCCTGTCTTTTTACCCATACTTTCCAGTAAGTAATCTGCTTTTTCTTTAGCGGCTTTCAAAGCGTTGATTTTTACTGCTTTTCTGAAATCTGCAATTTTAGTACTTTTTACCTCTGCGATGTTCAGACTGGTTACCCATTTTTGATTCAAATCTTCAAAAATTTTACTAAGACTTGATTTTGTACTGGCCTTAAACTGATAGTTCTTTGAAAACTTAGCCGTTTTAGAATAGATATTCTGGTACATCGACTTGAACTTGATATCCTCGTTCTTTACTCCGGCATTCTTTAAGGTTTCAAATAACTTCTTCTCGTTATCTGCAAGATCATTTTTGTTATCTGCTTTTATTCCGACGCTGAAGATAATTTCATCCGGTTCTACTTCCATTTCGGCAACGCCAGTTACTTCGATTGCGTTCTTCTTTACTTCCTGAGCATTTACAAAGCTTCCAAGAGTTAAAATTCCGATTAATAAAAAATGTTTCAATTTCATAATTTCCTGTTTTTGATTTTAAATTCTGATGTAAAATTACGTACATCAGATACTGGAAATTGGGAGACTTGGTGAAATGGAGCTTTCACTTGGTGAGCCTGTGGAAAAAGAAAAGTTGTTCCGAAAAATGTTATTTTGAACCATTAAGAACCTTTACGCTATTAAGATTATGAAGAGAGAGGCTTCATTGATATATAACAGAGCCAAGCAGCCTAATTTTACTTTAATTCTTCGATTTCTTAACGATTTTTTTTCTCTTTATTTTTTTTCAGATCATATTTCACACTAAGGTTCATGATATATTGTATGCCCACTTCAGGATCCGCATTATTGATCACTTTATCAAAACCGGTATAATCTGTACCGTCATAATAAAAAGTCCTTGATTTCCTTTCTTCCTTTTTGACATATCTGCTGTCATAGCCATAGGTAACATTGGCACTTTCAAAAGCCACATAATTCTGGTATTGGTTTTTAGGAAAAGCATACGTAAAACCTGAAGTAGCAATAGGGTTTCCAATAATTTCCTTTTTAAATAAGTTAAAGTAATTTTCCTTCTTTTTATCAAAAACAGCATACGCTTCCTTAAGAAGGTTTTCCTGAATTTTATCAATATCATTGTTGATATAATCTACTTTAATAACATCATAAATCTGGAAATCTGAAGCCTCGGAAATCAGTTTTTCAATCATAGCGTGTTTGTTTACCGTAATAATAATGTTTTTCTTGGTTTCAAAACCGTCCATTTTCTGAGTGGCAACCTGTGCCTCTTTATTAATATTGTAATCATAGATTTTAGTTTGTGATATAAAATCCACAAAAATATCATCGCTTTTGACTCCCATTGAGGATATCCTTTTTATAAAACCATTAATCCTTTTGTTGATATTTTCAATGGCAATTTTGGGAGTGGGAGCCTCTTCATTCAAACCCAGTGTAAGTTTGTAACGGTCTGCAGTTTTGTTCATCAATACTTTTACACTCACAATCAATGTAGAATCGTTGGTGAAATAACTGTTGGTGTTGTTATATTCAAGTAGTTTCTGAGGAGGGGAATAGTCGTAATTATTTTTGTCTTTGTAGATCTGGTTTCCTCCGACCTGTGCTTTTGAAAATTGTAAGAATGAAACAATGATGAAGAATAAAAATGTAAATGTTAGTTTTTTCATGATTTTTAAATTTGAATTATTACGCAAACTTAATCTTAGGCTCACATTATCAATGGGTAAACTTGGTGGAAGGGGAATTTCACTTGGTGAATAGTTTTTGAGCAGACTATATATATGTATATCTTTGTTTTATGAAAATGCTTAAACTCTTTACAATCTTTTTATTGGTGTTCCTGGGAAATATAATACATTCCCAAACCACGAATAATAGCAGTGCTGCTGTGGAAGAAGTTCAGGTAGAAACAAAGAAACTGAAAAAAGCAATTGATACTAAGAATGAACCCGCCCAGGCCGATTCTTATTATAGTATTGGCGAAACATTTTTCAATGGCGGAAATTTTCCCAAAAGTGAAGAATATTACACAAAAGCCAAAAATCTGTATGAAAAACTGAATGACAAGCCTAATATTGAAAAAGCAACCCGAAGATTGGCTCAGTCACAGGAAAAACAGAACAAAATAACCCCCGCCATCAGTAACTACAGCAGAGTAGCACAAATGGGGTATAGCGAAAAAAGTAAGGCGGTCAATTCTAATGACGTTACGAGACTTTCTTCTCCCACACCAGAGCTTAGGGCCGAAGCGATTCAGAATAATATCAATCTGAGTAAAAAAGAAAATGAACAGGGCGATCTTGCCGAAAGCTACAGTCAATTGGCTGATGTCAATCTAAAGCAGAAAGATGTTTCCAGTGCCGAGGAAAACCTGAATACAGCCTATAAAATTTCTAAAAAAGAAGCTCCTCAACAGGCATTGGCAATCAATCAAAAGCTGGCTGATCTTTACGTTGAGAACAAAAATTATGATAAAGCTATTGAAGCTAAAAAAAAGGTTCTGAAAGAAGATTTTGTAAAAGACAATTCACAGGAGAAAGTCAATCAGATTCAGGAACTGGCGGATATTTATATTAAAAAAAATGATCCGAAAGAAGCGGTAGATTTATTGAAAAATGCCTACGGAATTGCTTTAGACAAAGGACATACGCTGGAAGCTCAGAGAAGTGTAAAAAAACTGGACAGTCTTTATGCAATTTCAGGAAATATTGATGCTTCAGTTCAGCTATACAGAGATTTTCTGGGAAAACTTCCGAATCTCGTTTCCAAAGACAGAAGTCTGATCGATAATAAAATTCTGGAAGATACTGAACAGCGAATTTCACAGCTGGAAAAAGAAAGAGAACTGAAAGACGAGCTTATCAGGAAAAAGAATGTCTTCAATTATAGCTTGATCGGAGCTCTCATTCTGCTGACCGGATTGATTATTTTTATTTTCAGAACACTGAAGAAAGTTCAGACGAAAAATAAGAAAATTGCTCTTCAGTCGCTTCGCAGGGAGATGAATCCGCATTTTATCTTTAACAGTTTGAATAGTGTCAATCATTTTATTGCGACCAATAACGAACTGGAAGCCAATCAGTATCTGACAAAATTCTCCAAGCTGATGCGTGGGGTGATGGAAAATTCCACAGAGGATTTTATACCTTTCCAGCAGGAGCTTGATCTTCTTCAAAACTATCTGGCTCTGGAAAAGACCCGTTTTGCAGATAAATTCGATTATGAAATTGAAGTAGATGAAGATCTCAATATGCAGAATCTGCAGATTCCGGGAATGCTGATACAGCCGTTTTTGGAAAATGCAATCTGGCACGGACTCCGCTACAGAACAGAAAAAGGGCTTTTAAAATTAAGCTTTGAAAAGAATGGATCTGATCTGAAAATTCTCATCGAAGACAACGGAATAGGAATCGAAGAAAGTAAAAAGCAGAAAACTCATCATCAAAAGACCAGAGAGGGTAGAGGAATGAAGAATACCCTGGAAAGAATTCAGCTGCTCAACGATTTGTACAAAAAAGATATTACCTGCTCTGTAAAAGATAAAGAAAATACCAACGGAGTTTTGGTGACTATAAAAATTAAAATGCATTAACCTTAGTTCAGGTTAATGCATTTCTTTTATAAATTGATAATTAAATTCATTTATTTAATATACTTTTTCTTCAAAGCTGAAAAATTGGTTTTAATCTCCTCCAGTTCATAATAAGCAGGAATGACTTCAGTTCCTGAACGGTTGATAAAACCATAAGTTCCCGTTATATTTTTTACCAGCGCCAGATCTTCTGCATATTCACCAAACGTATTAATCTTTGAATACACCGGCTGAACGATAACTTTCCCGCTTTTATCCGAAATTCCATAAGTTTTGGAATTGGTTTTTGTCAGTCTCCAGTTTTTATTGATTTTGCTGATATCCTCTCTTTCCGACATTTTTATCTGTGAAAAAGAAAGACTGAAAACCGTCATACAGATTAGGATAATAATTTTTGATTTCATGTTGCTTTTGTTGGGTTTAAATGATTATAGTTTTTAGTAAAATCTAAATTAATAAAAAAATAGCACTTATTGAATCATGCATTAATTTTATCAAAGTCCTTAAACACCGAAAAATTTCACTTTTCTAACACCTCTTGGCTTCTATCTGCCACCTGCCACCTAAAAACCGCTGTAACCATTTTGAAACAGAAATTGTCTTAAAGATAAAAACATAACCCAAAATGACTACTACCAATAAAACAGCCAGACTCGCGGGATTTTTTTATCTCATTGTTATAATAACCGGATTTTTCAGTTTAATGTACGTTCCGTCAAAACTGATTGTCTGGGAAAATCCTGCCCTGACCTTTCAAAATATATCTTCTTCAGTACAATTGTTCAGACTAAGTATAGCCAGTAGTATCATCTGTTATATTGCTTTTACTTTACTCCCTTTGGCTTTGTATCAACTGTTGAAAGATGTGAATGGAAATTATGCAAAACTGATGGTCATTCTAGCTCTTATCAGTATTCCTATTTCCTTTATCAATCTGCAAAGCAAATTTTCTGTCCTGACCATTATTGAAGGAACAGATTATCTAAAAGTCTTTGATGTAAAGCAGCTGCAGGCTCAAATGATGATGATGTTGAGCAATTATAATAAAGGCATCTTAATCGCTCAGGTTTTTTGGGGCTTATGGCTTTTTCCCTTTGGTTATCTTGTGTACAGATCCGGATTTTTGCCCAAAATTTTAGGTGTTTTTTTAATGCTCGGTTGTTTGGGATATGTGATCAACGTTTTGGGAAGAACTGCGGTTCCTCATTTTTCGGAGTATTCAATATCAAAGTATATTACATTACCTGCTACGATAGGAGAGATAGGAATCTGTTTGTGGATGTTGCTGGTGGGAGTAAGAACTAAAAAAGTAAATCAACATTAAAAATAAAAGCCATGAACAATTCTACAAAATTTGAAGATATACAGGTCAATGTAAAAATCATACTTGCCGGTCTTTGGGCTTCGGTTACTTTATGCTATCTGTACGGGGATTATTTTGAGCTGTATACTCCCGGAAAGGCACAGGGTCTTGTGGAAGGAACCCATTTATTAGATTCCCCTCCGAAATTATTTCTTGCTTCAGCCGTTTTGGCGATTCCCGCTGTAATGGTATTTCTTTCTCTGATCTTAAAACCCGCAGTCAACAGGATTCTTAACATCCTCTTTGGATCATTTTTTACTCTGGTCATGTTGTTTATCGGGATTACTTCCTTCTCAGACTGGTATTTGTTTTATACCTTTCTAGCTATAGTAGAATGCATCATTACAATATTGATCGTCAAATATGCCTGGAGCTGGAAAAAAGTATAGCCTTTAGAGAAACGTGGATCTGCTAAGATTGTAGGGTTGGCTAAATATTCCTAATTTGCACCTGAAAACTTATTACCTTCCACCTAATATCTAACCTGAATGAAAATAAAAGCTGTCATTGTAGACGATGAAATCATAGCAAGGGAAGTTTTACGAAGCTATCTTACCAAATACTGCCCGCAGGTGGAGATTCTTGGTGAAGCTGAAAACATTAAAGATGCCGTTCCGTTAATTGCCGAAATGCAGCCTCAATTGGTTTTTCTGGATGTAGAAATGCCTTTTGGAAATGCTTTTGACGTTCTGGAAGCAACCAAAGAATTTTCCTATGAAACCATTTTCATTACCGCATTTTCGCAATACTCTTTACAGGCTTTAAATAAATCAGCAAGTTATTATATTTTAAAACCTATTGATATTCAGGAACTGATTCTGGCAGTCAACAAAGTAGCAGAAAGTCTTGAGAAAAAAGATGAGCTCAACCGGAATAAAATTCTCCTTGAAAACCTGAAATTAAAACCCGAAAAACAGCAGCTTATTCTTCCTACTTTACAGGGATTTGATGTGGTAAAGACCGAAGATATTGTAAGACTTCAGGCTGACGGAAACTTTACCCAGGTATATCTTACCGATGGTTCAAAGAAAATGGTTTGCCGTTTTCTAAAACACTTTGATGATCTTTTGGAAAACCCGTTTGTAAGAGTTCACCGCTCTCATATTATCAATACAGGTTTTGTAAAATCCTATCATAAAAGCGGAACGGTAATGCTCTCTGACGACACTGAAATTGAGGTTTCAGGAAGCTTTAAAGATAATTTCCTGAAGGTTTTTTCATAGAATTTATTGTTCCTTAACAGCTTAAAGGCATTATTTTTGACGTTTTCACCCTAATCACACAAATATTCCAGTCATGAAAACCATTCATAAAATTATCCTTCCCGTTTCGTTGGGAGCATTAGGTCTTATCATTTTCAATTCATATTCTGTGAGAATTCCCAGAGGGGCATCCGCTGTAAAGAATTTTGATAGTAAAAAATATCTTGGCAGATGGTACGAGATGGCCCGTTTCGATTACAGATTCGAAAAAAATATGGATAATGTCACTGCAGAATATTCAGAAAATCCAGATGGAACCATTCAGGTTAAAAATAAAGGCTACGATTATAGTAAAAAAGTATGGAATGAATCGATCGGTGAAGCAAAATTTGTAAAAGATCCTACAGAAGCCCGCCTGAAAGTTTCATTTTTTAAACCTATCTGGGCCGGTTATAATGTCATTGATATTGATGAAGACTATCAATATGCTTTGGTGGCAGGAAGCAGCTTAAAATATCTTTGGATTCTGTCCAGAACCACTACCATTCCTGAAAGTATCCGTCAGCGTTTCATTCAGAAAGCAAGAAAAATCGGATATAATACCGATGAACTGATCTGGGTGAAGCATAATCAATAAAAAAGGTAAAAGGGCAAAATCACAGAAAGGCTGACATAGGCTTCTATGATTTTGTCCTTTCGCTCTTTAGTTTTTAATATATTCTTTCCATTCCTCAAAACGATGATCAATCACCTGTTTCATCAGATCGTAGTTTTCATAAGTATCTTCTATGTGATAGAAAGTTTCATACTGATAGTCGTTTTCCTCTGCTTTAGCATCAAAAATATTAACGTAGTCATCAGCAAATGAGCTGGATCTGTTTCCGAAATCTGTATCATCAGCATAGTAATCCTTTGCAAAAAGATTTCCAAGCTCATTCAGATCATATTCAGAGAATTTTCCGTCACATGAATCCATAATGAATTCTGCACCAGTGATTTCTCTTCTTTTTAATTTTTCAATTTCTTCTTCGTTATCTTCTTTCAGTTCATCAGAAATCATATTGTTGTGAATGCACCAGTTCAGGAACATTCCTGTATGGGTTGCCCCGTTTTTCTGAGGAAGTTCTTCGGGAAAATCACCACCATAATGCCATGAAGCATCATCATATTTAGACATAATTCGTATTGTAGTTTTAGATAATTTCGGCAAAAATAGAAAAAATCAATTTATATTGCCGCGGCCACAGAAATTTCCGTCATTTGCAGAGAATTTTTTTCAACAAAAAAACATATGGAAAAAGCTGTTCTGATTACTATCGGGGATGAAATCCTTTCCGGAAACACGGTAGATACCAATTCTAATTTTATTGCCGCTGAACTTAAAAATATAGGAATCAAAGTGACTCAGATTCTTACGATCTCAGACGAAATTGAAACGATTAAAACCGCGCTGAGTGCTGCTTTTGAAGGAGGTGACTTGGTCATTACAACAGGAGGGTTGGGACCAACGAGAGATGATAAAACCAAAAAAGCCCTGGCAGAGTTTTTCAATGATGAAATTGCCCTGGATGAGGTCACTTTCAATCACCTTAAAGGCTATATGGAAAGAAGAGGACGAGCCGATATTCTGGAAAGAAATAAGGAACAGGCCTTTGTTCCTACCAAATCCATCGTTTTTCAGAATCATTACGGAACGGCACCATGTATGATGATGGAGCTTGACGGAAAACTGTGTTACAGTCTTCCAGGTGTTCCTTACGAGGTAAAACCCCTTATCAAAGATCAGATTATTCCTTATTTACAGCAAAGATTCAAACTTCATTATATACATACCAGAATTGTTTCTGTAGTAGGAATTCCTGAGAGTATTCTTGCAGACACCATTGAAGACTGGGAACTGGCACTTCCGGAAAATATTGCATTGTCTTATCTTCCAGTGGGAACCCGTGTAAAGCTTCGTCTGACGGCTTCCGGTGATCATGAAGAACAGCTGAAACAGATAACAGAAGAGGAAATCCAGAAACTGCTTCCTCTGGTAGAAGGTCATGTGATCGCCGTATCTGAAGATAAAATTGAAAATATTCTGGCAGAAATGCTTACCGAAAGAAAATTAACGATTTCTACTGCAGAAAGCTGCACAGGAGGTGAGCTGGCAAAAATGATCACTTCAGTTTCCGGCAGTTCAAAATATTTCCTTGGCGGAATAGTGCCGTATGCTACCGAGAGAAAGATTAAAATTTTAAATGTTTCCAGAGAAACCGTAGATCAGTTTACCGTGGTAAGCGAGCAGGTGGCTCAGGAAATGGCAAAAGGATGTCAGGAATTGTTTGAAACTCATATTTCACTTTCTACGACTGGTGTTGCCGGTCCTGGAAAAGGAGAAGACGGTCAAGATATTGGAACAGTTTATTACACCATAAGAATTAATGACGAGGAGACAACCTCCAAATTATACATGCCCCATCTGGAAAGAGTAGATTTTATGAATTTTGTTTCCCAAAAGGTGATTCAGGATTTGGTAAGCCTTCTTATCGACAGATAAATACAATTCATACTTTTTAATTTTTTTTTAATTAATTTTAGTATAGTTTTTCACACTTTTTGAGCGCCCTTCAATAAATTTCAAAAATCGTGGAAAATTCCAAACAGATTTTTCAGACCAGCAGCAAAAAACGCTGGAAAAGTGTACAGTGGGGAAGCCGTGTTTTTATCTTTATAGGAATACTGCTTCTGCTTGCTTTAGGTCTGATGATGACTCTGGACAGAAGTCCTAAAATTCCTTTTAAAGAAGATTATAAAGCTGTCATTACAGCCAACAAACCTTACCTTCAGGAGAATAAAATTTCCAAAGAATATAAAGGGTTCAGAAGCTTTATTTCTGAAAAAACAATCCATACCAGCCTTGACAAAATTGAGAAGGCGAGAGCAGAAAGATATAAAAATCAGAACCGAAACTGGGCTCAGTTTCCGGGAGGAATCCGGTCTGCATTTTATGTGGCTTGGGATGCCCAGTCTCTGATGTCTCTGAAAAGAAACATCAGACACATCAATCTGGTTTTTCCTGAATGGTTTTTCCTTGATCCCAAAACAGGAGATCTGAAAACCAATGTGGATCCTGAAGGATATAAAGTGATCAAAAGAACCGGAGTTGCTGCCATGCCAATGCTCAGTAACAACTTCGACAGAGAGTTCCGTTCCGAAGGACTGGTCAAAGTGCTTAATGATCCGCAGAAAAGAACCCATCTGATTCAGAAGATCACCCAACAATGTAAAAAATACCATTTCAAAGGAATTAATATTGACTTTGAAGATATGAACCTGGATTCTGATACCAACCTGATTGCTTTTATGAAAGAACTTTCAGAGACGTTCAAGCAGAATCAGCTGTTGGTGACAATGGATATTATGACGGATAATGATGATTATAATATTAAGAATCTGGATCCATATGTAGACTATTTTATGCTGATGGCTTATGACGAATATTCTGCAGGAAGTGATGCCGGTCCGGTTTCTTCCCAAAAATGGATAGAAGCACAGACGGGTAAAATCTTAAAACAGACCTCTCCTCATAAAATCATTCTTGGATTAGGAGCTTATGGTTACGATTGGAGTTCCAATAAAGATGACAATACTTCTGTTACCTACATGCAGGCGATTACAAAAGCGAGCGCAAGTAAAGCTGTAATTGACTTTAATGATAATACCTTTAATTTAAATTATTCCTACACCGATTCTAAAAATTTCACCCACACGGTATTTTTCAATGATGCTGCCTCTATTTTTAATACGATGCGTTTCTCATCAGAATATCCATTGGCAGGAACTGCACTCTGGAGACTGGGAAGTGAAGACAGCAGAGTCTGGAATTTTTATGATAAAGATCTTACGGGGGCAGGCCTTTCCAAATTGAATTTGAAAACCCTGGAAAACGTAAAAGGGCAGACCATGGTGGATTATATCGGAGACGGAGAAGTACTGGATGTTCTGAATACGCCTCATGATGGAAAAATTGCACTGGAAATTGATCCAAAAGAGAAGATTATCACAGATGAAAACTACATCACCTATCCAAGTTCTTACGAAGTGAAAAAATACGGAAGTGCTCCTCAGAAAGAACTCGTCCTCACTTTTGATGACGGCCCGGATGAAACCTACACTCCTCAGGTACTGGATATCTTATCCAAATATCATGTTCCGGCAGCGTTCTTTTTGGTAGGATTAAATGCAGAAAAGAACCTTCCGCTTGTTAAAAGAATCTACCGGGAAGGACACGAGATCGGAAATCATACTTTTACCCATGAGAATGTGGCAAAAGTGAGCCCTGAAAGAGCTTTACTTGAAATGAAACTGACAAGACTGCTGATCGAATGTATCACAGGTCACAGCACTATTCTGTTCAGAGCACCTTATAATGCAGACTCTGAGCCTACCACATCAGAAGAGATCATTCCAGTAGCACTGGCAAGACAGCAAAACTATCTGGATATCGGGGAAAATATAGACCCTGAAGACTGGCAGCCGGGAATAAAAGCAGATGAAATCGTAAAACGTGTAATGGCTGGAATTAAACATGAGAGAGGAAATATTATTCTCCTTCATGATGCGGGTGGAGATACCAGAGAAGAAACGGTGAAAGCTTTAAAAATCCTTATTCCGACTCTTCAGAAACAAGGATACCATTTTACGAACCTGACGAATATTCTGCACAAAAGCAGAAGCGAACTGATGCCTGAAGTTCCCAAAACAAAGTCTTATTATATCATGCAGCTTAATCTTGTGTTAGCTACAGCGATCTATGGAATAAGTCATTTTCTGGTTGCTTTATTTACCATCTTCATTGTATTGGGACTGATCAGACTATTGCTGATGGCGTACTGGGCTTTTAAAGAAAGACAAAAAGAGAAAAAACTAGGACAATTTCCCGTGCTGGAATCTTATCCTAAAGTTTCCATTATTGTGCCTGCTTATAATGAAGAAGTGAATATTATTTCGTCGTTACAGAATTTACTGAAACAGACCTATCCTAATTTTAACATTATTATGGTAGATGACGGAAGCAAAGATTCTACTTATGAAAAAGCAAAAGAAATGTTCCCGAATCATCCGAAACTTAAAATTTTCACCAAAAGAAATGGGGGAAAGGCAACTGCCTTAAACTTTGGAATCTCGGAAACGGATGCTGAATATGTAGTGTGTATTGATGCAGATACCAAACTTGAGCAGGATGCCGTAAAATATCTGATTGCAAGATTTTTAAATGCAGATCCGGAAGAAAAAATTGCCGCTGTAGCAGGAAATGTGAAAGTGGGAAACAGAGTCAATTGGCTCACCAAATGGCAGGCTATAGAATACACGACAAGTCAGAATTTTGATAGACTGGCCTATGCTCATATTAATGCCATTACAGTGATTCCAGGAGCTATTGGAGCATTTAAAAAATCTGTGATCATTGAGGCAGGAGGCTATTCATCAGATACTTTAGCAGAAGATTGTGATATTACTGTGAAAATTTTGAAAGCAGGATATACGGTTGCCAACGAGAACAGAGCGGTTGCAGTTACCGAAGCTCCGGAAACAGCAAATCAGTTTTTGAAACAGCGTTTCCGCTGGACATACGGAATTATGCAGATGTTCTGGAAACAGAGACAGACTTTCCTTAACCCTAAATATAAAGGATTGGGACTTTGGGCAATGCCGAATATTTTATTATTCCAATATATTATTCCATTTTTCTCACCGCTGGCAGATGTGATTATGTTTTTGGGAATTCTATCCGGAAACGGAGACAAAATATTCACCTATTATCTGATTTTCCTCTTGGTGGATGCTTCATTAGCTTTAATTGCATTCATGATGCAACGGGAGAAATTAATCAATCTGTTGTATATTATTCCGCAGAGATTCGGGTATAGATGGCTGATGTATATTGTATTATTTAAAAGTTTAAGAAAGGCATTGAAAGGCGAAATGCAGTCCTGGGGGTTCCTGAAAAGAACTGGAAATGTAAAAGAGATAGCCACTTCTTAAGATATTGGCAAGCTGGGGAGGAGGAAGCTGGAAGTTATGAAAATCATAGAATAACTTCCAGCCTCATTCTTCCATCTTTTATAAATTCTTATCATGCTATGACGTTATTTGTTTAAATTTGTTTTCTTAAAACGTAACAAATACAAAATAAATCATACATATTCTAAAAATTGTTATCATAATGAAAAAAATAACGCTTTCTTTGTTTTTAATAGCAGGGATCTGTACTCAAACTACCATGAGCGCACAAGCTAAAGCTGCTAAAGTAGCAGTGAACAACACAGACAAAGGTTTAGACCTTAGCTTGATGGACACTTCGGTGCGTCCTCAGGATGATTTCTACAACTATGTGAGTGGAACTTGGATGAAAACAGCCAAAATTCCATCGGATAAACCAACTTGGGGAAGCTTCAACAAACTAGCTGACGATACGGATAACAATTCCATGACGATCCTGAACTCTCTTTTGAAAGATAAATTTGCTGACGGAAGTGAGGGTAAAAAAATCCAGGATCTGTATGCTACTTACATGAACATGGAGAAGAGAAATGCTGACGGAATAAAGCCTATCCAGGAAAATCTGAATAAAATTGATGCTATAAAAAGCCTGACTGATCTTCAAAATTACCTTACTTCTGTAACAAAAGAAGGTGAGAATGTTTTTTACGGATGGGGAGTGGATGCAGACCTTAAAGATTCTAAAATGAATGCCGTTTACTTAGGAAACGCTTCTTTAGGTTTAGGAAGAGATTACTATCAGAAAGTAAACGAAAAAAATACAGAAGCTATTGCTGAATATCAGAAATATGTAGCTTCAATGCTAAAAGAATTAGGATACAAAAATGCTGATGAAGCAGCAAAAGGTATCGTTAATTACGAGAAAAGCATCGCAAATACTTACCTTACCAACGAACAGAGCCGTGATAATACCCTTCAGTACAATCCTAAGACGATGGCTGAACTTTCTGCTCTGGTAAAAAATGTTGACCTTCCTGGTTACCTTAAAAAAGTAGGAGTAAATTCTGACAAAGTAATTATCAGTGAATTAGGATTCTATAAGAACTTCGATAAATTAGTAAATGCTCAGAATCTTCCTGTGATTAAGGATTATCTGAAATTTCACATGATCCACGGAAGTGCTTCTTACTTAAGTGAAAACTTAGGAAATATGAAGTTTGCTTTCTATGGTAAATACCTTAGAGGACAACAAGAACAAAGAGCACTTAACAAGAGAGGTTACGAATTGATCAACGGTTCTTTGGGTGAAGCTTTTGGAAAATTATATGTTGAGAAATATTTCCCTGCGCAAGCAAAAGCTCAGATGGTAGAATTGATCGACTATTTAAAGAAAAGTTTCGCAGTTCATATCAACAACTTAGCTTGGATGTCTGCAACGACTAAAGAAAAAGCAATGCAGAAACTGAACAAGTTCACGGTAAAAGTTGCTTATCCGGACAAATGGAAAGACTATTCAAAATTAAATATTGTTTCTGAGGCAAAAGGAGGAAACCTGTATCAGAACCTTCAGAACATTGGTGAATGGCAGTACAACAAAGACTTGGCTAAAATTGGTAAGGCAGTTGATAAAACAGAATGGGGAATGACTCCACAGACTGTTAATGCTTACTATAACCCGGTAAACAACGAGATTGTATTCCCTGCTGCTATCCTTCAGCCGCCATTCTTCAACCCTAACGCTGATGCTGCGGTAAATTTCGGGGGTATCGGTGCCGTTATCGGTCACGAAATGAGCCATGGATTTGATGATTCAGGGGCACAGTTTGATGCTGATGGTAACTTGGTAGACTGGTGGACTCCGGCAGATAAAGCTAATTTCGAAAAAGCAACAAAAGCTCTTGCTTCTCAGTATGACAAATATGAGCCGGTAAAAGGAACTTTTGTAAACGGAACTTTCACAAACGGTGAAAACATCGCTGACTTAGGAGGTGTAAACATTGCTTATGACGCTCTTCAGATGTATTTAAAAGACAAAGGAAATCCGGGGAAAATCAGTGGATTCTCTCAGGATCAGAGATTCTTCTTAAGCTGGGCTACAGTTTGGAGAACATTGTCAAGTGAGAAATATATGGTTAACCAAGTGAAAACAGATCCGCACTCTCCTGGATATTTCAGAAGTTTCGGTCCGTTGATCAACGTTGATGCCTTCTATAAAGCATTCGATGTGAAAAAAGGAGACAAACTATACAAAACTCCAGAAGAAAGAATTAAAATCTGGTAAAAATAACAACCGCTCAGCAATGGGCGGTTTTGTTTTTTAGGTAGCAGATGATAGGTGATAGGTGGCAGGAGTTATGGATTTTGGATCGAGGGAACTGTAATTGTAATAACGGCTTCCATTATTCCTCTCCTCTGGAGGGGTGTCAAAAATTCTTTGAATTTTTGATGGGGTGGTTTCCCCATAAATCCCAGTCTCATATATATTTCCAAAAGATACTCTATAAACTTTAAATTTTTAATCTTAAATCATCAATTTCCCACTCCATATATCAATTATCATTCATTACATATCATTAAAGTTTGTATATTTGATACGTTTGTGTAAAATCAAAAATTATTTTTAATGAAAAAGCTAAATATTGGAATACTTGCCCTTTCGGGTATTGTATTTCTTAATTCGTGTGGTGCAGCAAAGACTGCGGGGACAGAGAATAAAACAGAAGCTACGGCTAAAGTTACTGAACCGATAAAAGAAGAAGCAAAAGAGGAGGGGATCAATTTATCATATATGGATACAAGTGTCCGTCCGCAGGATGACTTTTTTAGCTATGTGAATGGAAATTGGGTGAAAACTACTCAGATCCCTTCCGATAAAGCAAACTGGGGATCTTTCAATGCTTTGAGAGAAAATGTGGATGATGCTTCATTAGATATATTGAATAAAATCCTTACAGAAACCTATCCAGCTGGATCAGAAGGACAGAAAATCCAGAATTTGTATGCCTCTTTTATGGATACCAATAAAAGAAATGCAGAAGGTCTGGCTCCTATCAAAGCTGATCTTGCCAAAGTAGATGCTATTAAAAGTCTTAGTGACCTTCAGAAATACCTTTTGGAAGCGACAAGATTAGGTGACAACTCTTTCTATGGATGGAGAGTGGGTGCCGATATGAAGAATTCCAATATGAATGCGGTATATCTTGGCGGCCCGGATCTTGGTTTAGGAAGAGACTATTACCAAAAAGTAAATGAAGCCAATACTAAAACACTGGCAGAATATCAAACCTACGTTGGGAAGCTATTTGGAGTGTTAGGATATAAAAATTCTACTCAGTCTGCGCAGAATGTGGTAGACTTTGAAAAACAGCTTGCCAATTACTTATTAACTCTTGAACAGAACAGAGATGCTAATTTAAGATACAATCCTAAAAACGTATCAGAATTATCAGGTCTGGTTAAAAATGTAGACCTTGCAAAATATCTTAAGGATGCAGGAGTCAATACAGACAGAGTGATCATTGGAGAACTGAAGTATTACCAGAATATGGATCAGTTTGTAACACAGAAAAACCTTCCTTTACTGAAAGATTATCTGAAGTACCATATCATCAATGGAAACGCGAGCAATTTAGATGAAAACTTAGAGCAGATCAGGTTTGATTTTTATGCTAAATATTTGCAGGGACAAAAAGAACAGCGTCCAATGGACAAAAGAGGTCTTACCCTTGTCAATGGTGTTCTAGGAGAAGCTTTTGGAAAACTATATGTTGACAAATATTTCACTCCTGAAGCTAAAAAGCAGATGGAAACTTATATTGATTACCTTTTAAAATCATTCAAAACCCATATCGCAAATATGGACTGGATGTCCCCTGAAACCAAAGTAAAAGCTCAGGAAAAACTATCCAAGTTTACAGTGAAAATTGCTTATCCTGATAAGTGGAAAGACTATACTCAATTGAAAGTAGAATCTCCGAAACAAGGAGCAACACTATATTCTAATCTTCAGAATGTATCCGCTTGGCAATATCAGAGAAGTTTAGACAAAGTAGGAAAACCTGTTGATAAGACAGAATGGGGAATGTCTCCACAAACTGTAAATGCTTACTACAGCGGATCAAACAACGAAATTGTATTCCCTGCAGCCATTCTTCAGCCTCCTTTCTATAACCCTAAAGCTGATGCAGCAGTGAACTTCGGAGGTATTGGTGCCGTTATCGGTCACGAGATTTCTCACGGATTTGACGACAGTGGTTCCCGTTTCGATGGTGATGGTAACCTGAACAATTGGTGGACGGATGCAGACCGTAAAAACTTTGATGCAAAAGTTGGTCAGTTAGCTGCTCAGTACAGTGCTTATGAACCTGTAAAAGGAAGCTTTGTAAACGGTAAGTTTACAAGTGGAGAAAATATCGGTGACTTAGGTGGAGTAGCTGTTGCTTATGATGCTCTTCAGATGTATTTAAAAGATAAAGGAAACCCAGGCAAGATCAGTGGATTTACTCAGGATCAGAGATTCTTTATGAGCTGGGCAACCGTTTGGAGAACAAAAGCTACCGATCAGTATATGATCAACCAGGTGAAAACAGATCCACACTCTCCGGGAATGTTCAGAGCTTTTGGACCACTGGTAAACCAGGATTCATTCATCAAGGCATTTGATATCAAACCGGGAGACAAATTATATAAAGCTCCTCAGGACAGAATAAAAATCTGGTAATTTTACCATGAAGATTGTTAGAAAAGAAAGGATCCGTCTCACATTGAGGCGGATTCTCTTTTTTAATATTCTTTCTTATAATTCCGGAGAACAAACTTGATTCCGGTTTCTATAATATCTCCCATAGATTTACAATACTTGAAATTGACATCGTAGGTGAGTTTTTGTAAAGCGGTCTTTAATTCTATAACATTGGCTTCCGGCGCGATATTGTCTTTTTTCATAATAGAAATAAGTTCGTCAAATCTATTTTGGCTGCTGGTCACTCTTTTTACAATTTGTGAACGTACTTCTTTGCGGTATTGTTCTATAGAGCTGGGTTTCAGTTTTTCCAGCACCATATTCACCATTTGGCTGTTTTCTTTGAAATACTGTGGAAGATACACTTTCAGATTTCCCTCATAAGTTTGCTGATCAAAATCGATGGGACGAATTCTGTAAATAACCTGGTCGAAATCATGTATGGGAATCACAACATAATTATAAGAACGCATATCACCAAGAAGCCCAATGAGGCACCGCTCATTGAATTTCACAAATTCCTTGGAAATCTGTGCCTTTTCCAATTCATTACAATTGAATAGATGTTTCTGAATAAAAACATCTCCGGGAATTCCTAAAATATGCTCCTCAATCAACGTGTTTTTATACACCAGAAAGTTAATTCGGTTGGGAGAAAGCAGGTCTTCAAGTTCCAGCCCGAATATCCGGGAAGCATCTGCCTGTTTAATATAAAAATAAGTATAATTATCATTAAGTATATTTCTCACCCGGACCCTAAAAGGTTTAGAATTTCCAAACGTACAAAAGTCGATCGTGTCTACTTTCAGATAAGGTAGGGTAGCGATATCCCCATCAGAATGAAGGAGGGTATAAATCTTATTTAAATTAGCCTCTATTTCTTTAAACTCATATTCAGAATATAATACACCAAGCCACAAAGTATCTTTGCCCTCTTTATCCATAATATTCACGCTGTCGCTAAACCTGAGAAGGTCCTCATACAGAAACCTAATCTTGGTCGTTCTGTTGTATTTTTCCAAATATTGCTGTAATGCTTCTGAAACAGGAAATATGGGTTTTCTAAACGCTATTTTTACATCTTTCATGACACGGTTCACTTTGTTTAAATATAAAGAATATTTTTTTGTAATGTCTGAGGAATTCCTATTTTAATATCCATTACATACTTTTGGATAAGAGTAAAGCGGACAAAAATTTTATTTATTTTTTTCTTGAATTTTTTTATTTATTTTTTCATAGCTTAGTGATATCGTAATATCGTGATTTTATGTTGAATAAATGTAAATAGAAAGAGGTAATTCAAGAAAAATCTTAGTAAAATTTTGTATGTTACAGTTTTTTTTTAAATTTAAACACTGGATTGGTAATTTATTTGATTCATCTGTAAATTACTCAAAGACAGACCCAAACCAAATTAATAAATCTCAAAATAACAATAATATGGCAATGTTTAATTATGGTGTTGGCGGAAACGAAGTAAAAGTAGACGCTAATGAAGCTATTCAGGAAATTCAGGAAAATAAGTCCCTGATAGTAAGCCAGCTTACAACAGACGAGTCTTATACTCCTGAAATCGTAACAGGATTAAAAACAGTGGAAGACGTTTTCAAACATTTCCAGCCTTCAGTATCGGTACAACACGAAACGGAAGAGGGTGGAATGGTAGAAGAAGAATTCCGATTTCAAAACCTTGGAGACTTTACCCCTAAAAGCCTTACTCAGAAGTCAGATTATCTGCAGCTGCTGAGTGTAGAGCAGGAGCAGTACAATAAAATAGTACGTCAGCTGAAAACAAACAAAATTCTACGCAATATGCTGGAGAACGATCAGACAAGAGCGGCGTTCATAGAAGTATTGAAAGAAGTGGGACAAGAACTTGAAAAATAACTAAAGACTTACATTAAATCATGGATAGCAAATTACAGGCACAAGAAAGTCAGCAGCAGGGGCAGCAGCAACATGCAGGGCAGCCGAAAGGCAACCCGCTTGCAGAACTCAATAAAATGGGAGGATTTGGCTTTGTTGAATCCGTCGTAGACGGTATTGCCAATATGAACCCAACAAGAAAGGCAAGAAAAGAAATCTTCCTGAATGACAGCAATAAAGCAGACGAAAGAAAAGAACTTCTTCAGAAGATCAATCTTTGGGTAAGCCTTTTAGAAGGCAGTGAATCAGCAGATAAAATGGCTGAAACGTGCAAAACCAAAGCACAACAAGCCGATCAGAACTTAAAAACAAACTTAAAAAGTACACTGGATGCCGTTCGTATGTTGGAAACCAACTACAGAACAGTCGCTCAATTCTATAAAAATACAGAATTGGATAAAGTGGATAACGTAAGCATCGTAAATGCAAGCCTTGAACAGGTTTCCGACCTGGATAACCCTTTGTTCATCGATGCCATCTCAGAAGAATTCAAAAATTACTACGACCGTCTTGACCTTAGAGATAACTACTCAATCCTTGCAATACCAGGATATTTAGGATCCAATAAAGTAATCGAGAAATGGGCAAAAATCTGTAACGAAAACAAAGTAATGATGGTTACAGACTTCGCCAACCTTGATAAGCCGGATGACGTAGTAGACTTATTCCACTCTGCAAACCTTACAGGAGGAGAACTTCACAGAAGTAACGTTATTATGACGTGTAACTGGCTGGTAGGACGTGGTAAAGCTGAAGAAGTAGGAGAAGAAGAAAATGTAGAACTTCCACCTTCCACTTCATTAGCAGGAAAAATTCACAAAACCCTGATGTCTCAGGTAGCAGCAGGTAAAAAACATGGAAACATCAACGAAGTAGACGCTGTAAAATTCGAATTGAAGAAAAGTGAAATTTCTCAGTTGGAAAAAATGGGTCTGGTACCAATGGTAAACGAGTACGGAAAAATTATGGCCTTCTCTGCGAAGACATTATTTACAGGAGACAATATCGGTCTTCAGACGTATTCCGTAGTTCGTGTATTCGACTATGTAACCAAAGTATTACTGGACTTCCTGAACAGAAGAGCTTTCGAAAACTGGAATGCTAAAAACGAAGACGATTTGAGAAGACAGATCGTAACGTTCCTTGACAATATCAAAGGACCGGACAAATTGATCGAAAAATTCAAAATTGTTCGTTTCGAGCAGGATAGAGTAAACAAAGACAGAGTATGGCTGGATATCCGTATGACCCCTTATTTCCCTACAAAAAGTTTCGTTATTAAATTGGACGGACACAAAGGAGATGACGGTAACGAATGGGATGCAGAATATGCTCAGGAGTAAAATAAACTTACCTTAAATAACAAAAACCGATGCAATTTTACATCGGTTTTTTTTCAACCAACACCTAATTTAATATGAATAAAAAACTTATCATTGGTTTACCAGCCATAGTGATGACACTTTTGATAAGCTGTGAAAAAAAATACCAGAGTCCCGGACATTATGAAAATGATCTTTTTGCAGACGAACGTCAGGAAGGAAAGGCATACATCATGAATGAATCTGAATGCTTTGATGGCAGTGAACTGGTTATTACAAGTTCAACCGTAAAACTTGCAGACAGCTCCAAAGGCCGCGGGAAATCATTCTTTCTTTATAAAGTAAAATCAGGAAAAGTATTAAAAACGGTGAGAGATTCTACGGTAGATACTCCATTCATGTTTTTATCTCCTTATAAATTGAAGATAAAAAATACTGATTCTATATATGTTTACCTGAAAAAACTGGAAGGATACCGTTTTATAGCCAAAGACAGAAACCTGAAATATCAGTGGTTAAAGGCTGCTCCCGTATATTCTGTGAAAGCTGGTAAATAAATTTTATCTTTGCAAGTGCTATATAAAGTGAACGTTTACGGAAACAGTTCAAAAAGCAATTAAAAAGCAAAAACAAAATTTTTTGGAGAAGGATAACCGAAGTTCAGATTTTCTGCATATTGGCAGTAAAATCCTTGAATGGTATAAAAATAATGCAAGAGACCTGCCTTTCAGACAGACAAAAGATCCGTATAAGATCTGGATCTGTGAAATTGTATTTCAGCAGACAAGGATCAATCAGGGATTGAATCATTATAATAATTTCATTAAAAGATTCCCGGATGTAAAAAGATTGGCAGAAGCTGAAGAAAACGAGGTTTTGCTGTATTGGAAAGGATTAGGGTACTATTCCAGAGCCATTAATATTCATAAAGCTGCCCAGCAGATCATGAATGACTATCATGGAGTATTTCCGGATCAGTACGAAGAAATTCTAAAATTAAAAGGAGTCGGGAAATATACCGCTGCAGCCGTTTCAAGTATCTGTTTCGGAGGGAGAATGCCTGCTGTAGATGGGAATTTCTACCGTGTCTTAAGCCGTCTTTTTGCCGATGATTTTGATATTTCGAATTCAAAAGCATTTACTTATTTTTCAGAACTGGCCGCTTTGGTGATGCCGGAAAATGTCGGAGATTTTAATCAGGCGATGATGGATATAGGCTCAGAGATTTGCAAGCCTAAAAATCCACTTTGTGGAGAATGTCCTGTCAATGAAGACTGCCTGGCATTTTCTATACAGAAAATTTCAGATTACCCTGTAAAAACGAAAAAAGTAAAAGCTGAAGACCTTGCTCTGACCTATTATTTTGTCCACCGAAACGGACAATTTCTGATCCGCCAGAGAAAAGAAGACTTCATCTGGAAAAAATTATTTGAATTTCCTGATGCCATTTCTTCGAATATGGAAACATTCATTACAGGTTCAAAAACAGTCAATCATAAACTGACTCACAAGAATTTAAGCATTGAAATAGTTAATGTTGAGGTTACTTCTGAGAAGATATGGAATGATTTTATCGCTGAAAATCAATACCTGATTACCAATGTTAAGGGTTCTCATGAAAAATCGTTTCCGAAGCCTTTGGAAAATTACATTCAAAACTCTCTGAAAGACTGAAATTTGTCTTCCGAAATCTGAAATCTAATTTGTACTTTTGCAAAATGATTAAAAAAGTCATTTTTATTTTTGTATCACTGCTTTTAATTTCGTGCGGAAAAGACACTACTCCGAAACCTTATGGAGAACTGCGTCTTGAGTATCCGGCACCGAAATATCAAAAGTTTGAAAACGACTGTGCCTATACCTTTGAATATTCGGAGTTTGCTTCTATTGCACCCGCAAAAAAACCTTGCTGGTTCTATCTGAACTATCCTAAAATGAAGGCCAAGCTTTTCGTTACCTATTACCCGATACAGAATGACTTTGCAGACCATATCAAGGAAGCTGAAAAAATGGTATATGAGCATACCATCAAAGCCAGTTCTATAGACACAAAATCCTTCGAATACCCTGAAAAGAAAGTATACGGGAACTTCTATGAGCTTAAAGGGCAGAGTGCTTCCAATCTTCAGTTTTACATTACAGACAGTACGAAACACTTCGTTACTGCTTACTTATACTTTAATACGAGACCGAAACCGGACTCTCTTGCTCCTGCAGTGAACTATATCAAAAATGATATGAAGCACCTGCTGGACTCTTTTGAATGGAAAAAATAATTACTTTTAATATACATTGAAAAATATATGAAACTTTTAGTTGTAGGAAGTGTTGCATTTGATGCAATTGAAACACCATTTGGTAAAACGGACAAAATTTTAGGAGGTGCAGCCACTTATATCGGAATCACTTCATCAATTTTAGGCGTTAAATCCGGAATTGTTTCTGTAGTAGGAGGAGACTTTCCACAAGAACATCTTGATATGTTCACAGACAGAGATGTAAACATCGAAGGAATTGAAATCGTAAAAGAAGGAAAAACATTCTTCTGGTCTGGAAAATACCACAATGATCTGAACACAAGAGATACTTTGGTTACAGAAGTAAACGTGTTGGAGAATTTTGATCCAAAAATCCCGGATTCAATGCAGGATGCCGAAATTTTGTTACTTGGAAACCTACACCCTGGAGTTCAGTTATCAGTACTTGAAAAAATGAACAACCGTCCTAAGCTTGTGATCCTTGATACGATGAACTTCTGGATGGATTCTGCATGGGATATCTTAATGGATATGATTGCGAAAACAGACGTAATTACCATCAATGATGAAGAGGCAAGACAGCTTTCAGGAGAATATTCTTTAGTAAAAGCAGCTAAAAAGATCCACACAATGGGTCCTGATTACGTAATCATCAAAAAAGGAGAGCACGGAGCTTTACTTTTCCATGACAATAAAGTATTTGCTATTCCGGCACTTCCGCTAGAAGATGTTTTCGACCCGACTGGTGCTGGTGATACATTTGCAGGAGGTTTTGCTGCATACCTTGCTAAAAAAGAGAAAATTGATTTCGATACCATGAAGTCTGCTCTTATCGTAGGATCTGCAATGGCTTCATTCACGGTAGAGAAATTCGGAACAGAAAGAATAGAAGAAGTAAGCGAAGCGGATATGTTCAGCAGATTGAGACAATTCAAAGAATTGACGACATTTGATATCGAACTGCAGTAAATAAGTCTTTTTAAGAAATATTTATAATAAAAAATTGAGTGAAATTCGTTAAGAATTCTAAATTTGCAACTTGTTAAAATAGTAAAATGACAAATAAACTAAAAATCACTTTTCTTCTTGGGATTTTCATCATGATATTCTCTTCAAGCATGATGCATGCCCAGCTAAAACAAGGAGATTTGGTGGATGGTATTGCCGCTGTTATCGGGGATGAGATTGTTTTGGAATCTGATGTGAACGAGCAGATGAATTATGGGAAACAGCAGGGAGCTTCAAACACAGACAAATGTGAGTTCCTGGAAAACCTTATCAGCAATAAGCTTCTTGTATATGAAGCAAAAAAAGATACCTTAATTGAAAACCGTTCTGCAGCAATCAAAGAACAGGCTAACGCAAAATACCGTCAGTTGCTTTCTCAATTTCCGGATGAAAAAACATTGCTTGCCGCTTATAAGTTCAGAAATGCTTATGAAATGAAGAACGCTATCGAAAAGATAGACACAGACCAGTATTATGGACAGGCAAAATACCAGAGAGTTACTGATAAAGCTGACGTAACTCCAAATGAGGTAACTGACTTCTACAATATGTATAAAACACAGTTGCCACAGATAAAAGATGAAGTTACTTTGGCTCAGATTATGATCTATCCTACATTAACGGAAGCTCATAAGCAGGACCTTATCAACAGATTAAAAAAGATCAAACAGGATATTGCTGGAGGTGAAACCTTTGAAAGCCAGGCGAGAATCTATTCTGAAGATGAAGGATCGGCAGCTAATGGAGGTTTATATAAGAATATTAACAAAGGGCAGATGGTTAAGCCATTCGAAGCTGCAGCGTTAAATCTTCAGGAAAATGAAATTTCAGATCCTATTGAATCTGAATTCGGATTCCATATCATCCAATTGCTGAAAAGATCTGGTAAAGTATATGATGCAAGACATATCTTACTAAAAGCGACACCTACTGATGATGAGATCAAAACAGCGAAAGCAAAATTAGACAGCATCAGAGGTCTTATTGCCAATGGTAAAATAACATTTAAAGATGCTGCTTTTAAATTTTCAGATGATAAAAGAACAAAATTCAATGGAGGGATTATTCCTGGTGCTGATGGTTCTGATAAAATCGAAAGAGAAAGTATCCCTGGAACAATCAGCTACGAATTAGCAGGTTTGAACAAAGGAGATATTACTACTGCTTTTGAAGATGAAGAAAACAAGAGAAAGCAGATCAAGATCATCAAAATTGATGATGTAATTCCTTCTCACCAGATTACTCTGGAAACAGACTTCAGCAGAATCAAGCAGATGGCGCTGAATAAAAAGAAAAATGAAATGGTTGAAAAGTTTGTTAACTCTAAGTTACCGACAACTTTTATTTCAATTGACGGACGTTACGACAACTGTAGCTTTAAGTCGAACTGGAAGAAACAATCCATGAAAAAATAATAAAAAAGCCTTCAGAACTTCTGAAGGCTTTTTTATTGATACATTTAGCACTTCAAAAAATACGGTATCGGCTAAAACTTATTATCTGAAGGAAGTATTTAATATATTTACAAAAATTAAGAGGATGGACTCTACTTTTTACCTTAGAAAATTTCATTTGGCAGCAGCCGAAATTCCTGAGAAAATACTTAGCAATAACGGATTGAAACTGTCTGTAGAAATTGTTTTGGAATCCGTTGCGCTTAAAGTTTATCATCCGGAATGGTCTGGAAATCCCCAATCGCCTTTAGATGCTGATGGACGGATTTTCTTTTCAGTTTGGATCAACGATAAGTCTATCAGTGAAAGAAAAATATATTACAATATTCATGCTCTGAAGCTAAGAACGTTGAAAGGTTACACTATAACCAGCAGAAATTTTGCTCAGGATTTTAGGAAAAAATTTTTAAAATATCAGAAAGAATGGCCTAATGTAAGTCTAGATTATGGCCCGCTAACATTAATGGAAGGCTGGGTGGCGCTAAAAGAAGATGAGATAGAAAAAGATATACAGGAACTGGCTCAACGGTTTTTGAAAATAAGCCCTATTATCGACAAAGTTATGGAGCAATATAAGAAATGATAATATTAGTTTTTTCTATATATTTTTAGTCAATAGAACGTTCTGATAATCGTTGTTTTTAGTATTTTTACATATGAGCAATTTTATAGATTTCAACGCTGCAAAAAAGCTTCATGATATGGAGGCTGCACAAAATAGAATTTCACATCTTTTTAATATTAAATATCCAATTATCCAGGCAGGTATGATCTGGCATTCAGGATGGAAACTGGCATCTGCGGTTTCCAACTGCGGTGGTTTAGGGATAATTGGGGCGGGGAGTATGTACCCTGACATTCTGAGAGAAAACATCCAAAAATGCAAACAGGCTACAGATAAGCCCTTTGGAGTTAATGTACCGATGCTGTATCCTAATATTGAGGAAATCATTCAGATCATACTTGAAGAAGGAGTAAAAATTGTATTTACATCAGCAGGTAACCCAAAAACTTATACAGAAACCCTTAAAAAAGAAGGAATAAAAGTAGCTCATGTGGTTTCTTCAACCAAATTTGCTGTGAAATGCGAAGATGCAGGAGTAGATGCTATCGTAGCGGAAGGCTTCGAAGCAGGAGGACACAACGGGAGAGATGAAACAACTACTTTCTGCCTTATTCCTAATGTAAAGAAACATATTTCTAAGCCGTTAATTGCCGCAGGTGGAATTGCTTTAGGCTCACAGATAAAAGCAGCTATGATTCTTGGTGCTGACGGTGTACAGATCGGGTCCCGTTTTGCTGCCACTACAGAAGCAAGTGCCCATGAAAACTGGAAAAAGAAAATCACAGAATTGCAGGAGGGAGATACCCATCTTACTTTGAAAGAACTGGCACCTGTAAGAATGGTTAAAAATAAATTCTTCAATGAGCTGGAAGATATTTATGTGAGTGGAAGAAATAAAGAAGCTTTAATTGCCTCATTAGGAAGAGCCAGAGCAAAACGTGGAATGTTTGAAGGAGATATGGAAGATGGAGAACTGGAAATTGGTCAGGTTTCTGCCCTGATTGATGAAGTTCTTCCGGTAGAAGCTGTTTTCAACCAACTTTTAAAGGAATTTGAAGAAACGAAAATACCCACTTTTTAAATATAATTGTATTCAATGGAGGGAAGAATAATTGATGTAAAAGGTAAAAAATTATATATAGAACACCATAATCCGTTTGAAGGCAGACCTACCATTGTTTTTCTGCATGATTCACTCGGTTCAGTACAGCTTTGGAGAGACTTTCCAGCTAAATTATCCGAAACTGCGCAATGCAATATTCTTGCTTATGACCGTCTAGGTTATGGAAAATCATACCCTATGCTTACTCATGAAAGACCGGTAAATTATATGGAACTGGAAGCCGATCTGTTGAATAATTTATTGATTGAAATGAATATTGATAATGCCATTCTGTTCGGTCATAGTGATGGAGGAACAATAGCTTTAATCACCGCTGCAAAATATCCCGAAAGAATAAAAGCTGTCATTTGTGAAGCAGGACATATTTTTGTGGAAGATGTAACTTTAAAAGGTGTTTATGACGCATGGGAAGCCTACAAAACCACCAATCTTGCAGAACGTTTACAGAAGTATCATGGGGATAAAGTAGAAATGCTTTTCAGAGCATGGACGGAAACCTGGACGCGGGACGATTACAGAACCTGGAATATTGAATATCTGCTGAAAGACATTACAGCTCCATTACTATTTATTCAGGGAGAAGCAGATGAATATGGTACACTGGATCAGGTTGAAAAAACAATTTCGCAGGTGAGTGGAAGTACTGAAAAATATATCATTCCCGGCATAGGACATACCCCACACAAAGAAGTTCCTGAGCGTGTACTGAAAAAGACCGAAGAATTTGTAAATAATTATTTTTAATATAAAATATGAATAAATACGTTTTTTATAGACGTATTTATTTTTTTTTATGTAAACTATTAATATTTAGTAAATTAAATGTATCTTGATCTTCACCAAATCAAAATACTGTTTATGAAATATCTTGTTTTTCTTCTTCTTTTTACTCAGGTTGTCCTGGGACAGAATAAGAGGTTTATATATCAATACACCTACATTCCGGATTCTACCAATACAGCCGCCGTTAAAGACCTTATGTTTTTGGATACAGCCAACAACAGATCTCTGTTTTACAGCCGCATGAAATTTGCTGAAGATTCTACTTCAATTGCCGAAGCCGAAAAAAAGAACTTTTATATTCCAAATGCTCCTATCTTATACAGAGTGGAGAAAATGAATGGTAAAACCTTCTTTCTGACAAATGATTATGGCTTAGGGAAAATAAAGGTTGAGGATAATAGAAAAATCACCTGGAAAATAGAATCCGAAAAGCAAAAGATTGGAGAATACAGTGCTCAGAAAGCAACTACAGATTTTGGAGGGAGAAAATGGACAGCCTGGTTTACCACAGATATACCAATACAGGATGGTCCTTACAAGTTTTCCGGACTGCCAGGGCTGATTGTAAAAATAGAAGATGCTACGAAGAACCACATTTATGAGCTGATTGGAATTAAAAACTTACCAAAAGAAATACCGTTTCCTGATTTAAATTCCAGAGCTAAAGAATTGGCTTTAACTCAACAAAAATTTGAAGAGTCCTTTATCAAATACAGAAAAGATCCTGCTGCAGCAATAAAACAGCTTTATATAGAAGGTAAAATACCTGATCAGCAGGATGGTTCAGGACGTTTGCGTACAGGAGCAGATGTTGTTCGGGAAGTAGAGCAGCAGACTAAAGAAAGACTAAAAAAGGACAATAATATAATTGAAATTAGCCTGTTAAAATCAGTAAAATAGGACTTTTCATTACAGCAGCCGAAGTTCAGCAGCAATATTTTCCTTTGCCTGAGCCTCATATTTATCCTTAAAATAGTCTGTTTTAAAGATGCTTTCGAGTTGCAGAAAATGCTTGAGTACTTTTTTTCGTCCCGGTTTATAAAGGAAATCAGGATAAATAGAATACTCTTTCCTTATATTCTGAGTGTATTCTAAATAAGTTTTAAAATCTTTACCCAATACAGAAAGGTCAGCATCTAAAAGATAATTGGTGTCCTCATGATCAGACCGTTGATGAGCTTTTGTGGCAAGAATCTGCTCAGAAATTATTGAAATTTTATCTTTATTGATATGAAGTTCAGTAAGCCTTTTTTCAGCAGTAACCGCACTTTTCTCTTCATTGGATTTGGAAGTTGCATCATAAATAATGTCATGATAAAATACTGAAAAGGAAATTACTGTAAAATCTGAGAGCTTCCCTTTCACCTCTTCAAGTTCCCGAAACATATTTTCAAGATGAAGAAGATTGTGATAATGCCTGCCTTTTTCAGAATACCTGGTTTCAATCTCATTCCACAGATCATTCATTAACTGCTGATCTTTTGTAAAAGGAGAACAAAGCTGTTCAAATTGATTTTTAAGATGCATAGAAATAAAGAGATAAAAAAAGGAACTTTTAAAAAGTTCCCTGATTTGCTTCCAGAACAGCCTTCAGATCAGCCCAGCCGCCACCATTATAACCGTCCTTTAATCCTTGAGTGTTAAGATACTCCAATGCTTTTCCGCTTCTGTTTCCACTTCTGCAGAATAAGATTACCGGTTTTTCAATAGAAAGAATTTCGTCTTGTCTATCTTCCACCTCACCTAAAGGAATATTCTTAGCACCATCTATATTACCGTCCATTTCAAGCTCCATTGGCTCACGAACGTCGATCAATTCATAGTTTCCGGATTGTATTACTTCTATTAAAGACATAGTTGTTTGTTTTAAACATTAAATTAGAAACGAAATTACGCAATTTTTTTTTGAAAAAAATCCTAATTAAAACATAAATTTTCGGAAACCCAACAGTATTGGGGATCAAGAAGAGATTGATAACTGAATCAGAAGATTGGTAAAATAATCTTAATTTTGCATTGTGAAATTTATGAATGCAGGCGCTGAAAAATATTCTCAACTGATAAAATCCAAGGCAAAAAGTTTTGGATTCCAGAGTTGTGGCATTTCCAAAGCAGATTTTCTCGAGGAAGATGCTCCCCATCTTGAAAAATGGCTGAAGAATAATTATAATGGTGAAATGAAGTACATGGAAAATCATTTCGACAAAAGACTTGATCCCAGACTTTTGGTGGAGGGTTCCAAGTCTGTTATTTCACTTTCTTATAATTACTTTCCTGAAGAAAAAATTTCAATATTAGAGAATTATAAGATCTCAAAATATGCCTACGCAGAAGACTATCATGAAGTAATCAAAGAAATACTCCGTGAGATGGTAGCCGAGCTGCAGGAAGAAATAGGAGAATTTGGATTCCGGGTTTTTGTAGACTCTGCACCGGTTATGGAAAGAAGCTGGGCCAGAAAATCCGGGCTGGGCTGGGTAGGAAAAAATGCCAACCTGATTACCAGACAAAATGGATCTTTTTATTTTCTTGCCGAAATTATCTGTGACCTCGAGCTTATACCGGATCATGCGACTACAGATCATTGCGGAACATGCAGGAAATGTATTGATGCCTGTCCTACAGATGCCATTGTTTCTGAAAAAATTATTGACGGAAGCCGTTGTATTTCTTATGCAACCATAGAACTGAAAGAAGAGATTCCGGATTATTTTAAAGATAAAATGGAAGACTGGATGTTCGGCTGTGATATCTGCCAGGATGTATGTCCCTGGAACCGTTTCTCAGCGCCCAATAAACAAAGCCGTTTCAAGCCCAATGAAACTTTGAAAAACTTCAAAAAAGGAGAATGGAAAGAACTTACTCAGGAAATTTTCTCTGAAATCTTCAGAAAGTCTCCCGTAAAACGTACCAAATTTACAGGACTGAAGAGAAATATTGAGTTTCTGCAAAGGTCTTCTGACTGATTTTTCCCTGAACTTTCGGTGACAATTCCCCCTTTGGAATTTTTTGAAGTTCCAAACCAGAGCTGATAGTCGACCATTCCTTAAGTTTTCTGCTTTAAGGAAGTAAAGATTTACGACAGTAAATTTCTTGAAAAACTTTTCCTATAAAGAAAAATTGATTCTCAGGAGATCATAATCTCACCGAAAATCAACGTTTTTTTTGTACTCTTTTAGGAGCTGTTTTTACTCTTACTTTAAATCTTTTTTGGGATTTGATATTTTTACGCATATTTGTGAATATTTCGTAACTAAATATAGCCTTTTTTTCGATTAAAACAAATACTTTTACGGAAAATTATAGATTAAATTTTATTAAAACATGACTGTGAAAACGATATTATTGTATCTCCTCAAAGTGGTAGGAATTATTTTGGGAATTGTAGTTATTTATGTAATCCTTGGGTTATTGATTCCCTATATTCCGGTCTCAGCTAAAGATGATGGGCAGAAGAAAGAAATTCCAATCTATATTTATACCAACGGGGTGCATACCGACATCGTTATGCCTGTGAAAAACGATTTGCAGGACTGGGCCCAGAAAATTCCTTTTGCCAATATAAAATCCAAAAAGACAGATTATCAATATATAGGAATAGGATGGGGCGACAAAGGTTTTTATCTTGATACTCCGACCTGGGCTGACCTGAAATTTTCAACAGCCGTGAAAGCTGCATTCTGGTTAAGCGATTCTGCCATGCATTGTACTTATTACAATACGATGAAAGAAGGGGATGACTGT
Source organism: Chryseobacterium sp. KBW03 (assembly GCF_003852415.1). NCBI lineage: Bacteria > Pseudomonadati > Bacteroidota > Flavobacteriia > Flavobacteriales > Weeksellaceae > Chryseobacterium > Chryseobacterium sp. KBW03. The sequence continues at coordinate 264,398 of NZ_QAJO01000001.1, read as the reverse complement.
AAAATGATCATGATCAGCAGAAGCCAGTATCAGAATTTGGTGAAATTTGTAGAAGATAAATTTGACAGAGACCAAAACGGAAGCTTTATCCTGATCCCTACAAATGCTGTATACAGTGATAATGATGCCTTTTACGATGCTAGAGGCACTTACAGCTTTCTTTACACTTGCAATACCTGGTCAAATAATGCTTTAAAAGCTGCCGGACAAAAAGCCGCACTTTGGACTCCTACAGATTTCGGAATCTTTCAGCACTATAAATAAGAATGAAGAAAATAGGCCTTTTGTTTGTCGTTTTTTGGATTTGTTCCTGCTCTCAGGAGAAAAAAGATAATATAAGAAACATTGTTGAAGCACCCATCGTTGCAGAAAAGAAACCTGAAGTCGAGCTTTCCAAGCTGAAAATAAAAGCGGAAGAAGCCTTGAAATTCTGTACTTCAAAAAATCTTAACCGTGATTTTTGTATTCTGATTGATATGAGCCTTCATTCCGGAATTAAGCGCTTTTTTGTCTGGGATTTTAAAAATAATAAGATATCAAAAGAATATCTCGTAGGGCATGGTTGTGGCTCCAATTCATGGAGTAAAGATAATTCTAAAGCAAATCCGGGATTCAGTAACGAAGATGGAAGCCACCTTTCATCTCTGGGAAAATATAAACTCGAAGGAAGAGGCTACAGTGACTGGGGAATTAATATAAAATACCTGATGCACGGCCTTGAAGAAACCAATAGCAATGCGTTAAAAAGATTTATTGTCTTTCATTCATGGAATATGATGAGCGATACTGAAGTATTTCCCAAAGGTTCACCCGAAGGCTGGGGATGTCCTACGGTTTCCAACAATGCAATGAAAGAAATAGATCCGATGATTCAGAAATCCGGAAAACCTGTACTGATGTGGATCTATAATTAAATCTTTGTCATACATTTGTTTCATAATCATTATGTAAACTGATTTCATCCTATGAAACATACGCTTTTCCGTGAACAGCAGCTCAACTGTGATATAGAAACCGCCTGGAAATTCTTTTCTTCAGCCAATAACCTTTCAGAAATTACCCCGAAAGACATGGGCTTTATTGTATTGACGGAAATGGAAGATGATGAAATCTATGAAGGAATGATCATTGATTATTACGTTTCTCCGTTATTCGGAATTAAAATGAAATGGCAGACCGAGATCATCCACGTTGACTTTCAGAAAAGTTTCATCGATTTCCAGAAAAAAGGTCCGTACAAATTGTGGAATCATCATCATGAATTTATTCCCAACGAAGAAGGTGTTCTGATGAGAGATACCATAGACTATGAACTTCCAATGGGATTTTTAGGCGAAATTGCACATCGCGTTTTCATCAGAAAAAAACTGGAATATATCTTCGATTACCGTTTCAGGGTCCTGAGTAAGTTGTTTTAATAATTCAATAGAAACGGGCTTTAGCCCGTTTAAAAACGATAACCAAAATCCTATTGGCTTTAGCCAAAACTTTTAACGATTCTAGCTAGATGCCTTCGGGATAACAGAATGCATCAATAGACTTCGCATTCTCTTTGTCATTCCGTAGGAATCCAAATACCAATTGGTAGAGTTATTCATCCATTCTTTAAGTTTTTTTAACAGTTCAACGACCTGAATTCCCAGTAAAAATCGCTATTTTTGCGGGATTATCGTTTTTTACTGAAAAACTAATGTGTTCTGATTGACATGGCAGGTCTGAGGTCATTTTTCTTATTTTATATTATACTGGTTTTTACCCTTTTCAATTCGAATTGGGCAGAAAAATCGCTGCATAATATTCCTCATATTCCTCCTGTAAATAACATTCATGTTCTGGATGTTTACGAAGAAGCAGACATGAACACGCATGCGTTGCCTTCTGTTTCCAAAATTGTAAAACAATTAGCCAGAAAAAACGACCATTCAACTTCGGATTTTTCAGGGATTTTAAAAGTGATCCCGAAAATTACCCTTCCGAAGATTGCTCTATCCACTATTTGCGGAGTTAAGTCCTTTCTCCATCTCCTCCAGTTGTACTAAGTTTAAGTTTCTGAAAACCAAATCATTTTAACGGAAATCTTATAACTTAAACATTTATAAATGTATTTTAAAAACGTAATAATTTGCATTCTTGCAACATTATTCGCTGTGTCATGCAGTAAAGACAAGGAAAAAAACAGCCCAAAAGAAAAAGAAGTTCCCGTACTGGAAATCAAAGAAAAAGATACATTGGTGAGCAACCAGTTTGTCACCGATATCCAGGCTAAAAAGAATGTTGAAATGCGATCCAGAATCGGAGGCATTATACAGCATATCTATGTGAACGAGGGACAATTTGTACATCAGGGGCAGGCTTTATTTAAAATCAATGATGCCGAGCTGCAGATGGAACTTTTGAAGGCAAATGCGGCATTAAAGCAAACCGAAGCAGATGTACGTATTGCAGAAGTGGAACTGAAGCAGATTCAGAGTCTTCATGCTAAAAAATTTGTAGCCAACAACGAACTGGAACTGGTAAAGGCAAAGCTCTCTTCCGCGAAAGCAAAACATGCCTTTGCTGATGCAGAAAAACAAACTGTTCTCCAGAAAATAAGCTTTACGAGAATCACAGCACCTTTTGATGGGGTCATTGACGTAATTCCTCTTAAGGACGGAAGTTTAGTGGAAAATGGAATCCTATTGACCACACTGTCTCAATTGAATGAAGTCTATGCATACTTCTCGATTCCTGAAAACTTATATTTTGAGCTTTTAGCTGATGATAAGATTGGAAGTCATCAAAAGATCGAACTTACGCTGCCTAATGGCGTCAATTATCAGTTCAACGGAGCTTTAAAAACTGCAGAAGGGGAAATCGACAGGGCGACAGGTTCTATTCGTTATAAAGTGCTTTTCCCGAATCCGGACCGTCTGATCAAACACGGTACTTCGGGGAAGCTTATTATTTCCGAACATCAGGCTAATGCGATCCTTATTCCACAAAAATCTACTTTCTCTATCCAGGATAAGACCTACGCTTTTACAGTGGATAAGCAGAATAAAGTGAAAATGACCAACATTAAGATCGGGGCCACACTGAGAGATTCTTATATCGTAGAAAGTGGTCTTAAAAAAGGAGATTTAATCATTTATGAAGGAACTCAGTCTTTAAAGGATGGTGATATTATCAAAATCAAAAAGAAGTATTAACCTTTCATAATCTTTAAATCAATTTACTATGGTAGAAATGTTTATAAGACGAAAGGTTCTTTCGTTGGTTATTTCCATATTATTTGTCCTGCTGGGAATTATGGCGTTACTGAAGATGCCAATTACCCAGTTTCCCGATATCGTACCACCGTCAGTAACTGTTACGGCGAAATATACCGGTGCCAATGCTGAAGTGTCTGCCAATGCTGTAGCCCTTCCTCTGGAACGTGCCATCAATGGAGTGCCAGGGATGACGTATATGTCTACAGTAACATCAAATGACGGTCTTACCCTTATTCAGGTTTTCTTTGAAGTAGGAGTAGATCCTGATGTAGCAGCGGTAAACGTTCAGAACAGAGTGACAACAATCCTTGATGAGCTTCCCGAAGAGGTAATCAGGGCCGGAGTTACCACTGAAAAAGAGGTAAACAGTATGCTGATGTACCTCAACATCACGAGTACAGATCCGAGCCAGGATGAACAGTTCATCTATAACTTTACAGATATTAATGTTCTTCAGGAGCTAAAACGTATTGATGGAGTAGGACGTGCTGAGATCATGGGCCAGAAAGAGTACTCGATGAGAGTATGGCTGGATCCGCAGAAAATGGCGGCTTACAATATTTCGGCAGACGAAGTGATTGCTTCATTGCAAAAACAAAATATTTCGGCAGCACCTGGAAAAGTAGGAGAAACATCCGGAAAAACGTCCAGCCAGCTTCAATATGTGATCAAATATAAAGGGAAGTTTTTTGAGCCTAAGCAATACGAGGAAATTCCCATCAGATCTGATGTTGACGGGACGATCTTAAAGTTGAAGGATATTGCTAAAGTAGAATTCGGAGCGATGAACTACGGAATGGTTTCCAAAACAGACGGAAGGCCTTCTGCATCCATCATGATGAAGCAGCGTCCCGGTTCCAATGCTTCCGAAGTAATTGAAAGCGTAAAAGCAAAAATGGATGAATTAAAAGTCACTTCCTTCCCTCCCGGAATGGAGTACAATATGGCTTATGATGTCTCCAGATTCCTGGATGCTTCCATCAGTGCAGTACTCACGACTCTTATTGAAGCCTTTATTCTGGTAGGAATCGTAGTGTTTATCTTCCTTCAGGACTGGCGCTCCACATTGATTCCTGTACTGGCAGTTCCGGTAGCATTGGTAGGAACGTTTGCTTTCATGAATATGCTTGATTTCTCAGTAAACCTTCTGACGCTTTTTGCCCTGGTTCTTGCCATCGGAATTGTCGTCGATAATGCGATTGTCGTCGTTGAAGCCGTCCATGTTAAAATGGAAGAAGGCATGAATGCAATGGATGCGACTATCAGTGCCACTAAAGAAATTGCAGGAGCGGTAGTGGCTATTACCATCGTAATGTCTGCCGTATTTATTCCTGTAGCATTTCTTGATGGCCCGGTAGGAGTATTCTACCGTCAGTTTTCATTAACGCTGGCCATCAGTATTGTAATTTCAGGGGTGAATGCATTGACGCTTACTCCGGCGCTTTGTGCGATTATTTTAAAACCTCATAATCATCAGAAGAAGAAAACAATCATAGACAGGGCTTTCCAGAGTTTCAATACAGGATTTGAAAGACTGACTAATGGGTACGTAGATATTTTATCAAAATTCGCGACTAGAACTACGGTTACTTTTGGACTGTTGTTTTTATTTGTCGGACTGACTTTTGTGACCAGTAAATTCCTGCCAACAGGGTTTATTCCAATGGAAGACCAGGGAATGGTGTATGTAAGTGTAACCACTCCACAAGGGGCAACGGTAGAAAGAACAGAAAAAGTGCTGGATGAAGTGACAGGTATTGCGAAGAAAATTAAAGGAGTAGAAAACGTGACCACGCTGGCCGGCTACAGCATTGTAACGGAAATCGCAGGCTCATCTTATGGAATGGCAATGATCAACCTTAAAGACTGGAAAGAAAGAGATATTTCAGTGAACGATCTGATTGCAGACCTTTCAGAAAAAACAAAAAGTATTGCAGATGCCCAGATTGAGATCTTTGCACCGCCAACGGTTCCCGGATTTGGGAATACCAGTGGTTTTGAACTGCGTTTGCTCGACAGAACCGGAGGAACCATCGAGAATACAGATAAAATTACCAAGAATTTTGTTAAAAAGCTGAATGAGACTCCTGAGCTGCAGAACAGTTTTACCAGTTTTGATGCTACTTTCCCGCAGTATATGATCAATGTAGATTATGATATGGCAGCGAAGAAAGGAGTATCAGTAGATAATGCAATGTCTACATTACAGACCATGCTGGGATCGTATTATGCCACCAATTTTATTCGCTTCAGTCAGATGTATAAAGTGATGGTACAGGCAAGTCCTGAGCACAGAGATACCCCTGAAAGTATTCTGAATCTATATTTAAAGAATGACAAAGGAGAAATGGTTCCGTTTTCAACATTCATCACTATTGAAAAAGTGTACGGACCTGAAGTGCTGACGAGGTACAATATGTACATGTCTGCCATGATCAACGGAGAACCTGCTGACGGTTACAGTTCCGGAGATGCTATTGCAGCTGTAGAACGTGTAGCCAAAGAGACACTTCCGAGAGGATTCGATATTGAATGGTCGGGGATGACCAGAGAGGAGATTTTATCAGGAAACCAGACCGTTTATATCTTTCTGATCTGTCTTTTATTCGTATATCTTTTATTAGCGGCACAATACGAGAGTTTCCTCCTTCCGATGCCTGTATTATTAAGCCTTCCGATGGGAATCTTCGGTTCTTATATCGCACTGGTGCTGGCAGGGCTGGATAATAATATTTATGCACAGGTGGCATTGGTCATGTTGATTGGTCTTCTCGCCAAAAATGCTATTCTGATCGTAGAATTTGCGGTGGCAAGAAACAAACAGGGATTTGATATCATTTCGTCAGCGATTGAAGGAGCGAGACAGCGTCTTCGACCGATTCTGATGACCTCTTTCGCATTCGTAGCAGGACTTATTCCGTTGTGTATCGCGTCAGGAGCTGGTGCAATTGGTAACCGTTCTATTGGTACAGCGGCAGCAGGAGGAATGCTGATTGGGACTATCTTCGGATTAGTTGTGATTCCGGGACTGTATATATTCTTTGCAAAACTTGAAAATAAGAAGAAAAATGAAAAGATTAAATCATAGATATATAGTGTATGGGATTGCAGTATTGAGCCTGGTTTCATGTGCTGTTCCCCAAGTAACAGCGTTGAAAAAAGCTCAGGAATTCCCTGATGAAATGATCAAAACGGATAAAAATAAAAACCCGGATGAATTCCAGCAGATCAATCTGAAGGCATATTTTACAGACCCATATCTGCTTGAACTTTTTGATAAAGTGGTTCAGGCTAATCCGGATTTCCAGATTGCCCAGCAGAGAGTAGAAATTGCCAACAGTTTCCTTCAAAGATCAAAGATGGATCTGCTGCCTTCCCTTGAAGTAGGAGTAGAAGCTTCAGGTAACCGATATGGAAAGTATACGATGGAAGGGGTTGGGAATTATGATACCAATCTTTCACCTAATATTACAGAAAACCAGAAAATCAACAGGGATTTTACCCCAAATTATTGGCTGGGAGCAAGAAGCAGCTGGGAAATTGACGCCTGGGGCAAACTGAAAAATAAAAAGATGGCTGCCCAGAAGAAATTTCTGGCTTCCACGGAAGGATTGAGACTATTGCAGGTAGAGCTTTTCACGGATATTGCAAACCTGTATTATCAGTTGGTAGCCTTAGACAATCGTCTTGCTATTTATCAGAAGAATTATAAGCTTCAGCAAAGGGCTTTTGAGATTGTTCTGGCGCAACGTGAAGTGGGAAAAGCTACGGAATTGGCAGTACAGCAGTTTAAGGCTCAGAACAACAACTGGCTCGCAGAGATTGAGCACATAAGAGTAGAAATCGTTACGGTAGAACAGGCGATCACTACTTTAACAGGAAGTTACGGCGGAGATGTGAAACGCGGGAAAATACTGATGTCTACTAATATGGAGGTCTTAAATAAAACCATTAATGTAGAAAATGTGATTCACTCCAGACCGGATGTAGCCGCAAATTATTATGTATTGGAAGCTTCTCAGGCTGATGCAAAGGCTGCAAGAGCTGCTTTTTATCCCAAAATTGACCTTGGTGCCGGCTTTGGAATGAATTCTTTTTCTATAGAAACATTCTTCAAGCCAAGTTCACTGGCAGGGCAGTTGTTGGGAGGATTAATGGTTCCTGTTTTCAATAAAGGACAGCTGAAATATGAATTTAAAGTAGCAAGCACGGAGCAGGAGATTGCTTTTTTAAACTATCAGAAAAGTATTACAACTGCTTTTAACGAACTTCAGTCTATTTTGAAACAGACAAAGATCTATGAACGTGTTTTGAAACTGAAATCAGAAGAAGTAGGTTTTCTTGACCGCGGGGTAGAGGTTTCCAATGATCTGTATCTGACAGGATACGCCAATTATTTTGAACTGATCAACTCTCAAAAGAGCAAACTTACTGCTGAACTGGATCTATTACAGTTCCAGCACCAGAATACCAGAAATAACGTCCTGCTGTTTAAAGCACTGGGAGGGAAACTGGATTAATTTTTTACTTTTTTTTACGATGAAAGAAGCTGTCTTTTTAGATGGCTTCTTTTATTTTACCTCTTACACTGTAATCAAGTTCTGCGTATTTTTGGAATGGTAAGGTATATCAACAAAAAAGAGACTGCCTTTAGGACAGTCTCTTTCTATGTTTCTTAAAACAATCCTGCTTTATAGGCAGAATCATTTAGATGTAAATATTATTTAACAATCTGGATTTCAACAGCTGAAAATCCTTTAGGAGACTTCTCTTTTTCGAAAGATACTTTGTTTCCTTTTTTTACCGGCTCCACACAGTTGTTGTTGTGGAAGAAGATATTTTCTTTGCTATTGTCTTCAGTGATGAAGCCATACCCTTTTTCACTAAGGAAGGTAACAATCCCAGTTTTTCTTGGATCTTCCTCAATAATAGGAGCTGCTCCCAATTGAATATCATCAAGGTTTACTTCCTGTCTTTGTTCAGGTGGAGTAGAAGTTAATCTTCCGAATTCATCTACATACATGAAGACATCCTCCGCTCCTTTGTTGTTGTTCGTCTTACGATCTTCGCGTCTTAGCGCCTTTTCTTTTTGCTTTTGAATTTTTTTCTTGAAATTTTCCTTTTTAGAAAAAGAATCTGCCATAAATTATTTTTAGTATTTAGTTTCTATAAATTAATTGGTTCAATCTGGTCCGTTGTAGACCTTATAAAGCCTGCCGATGTTTCCTGTTTTGGAGTTTTCCAATCATACAGAGCTTTACAATTCCGACAAGTATTGTTCTTAATAGAAAAATAAAAGTTAAAAATATGACTGCTCAGAAAGCAAAGACTGAATAAAAATATTCAGGTCGTTACAGAAAACAAAGTGATGACTTAGTTAATAATGTACAAATATACAACAATAAAATGAATAATCCGGTTTTAAATGATTGATTATCAGAAATGGTTTTGGAGTACGTTTTACGCTCTGAGCCTAAGAGCCTAAAAAAAATTGAGTCAGCCTATAAAAAAATCCCCAGAAAGCTGAGGATTATAAAAAAATATATTATAAAAATGAAGTGGTGTATAATACGGATGGGTACGTATCAAATGTTATGCCTAAAATTAATGCGGGTTTGGGAATTATATCCCTGTGTTTAATAAAAAAGGAATGTCTCAAGCCGTATCTGTTTGGTAAATAGTCCTCTATTGAAAAAATACTGTTTATTTAAAAATATAAATGTTTTTTGTTTCAATTTATACAGATGAATTAAAAATAAGGACCCTATTTATTTTTAGTTTTAATGGAATTTCCGAAAATTTCACCATGTTGAGATGACTTTTATTATCCATCTTTGTCTCATAAACATTTAAAAATAAGAAGAATGTCAACACAAAATGTAAAAGGAAAAGTAGTTTTGATTGCCGGAGGAGGTAAAAACCTGGGAGGATTATTAAGCAGAGATTTTGCTGCAAAAGGAGCAAAGCTGGCGATCCATTATAACAGTGAAAGCTCTAAGGCAGAAAGTGAAAAAACACTTGCTGAGGTACAGGCATTAGGTGCAGAAGCATTTTTGTTTCAGGGAGACCTTACCAAAGTAGATAATATCACGAAGTTCTTTGATGAAACAATTTCCCGTTTCGGAGGCGTGGATATTGCCATCAATACAGTAGGAATGGTATTGAAAAAGCCATTTGCAGAGACTACGGAAGAAGAATATGACACGATGTTCAATGTCAATTCAAAATCAGCCTACTTCTTTTTGCAGGAAGCCGGTAAAAAACTGAACGATCAAGGGAAAATCTGTACGATTGTTACTTCATTGCTGGCAGCTTATACCGGATTATATTCCACCTACGCAGGAGCCAAAGCGCCGGTAGAGCATTTTACAAGAGCTGCTTCCAAAGAATTTGGAGCAAGAGGAATTTCTGTGACTGCAGTAGCGCCGGGTCCAATGGATACCCCTTTCTTCTACGGACAGGAAAGTGATGATGCCGTGGCTTATCATAAATCAGCATCAGCATTAGGAGGGCTTACGGATATCAAAGATATTGCTCCGCTGATAGAATTCCTGGTAACAGACGGATGGTGGATCACAGGGCAGACGATCTTTGCCAATGGAGGATATACAACCAGATAATATATTGTAAGATAGAATAAAAAGAAACTCACTGAAAGCTATTTTCAGTGAGTTTTTATTTTTGAAGGGATAAGAAAATTAAGTGGTTTTAACCTTTCCTTTTTCCAATATACTTTTGATAATAAAGAATAATCCAAGAAGAACAAAAGGAATGCTGAGAAGCTGGCCCATATTCAGGCTCATTCCGTGTTCGAATTCTACCTGGTCTACTTTGATGAATTCAATCAGGATTCTCATGATGAAGATTAATAAAATACTAATACCGAAATAAAATCCTCTTCCGATTTTGAAAATATTTTTCTTGTAAATAAAGTAAATAATGAAGAAGATAACAGCATAAGAGATGGCTTCATAGAGCTGTGCAGGATGTCTCGGAAGATCATCCACCTGGCGAAATACAAACGCCCATGGAACATCTGTAGGAATTCCAATGATTTCAGAATTCATAAGGTTCGCCAGCCTGATAAAAGTACCAGCTAAAGGAAGTACAATGGCTATCGCATCCAATACCGTCATAAACGGGATAGAAAATTTTCTCGCATACAAAAGAAGCATAATGACCAATCCGATACCACCACCGTGGCTGGCAAGTCCTGCAAACCCGGTAAAATGATAGATTCCATCTGCGCCTTTCTGAATGGGTAAAAATACCTCAATCGGATGCTGGGAGTAATAATCGAAATCATAAAAAAGACAATGTCCCAACCTGGCTCCCACCAGAATTCCTATAAGCGCATAGGAGAATAAAGCTTCGTGGGCCTGTGAACTAAGCCCTTCTTTTTTATAAATTCTTTTTAAAATATTTAATGATAAAACAAGTCCGGCAAGGAAAAGCAAGCCGTAATATTTTATAGGAAGTCCTAAAATATTGACGATTTCGGGATTAACGTCCCAGTTGATATATAATAAATTCATTGCCGCAAAGATAAGAAAATAGGATTTTCTGAACAGGATGGTATAGTCTTGAAAATTTATTAACTGAATTTTAATGGGTTACGAATATTTCTGTGTAATTCATCATGGTGTATTTGTAGTAAAACCATGATACCCCAAATGTAAATTCACTTAGGTAGAAGCCCTATAAACCAATTCTGCATCCATCAGAATAGATTGGCTTGGGGCTGTGCTGTTTTTTATTTTTTCCAATGCCAGTTTTGCAGCTTCTTCACCCATTTTTTCCAATGGCTGCTGTACGCTGGTCAGCTGAGGATATACCATAGATGATAACTCCGTGCCCGAAAAGCTTGCTATAGCTACTTCCTCAGGTATTCTTACTTTTTGTTCAAGAAGAAAATTCATCGCTCCCATGGCTAAGGTATCACTAAAAGCAAAAATACTGTCAAACTCTATATTCTTATTTAATAGCTGCTTAACTGCTTTTTTTCCATGTTCGAAAGTCATTCCATCCGTCTGAATAATCAGATTTTCGTCAAAAATATTGTATTTCATGAGAATGCGTTTATAACCGTTTACTCTTTCTACAGCATTTCGGATCGTGGAAGGCCCCATAATATGGACAATTCTTTTTCTTCCTGTCTTTATCAAGTATTCCACCATCAATGAAGCTTTAATAGAATCATCAATAATTACCTTCGATACATCCAGAGACTTGTGAGGAATTCTGTCAAAGAATATTAAAGGAGTTCCCTGATCCATAATGTTTTGATAGAGATCATTATTGTGGGTTTCATGACAGAGATTAATAATAATGGCATCCACATTAAATTCTTCCATAAGCTGAAGGTTTTTCCTTTCTATAAGAGGATCTTCATCAGACTGAGTGATGATAATACGGTACCCCAGCGGATAAAGAATATTCTGAATTCCTTTCAGAACACTCGAGGAAAAAGGAGTAATCATTTCCGGTACCACAAACCCTATTGTCCGGGATTGTCCGGATTGTAAATTCAAAGCTGTAAGGTTAGGTTTATAGCCCAATTTTTCCGCTGCATCCAACACCCTTTTTCTTGTTTCTTCATTCACATTTTTATCATGAAGCAGCGCTCTGGAGATGGTAGAGGTAGATAATGACAAAAATTTGGACAGATCTTTAATCGTAATACGTCTCATCAGCCTTGTTTTTTGGCTAAAAATAATAAAAAAATAGTCAATTGGGAACGTTCCCTGATTTTTGGGAACGTTCCCAATTTGAATTTTGTAAAAAAAGTATCCTGTTAATCATTTGTTAATATAGTTTTAACGAATTGGTTAATATGATAACAATTTTATGTTTATGAGTATGATTTATTACAATTATGATGTATCGAAAATCCGCACAGGAATTTTACATATCGGAGTAGGAAACTTTCACAGAGCTCACCAGCAGTTTTATACCAATATGCTGCTCAATGAAGAAGGACAGGGAGATTGGGGAATTTGTGGAGTATGTCTCCTGCCGTCAGATGAAAAAACCGTAAAGAATTTAAGAGCTCAGAATCTTCAGTATTCTCTTACTGTTTGCGGAAGAAATGGAAAAGATGAGGTTTATAAAATAGGCTCTTTAAAGGAGCTGATCTGGGGAATAGAAGATCCGGAGGCTGTGATCGCGAAAATAGCAGACCCCTCTATTAAAATCATCACGTTGACAATTACAGAAGGAGGTTATAATCTTGATAAAGAGACCGGAGAATTTGTACTTGATGATGAAAAAATCCAGCATGATCTGAAGAATCCTTCCATTCCTGAAACTGTTTTTGGCTTTGTTGCAGAAGGATTGCGCCAGAGAAAAACACAAAATGAAGCTGCATTGACTCTACTTTCATGTGATAATCTTCAGCATAACGGAAATACAGCAAAAAGAGCTTTTACATCATTTATAGAAGCGCAGGATGCAGAACTGGCAGCATGGGTAAAGGAAAATGTAACCTTCCCAAATAGTATGGTGGATCGTATTACACCAGCCACAACTCCGGAAGATATTAAAAGATTAAATAAACGGAATGGTACAGATGACCGCGCTCCTGTATATTGTGAAGACTTTACACAGTGGGTGATAGAAGATAATTTTATCGCAGGACGACCGGCATGGGAAAGAGTAGGCGTAGAATTCACGGATGATGTAACCGCATTTGAAAATATGAAATTAAGCCTGCTGAATGCTTCCCATACCTTATTATCGTATCCGGCATTCTTAATGGGCTACCGTAAAGTGGATCAGGCAATGGAAGATGAAAATCTTGTGAAATTCATCAGAGATTTTATGGATACAGACATTACCCCTTTTGTTCCTGCCCCAGAAAATACAGACCTGGAAAAATATAAACAAACACTGATCGAAAGATTTGCCAATCATAGTGTAAGTGATCAGGTAAGCCGTTTGTGTTTCGACGGAATTTCAAAATTCCCGGTATATATCGTCCCTAATCTTGATAAAATGATAAAAGGAGCGAAAGACCTTACCAGACCGGCTTTTCTTATCGCTTCCTACAGACATTATCTTAAATATAAAACAGATGATCAGGGAAATACTTTTGAAACAGCAGAACCCTGGATTATGGAGACCGACAAGAAGCTTATTGCCAGTGAAAATCCACAGGACTTCCTGGAATTGTCAGCTTTTAAAGGAGTTCAGTTAAAAAACTCTGAACAGTTCATAAAATTATACAACAGTTTTGTAGAAGACATAAAAAATTCAGGAACCGCCTCGGTTTTACAATCAATCATAAAATAACTAGGCCATGCAGATCAATCCAGGTATAACCTCTTCAGACAATAAGACAAACAATCCTATACTGCCGTTTGCGATCATTACGTTTATCTATTTTATTGTAGGTTTTCTAACTACAGTGAATGAACAGCTGCAGGCACCTCTGAAATTTACTTTTCTGAGCCATGCAGGCAGTCTTAAAAACACATTTACTACTTTGATTTCCTTTTTTTTCTTTTTAGGATATCTTCTGAATGGAACACTGGGAAGTAGATGGGTAAATGCCTTTGGATATAAAAATACGATTTTACGAGGGCTTTTCTTTATGATTTCCGGTCTTTTCATGTATCTGTGTTCATCATGGGTTGGGGATCATTATCCCGATCTGAAATTCAGTATAAAAGATGCCGTTATTCCTGTTGGATTTATCGTTTTTGTTATTGGTTCTTATTTAATGGGGACCTCAGCGGCCATCATTCAGGTAGTTGTAAATCCTTATGCAGCTTCATACGAACTGAAAGGAACACAGCCTGTACAGCGCCTGAATATTCTGACAGCGATCAACTCTATCGGAACTACTTCTGCACCCTTTTTTGTCACGGTAGTCATGTTCAGCGGAATTTCCATTGAAAACATAGAAATCAGACAGTTGCTGCTTCCGCTTTCTGTACTCATCATCTGTATACTTACCGTGATGATAATTACTAAAAGGCTTAACCTTCCTGATCTTGCTCATACAAGGGCCGTAGGAGAGGAAAAGCTCGACAGGAGCGTCTGGTCATTCAGGCATTTTGTATTGGGAGTGGTGGCTATCTTTTTTTATGTAGGAACCGAAGTTGCCATAGGCGCTAATATTAATCTGTATGCTTTTGAACTGGTAGATTCCGGTCATCCTATTACATTTTTCGGAAAAACAGATATCATTGTAGGAGGAATGGATCTGGGAATTCATGCCCTATTATCTACACTCTATTGGGGAGGTTTTCTTGTAGGAAGAGCAGTATCCAGTTTCTTCAGTAATATTTCTGCAAGAAATCAGTTGATAACCACCACAATATTGGCCACAGTGCTTGCGGTAACGTCTATGGTTACTCAAAATCTATGGTTTCTTGTCGCCATCGGTCTTCTGCATTCATCCATGTGGAGCTGTATTTACACGCTTTCCATAAAAGGATTGAACAAGTACACTTCAAAAGCGTCCGGTATTTTTATTTCTGCCGTATTTGGTGGAGCGGTATTTACCCTTATTCAGGGAGGTTTGGCAGATATTTTAGGCTCGTGGAGATGGACGTGGTGGCTTACGGTAATTTGCGAACTGCTCATGCTTACTTATGCTCTTTTTGGATCACGTATAAGAGAAAAAGACCTTATTCACTAATCATATATTTTCTTTTAATCAATGTAATTATCCTGTAGACTATTGCTGGATACAGGATACTTACTGCCTTAAAAAACACTTGAATCATGTTAAAAAACTACTTATTGCTTTTTTCTTCCGTTATAGGAACTTGTTTAGGTGCGCAGGAACTGCATTCTGCGTTGCAACTTCGGAACAGCCATTTGTGGCGCGGAATTGAAGTCTCTGCAGGATTTATTTACACCGGAGACCTGCATCTTGATTATAAGAACTTTTATGCCGGATTCTGGGCGGGTGGCAATTTTGATGGCTCCTATAAAGAATTCAATAACTATATAGGATACAAAAACAAGCATCTTACACTGGAATTATGGGATATTTATAACTTTTCACCCGGTGCGACCTATAACAATAAGGAATTTTTTAACTATTCAGCGAAAGAAACCGGACGTTTTTGGGACCTAAGATCTTACTATACCATAAGCGATAGATTTCCTCTGGTGCTCAGTTGGAATACTGTGGTTTTCGGAAGAGACAGAAACAATGAAAATACAGAAAATAAATATTCGTCTTTTGTTTCGGGAGAATATCCAGTGTACAGAAAGAATGATCTTGAAGTAAGAGGAAGAATAGGCTATGCTTTTACTTTAGACAGCCATGGTGAAAAGAATAATTTCTTTGCTAAAGAATCAGGGTTCAATGAAATAAGCCTTATCATTTCAAAAAGCTTTACCATTGAAGGCTATAAAATTCCCATCGGGATTTGGGGAATGTGGAATCCGGTCAATAATAATGCATTTCTTCAGTTCTCTGTGCAGGCTTATTCATTCTGAAGCAAGGAAATTCAAATTACTTAACCTTTTAAAAACTCAATACATTTAATTACTTTTATATAATGGAACATAAAAAAAATAAAGCAGTCTGTTTCGGTGAAGTTCTCTGGGATATTTTTCCGGGAGAACAGCGAAGAATGGGAGGTGCCCCTTTTAATGTAGCTTATCACCTTTCCAAAATGGGGGTAGAGGTCAATATGATAAGCAGTGTTGGTAATGATCAGCTCGGGCATGACCTTTTGGATAAAATGAACAACTGGAATATTCCTGCAGATTATGTTCAGATCAATACGGAATATCCCACCAGTACAGTAATTGCGACAGTAGATGAAAATAATGATGCTCATTATGATATTGTGGAGGGGGTAGCATGGGATTTTATTGAGACAACCTTGAAAAACCAGGAGATCCTCAAAACAACAGATGCTTTCGTATTCGGAACATTGGCAGCCCGAAATGAAAAATCCAGAAACACATTATTCCAATTGCTTGAACTCAGCGATTATAATGTTTTTGATATCAACCTCAGAGAACCTTATTATGAGGTCGGAATGATAAAAGATTTACTTCACAAAACACATCTTGCCAAATTCAATAAAGCAGAAATGCGAATGATGCTGGATTTTTTAGGAAAAGATTATACCACCGAAGAAGACAGCATAAAATATCTGCAGGATAAGTTTGATCTTAAGGAAATTATGGTCTCAAAAGGAAGTAAAGGTGCCTTATACGCTCATGGTGATGATTTTTATCTGTATCCTACCATACCAGTTACAGTAAAAGATACGGTGGGGAGCGGAGATTCATTCTTAGCAGGATTTCTTTCCAAAAAATTAGAAAAAGGAAGCACAGTTCATGAAATGATGACTCAGGCAGTTTCTCTCGGAGCATTTATTACCTCACAGGAAGGAGCATGCCCTGAATATTCATTAGAAGATTTTATCAGATTCAAAAACGAATATCCTGTATCGGCTATAAGCTAAAGCGGTAAAAACACCATTAATTTAAAATGATTCTTGATGAAACATTTGGTAACTTTAGCCTATTACCAAAACAAAAGTTATGCATCATCAGCTGGAGAAGCATTATGTAAACAGGATAGGCTGGCTTCGGGCGGCTGTACTGGGCGCGAATGACGGGCTATTGTCTACCACAAGTATTGTTATCGGGGTTGCTGCGGCAGCTCCGGAACGTCATATCATTATTCTTGCCGCACTGGCAGGTATGATTGCCGGAGCAATGTCTATGGCAGCAGGTGAATATGTTTCTGTAAGCTCACAGGAAGACACGGAGAAAGCAGATCTGCTTCGTGAAAAATATGAGCTTGAACAAATGCCGGAAATTGAGCTTAAGGAACTTGCCAAAGTATACGAGAAACGGGGCTGTACCAAAGAAACCGCTATGCAGGTGGCCATTGAACTTACAGAACATGATGCATTGGGAGCGCATGCCCGCGATGAATTGGGAATTAATGAAATCACACAGGCAAAACCTTTACAGGCAGCAATGGCTTCGTTCGGTTCATTTGCAGTGGGAGCATTATTGCCGTTTACTGTTTCTCTTTTGGCTCCTATTAAACAGATGGTGTACTTTCAATATGGATTTTCAATCATATTTTTAATGCTTTTAGGAGCTGTTTCTGCCAAAGCAGGAGGCTCCAGTATTAAAATAGCGGTGTTAAGAATTTGTTTCTGGGGAACCGTTGCCATGGGAATTACAGCTCTTGTAGGACGTGTTTTTGGAGTGAATTTAGCCTAAAAATTGTAACAGTATTCTTGTGAATAAAATCACCTCCTTGTTTGAAAAATAGGGAGTTTTTTCTCTATTTTAATAGCTCGGCTTTTTGCTTTGTGAATGGTAATGTTTTGATTTACAGCCTGTATTTCACCTAACAAGTGTTAGTCGTAAAAGTACTACACTTTTTCAGATTTATGCTTAAATTTTATTTTGTTATGATCAATACTTCTAAATTTGGTGATATAACAAACATCAAATCATAAATATTTAACGATTAAAATTTACCATCATGGCAGAAAGAAATTCAAGAGGAATCTTAAAATTCAACAACGGCGAAGGACAAAAGCTGTTAAAACTGAACTACAGCGTATCAAGAGCTACTGACGTATCAGGACGTGTAGCATCAGATCCTTCCAATGCTCTTATCAAAATTACAGTAGAAGCTACTGAAAAATCTGATATCCTTGAAAGTTTATTGAACGGAAAATACAAACCTACAGTAGGAGAGGTAACTTTCAATAAATCCCACGAAGAAGGTACTTTAACGACATTGAAATGGACAAACGGGTATGTAATTCAGCATGAAGTAGATTTCGATGCTGTAGATGAAAACAGTATGTACATCAGTTTTGTTATAAGTGCAGAACAGATCGAGCTTGGAAATTCATCTTATGACGGAGCTTGGCCTGGATCTCAGGGATAAAATCCTTTAACATTCCCACCTATAAAAACAGAATGGTACATCCGTCATAAGGATCGCTATTCTGTTTTTTCGTCAATGATTGTTTCCTATAATTAAGGAATGATGATTACACTAAGATTAAAAAATAAAGCTGATCATGTGAATTTTATATTGTGAAAAATTGATAACTTTATAGGGAAGCCATTTATTTTTAGATTTTTTTCAAATTAAAACGATCACCAAACACTCTGCATAATATGAATAAAAACATTTCGAATTCCGAGAAGATTTCGGAGAATCATATTCCTGGAATCAACCGTGTGGTGAAACTGGATATTGTGATTGAAGGCAAGATGATAAAGCACTTCAAGCATTTCCGTTTACAGCAAAGCGTAAAGAAACACCATAATTTTGAACTTACATTAGCCCATGATACTCTAGACGGAGTACAAAATCATGATCTGGAAGAGGCTCAGCAGTTTTTAGGAAAACGATTAACTGTTGTTTTTAAATATAAAAACGTTGAAGGAAGCCCAGAAAGGACCTTTGTAGGAGTCATTACAAAAGTAGGATTCAGCCAGGAGAATCATAATCTTGGAAATATCGTACTGAAAGGGTACAGTCCTACTATTTTATTGGATGCCGCGCTGCATACTCAAAGTTTTGGCGGTGATAAACCGGTCAATATGGGCATCATTGCTGAGGAGGTTATCAAGCAGGGGATAGAAAGCAGTAAGTTTGATGTAAAGGTGAATGCAAAAGCATCCTCCCAGATTCTCTACAGCGCCCAGTATAATGAGACCCACTACAATTACCTCTGCAGAATGGCAGAAGCCTATGGCGAGCAGTTTTACTATGACGGTGAAATACTGCATTTCGGGAATATGCCCCCTCAGAATAAATCCCTTGAATTAATATACGGAAGCAATGTTTCTGATGTGAGCGTAGAATTGAAAGCTGTACACATCAAGCCCCATTTTTACGGATATAACAGCAGCTCCAATACGAAACTGATTTCCGGAGAGACTCCTATAAAACATGTCGGCAACCTTGCCCAAACCGCTTATAAAAATAATGAAGGAATATTCAAAACGCCTTCATTGCAGGTCGCTCCTATGAAAGCAGCAACCGATATGGATGTAGTCATTTCCCAAACGAGTACTGCCGGCAGCAAGGCTGTAGAGGTTTTTACGGTTTCCGGAGGAACTACTATTCCGTTTTTATATCCCGGATGTGTTGCTGATATCAATATGCGGAGAACTGATACCAATAAAACCGCTTATTTCACCAAACTAATGATGACGGAAGTAATCCATGAAGTGGATACTCTGGGTCGTTACACAGGAAGATTTGAGGCTATTGCTTCAGACACGGGATATATTCCAACCCCCGATTTTACCATGCCCATTGCACAGCCGCAGATCGCCACAGTAATTTCTAATACTGATCCGCTGGGGCAGGGCAGGATTACCGTAAGATTCGACTGGCAGCTGCATGATACAACCAATTTTATCAGAATGATGTCCCCAGATGCGGGAGGTACAGATCAAATCACTCAAAACAGAGGATATGTAGCAATACCAGAGGTGGGAGATCAGGTAATGGTAGGTTTTGTTCATCACCATCCGGACCGTCCTTTCGTAATGGGAGGAATGTTTCATGGAGATACTGCTTTGGGAGGCGGGGTAGATAACCATTTGAAATCAATACAAACCAGAAGCGGAATCCGAATCTTAATGAATGATACCGAAGGAAGTGTAAACATTATAGACCCAAGTGGGAACAACTATTTTATGGATGGAAAAGGAAATATTACCGTTACTGCTCCTAAGAATATGACCTTTAATGTAGGAGAAGACCTGGCGATCAATGTAGGGAAGGATATGAAAACAAGCGTAGGAAATGATAATGCCGTTAATATTATCAATGATCATAAGTTTTCCTCAAAAAACTATAAGCAGACGGTCAATGAAAATAAAACGATCAATGTGACAGGTGATCTTAAAGAAACCACTTCAACAACTACTCATAAAGCGAAAAACGGAGATATTTTACTGCAGAGTTCAGGGGTAGCCAAAATGCTGGGTAAAATAGATGCTAAAGTGAACAAAGGATAAGGATGCTGAAAAAATCGCTGATTTCCCTTTTTTCATCTTTATTAGCGATGTAGGAGTAATGATCCGTAATTTTTTTAAGGTTGTAAGATATTAATAATGAATAAAATAATAAAATACCTGTTAAGCTTTTTATTTTTCACCCAGATCTCGTGTCAGGAAAAGAAAGAACATCAAAAAACTAAAACTATGACAAAATACGAATGGACCGAAGGAACTTCTGCCCCCTTAGGATATCCTATGGAAGTATACAAAGGAGGAATAGAGTGTGAAGGCGGAGAATGGGTAGGATTAAGTTTTGGGATAGTACCTGGAAATCATGGTTGGGGATCCATTAATAATGGTATGAGCAACGGCTTCAAAAGCTTGCCAAAGCGGTTAGATTTTATCTGGATGTCTTATATGGAAAATCAGTTTTACCAGATAGATGCCGATATTGATACCGCAATGATAAGAAAATATTTTAGCAAAGGATTTGAAATAAAAGGAGCGAGCGGAAAAGGACAACATTTAAACTACGATGTTATTTCTGTAGGTATGGCACCCGGAGGAGTGGTCGTTGTTTGGGTGGCAGGAATTGGGTGGCAAAAAGAAATAGGGAGGTATCAGGGTAAAAAAGTAACCATTCCGGAATCAGAAATTGCTAAGCTCGACAGCCATGAAAACCGATTTTGGCGTAAAGATTATTTGGAAATGATACATACAAGAGAACAGATTATTCCAAAAAAGATACAGGAAGAAAACAAAGGAAAGCCTATACCATTGGGTTTATGGGATGTTTATAGAACAAGGTTTAGTTGGAAAGCTGTTTTTGAACTCCCGGAAAATGCAAAATTAAACCCGCTAAGAGATGTTGGGATTACTATGATAAATGGCGAAAAAGAACAATTTGATGCTGCAAAAAATCCTTTGTCAGACTATGATTTTAGAACAATCCCAGGTTCAATCTCAATGTCAGTATTAGATAAAGATAATAATAGATACGGAGCAGCATGTAACTTGGACGAAAAATCCAGCTTTGACGCTTTTAACAGTGTTTTTGGAGATAATCCCAAAAGTACCAAAGCAGAATTAGTCATAAAAGTGAATGAGGCGTTTAGCTTTTTTACGGTAAAGCTAAAAGGTGAAAATGGGAAAGAAGCTTTTATTAAGACTGATAAATTAGAAATATTTAAGTCGAAAAAGAAAAATTAAGAGAAGCCTCAAATTTAGGATTATGGGAAAAACATTTGTGTACAATACTGGAAATTATGCACCTCCTATTGACGAACTGCATTTGGAGGTAGGTGTTTTCTTTGACGGAACTTTGAATAATCTTAAAAATACTGAGCTCCGTCAAAAATATAAAGATGGCAAAAACAAAATTGAAAGCACGGATTCTGAAGAGGAAGTTTTACGAAAAGAAAAAGCAATAGAAGATACGACTGAAAAACAGGAGGATGAGTATGATGATTTAGATGATAAAAAAAAACCAGATGCCGGTTCCGAATATGAACAGTATCTTAAAGGGATTCACAGGAGCCGCTTAGATAAAATGGGGGTTGATAATAGTTTTAGCAACGACTTTACCAATGTTGCCAGATTGTATAAGTGTTGTGAACAGACGAATTATGCTATTTATATAGAAGGTATTGGGACGCTGGATAACCGCAGAGATGTAGATGACGGCTTCCAATATGGATCTGGTATAACAGGGGTAAGGGGAAAAGTAAGAAAAGGATGTGAAAAGCTGGCGGATAGAATTAAAGTAATAATCAGAGATAGTTTAAATGCGGATAAACAATTCACAAAAATATATATAGATACTTTCGGATTCAGCCGTGGAGCTGCAGCCGCAAGGAATTTTGCTTACGAAATCAATGGTAAAAAAAGAACAGTAGATGTTGAGATAAAAAAATCCCGAAAGATAGTAGGATATACTCAGATGGATTCTTCCGAAGGGCCGATTACAATTCCCGAATATGGAGATATGTGGATAGATAAGGATAAAATAGAGGTAGATCCTAATTATCTTGTTGATGGAAAGCTTCCGAAATTTGGTTTTCTGGGGTATTATCTTTTAAGCAAAGATGTAGTGACCAAAGAAGAATTGGAAGAGTTAGAGCTGTATGTCCGTTTTATTGGAGCGTATGATACCGTATCTTCTTATGAAGAATATGGTGATATGGGAGGATTGAGACGTGTGGGATGGGAAGGAATGAAGCATTCTACGTTAGGATCTAGTTACAATTTCGGAGATGATGTAGAACAGCTACAGTTGCTGAATCCTGGACCTTATTCCAGAGCAGTTCACTTTACAGCAGGCAATGAACATCGGGAAAATTTCTCATTAACCAGATTTCCGGGCAGTATTGAAAAAGAATTTCCGGGAGTACATTGTGATATCGGCGGAGCTTATGAAAGCGGAAAAGAAACAGTAGATGAAATAGAAACGTCTAATCATAAACCCGTGTGGTTCTTAAACAAGCGCAGACAGCAGTTGATTGATGAACATTGGTATAATGAGGACCAAATTGAAATTAATAATAGTTTCCTCAATGTTATTACGATGGGAAGTGTATACCGTAAAATTACAGGAATCCGTTTCCTGAGGAAAGAATACAGCTATATTCCGCTTCATTTCATGGAAGAACAAGGTAAAGACCATTATGACCATCAGATGATTGCAAAAACAGAAATAAGCTATTCTATAGAACACGACCAATATCTGCCTTCAGCAAAAGATCTTTTGCATCATTATGTCTTTGAAAATGGTAAAAAATGGAATTTTAAAACAGACGAAGTAGTTGAAAAAGAAAAACAGGAAAGGGCAAGAGAAAGATTAGAAAATCCAGAGCCGGTACAAGCGCCAATACCCGATGAAGTGATTGATAAAGACGGTAATAAAATTAAAACAAAAACGCTACAGGAGGTTGTGGTTACCGCCTATCATCCTCAGACCTTATTGAGAATTATGCGTAACAAATATCTTCATTGGTCGGCAAACAGAGACTGGATGGGAATGGATCCCAATAGTAATTATGAAAGAATAATATATCCGGAATGATGTTTACTCTATTGGAAAATCTTCATCAGAAAATATATAGGCTTGAAACCATTGTAAAGGAACAAAGAAATCGGGTTTATGCCATTACAAAAAGTTATGCCCGACAGATTGAAGTGTATTATCTTGGAAAAGCTAAAGAAGAATATAAATTTCAGATTCTGGCTGTAGACTTCGATTTTTCGGATAGCGATACTGCCATGGGGAAATTTATAAAAAAAATAAGCTATCTGTTTGATGAACTGGAATGCAGAGTTGATAACGAAGGGAACATTACCGCAGTAGATAATCTGCTTTTCCTGCGGTTAAGATGGGGCAAAATTCAGTCTGAATTATCAAAAACGCATAAAGGGGAAGCTATAGATAATTATTTCAATCAGATCAGCAGCATATTAGAAGATGAAACAAAACTAATTGATTTTCTGACAGGTTATAATATGTTCGGTTTGCTCTTCAATGGTTTGCTGGAGTCATTCGATACCAAAAGAAAAAGAATATCTCCGGACGGATTTACAGAGATCATGACTCCTGAAAAGGATGGAGAGAAAATGATTTTAAAAGTCTCTGCCCAAAATCTGGAACAATCAGAAATTGATGATTTCAAAGGAATATTTATCTGCAAAGGAAACCAATATGAAGAAGGTTTTATAGAAATAAAGAAACAAAATTTTCATTTAAAACATTCATTATTATGGATAGGTTAAATAACGAAGGAGAAGGAAATGCTCCGGAAACTCAAACTCAAAATACAGCACAGGATACTGACAAAATGAAGGCTGATAATAAGCAGAAGATGGAGGAGAAGCGTGCTGAAAATGAAGAAAAAGATAATAAAGACGAAGGTTTATTATTGGCAATAGACGGTGCCAGAATAAAATTCAATGCCCATTTGGGAAAATTTAAAGTATTAAATAATGTACCGACAACACAGGATAAGCTTACAGGAACTATAGTAGAAAAACAAATACCCAATTTTATCTTTGATGATGGTTTTCAGATGATTTCCCTTACAGAGTGGCAGGATTTTGGAACTGCAAAAGTTCAGGAAAACTATCTGCTGCTAAAAAAGTCTACTTTACCAGGAACAGGTAAAATGCCGGGAAATATACCACCCGAAACAGGCAAAATAGAATTTGTAACCTCCGGGCAGGTAAATGCTCCGGAAAGTATTGATCCGAAGGGGGC
Source organism: Chryseobacterium sp. KBW03 (assembly GCF_003852415.1). NCBI lineage: Bacteria > Pseudomonadati > Bacteroidota > Flavobacteriia > Flavobacteriales > Weeksellaceae > Chryseobacterium > Chryseobacterium sp. KBW03. The sequence continues at coordinate 239,930 of NZ_QAJO01000001.1, read as the reverse complement.
GCCGGTGCCAGAGCAGAAGGAGAAACAAACTTGTGGAATTCAGTATAGGAATGATATTACTTGTGTAAAGTATGGGGCTAAAAATCCTGTGTATGGACCGCTATATAGTGGTTCTTTAAAATTAGCTTCTTATAAAAGTTGGAGCAAAATTGTTTCTTCAGGTAAAGTAAGTTTAGAAGAAAAGGAAATAATTTTAGCAATGTCTGAAAATGAAGGAAATATGGATGCCGTACAATCTTATGATAGTGAAATTTTAACAGCTGGAGCTATGCAGAAGACAATAAATCCACAAGGTTATGGAGAATTGTCGATACAACTATGGGAATTTAAACAAAGCTATCCTGATAAATTTAAAGAACTTTTTGAAAACTGTGGATGGACAGTAAAAGAAATAGAAATTCCTCAGAAAAATAAGACAATTATAAAGAAATATCAATCTCATTATAATGATAAAACAGGGAAAGATTTAAAAGCACTAATACGAAAAGGTTTTGAAGCAAAAAAAAATAAACAAAAAGTTATTTGCTCACCTATGGAGCCTTTTATTAATGCTTGTAAGGATGATGATTTTCAAGAGAAGCAGATTGTAGATTTTATTAAAAGGTTAAATATCGCAATCAATAAAAAGCCTACAGGATATTCTAATAATATAAAGGATTTTGTAAAATCAAAATTAGGAAAGGCTACTGTCTTAGATCATGATGTTAATAGACCAGGACATGTTTCTGATTGTTTTAGAGATGCTTTAAATCAATTTTTTGCCAAAAATAAAAAAATATCGAAAAATCCGGAAGATTGGAAAGAAAATCATGCTATCTACGAAAAAGAAGTTTTAGAAATTTACGGACCTCTTCGTGGAAAGGGTAATTATACAATGACTGATGCATCTGGAAGATATACAAAATTAAAAACAAGACTATGAAAAAAGTTCTGATAGTACTTCTATTATTAATCAATTATACAATTTATTCACAGACGAAAAAAGATTTACCACTTATTTCCATTTCAAGTTGTTGCAAATTAGGGTTTAATGCGTATGATAAAGAATTCAATATGTATCAAAATCCTTTTATTCTGAAAGGCGGTAAGAAATATAAAATACGAGGTTATGATAATGCCAATTATTCCGGAGCTAAAATTTTAAGCACATCACCTAATAAAAGATTTATAGTTATGGATTATATTTCTAAGGGATATGTGGATGATGGAACCAATAAAACATTATATGAGAACTATTTATGTGTTATTGTTGATGTTGTGAATAGAAAAGTTGTGATGGAACTACAAACAGATTGTGGTGGGAAATGGGATAAAAAAAATAGATGGATTAATGATGGTAAGGTGATATTTTGATGAAATTCTATTTGTATCAATGTTAACAGAAGGGATGCTTTTGATAGAACTGTTAAAATATTTAAAGATGATAAATAAAATTTCTTTATTAACCCTACTTTTAGGGATAAGTTGTAATTCCCAAACATCTCAATTAGAGTCATTGTTACAATCAAATGAAATTGCAGCTCAACTTCATAATGATTTTAACAATGATGGTACTCGTGATGATTTATATGTTTTAACATTAAAGAATGCTAAAGATATAAAAGAGACTGGTGAACTTACCCAAAGAAAGCTAATTATTGTTTTTAATAATAAAAATAATACCGAACTATCTACTTATGAAAGTGATACTATTTTTCCATGCAAAGAGTGCAGCGGTAAATCTGATGTGAATATTGACAATCTGAAGTTTGAAAATAATTTACTTTCTTACACAACCTGTATTGCTCCTTTTGCTTCTAATAAATATTCTGTTATTGATTTTACATTAAAATATTCAAAAAATACCTTTAATCTCTTTAAATATAAAGAGAACTATTTTTCAGTTGAAGCAGACAATAATGCATCAATACTATTAGATGCTAAAGATGTTTCTAAGACAAAATTTAGTTACTATGACTGGGTTGCGGATAAAAGCTGGTTGGATTATATCATTATTTCAACTAATAACATTGCTAAAATAAATGATTTTGCCTTTAATCTTGAAAGTATTAATCCTTCGGTATCAATTAATGTGCTTCAAAAGATAATTCAAAAGTATCCAGATCGAGTCGTAGCATATCTTAATATTGCAAATAGTTATTGGAGTACAGGTAAAAAAGAAAAGGCTATAGAAAATTATAAAACATATATTTCTTTAATGAAATCTCAAAAGAAAGATCTTAACAAAATTCCAAAATATGTTGGGGAAAGAATAAAATGATAAAATACCTATTCAATATATTATTTATTTTTTTGTTTAGCCTATCTTCATATGCTCAGCATGTCTCTGTTTTAAAAGATTCGGTCTGTATTTCTAAAGAATGCTTTGAGTTGCAGGAATTAAAAATAGACACTAAGAGTACCGGGATTTATAAGAAAATTCAGAAAAGCTATGACCTTTTTAATGGTACTTTTTTCAACAGTCCAGAGAAAAGATTGAATGCAAAAAAAGATACTTTAAAAAACTTAATTTCAACAAACTCGTTACGGGAAAACCAATTTGGATTTGAAAAATATAAGATTTTTTTGAATAAAAATGGATTGCTGAACATATCGGTACACATTCAGTCTTATGGTTCCCCGTGGGAAGATACCATCTATTATTTCTTTGATGAAAAGAATGATACAGAAGTTGGAGAAAACTTATTCATAAACAAAAAGATACTTCTGCAGCTGTGTCGTAAAAAAAATAAAGAAAATAATGACATGTCCTTTCTGATAAAGAATCTCAATCAATACAAAATGGATACAGGGGCAACAGGGAATATAACGGGTATAGACTTTATTTTTTATGATCAGAAAAATAGAACCAATAGCGGTTATCCTGGATATTCAGTTTATTTCACATGGAAAGAAATTGAGAAATTTATTGCACCACAATATAGAAAGAGATTGATACAATAATAATATCAAGCGAGAATAGTACAAAAAAGATGAAAAAAATTTCCATAAAATTAAACTCAAAAAGACTATAAAGCCTTTTAATACTGTTTTCTTTTAAAATTCAAACTAAATGTTAAAAATATTCTTTTAAAAGTGTATTTTACATCACAAATTCAAGTAAATGAAGAATGTTTTTATAGTGTTTTTTGTGATGGCTATTCATTCGACGATATATGCCCAAAAGGAAAATTACACCTATTTTATGAAGACCTGGAATTTCATAAAATATTATCACCCTGACGTTGCTGGTGGCAAAAAGGATGCTGACAGTCTGTTTTTGGAAACTGTCGGGAAAGTGAACGAAAAAACAAATGAAAATTCAATCATTAATCTTTTGTCAGGAGGCTTGAATAATAAGTTTTCCAGCACTCCAGTTACTGATAATCCAAAAGATATACTGTCTGTCAATCAAAACTTCAAATGGTATCAAAAAAATAAAAAGATCAGTCCGGAAAATAGGACATTATTGAATGATATCTACCATCATAGGTTCATTGCTGAGGTTGAAAAGAAAGATAAAATAGCTGATTCTAAAACAAACGAATTCAAAAAAGATGAAAATCTGCCATTAGCATACCGCTTGCTGGCATTAGCAAAGCTACAGGGAACTATTGACTATTTGTATCCCCACAAATATCTGATGGATAAAAATGCTGAATCTTATTTCTCGGATTTGGTGGATCAGACTATCCGTTGTACTTCAAGAAAAGATTTTGAGATCATTTTGGCAAAAGTAGTTTCTAAAATGGAAGACACCCATTCTTTCAGATTTTATGATCAGCTGAATTATAAAAATGCAATTTTCCACCGGTTATATTTTCCTCCTTTCGATTATGTGCTGATGGATGATCATGTATTGGTTACCCAGCTTATTTTACCAGAAATCTGTTCCAAAGCGAATATCCACGTGGGAGATAGAATAACGAAGGTCAATGGTAAAAGCATCCGTGAGATTATTAAAGAAAAAAGAGAACTATTTTCCACGTCCAACCCTGAAACGTTTTTGTATCTGATTTCGGATTTTCAGAAAAACCTGATCTGGCCTGATGATCTGGCTCGTAAAAATTTAGAGATACAGTCAAAGGGTAATAAAACCCATCTTGCAGACACAGAGTTTGTTAATTTTTCAGATAAACAACAGCGAGCCATTGTGACGGAATATATTCAGAACAAAATCCGTTTGCAGCAGCAGTATAAAATAGAGCATAAAGATATTGCCTACTTTAAAATCCATGATGTTTTTGCTTTCACCAATAATATTCCTGATGATAAGCTGGATGAGCATATGGATTCTATTTTCAAAGAAGCATCATCAAAAAAGGCTATTGTTTTTGATATGAGAGGATATCCGGACTGGGGCGGTTTTGTATTTCATTATGTTTACAAGTATTTCTCCCCTGTGGAAAACCGTTTTGGAAAATACTATAAACCCAATCCAAAAAATACTGGAACTTATATTCCCATCAGCTATGAAGAATTTGGAACTTACTATCCTGATCTTAAAAATAAAACAATTCATCCTTATAAAGGGAAAGTTTTTATGATTGTTAATCCTGAAACCTTAAGCATGAGTGAGTGGAATACTATGAACCTTCAGAATGTTTTTCCTCAGGCCAAAACTATTGGTCAAAGAACAGCAGGAGCAGATGGGGATATCAAAACGATAAAACTTCCCGGAGGCTATGATCTTGAATTTACGGGAAATGGTATTTTCTATTATGATGGCTCTCAAACCCAGAAAGTAGGAGTAAGAATCAATGAATATATAAAGTATTCTGATGATGATATTATTCAGAAAAGGGATCTTGAACTTGAGAGGGTTTTGAAAGGGCTTGACTAGAGAGACGAAGAATAAGAAAATTAAAAAGGATATTTCTGTTTACACAGATTATTTACATAAAAAAGTAAGAACACTTACAAAGCGCAAGTGTTCTTACTTTTTTATTTGTGTTGATAGAATTTTGCCTGATAAGAGGTAACAGGAACTTTTTTACCTGTTTTATTTAGCTTGAATGATTAATCAATACGAACTACAGTAATTGTAAAAGGAGCTAAAATATTCGTTGGATTTGGTGTTGCCCCGAAAGATAAGGCTTGAAATGAAAGAACCTGGCCTGCGTTCATTTTTACTAAAGTAGAATTAATACAGGTAACAAATGACGGAGCTCCGGTGACTTCAGGTAAAGTAACTTTGGTATTGGTAAATGATTGCTGAACTCCGTCCAAACTAATCTGGGCATATCCTAAATAGCCATCTCCATCATCTTCTGATGCTGCTCTTTGAGGATAATTAATGCTAAAATCAACCTTATACAATCCCGTAGCAGACGGTATGAAACTATTTCCCATCATCTCACTAAGATTGTCAAAATTTTTAGCTGAAGGGACCGTATTGGTAAAAGTATTGTTTGATGTAATCGATACTGTTCCGGTACCTCTTGCAGCACTGATGGTCGTTGAGTTTTGTAATTGTACAACACCGGTACCACTTATTGTTAAACTGCCTGTAGTTCCTGAAGCGGGCTGCAGCCCTTCAAGTCTTATAGGGTTTATAGCATTGATATGAAGTTTATTGGTTGCAGCGGAAGTCCCGATTCCAATATTTCCTGATATGGGATTGATTCTCATTCTTTCGACTAAACCTCCGCCAACAGAGTTTCCAATATAGAAATGCTCTTCTGAACCATTGGTGAGTGTTGCCCCTGTACGGACAGATCCTACTGCCCAATTGGCTCCTCCCGAGGAAGGCCCGTTATTGGTAAAACCAAGCAACGAATAATTTCCCGTAGCCAAAGGAGAAGTGTTTCTTAAAGCTACAATTCCATATTGGTTTGTTCCAGCTGTAGCATCAATCAGATTATATCGGTTTAAACTTGGGAGAGTAGAAACTACGTGAAACTTTGTCTGAGGGGCAGCAGTTCCTATCCCTATTCTGTCATTGGCCCCATCCACAGAAAACGTAGATCCGCCAACTGAAAAACCGTTAGTAGCCGTCGTAGTGAATGCCAGAGAATGGGCGTCTTGTGTCACCACTCTGTTTCCTGAAAGACTCCCGTCTATATTATAAAGGTTCATCGAAAAGGGAACCCATTGGAATCCTGTAAAATAGTAGTATCCAATATTATGAATACTGCCAACCTCTGCTACACTTGGGGGTGGGGGTACACCGATAGGATCAGTGATGTCTGTGATATAAACGAAGGCCCCTGTTTGTGCAATTCCGTAAGTTCCCGGATCCTTATCTGCTAACTGCTGTTTAGAAATTCTAGGAGGCAGGATACCATCTTTCATGCTTGTATTTGTAGATCCGGTAACATCTAAAGTGGCCTGTGGATTAGGTGTATTTATCCCTACCTGTGCATGTGCAATCACTGCTATGCTTGATAATGCAATCAGGGAATAAAGTTGTTTGATTTTCATGTCGCTGGTTATTTAGTTTTTAATTTTCTTGTAATTATTTTTAATTGAATTGTGTTTTTAGAAAATGTATTTCAGTAAGTATCTGTAAATCAAGGGTACAAATTTATTCTAATTTTGAAATTTATGCGATACGTAGAAATACTGCATTTTTATACAATAATATCTACAGAAGTATAATGGGAATAGAGTAGGATAAGAGAAGTTTTTGAGTTTTCCGTTTATGATGGCCAGCTGCCAAATTTGCGGAAACAGGATGTTGAATGTCATTATTTTACCTGAACTTTTGTAAAGGTGTAGCTTGTTTCATTGGTTCTGTTAAAGCAAGGGTGTGACTAAATAGTTGTTAATCAATCAATAAGCGTGAGTCTGTAAATCAAACAATCATTAAATAATTGTAAAAAAAAGTTATGAAAATATTACAGAGCAAAATTTCAGTTTAGGGCATTGTAATCCTATTTAATAGCAATGATCTTTTTGATCTCAATTGCTATAAGAAAAGATTCAGTTAAAATAAAAGCAGAAAAGCCGGGAGTAGATTATAAAGAACTTGACAAGGCTTTATTGGGAACTACAGAAAATAATTGAAATCTTTTTTGACAAAAATTAATTAAGTTGGTTAGAAAAGTTAATTTGCCAATTATAAAATGTAAGATATGGGAAAAGCACTTACAGTTCAAGAAATACAAATTAGAATTGATGAAAAAACACCGAATAGATTTCGAGTGGACGATACCTTTAAATCGGAAAAACGTATAAAAGTGAAAGTTTTTTGTTTTAAGCATAAAAAGCCTTTTTCGCAAGACTTAAGTAACTTTCTACATGAAAATGATGCTTGTCCGGATTGTGGTAAAGAAAGAAAAAGAGAAAAGGAGAAACCAGGGAAAATAAAAAAATTTCAAGAAAAAATTAATAGTAATAAACAGTATGAAGGTTTGTACTTTATTCGGGATATAATTTATAATGATGATGAAGAAAGAACTTATGCTCATGTTGAGTGTATTAAGCATGGCTTACTAGAAGAAAACATATTTAGAACAAAAGATCTGCATAGAAGAAAACCGTGTAAAGTATGCCAAGAGTTTAGATCTCCCAGAAAAACTGACGAAGAAATAATTTCAGAAATAAAAGAAAAAATTCAAAATTTTGAAAACTTCCCAATTCATAAAATTGAAAGAGGAAAAGGAAGAATATTTATTTTCTTTAGTTGCAAAACCCATATAAATCAAGGAATAAAGCCTAAACAATTTGATATTATCCAAAGTAAAACAAATACAATTCCTTGTGATAAATGCAGAAGTTTATTTTTAAAAAAATTAAAAATAAAACATACTGGAGAAGAATTTATAAAATTAGGGAAAGAGATTCATCCTGAATATCTTTATAACTTAACCGATATAAATAATGCCATTTTAGAGAACTTTAAAGAGATTCCTGTGATATGTCCGGAACATGGTGTTTTTTTTACAAGCTATGATCAGCATATTTATTCTAAAGGTGGCTTTTGTAAGGAATGTAAGAATAGTTCATATTATGAAAAAAAAATTGTAGAAATAATTTCACAAAAATACAAATTGGATCTTGTTAATAATATTGCTGTTTTTCCTAAATTAAAACACAAGAAAAAATTAAGACCAGACATTTACATTGAAAGTTTAAAATTACTTATTGAATATGATGGACTTTATCATTTTAAACCCAAACCCCCACATTATGATTTGAATAAATTTTTAGAAGCTGTAAAAAGAGATGAAATAAAGAACCGGTTTGCTAGAAAGGAAACCAAAAATCTTTTGAGAATTCCATATACTAAAAGAAATAAAATAGAAAATATTCTATCTGAGTGTATTAGTAAAATACAATCGGGGAAAAGTTTCTATAAAATACATTACATGCCATTTATTGTTTTTAAGAGAATTAAAATGATTAAAATAAGAAAAGAAAAATATGGAGTTTTAAAAAAATATTACTCGAAAATAAAAGAAAACCGTATTTTTTATCAGATCTGGATAAAACGACATATCAACAAGAAAAATAAGCTAACAAGATTTGGTACTCAGCTTTTCTGAAGCTACTAACTAAATCAATCGTTTTTTGAGACTTAGTTTTTATTCATATTAAACGGAAGAGGTATTGTCGAAGTATGGGATAAAAAATAAGTGGTAGTTCAATTTTCGAACAAATGAAGCCGATGCTTTTTAAGATTGCTAAAGTTAAATAAAACAGTATGAAATTAGAGGCATGTAAATGTTTCAAATAATTCAATTTTGTATTTAACCTCACATTTTGTCAATATACTGTTATCTGCAGTATTTTTTATTATTTAATTTTCGAATTTTATTGGTTCGCTCCATAGAATTTCATATTTTTTGTTTTTGACTTTTTCCCAGTAAGATTTAAAAGAATAATATTTATTTGGAAAAATAATTTTTTTGTATCCAATTTTGAAATAATTACTTTTTGAATTATGATTTTTTGTCACCAGTAATTTATATTTTTCAGAAGTGTTTTTTTCAAACTCTATATATACAGGAAAGTTAGAATCACATTTAAAAGTTTCAAACGAAAAATCATCGTTGTCAAGTATGAAGTTACTATTGTATGAGCAACTCATAATTCCATATAATTTATTATTACTTTTATTTTTTATAAATTGAATTTCGACTTCTTGGCCAATTTTTTCAGGATGGTATTCTTTTAAATATTGACTATTATTTCGATTTAAATTTATATTCACGGTTTTAATATCCATTTTTAATTCTGGTTTTTCTTTGCAAGAAAATATTAAAAATAACATCAATAAAAATAGTGGAAATCTCATTTGGAATAAGGGTTTTGTGATATTGCAGATAACTTTCAAATTTATGCATTTCGTAAAGCTATTTATGCTACTAATATAAAATTTATTTTGATTTATAAATTAGATAAAAAAAACAGCCACCCTTTTGACTACCCTAAAAAGAAAAACCTCTGAAAATCAAATGATTTCAGAGGCTTTTTGTACCCAGGACCGGGATCGAACCGGTACTCCTAAGAACTGGTGTTTGAGACCAGCGCGTCTACCAATTCCGCCACCTGGGCTTGATGTTTACTTCAAACGTGATGTTTGTTTCAAATTGGTGTGCAAATATATAAACTTTTTTCAATGTTCAAAAGCTTTTTGAAGAATTTTTTTTAAAAATTTAGTTCCAAACCATCGTAGGCAAGGTGCATTCCGGAAGGAAGCTCCTTATCTTCAACATCATGCAGTCCCAAATGATGGCTGATATGAGTAAGGAATAATTGCTTAGGTTTTAGTTCCTCAAACAGCCTGATCACATCCGGAAGGATAAAATGGGCAGGGTGGGGATCAAATTTCCTGATGCAGTTTAATATCAGGACATCCAGATTCTTCAGTTTTTCCTTTTCAGTTTCTGAAATAAAGCCGGCATCTGTGATGTAAGCAAGGTTTTTAAACTTATATCCGAAAACGGTAATTTTATAGTGAATCACCTCCACAGGGGTGATTTCTGTATCCAGAACCTGAAACGGTTTGTTTTCAATCTCATGAAGCTCAAAAGCAGGCGCTCCGGGATATCTTACATCAGCAAAGGCGTAAGGAAATCTGTTTTTTATTTCATGAGCAACTCTTGAATAGCAGTAGAGTGGAACATCTTTTCCACTTTTAAAAATCAATGGACGCATATCATCCAACCCGATTACATGGTCATTATGCTCATGAGTAATCAGCGCAATATCTACGTTATGTTCGTGGTTGGTAAGCATTTGCTGCCTGAAATCCGGACCACAGTCGATCAGTATTTTTTTATTTTCTTCCGTAGTTATCATCACGGAAGAGCGCAAACGTTTGTCTTTTGGATTTTCGGAAGTACATACTTCACATGTACAGCCTATAACGGGTACACCTTGAGAAGTACCAGTTCCTAAAAATTTCAACTTCATTTTCTTTTGAGGTTGGTTTAATTTTGGTAAATTTACGAAAAATTTCACGTCCTAATGTATCAGAAACTAACTCCTAAACAAAAAGCATTAACAATTAATCTAGATCCTGCTATTTATGGTACTTTCGCAGAAATTGGAGCAGGGCAGGAGACTGTTCGCCACTTTTTTAGAGCAGGGGGAGCTTCCGGTACGATTGCAAAGGCAATGTCTGCCTATGACAAGGATTTTAGTGATGCCATCTACGGAAAAGAAGTAAAAAACAGGTACGTTACCCAAAACAGGCTTCGCAAAATGCTTCGATATGAAGTCGCTTTGATTGAAGAGAGAATTTCCAGAGATAATAATCCTGATAGAAAATTCTTTTCTTACGCGAATACGGTAACCACAATCAATTTTGATAAAACTGTAAAAGGCCACGGCTGGGTAGGAATCCGTTTTCAGACCAAAGAAAATGAAGATTACAATGAGATCGTAATTCACGTAAAATTCAAAGAAAATGATGCTACCCTTCAGCAGGAAACTTTAGGAAACCTTGGGGTAAATCTTATTTTCGGTGCTTTCAATTACTTTGACAATCCAAGAACTTTAGTAGAATCTCTATACGACGATATTGCAAAAGACAACCTTGAAATTGATATGATAGACTTCAGCGGACCTGCTTTTGCCTATGTTGATAACAGACTGATGTCTCTTCAACTGGTAAAAAATGGAATGACTGATGCAGTGATCTTCAATTCAGAGGGGAATAATATGCTTCCGGCAGATGTTTTGTACAAGAAAAATATTTTCGCGGTAAGAGGAAGTTTCAGACCGGTAACGAAAGTAAACATTGATATGCTTAAAAATGGTATGGATATGTTTTTCAAAGATGCAATCTGTACTCATGAAGAAACAGAAGTCCTTATCGAAATCACGATTTCCAATCTGAGAGCAGACGGAGACATTGATGAAAGGGATTTCCTGGATAGAGTAGATATTTTAGGTAAATTGGGATACACGGTTATTATTTCAAATTTCTCTGAATACTACAGGCTGATCGATTATTTCGCTTCTTACACAAGTGGGGATATTGGAGTCGCAATGGGGGTAAATAACCTATTGATGGTATTTGACGAGAAATACTATAAAAACATGTCAGGAGGAATTCTTGAAGCATTCGGGAAGTTTTTCAGAAACGGAATGAGAGTGTATCTGTATCCTTATAAAGATCCTGAAACGCACCAGTTACTGGATTCTTCAAACCTGAAAGTAGAAGAAAATCTGAAAGAATTATACAAATATTTCAAACACAACAATCGTATTGTAGATATTACGAACTATAATCCGGAATTCCTGGAAATTTATTCCAGAGAAATACTGAGAAAAATAGCATGTTGTGTGAAAGGCTGGGAAAGCCAGGTTCCGGAAGGAGTTGCAGAAATGATCAAAGAGCGCGGAATGTTTGGATATAAAGAAGAACTTTCGTTAAAACAATTCTCTTAAAAAATATATACAATGTCAGAATTAAAGAAAAGACTTTCCTCAATTCTTGAAAGTCCTAAGCATAATACAGAAGAAAAACTTGAAAAAGTATGCCACCTGTTGGACCAGGAGATTTCTTACTTCAACTGGACAGGTTTCTATTTCAAAAACGGAGATAAAGATGAATTGATCTTAGGGCCTTACGTAGGAGCTCCTACCGATCATACCATTATCCCTTACGGAAAAGGAATTTGCGGTCAGGTTGCGGTTTCCAATGAAACATTCGTAGTTCCTGATGTGCATGAAGAAAGCAACTACTTAAGCTGTTCAATCGATACAAAAGCAGAAATAGTGGTTCCTATTTTTAAAGACGGAAAAAATATTGGTCAAATTGATATTGATTCTCATACAGTTGACCCATTCACCAGCGAAGATCGTGAATTGCTGGAATGGCTTTGTAAGGAAGTTTCCAAGATTTTGTAATTGAATTTCAATACGAATATAATATAGACTCCGGCTTTTATAGTCGGAGTTTTTTTGAGCATTGAAGCAGAATGTAGAGTTAGAAATTTCCAGCCTTACCCTTCATAGATTATGAATAATAAGTAGTAATAACAAACATAATTAAAGGCTCGTCTCCTGTATTTTCAATAGAATGATAGCCTATAGAATTGATAGCTGTAATATCTCCTTTCTGAAGAATTTTTTTTCGTATTGGCCCTTCAGTTCCGGTTCTTTCACGATATTCTCCGGTTCCATGCATGACCACGTACAGCTCTTGTTCATTTCTTTGATTGTGCGTGTGAAACCCGGATTCATCACCCTTATTCAATAAAACCATATAAGCTGCCAGGCGGTTATTAGCCAGTTCTTTCTGATCAAACATCTGTATCATATATACGGTTCCGTTTCCGCCATACATATTTTCACGTCTATCTATTTGTGTTATGGTCCGTTCATTCTTTTCAAACGCCATTACATAAAGGTGAATATATTTTGAGACTTCTTGTATAACGTGATCAAACTCTGCTCCTTCAGATAGTATAACCGTATCAGCCATGTGTATTAAATATTTAATGGATAAATAGTACAGATCAATGTACCAGAAATTTTACAATAACAAAATTAACGATTTTTGTGACAGAGACGCTATATAAAGGCAGCATTTACCATTCCATAGAATTTAAACGATTCTTATTTAAAATTTGAAAACCGAAAATTTTCAAAAACGTAAATGTATTTTTCAAGCAGTGGCCAGCAACTTAAAGATAACTAAGTTGTTGTAAAATATTTGTGTCTTTTGTGGTTAAAAATCAGAGCTGCATACGGTGTACCTCTGCCAGCAATTCTTTAAAGTAGTTCTCACATTTCGCAATATGCGTTCCATACCAGGAAAATGCCTCACCATCTACGATCATGATGTTTTTGTCAGGATAGAAAGCCTGCAGTTCTTCAATATGTTTTTCTTTAAATGGGAAGGGTTCGGAAGAAAGCATAATTACATCTGCATCTGCCAGATCTTCAGTGGTAATTTGAGGATAACGGGTTTTATCCTTAAAAATATTCTCGAAACCAATTTCTGATAAAATCTTATGAATAAAGGTATCTGAGCCAATTGTCATATAAGGATTCTTCCAGATAAGATAGGCTGCTTTGATAGGCGTGTCCAGTTTTGCCTGATTCAGGATATCATAAATTTTGAGATTGAAAAGTTGTGCTCTGTCTTCCTTTCCGAGAAGTTTTCCGAGATTTTTAAGCAGGTAATAATTGTCTTCAATTGTTTCCACATTGGTTACCATTACCTTAAAATCATCCATTAAAGCTTCCACCTGATCTTTTACATTTTCTTCCTTATTGGCAAGAATAAGATCCGGTTGCAGTGCTTTGATTTTCTCGATATTGATGTTTTTGGTCCCACCGATTACAGGTACATTTTTTATTTTATCCTGAGGATGAATACAGAATTTTGTTCTCCCGATGACTTCATTTTCAGTAAGTCCAAGGTCAAATAATGCCTCAGTAATAGAGGGTACAAGTGAAACGATTTTCATATTGGCATGTTAGATGATGCCTAAAATTACAAAAGTTTTCCCGTTAAGAAAAGTCCGGCTACAGAAAAGTAAATGATAAGTCCCGTAACGTCTACAAGAGTAGCTACAAAAGGAGCAGATGAAGTAGCAGGGTCTAGTTTTAATTTCTTTAAGATAAATGGAACCATCGACCCTGAAAGAGTTCCCCAGAGTACGATCAATACTAAAGAAACGGCTACACTTAGTCCTACATAAACCCAGTGGGCACCGTAACTGAAGAAGCCTGCCTCATGCCAGATCATGATTCTTAAGAAACCGATAATTCCCAAAATTCCTCCTAAAAACAATCCGGTGAAGATTTCTTTTTTCATGACATACCACCAGTCTTTTAAACCGATTTCCTGAAGTGCCATTGCTCTAATAATAAGCGTTGCAGCCTGTGAACCTGAGTTTCCACCACTGGAAATAATTAACGGAACAAATAGTGCCAACACTACTGCTTTTTGGATCTCGTCTTCGAAATATCCCATGGCTGATGCGGTGAGCATTTCGGAAAAGAATAATATAATAAGCCACATTCCTCTCTTCTTTACCATTTCGATAAGAGAAGTCTGGGTATACGGTAAATCTAAGGCTTCAAGACCCCCGAATTTCTGAATGTCTTCGGTGTTTTGCTGCTCAATCTGGTCAAGAATATCATCAATCGTTACAATCCCTACAAGAACTCCCGATTCTGTAATAATAGGAAGCGCTGAACGGTCATATTTTTCAAAATAAGTAACAGCGTCTTCTTTGGAAGTCATCGTGGTGATCGCCACAAAATGGTTGTCCATAAGATCGGACACTAAAGTATCTTCTTCGGCTAACAGTAAACTTCCTACAGCTAAATCATCAATCAGACGGTTTCTTTCATCCACCACATACAGATAGTTCATGGTTTCTACTCTTTTTCCTACCTTTTTGATTTGCTGAAGACATCTTTTTACCGTCCATTCCTTACGGATCTGAATATAATAAGGGGTCATCAGACGGGCAATAGAATCAGAGTTGTAGCCAAGAAGCTTTAAAGCAATTCTTCTTTCCTGCGGATTAAGATGATTGATGGAATACTTGATAAGCTCATCCGGGAAATCCTCAAAAAGAGCAGTCCTGTCATCCGGAGTCATTGCATTCAGAATTTCAGAAACTTCATCGCTTCCGATGCTTCTGATGGTATCTTCCTGGAAATCAGGATCAAGATGTGAAAAAACTTCTGCTTTGTACTCTTTCGGAACCTTCAGGAACGCGAGCAGCCTCTCGTCAGCATGAAGTTCGCTGAGAGTTTCGGCAATATCGGCAGGGTTAAAGATAAGTTCGTCTCTAGAATTCAAAACGTGAAATTTTTGGATATGCAAAAATAATTCAAATTTTTAAGACTAAGCCATAAAGTGGGAAATTTAAGGATTAATTAAAGTTTAGTCCTTCAGTATAAGGCCAAAAAAACACCCACCGAAGCGGATGTTAAAAAATTAAATTTTAAAATTCCAATATACTTTTAAATGGGTTCACATTCTGAAGTAGGAATAAATACACAGACGTTATTGGTACAGCAGAGATATGGACCGCAATCTTCATTGCTGCCGCATTTCTTTATTGCGCCCCCGTTAATTCCCTTTTGTTCCTGTCTGTTTAGCTTTTTAAGATTTGAATTTCTCATACTCATCAATATATTAAGATTAAGGCTCTATCATACAGTCATGATCAATACATTCTCCGTTACAGCAATATCCAACGGAGCAAGGTCTTGTTATGCTGCATCTGAATGGTCCGACACCCCCATTAATTTGTTTGGCAGATTCTCTGCTGAGTTTCTTTAAATGTTTCATATAATTTAGATTTAATGTTGAACTAAAATAATAAATATTTCTATATTACTCATCGTTTGGTGAAAATATTTTACCTTAAGTTGGTATTTTATTTAAAAATTAAATAAAAAACACCTATTAGAAATAGGTGTCTGTAATGATCATATATTATTCCAAAGGACAAGGATTTAAAACGCATATGTTATGACAGCATGATCCGCCCGGACATTGGTAATGTTCTGTACATTTTTTGAAAGGTCCGCTGCCTTTGATTTCTTTTTGCGCTTGTCTACTGATTTTTTTTAGATTTTTCATGTGATTTTATTTTAGAGTTAAGTGTTAAGTTTATTCAATACAGATGAATGGTGAGCAAATTCCATTACAGCACCATCCTACAGAACATGGATTGATATCACTGCATCTTTCAAAAGATCCGCCGTTAATTTGCTTTGCTTTTTCTCTACTGAGTTTCTTTAAATTTTTCATATGATTTAGTTTTAATGGTACACTAAAATAGTAAAAAATATTTAATAATTCCTTATTTGGTGAAAATATTTAACTATCAATCAGTTGTTTATAACGTTTTTTAATATAAAAAGCACCTGTTTATAAATAAAACAAGCGCTCAAATATTTAACATGAAAAGTGTTGTAATTCAGGACACGGATCATTTACACATACTCTATGAGAACATGATCAGCCTGCATATTCTAAAGAATTTGCATTTTTGAAAACGTATAATATTTCTTAAAATTCTTTCCGCTCAGTCTCTTTAAATTTGAATCCTCCTAACGAGCTAGATTTAATTATGAAACTAAGCTAATGAAAGTTTTTATATTATCGATCAATGGGTATATATTCTACAGGAAGTAGTCTATGAATGAATTATGAATTAGCCTGATATGCTCATTACTCTGCATCCCAAAATTCACGCTTCACTTGCGAAGTAAAACTGACCATTGAGAATCAAAGGTCCTATATTCAACTTTAAACTTAAAGCTCAGCTTCTGTTGGCTTCAGTTTTCTCAGTTTTTTGATGATCCCTTTTATAGCTCCTTCAGTTCCTATTTTAACAGAATTTACTGTAGATCCCAGTAAACGCATATTTTTTCTATAGGTATCATGATCCGTTTCAGTCACAAGATTTCCGTCAGCACCAAAAAGTTTCATACTGACCACTACCTGATTGGAGAAAACATATTTTCCAAAACCTACTTTGAAATATCTTACTTTGGAAACAATGGCAAAATCTGCGTCGTTATTGAGGCAGTAATCTACAATGGTCTGTTTGTCTATGCTGTCAAAGGGAACCTGAACTTCTGCCCGGAGCATTTTATTTCTTCTGCTGCTGAAATTATCAGTAATAACATCAAAGAATGCCGTGTTGGTAGGATCTTTTATCTCATCAACATCAGGCTCTACCTGGGGATTGAAGTAGAGAACTTTTTTTATTTTATCATCAGCAGATTTCTGAGCTTTTACCGAAGTAACGCCGATCAATAAAAAAGTAGCAACCGCTGTAAAGAATATAATTTTTTTCATTTGTAATTCGAATGCAAAATTACTGCCTTTTCGTTGGATTGCATATAATTTATTAAGAAATTTTTAACATTTTTTTCTATCAATTTTGATTTATGAAATCAATAATGTTTGCAGAATCAAAAAATAGTCGTAATTTTGCACCCGTTACATAATAATCATTAAACAATATTGGAATGTACTTAACAACAGACAAAAAGCAGGAAATTTTCGCAAAACACGGAAAATCTGCACAAGACACAGGAAGTGCTGAAGGACAAATCGCTCTTTTCACTTTCAGAATCAACCACTTATCTCAACACCTAAAGGCTAACCGTCACGATTTCAACACAGAGAGATCTCTAGTGAAATTGGTAGGTAAGAGAAAAAGTTTATTAGATTACCTTAAAAACAAGGATATCGCAAGATATAGAGCAATTATTGCTGAACTAGGTTTAAGAAAATAATCTATAAAGATTTTCAAAATAAAAAGCAACTTCAAAAGAGGTTGCTTTTTTGTTTTTGCAGTATGGGGAATCTTTAACCACAAAAGTCACAAAAGCTTTTTTAGAAACAACTAAATGCTTCAGAAGAGCACTTAAGTTCTTAAAAGTCTTTGATTTTCATGTGATATTAAAAGAATAGTATTGATGGGAATTACAATGATGACAATACTCGAACTGAAGGAGCGAAAATTCCCCTCTTCCGGAGGGGTGGCGAAAATTCAAAGAATTTTTGACGGGGTGGTTTTAACAGTCTGCAATTATAACTTCTCCACTTTCTTCTCAATCTTCCCCAAGTGCGTATTCTGAAAACTATCCGGATATTTCAATCCATAGCCTAATATTCTGTCAAAAGCAGAATGAGAAAATAATATCGCTCCAATCATTTGTAAATAGGGTAGAGAAAGAGCGGTTCCGGCAAGATAAACGATAATAGCTACTCCAAAATGATGGAAGACATTATAGGAAACAGCTCCAATTTTATTATTGACCGTATATCCCAACATGGAAATATCAGGAGCCAGAAAAAGTCCTGCAAACCACCACCATGAACATTCTGTTTGGGCAAAAGCATATATTCCTAACAATAGAAACGCTGCGTATTCAAGCTTTAATTGTATTTTCATTGTAATTGGGCTGGTCTATCCTTATTTTAATAGAAAGTTACACTATAAGATCGAAAAAAGCGGAATATTTTGAGATATTCCGCTTTGTATATTTTAATCTAATATAGTTTAATGCCCTGATTTGGCTTCCGTGCTTTCCACATGACCGAGATATTTGGTACAGTAAGCACCAAAGATCAGAATAACCAGATAACAGAATACAGGAATGATAAATGAATGCTGTACTCCAAACTGGTCCGCAAGATATCCCTGGAAAATAGGAACGATAGCCCCTCCTAAAATCGCCATTACCACTAAGGAAGATCCCTGGCTGGTATATTTCCCCAGTCCTGAAATCGCTAATGTATAAATATTCGAGAACATAATGGAGTTGAAAATCCCAATTCCCAGAATACTGTACATCGCCAGTTCTCCTTGATTTACCATAGCAGAAATCAATAATACAACATTGACAGCTGCAAAGATTGACAGCGTTCTCGCCGGAGCTGATTTACCAATGAAAAAGGCAATGAAATTAAGAACTATGAATACAAGGAAAAAGCTGATCTGAGCAAAGGTAAGATTCACAATACTGAAGATCACAAGGAAAACAGCTCCTGCTGCACCCAGCATATAAAGAGCCTTTTTACTCTGGCTTAAAGATTGGTTTAAAGAGATGGCTCCAAGAAAACGCCCGATCATGGCCCCACCCCAGTAAAGAGAAAGATAATTCTTACTGATGATTTCATTAAAGCCCATAATCTGAGGCTGCTCAAGGAAACTGATGATAAAACTTCCCACAGCAACTTCTCCACCCACATAGCAGAACATCGCAAATACTCCGAATTTCAGATGGCTGAACTCAAGAGCTCCCCAGCCTTTTACCACTTCCTCTTCACCCATCTGGAATGACGGAAGCTTCACTCTGGAAATCAATAAAGCGACCAATAAAAGAATACCTGCAAAAATTAAGTAAGGAATTCTTGTTGCTACTGCACTGAATGATCCGTCCGGAGAAGAGAAAAATTCAAAAATAAGGTGACCTCCCAACACCGGAGCAATGGTTGTTCCGAATGCATTGAACGCCTGGGTCATATTCAGTCGGCTGGATGCGGATTCTTCACTTCCCAGTAATGAAACATAGGCATTGGCGGTAATCTGCAGTACCGTAAAGCCAAGTCCTAAAATAAACAAAGCCCCCAAAAACAAAGGATAATAAGAAAAAGTAGCTGCCGGGTAAAATAGAACACAGCCAAAAGCGGCAAGGAAAATTCCGAACAGGATTCCTTTTTTATACCCTAATTTATTGATGGGATCTCCTTTCGTAATAGAAATCAGAAAATAAATCAGGGATCCAATAAAGTAAGCTCCGAAAAAACAGAACTGTACCAGCATGGACTCGAAAAAGGTAAGATTGAAAAGTTGCTTCAGATAGGGGATCAGGATGTCATTCATACAGGTGATGAATCCCCACATAAAAAACAGCAGGGTGATGGTAATCAACGGAACCGTATAATTCCTGCTTTGCGGTTGTACTTCTTTATTAGTCATAAACATTTATTTATCTGTATAAGGATAGGCCCTTAACTTTTTTCCTACAGCATTGTAATTGGTGAAGTAGGGCAAATATAGGAATCCGCCTATATTTTTGCAATAATTTTAATTGTTTTTATAATGAAATGGATATCTTTTTTCTAATCAGATTGTTATTTTCACTTTTTGAGACAATAATACAAAAACAAGAGGATTTTTCCATGCATTATTTTTAAAAAAACACTTTTTTATTTTCACGAATAATGAATAAGTTGAGATTACTGATACACATTTTTGAATCTTTCATCAATTGATAGCCAATTTTTTGTATTTTCAGAGCCTATTAATGCAATTGAAAAATTTAATATATCATTATTATATAGTACCTTTGCACACGAAATTTAAAGAGTTTAAATATTAATTCATACTCAATACGGAGTATTAAGAAGACAAATTTATGAGTATACCTCAAGCGTTTACAGAGCTGATTACTCTTGCTGATGGCAGAGAAATCACTATTGAAACAGGGAAGTTGGCCAAGCAGGCTGATGGATCTGTGGTAGTAAAAATGGGTGGAACAATGCTTTTAGCAACTGTTGTAGCCAATAAAGAAGCAAATCCTGGTGTAGATTTTTTACCATTAACAGTAGATTATAGAGAAAAATTCTATGCAGGTGGAAGAATTCCTGGAAACTTCTTCCGTAGAGAAGCAAGACCTTCAGATCAGGAAATTTTAACAATGAGATTAGTAGACAGAGTATTACGTCCGCTTTTTCCTGAAGATTTCCACGCTGAAGTACAGGTAATGATTTCTTTAATTTCTTATGACGGAGAAACGATTCCTGATGATTTAGCAGGTTTAGCAGCTTCTGCAGCTATTGCAATTACTGATATTCCTTTCAATGGACCAATGTCTGAGGTAAGAGTAGTAAGATTTGACGGACAACTTTCTATCAATCCTAGCTACGAAGAACTGAAAAATTCTGAATTGGATATTATGGTTGGAGCTACTAAAGATTCAATCGTAATGGTAGAAGGAGAGATGAAGGAGATTTCTGAGCAGGAAATGTTAGAAGCGATCATCTTCGGTCATGCTGAAATTAAAAAGCAGATTGAAGCTCAGGAGAGATTAGCAGAAAAAGTAGGTAAGGCTTTCCCAAAAAGAGAGTACTCTCACGAAAACCACGACGAAGAAATTCGTGCAAAAGTTTGGAAAGAGACTTACGATAAAGTATATGAAGTAGCAAGAACTCCTTCTGGTAAAGAAGAGAGAGGAGAAAAATTCAAAGCACTTCGTGAAGAATTTTTAGCTCAATATGCTGAAGATGCAGAAGAATTGGAAAGAGTAACTCCTTTCGTAAAAGTATATTATCATGATGTAGAGAAAGAAGCGATGCGTCAGATGATCCTTGAAGACAATATCCGTCTTGACGGTCGTGATCCTCAGACGATCCGTCCAATCTGGTCAGAAATTGACTACCTTCCGGGAGCTCACGGTTCTGCAGTGTTTACAAGAGGTGAAACTCAGTCTTTAACAGCGGTAACTTTAGGTTCTGTGAAAGATGCAAACATGGTAGACAGTGTTATTTCTCAACACGACGAAAAATTCTTCTTACATTATAACTTCCCTCCTTTCTCAACAGGTGAAGCAAGACCTTTAAGAGGTACTTCAAGAAGAGAAGTAGGACACGGGAACCTTGCTCAAAGAGCATTACAGGCAGTTATTCCTGAAGAAAATCCATATACCATCAGAATTGTTTCTGATATCCTAGAATCAAACGGTTCGTCTTCAATGGCAACAGTTTGTGCAGGAACATTAGCATTAATGGATGCTGGGGTAAAGATTACAAAACCTGTTTCCGGTATTGCAATGGGATTGATCACGGATACAAAATCTGGTAAATTCACTGTACTTTCTGACATCTTAGGAGATGAAGATCACCTGGGAGATATGGACTTCAAAGTAACAGGGACTGCAGACGGTATCACTGCTTGTCAGATGGATATCAAAATTCAGGGTCTTTCTATGGATATCATGGAAAAAGCTTTGATGCAGGCTAGAGATGGAAGATTACACATCTTAAATAAAATCACTGAAACTATTTCTGAACCAAGAGCAGATGTGAAACCTCACGCTCCTAAAATGGTCGTAATGGAGATCTCTAAAGACTTCATTGGTGCTGTAATCGGACCTGGAGGAAAAATCATTCAGCAGATGCAGAAAGATACTGATACAGTGATTGCTATTGAAGAAGTAGGAGAGATCGGACGTATCGAAATTGCAGGAAAAGACAGAGAGAAAATCAATGCTGCTGTTGCAAAAATTAACGAAATTACTTTCGTACCGGTTGTAGGCGAAGTTTACAACGGAAAAGTTGTGAAAGTAATGGATTTCGGTGCTTTTGTTGCTATTGCTAAAGGTACTGAAGGACTTCTTCACATTTCTGAAATTGAGTGGGCTCGTCTAGACAAAGTTCCATATGCAGAAGGTGACGAAGTAGAAGTGAAGTTCATGGGTTACGATGACCGTAAGAAAATGAAACTTTCCCGTAAAGTTCTTTTACCAAGACCTGCAAGACCAGAAGGACAAAATAGACCAGAAGGACAAGGAAGACCAGAAGGTCAAAGAAGACCGGAAGGACAAGGAAGACCTGAGGGACAGAGAAGACCAGAAGGACAAAGAAGACCTGAAGGAGAAAAGCCACAAGGAGAAAACCAAGTGGAAAACGAAACACCTTCTAACGAAGCTTAATAAGATTCATTCTTAGATATAAAAAATCCCTCAATTTGAGGGATTTTTGCTTTTTAGGTCATAAAGTTGGAGAACGCAAAGGCGCAAAAAGAATAATATAGTTTTGATTAAGGCGCAAGAAAATCGAAGATTTTCAGCAAGCAAATTGCTTTTTTTCATTTGCTTTACTTGATAGATCACCGAGAGATTAAAATAAAGTATCGTTAGCAGTACTCAATTTTATCGAAGATAAAATCCTTGCGCTCTAAATCCAACATTTTATTCCTCTTTCTTCGCGCCTTTGTGTTTTCCAACTTATTATAACTAGCTTCCGATTCTCTGTTTAAGATCCTCAGCACCTCCTGTTTTTCTGGGCTGTCCGTTTTTAGAAGAACCAAAATTATAAGTATAGGAGATTGTAGCGACACGCGTATCTCTTTTTACCGCAAAGTTTTCTATATAATCATTATAAACAGTCTGTCCTTTGATGTTGCTGGTAAAGAAAATATCTGTGAAAGAGAGCTTCAGTACACTGTTGTTTTTAAATTTTTTCTGTGCACCAATATTCAAATACCAGTTAGGGCTCACATTCAGATAGGCATAGACTTCTCTGGCTTTATAATTTCCGGTAAGTTCAGCGGAGAAACCATTTCCTAGTTTAAAGGAATTAATACTGTTGATGCTAAAGGTAAAATTCCCCTGGTTATTGATCTGGGTTCCGGAAACATTTCCAGTGTATGAACCATAGTAGAAATTGGCGCTGTTGTTCATCTCCCACCATGGGGTCACTTTTACCGGAGCGATCAGGTTTAGCCCAAAATAAGAAGCAGAACTTAGGTTTTCAATCGTCTGTACGGTTACAATCTGCCCGTTTTCTATGACGGGTTTTAAGATGTCTGTAATGTTGTCAGAAGTCTTGCTGTAGCTTAATGTGGCGAAATATTTATTACTAAGACTATATGTCAATTCATAATTCATCGTGATCTGCGGATTCAGGTCTGGGTTTCCGGCCTTTAACGTGGTAGGATCAAGATAGAACTTAAAAGGATTCAGCTGATTGTAGCTTGGTCTTGTAATCCTTCTGCTGAAATTGACTTCCAGGTTACTTTTATCTGTAAGGTCATAGGAAAAAACAGCACTTGGAAATAGCTGGGTATAATTTCTTTTGTTGACCTGGTTGGTTGTAATCTGGGTACCTTTGACGTTTGTGTTTTCAAGTCTCAGCCCTGCGTTAGCTTTAAACTTCTCCCATTTTTTAGAGACATTTCCGTAGACTGCATTGATGTTTTCTTCGTAAATGAAATGATTGGTTTTAGAAAGATCGGGAATGGAAACTCCTGAGCTTGCATTGAAGAATTTTAGATCATTGTCCGTCTTTACAAAACTTGTTTTAACGCCGCTTTCCAGTTTCCAGTCGTTCTTTAAGTTTTTCGTCAGATCAGACTTTAAAGAATAAATATTCAATTTTCCGTCCATATCCCCTTTGATGATGTCAAGATTGTTCATACCGCTGGCGATTTCATGAGTACTGGTATCAAAACTTTGTAAAGAAGAATTCGTGTAATTGATATAGTCAAAATCGGTTGATATTTCAGAACCTAAAGAATCTATCGTATATTTATGATTAAGATTAAATGAAAGATTGGTCCAGCGGTCATTTGATCTGTTGACGGTTGTGAAAGAGCTTTCAGGAAGATGATTGCTGCCCAGGGTCACGTTAGAATTATCTCCGTTGATATTGAACTTGTTTGAAACCAGCCCTACAGAAAAGCCAAGCACATTTTTATCATTCAGATAATAATCCATTCCTGCTTTGGCAATATGGCTGTTGAATTTGAATTTCAAATAATTGTCCTGTACATATGCTTTTTTGAAATTGTTGGCTTCATAGAAATTTCTGTCCAGTACCAGACCGTTGTAGGCTTCCCTGTAAGCAAAGCTGTAATTGCCAAAAATATTGACTTTCTTATTCCTGTGGTTAATGCTGAAACTATTGTTGTTTTTCACATATTTACCCGTGCCCAGAGAAGTGGAAATACTTCCGTTGGTTCCCTTTCTCTGTTCTTTTTTTAGTTTGATATTGATAATAGCAGATCCCGATGCATCATATCTGGAAGAAGGATTCGTTATGAATTCTATCTTTTCAATGGTAGAAGATGGTATTCCTTTAAGATAATTGGCAAGATCAGATCCGGTCATAGGTGTATTTTTACCATCAATCTGAACCAGGAGATTTCCCTTTCCACGGAGACTGATATTATCGTTGTTGTCTATATTGACTCCCGGAGCTTTCTCCAGTACTTCAAACGCAGAATTTCCAGTGCTGGCAATACTGTTTTCAACATTCATGATCATTTTTCCGTCTTGCCTTTCAATGAGAGGCTTGGTTTTGGTGATCGTTACCCCTTCAATAGATTTTACATTCAGGTCAATAGAAGACAGTACAGTGTTTTTTGCCAACACAATGTTTTCAGAATGATAGACTTCAGAACCGTTTTTATTGATCTTTAATTGATAGGTTCCTTCTTTTAAATCATTGAAATTGAATTTACCATTGTCATCAGCAATCTCTGTTTTGATTAATTTCTGATTGGTATCGAAGAGGTTGATCTCCATCTGCTCTGCTTTGCCGGAATTGATGCTTCCGGACAATGATAAGCTTTGCAATGTCTGTGCAGAAAGCATACTGCTGAAAAAAATCAGCAGCCAGACAAAAATAAATGTAAATATTCTGATCATCGTATTTATTTTTTAGGATTAAGACAGTTTTCTGAAATTTTCAGCAAAGCAGAATACATGACTTCCATTTCATCCTTACTAACCCCCTCCAAAGCCGTTTCACGGTTTTTCTCCACAATATTCTGAACCTCTCTGATCACCTTTACTCCGGAATCTGTTACTTCCAGATTGGTTTTCCTGCGGTCTTCGGAATGAATATGTCTTGTGATGTATTCTGATTTTACCATTAAATCAATAATTCTGGTGACAGAAGCATTGTCCTTGAAAACAAGATCACCAATTTCATTCTGAGTAATTCCCGGGTTTTCCAGAATCGCTTTGATGATAAGCCATTGATCAATCGTAATCGTAAAACCATGGGCTTTCAGCTGACGCTGGGCATAGTTTCTATAAGCTCTGATCGCTTTGTCTATATTGTAGAATATAATTGAATTTAACTTTTCCATATTTTCAGATTTAAAATGATGTATCAATTATTGATATATCAACTAATTAGTAAATCATCATTTTATTTTGTTACAACTCCTGAAAAATATTTTCAAAAAAAATAAAAACTATTGATCTCTTACTTTGATTTTGCCCTTACAGAAGAGTTTTTTTTGCCATTAGTAACAGTTATATTGTCTATGGTTTTGAACAATCTGTCAATCTCTTTTCTGGCTGAAGCATCAGGAGTAGCTTTGTAAAACTCATTGATCAGATCTAGTGAAGTAGGTTTCTTTGGATATTGATTATTGTTGAGAAAGCTTTTTAATGCTGTATTGAGTCTGCTTTCGCCCATCACATGACTCAATTGTACCATGGCCATTGCTCCTTTTGAATAAGAAATATGAGGGGCATCTCCGGTCGCTTTATAGATCGGAACATTTTCGGACAAACCTTTTTCATTGTCGTAGATCTGCTGATGCACTTTGATTCTCTCTATCATTTTTTCTCTGCCGTGCATCTGTTTGTAAAGCATCATTTCCGTATACATAGCCAGTGTTTCGGTAAGCATTACAGAACCTTCTCTGTCATCAGGGTTGATCTGGCTGTTTCCCCACCAAAGGTGTGAAAGCTCATGTCCGGCCAATTCATTGATGACATCCTGCTTCTTATCCGCCTGGATATTGGCATGGAAAACCATATCTTCAGGCATAAAGATGGCAGAAGGATAGGCCGTGGCAGCAAAACCTTTGGTAAAAGAAGAGATCTCTGCAAAATTGATCGTTTTAAAAGGATAGTGCCCGAAATTCTGCTGACAGTAATCTAGAGTAAGTTTGGCATTTTCAAGAAGATGATTAACATTTTCATTGTGCTTTTGATGATAAAAGATATTGATGGTAATTCCTTTATAATTAGTGCTTTTTAACTCATATTCTGCTGATGAAACGGCAAACCGGAAAGGGATCTGGTCTGCTTTATATTCAAAATAATGACGGCCGGATGATGACCATTTTTTTAT
Source organism: Chryseobacterium sp. KBW03 (assembly GCF_003852415.1). Taxonomy (NCBI): domain Bacteria; kingdom Pseudomonadati; phylum Bacteroidota; class Flavobacteriia; order Flavobacteriales; family Weeksellaceae; genus Chryseobacterium; species Chryseobacterium sp. KBW03. Next base: position 213,181 of record NZ_QAJO01000001.1, on the reverse strand, counting down.
TAAATCTCCCGTTCCTATCGCTGTCTGGCCCTTTTCAGTGGAAATAATCATACTCAGATTGATAAAATCCTTTTTTGAAACTTCAGGAGCTTCCGGTTTCTTCAGTTCTGTGAGTTTTCCAAGCTTGAATTGGCTTCGCTGTTTTTCATCCTGAATTTCATAATCCTTTTGGTAACCGATGGATGGATAATATCTGCTGATTCTCATAAAAGATCCGTCTGCAATAATGGCATTAAAGGATTGATGACCGTTTACTGCGAACCATTGATAAGACAATGTGAAATCAAGGAAAGCCGTTTTACCGGGTAGGAGAGGCTGTTTTAATGAAACTTCCGTGACGTTTTGATGAATTTTTATCGTTTCAGTTCCTGATGTCATTACAGCAGATTCCAGTTGTAAATCATCATTAAAATTGATCAGAATTTTGTTGATGGATTGGTCTGTTTGATTTTTAAGGGTATATTTTCCAACGATCTGATAAGCGTTTTCCGAAGGATAAAGTTTAATTTCTGTGGTAACGTCAGAAATATCAGGTTGTGGAAGAGCTTCATATTTCCGGTAGTTCTTTTCATATTCTACGGAGCTTAAAATAGCCTGCTCTTTATCTTTAGGAACATATCCTTTCATAAACAATTTTCCGGCAAAGATTCCTGAAATTAATAGAATTATACTGAAGCAAGATGCAATTACAGGGACTTTTTTAATTTTTATAATACTGTTAGATACCCACAAAATACTGATGATACCCACTCCGAAGAGAAGTCTTTGGGCAAAAGCCTTTTCATAGATTCCATAGCCGTTAAAATCACTGTAAGTTCCTTTAAAATCTGAAAATATTCTGAAAAGAGGATAAGAAATCAATTTCCCGGAAACCGGTCCTGACAATACAAACACTGCGAGAATGGAAAATCCAAGGGCAATGAATTTATGAGGAATCCTATCATTAATCAAAAGGATCAATCCGGAAAACAGGATCAAAGGGAAAGTATTGAAAAGGAAAACACCGAGATACGCATTCCAGTCGATATGAAAATACTGATAAGCCGCCTGGAAAATAATGCCCTGAATAATTAAAATTCCGGTAAAGAAAAACAACAGAAAACTGATTGAAATAAAATGTCCGGTTAACCGGTTTTTTGAGAAAAAAGTGCTGTTTTCAATCAGAAAAAGCCCGGAAGATTGGCTTCTCCAGTAGACATCGTTCAGAAAATAAGCTGAAATAAGCAATCCAAGAAGATGAAAGTTTTCTGAGATCGTTACAGCCATAAGTCCTGAACCTGCATACTTCTGCGGAAGACGGATTCCCTTTTCAATTTCGGCATACATTTCCATCCCGACACAAAATAACAAAAGGATGGATACAGCAGGAACAGCAACGCTCTTAAACAGGTATGTAAGGTCAGTTTTTGTAAAAGAGAGTACAGACCGGAAAGAGTTCAACCGATTAAAGCTTGGAGTAACTGTGGAGTATTCTGAAGAAATTGTTTCAGATAATATATGAACGTTTCCTACTGTTTTTACTTTCTTCCCGGAGGTGTTTGAAAAAGAAAATAATCTTAGCGAAAAGAAAATAATTCCCACTGATATAAAGAAAAACAGAAGCCTGTTGAACAACAGATATCCTGTAAAAGGAACCATCTGAATGTTTTTTTGATGCGAACTAAGATCACGAGCCTGCATGAAATAAGCAGATAGACCAAAAGGATCAATGAAAGCTGAAAACTGCTGTGTTTCCAATGACTGAGGCAGACTTCCCGCCATAAAAGGAGAGTTGGAAAACAGCAAAATAATCATATAGAGGACATACAGAAGCAGCCCGCCCACTACAACCAACAATTTTCTTTTTACAATAACAGCAATGAGAAACAGAAAACTGCAGACAAACAAACTGTTGATAAAACCGAAAAGTAATAATGGATAGAGGTAATGGATGATATGAAAACTTTCCTGCATTTCAGTTCCGGTACGCATCATCTGGCCTATGAGAAATCCAGTCATTAAGAAAGAAAAACTTACAAATGTCTGTAGGAAATAAGTGATAAATTTCCCTTTCAGATAAGTGGATTTTGAAAATGGAAATGAAAATAGAATGCTGTCAAATTTTGAATCATGATCTTTAAACAACAGCTGTAAGGCATACACAGTGGCAAAAAAAATCACGGCAAGGCTCAGCATTCCGGTCATAAAACCGATGGTGTAGGGTGAGTTTAAATAAATTCCTTCTCCTACCGAAAGATTAAACTGGTTCCCGCAAAAAATGCCGATCCCTACTAAGAGTAAGGCCACAAGATAGGTGAGCCAGTGCTGGGTGCTGCGTCTGGCTTCGAATAAAAATAGAGTGTTCATGATTAAGGTTTTTGGGTGAGTGTATGGAAGTAAACGTGTTCCAGTAAAGGCGTTACGGAACTAAAGTCTTTGGGAGATTCTTCAGAAAATATGGTAATGTGAAGTTCTCTTTCGAGAAGTTGTCGGCTGATGATCTCATTGCTGGAACTATAAGTCTCCAGTTCGTTTTTGTCAATAGGTTTTGACCAGATTCTGTTTTCCAGTTCAGCAATCAGTTTTCCGGGATTTCCTTTTCTGAGAATCTGCCCATGATTCATTACTGCCATTTCCGAACAGAGATTTCGGACATCTTCAACGAGATGGGTAGACAAAATGACGATAACATCCTGGCTGATATCGTTGAGCAGCGTATTGAAGCGGTTGCGTTCCTCAGGATCCAATCCTGCGGTAGGTTCATCTACAATGATGATTTTCGGATCCCCCAATAACGCCTGGGCAACGCCAAAACGCTGTTTCATTCCTCCTGAAAAAGTATGAACTTCTTTTTTAGCGAAATCAGAAAGGTTGACCTTTTCCAGCAGGCTCAGAATTTGATTTTTACGCTTGTTTTTATCGGTAATGCCTTTCAATACAGCAATATGTTCCAATAGATCATAGGCTGAGACTTTCGGATATACGCCGAAATCCTGAGGGAGAAATCCCAGATTCTGCTTGATATAATCAGGATTTTTAATAATATCCACTTCATTGAAAAACAGTGTTCCTGACGTGGGTTTCTGAAGTCCTACAATGGTTTTCATCAGAGACGATTTTCCGGCTCCGTTGGGTCCAAGCAGCCCAAACATTCCGTTTTTAATGTCCAGTGAAATGTCTTTAATAGCCTGGAAACCATTTTTGTAGGTGAGGCTAAGATTGCTGATTGATAATGTATTCATAGTGTTGTGTTTAGGGAATAGAAGGACAGGCGGCCTTTCGGCAGCTGATTTAGAAGTTAGAAGTTAGAAGTTAGAAGTTAGTGGCTGGAAGATAGAGGCTAGAAGTTAGAAGTGAAATTTTACACTCCCACTCTCAAACACTCTTACTCTCAAACTCACTCACACGCCCAGCTACTCTTTAAATTCAAGAATATCTCCCGGCTGGCATTCCAGGATTTTGCAGATGGCTTCCAGAGTATCAAAACGAACTCCTTTGGCTTTTCCGGTTTTAAGGATAGAGAGGTTGACAGGGGTGATACCTAGTTTTTCGGCCAATTCTTTACTCTGCATTTTTCGTTTGGCAAGCATCACATCTAAGTTGACTATAATTGGCATTTTAAATAAATAGGTCTTGTTCGTTTTGCAAATGTAGTCCTTGCTTAAAGATATTCGCAAGAAACAAACAGAAAATTCCAAGCATAAAGTGAATAAACACCAGTCCCCATATCATACTTTCTACTTCCACAGAGAAACTCGCGATAATCACTAATGGAAGCGGGATGAAAATATTATACAGGTAAAATCTCTTAAGCTGAATGATATTCTCCTGAGTAAACAGTTTCTGCTGGAAAAATACTTTGAAAACCCTGGCAGACAGCCAGAAAAAAATTCCATAAGTAATAAGCACCAACATAAACGAGAAGATCATATAGGGATAATTGTTTTCGATATTCAGAAACGGCTGTTCTGTAAACGGATAATTGATATGAAGGAACTGTCCTTCTTTATAAGGCGTAACTGAAAATCCGGTGATAAGACAGAACAGAGAATACACAAAAGTGATCAGATATCCGACCGAAAGTATGGAGCAGATATAAAATAAAATCCTTGAAATAATTTTGGTCTGGTTCATGGCATGAATAATAATTGATATTGCAAATGTATAATTAATTATCGTAAAACAATAATTAATTTAAATAAAATTTTATTTTTCAAAATAAGAATCTATTAATTAAACGGAAGAAATAGTGTGATAATCACAGTTTTTAGTTAATTTTAAATAACATAAAAATTGAAATCATGGCTTATAGCACTGAACTTGCCGACCGGGTACGTGAACGGCTTTCAATAGTAGAAAATATTGAGGTCGAAGAGAAGAAAATGTTCAGCGGACTGTCTTTTTTGGTGAACGGAAAGATGTGTATCAACATCAGTCATGACAATCTGATGTGCCGTTATGATCCTGAATTGGAAGATGAGGTTTCGGAAAAGAAGGGATTTCTGCCGATGATCATGAAAGGGAAACAGCTTACAGGGTATTGTTATGTAGAACCCATTGGTTTTAAAAAAGCTGATGATTTTGAATACTGGATCAAGATCTGTCTGGATTATAATCCGGTGGCAAAGGTGTCGAAGAGGTGAGTTGTTGGGTTTGAGAGTGAGAGAGTGAGAGAGTTTGAGCGTAAGAGTGTTTTAGAGTGGGAGAGTTTGAGAGTCAGAGAGTGGAAGTGCTGGAATTGATCAATACTGCCACTCATAACTCATCATTATTGTACAGTTTTTCCCTTATCTCAATCAGGATTTTTGTGGTTTTTTCTAAATCCGGAGCATCAGGAAGATTTGACTTGGAATAATGATTTTCTACAGATTGTATCAGGTTTTCTGCCTTTTCCATAACACTTTCATAAGACCGGTTTCCTTCTTTGATATCTAACAGTTCGTCGCGGTTTTCTACGCGGATCGTCAGTGAATTGGTTTTAAAAATCTGTTCACAGGACTGCAGCAGCCGGATGGTATGCATCATATTTTTGCTGTCATAATTTTGTCCGTGGGGCTGATTGACGTTATAGCGGTCTTCATTGCGCTCAGCAACCCATTTCCAGTATTCCCTGTAATCTTTACAGTAAACAGAGTAGGCATCCAGATTGCAAAACAGATAAGCAGTCGGTTTTTCATCTTTGGGAACAGAGGATACGGAAACCTGATTCGCTTCTTCATTTTGAATAATACCTTTATATCCCAATGTTCCCGCTTCATCATAAAATAAAGCATACATTCCCTTGGTATGATCAATACCCATCAATCCGCATTTTTCCTGCAAAAGACCATTTCCCCCGCCAGTGGAAGGGAATTCATGCAGCCACTTTTTCAACGGTACAGAACCCTGACCATCAAGAATAAAACAGAAATCCAGAATCGATTTTCTTTCTTTATCAATAGGATTTAAGATCTTTTTGTTGAGACCTTTTGCTTTTTTAATCTGTGATACAGCATAACCTGCAAAGGTATCTTTACATAATTTTGACAGGAAATCTTCAGGTTTCAGCAGATCCATCAAGGGATGTTTGTACAGGATACTGTCTTCCGGACTTGCCAGAATTTCCAGAATATTAGGATTGTTTTTCTGCAGTAATTCTATAAACCTCCCGATTTCATAATACGTAATATCATTCGTTTCATTGGAAATCTGCGGAATATAATTCAGTCCAAAGAAATCTTCCTTCGGCAGATAATACACCCCACGGATATCCGTATCAGAATTCTCCGTTGCCAGCCCAAAAGCCCGGCTTCCGGAAATAGCTTCGAAGAGGAGGAGGTTTTGGTTTTTTAAGTCTTGGATGGTCATATTTAAATATACTTTCTAAACATTTTTTGTTCGAACAATGTCAGGTTATTTATAATATTAGGATTTAATCGGTATTTGCTTCTTACTTGCTCGAGAGAATTGCAATCACCAAATCTTTCGGATACCTTTCTGACAATATCATTTGGAAGACCAGCTTCTTTAAGAGCAATTTCATTTTCTTTAACAAAACCGAATTCTAATAATGTAATAATATACTGCAAACTAATTCCACCGTTCTGAATATTATTGTGATATTCATTATATACAAAATTATATATATTTTCAAAAGCTCTAAAATATCTAGGGAAAGCAAATTCAAAATAATGAGTGATTAATTTAAATGCCGAACGAATTTTGGCGTCAATAGTTTTTGAATATTTTTGCTCAGTTATTAATTGTTTTATACTTGGATTGTAGTAGATATAATATTTTAATAGCCTATTTAATTCCCAATAAATAAAACTTTTATCATTTAAATCTCTATCACTAAATAAATAATTTCTTGTTAGAGTGAAAATTTCATCTAAATGTTGTTTATCAGGTTTATTTTTGAAATAAACTAATTGCAAAAGGATCGGGTTTTGTCTTAAAAAATTTATAAATGTAATTTGCTTGTTTATAGGTATATATTTATTTTTTTTAATGAGTGATAAAGGAATTTTATTAGCATGTAATAATTCTTCAATTTTGTTCCTTCTTTTTAAATTTTCATCTTTCAAATCTTCTTTATCAATTTGAATAATATCCTCTGAACTTAAATTTTCTTTATCATAATAATCAACCAGAATTATTGTTTTATCATTTTCAACACTTTTATGAAAATAAAAGACTCTACCTATGAAGTGAACTCTAAATCTACCCGCTCTACCTTTAATATTTTTAACTTCAAATCCAGTTAAAGGTTTATCTTTCTTTCCTAGAACATTACTATATAAAATTACATTTTTTGCAGATGTATTTACCCCTTCAGTTATTGTTGTTGTACAAACAATAATGTCGATTTCTTGATTATTAAATGAATCAATTATTTCGGTTTGAATATATCTTGGAACGGCACCATGATGAAATGCTACCCCTTTTTTTAGAGCTTTTACAAGTGACCATTCAGAAGAAATATTATCTGAAATGTAATCAATTAAATCTGAATCAACATTTTCATTATTATTTTCATGAAGAATCTCGACTACATCATTTGCTAGTTTTTCTACATAATCTTTTCTATAATTATAAATTAGTGTTTGTCCATTAATATTAGTTAATATATTTTTTAAGTTTTTTTTATTATCTTTTAGTTTTTTAATTTTTTTTCCACCTAATGTAAATTTTACCTCTTCTAAATCAAAAATATTGTATACATCTTTTTGAACGATTTCTGAATCGAACTTTTCGAAATGAGAATTAGTTATTTCCCTAAATCTTGGACTAAAATCATCAAAGTATGGACCTATCAGATAGAAGTCAGTTTTCATTTTGCTTAGACGATATAAGCAATTTGAAAAAATACCTTTCCGATCTTCATCGTCTTGGATTTTATAAATTTCATCCATTACAAAAAAATCAATTTTTAGATCAGGCCTTTCATCTAAAAGCATGTCCATTTTTTCAGGAGTAAGAATGAAAATATTTTTAGTATGTTTATTAATTGTGTCTGCTAAGCCTAGTGAATTTATTAAATTGTAATTTTCTTTAATATTTGGATTTGCATTAAATCTTATATAGGTTTCACTCAATAAGGCTATAGTTGGTAAAATAATAGCAATATTTGTGTAGTCGTTATGAATGATTATTTCTTCAATAATCCTTGATTTACCAAAAGAGGTTGGGGCACTTACTATTAATCTCTTGTGTTTATTAAAAAGTCTAAAAAGTTTTTTTTGATCTTTAGTTAATACTGTACCAGAATCCAAAGTATAAATTTCTTTAGCAAATGAATCAAAAAATGAATCTTCAATTACTTTAATTTTTTTTGGAAGCATTTCTTTGTAAAGAAAAACTCTTGATGAAACTATACAATCATTCAGTAATTGTAGTAAAAAATTGTCAATAGGTAAGTATTCACCAATATGGCAAATTGAATATAGTCCTATATTATAAGCATCATCGTCATTTGAGTTTAATAAGCTGTAAGTATTTTCAAGTAATACTTTAAATTCACTAAACTCTAAAGTTCCACTTTCTTTTAACTTATCTACAGATTTAATGACTATTTTTTTAGAATCATCTAAATTGTGTAATATTGAAATCATATTCTCATTGCATTTTCAATTAACTCTAAATCTGTTTTAATATTGGAAACAGTTTCCAATGGAAAAATAAAAAATATAAATTCAATATTTTTTAGTTCGTTTGATATATCCTTTTTTTCTATATTTTGATGATGAATAAGTAATTCATTTTCTAGGTCATTTTTAAACTTACTATTTATATCATCATTATTTTTTATTGTTTTACTATCATATGTTAATAAAACAGGTATTCTGAATTTAATTTTATCGATTGATTTTCCTGCAAAAACAGATTTTAATTTTAGAAAATCGTTTTCAAAATCTTTATTAATTTCTATATTAGGTTTTAAAATTGAAATTTCATCAGTTGTATATAAAATCTTGCAGTGTTCATTTAATGAATTGAATGACTCTGTAAGTGCTGTTGAAAAGGATTGATGGAATTTTGATTCTCCGAGCCATAGTATAGGTTCATTATTTTCAATTGTAAAATGTGCACAATCATAGCCATTTACTTGCATTCCGACAGAAGATCTTAATCTTACTTTAGTCACAAATTTAGGAGCATCATAATATACTATCATTATTAAAAAAAGAAGTAATTCACCATAATCACCTTTTTTATCTTTTCTGGCCTTAGATATTCTGGACCATGCTGTTCTACTAATTTCTATTGATTCTAGTTCTTTAAATTCCTGTTCTGTCAATGCAAAATATGGGACAGTATCTCTAATAAGAGCTACTAAATCTTTTTGTCTATAAACTTTTGCAGTATAATCTAAGTGGAAAGTTGTTTTATTAAACTTATCTATAGAAATTTTGTCATACATAAATATTAGATTCTTTGTATGATCTTTAAGAGAAGCAGATTTCATGGTTTTTTTATCTAATATATTAATAATCTACAAATTGTGAAATTTTCCAATCAACAAATATATTTCCAATCCATAAAAAAAGACTACGGTTTCCCGTAATCCTTAACATTTCTTCAATATCTCCCTAAAAACCCTCTCCATCTCACCTTTATCCGCCTTTCCTCCTGATAAACTCTTCGATTTTTCTTCATTTTCAGCGACTGTTTTTTCAAGAAATTCAAACAGTTTCCAATCGTTCGGATGGTAGTAAGATTCTCCTTTGGTCGCTTTTAAGGCAACAAGATTTTCTATTTTCCGTCTGGTTGTATCATCTGTTAAAACAAGCAGATCACTGAACAAGACAGGCGGAACCGTTCCTTTCTCTATGATCCATTTTCCGGTAAGGGTGGTTCGGAGGCAATAAAAATAACTTTTTAATTTTACTTCATCACTTCTGCAGGCTTCCAGATATTTCTTGCTCATGCTTAAATAATGATAGGAAACCGCGACCGGAGAAAAGCAGACATCGGCCAAAGGTCTGAAGAGTTCCACAAACTTTTCATCCGCTTTATAAACGATAGGAGAATAGAACCAGCTCAGCAAGGCAGCATTCGACTTTAGCAAAAGATGAAAAGTCTTTCTCAGATCCCAACCCGAACCATCCAGGTCATCTTCTGTCATAAATTCTATGGTTTCATCCTTATCCCAGGGAGAAAGATACCAGTCCTTTTCATGACGGTATATAAAACGTATATCATAATCACTGTCAGGAGACGCAAAACCCCAGGCTCTGCTTCCTGATTCTACGGCAAGAAGGACTTCTACGCCCCGCGTAGCCTCAACTTCTTTTATTTTTTCCAGTATTTTTGGTGTCATTGTTTTTCATTTATGATACAAAGTAAGCGATGGTGTACGTAATATACTTGCGTAGTTGTTTTGAGTGACAAAATTTTTAAAAGAATCGGAAGATAAATGAATGCTGCAGACCAAAATTCTTCTTTGACCTTTGAAAATTGTGCGTTAAAAAAAAAAATTTTGTGAACGTTAAGAAAATTCTTCTGTTTAAGTGCGACAAACATATCGATATAAAAAAACAATAATGAATTCGCACGAGTTTAGAATTTTTAGAGAACACATTTTATTTTTAGCTCAATTTTCCAGGTCTTGACCTTTTGTTTCTTTTGTGTCAAGACAAAAGAAAAATACTCATTGAATTTTAGTAATATTGCATCTTTCTCATTTAACATAATACTGAGGCCTTATTCTTTAAAAACGACAATTACATTCATGTTATCATCAGAATTACAGCATAAAATTGATTTTAAAACAAAACCGTTAGGCGCATTAGGGCAATTGGAACATATTGCCCACAAAATTGGAATGGTTCAGAAGACCACTTCACCCCAGTTATTGAATCCTCATATGGTGGTTTTCGCGGCCGATCACGGGATTGCTGCCGCAGGGGTAAGTGCCTATCCTCAGGAGGTAACCTATCAGATGGTCATGAATTTTCTGGGAGAAGGGGCTGCAATCAATGTTTTTTGCAGACAGCATTGTATTAAGATTAAAATTGTGGATGCGGGAGTCAATTTTGATTTTCCTGAAGGACTGAATCTGGTGAATAAAAAAGTCAGAAAATCCAGCCGTAATATTCTGGAAGAACCTGCCATGACTCCCGAAGAATATCAGCAGGCGCTTAAAAATGGAAAGGCAGTGGTTACTGATATTGTCGGAAAAGGGTGTAATATCATTGGTTTCGGTGAAATGGGAATTGGGAATACTTCAGCTTCCTCTCTGATGATGAGCAAACTGTTTGATATCCCGATTACAAACTGTATCGGACGAGGAACCGGACTCAATGACCATCAGCTGCAGAATAAGATCAGTATCTTAACAGAAGCCATAGAAAAATATCCGGCTGCAATGACTGAAGATGAAATTGCGCAAACTTTTGGCGGATTAGAAATTGCCCAAATGATTGGAGCAATAGAAGAAGCTTATCATCATAACATGCTGATCATGGTGGATGGATTTATTGCCACAGTAGCTGTAGCAACAGTCTGGAAAAAAAATCCTGAGATTCTGAACAACTGTATCTTCTGTCATGTAAGCAATGAAAATGCCCACCCTCAACTGTTGGGGTTGATGAGAGAGAAAGCTGTTTTAAACCTCAATCTTCGTCTTGGTGAAGGAACAGGCTGTGCATTGGCATATCCGATTATCCAAAGTGCAGTTAATTTCCTGAATGAAATGTCAAGCTTTGAAGATGCTCATATTTCTAATAAATCATCTTAGCTTTAGAAAATAATAAAGGGGCAATGAAGCCCCTTTTATCTTAAAATAAATACTATTAATAAGTATGTGCAACATCTTTACCTGTAAACATCATTCTAACAGGTTTATTTTGAATAGCATCTTCATTCAATTTATATGAATTAAATATCTGCATAGTAGGAATATACCTGTATAAACCATCATCTACCAAATATAGTTTTCCAGTATTGGTGTTTCGTACCAGTTGGGTTCCTGAAGTGATGTCAGCCCCTCTTTCTCCTGTGTAATCTTCTATATTTACTTTATAGAGCAAATAAGCTTTACCCTGAACAGCAAACAGATTATTGATCACTGCAAAGGATTCGATACGTCTCAGGGTACTTTCAAATACGATATACAAAGCTCCCGTTGCATTATCCTGGAAAAACTGTCCGTCACGAACTCGATACGCTTTAGGCTCAGAATCTTTTAAGTAGAAAGCAATTCCTTCATAAGAATAGCCGTCTTTTCCATCTCCCAGTTCATTCTTATCTCTGGTATAGAAGTGGGTCTTTTTATCAGAATTAAAATACCTGTAAATCGGAAAGCTTCCTGGTTCATCACCATTATAACTTGTTCCCAGATCTTTTTTCTCCCAGTAACTTTGCCCACTCAATTCATTAGGATTAGTCGTTAATACCAGATCATTAGTTCCGGTGTGAAACCATCTTGAAATTACCGGGCCAGGCCCATCTGCAGAACCTAATAATCTCTCCTGAAAATAATAGCTCAGTCCAGGATAGGATTTAGGAAGTTCGGATGGTAAAGGTGAGGTATTGTACAGATGCTTTTTAGTAAGATCACTGTAGAAACCGTAAATAGGATTAGTTAAATAAAAGGATTTGGACCAGATTCCTGCGGGAGGTGGAGTAGGTGTATCCGGATTATCTCTGAAGCCTCCTTTTGCTAATTGGTTAGCAGAAGATCCGTTAAGAGTTTGAGACTCATTTAAAGTTTCCAGTTCATCACCGGGAGCCGAACAGCTTACTATGGATAGAAGACACAATCCAACGAAATACGCTTTTTTCATTTGTTTTTTTTCATGGTTATTATGGTGCAAAACTAAAAATACTCCGGAAATAAAAGGGATCAATTTCGAATGATAAGATTCATGTTTTTCATTTTTTTAATTGATCTCTTTACCATTATTAAAAGCTTTCCTAATTTTACGGAAATTGGTTAAACCAGTTTTGTATTTAAAAAGAACATATGAAAGTCCTCAAGAATGAACTGATCTACTTTGCCACAGCTCTGATGTTCTTCACCAGAATTCCGGTTCCGTTTACCGTTCCTTATTCTAGTGAGATCATGAATAAATCCCAAAAATACTTTGCCTGGGTCGGGCTCTTGGTAGGATTGATCAATGCAGTGATTCTTTATCTTTCTACATTGTTTTTTAATCTTGAAATAGGAATTGTTTTAATGATGATTTCCAGTGTTTTATTGACCGGAGCTTTTCATGAAGATGGTTTTACAGATATGTGCGACAGTTTCGGAGGGGGATATGGAAAAGAAAAAATTCTCACCATCATGAAAGACAGCCGGGTAGGAGCTTATGGAACCATTGGAATTATTCTGCTTTTTGCGTTAAAATTTTACAGTATTCAGGCGTTGGGAATGGCTGATCCGATAGGAGTTTTAGGGATTGTTATTTTGGGTCATACGGTAAGCCGGTTTATTTCCGGAACGATGATTTATACTCACCAATATGTTACCGATATTGACGTCAGCAAATCGAAACCTTTGGCTAATAAACCTTTGGACGGAATGGCTTTGCTGGTAGGATTCATCAGTGTTTTACTTGCTTTTGCCCTGATTCCGGACTGGCGGTTGATTTTCGCTTTTGTGCTGACGTATCTGGGGAAAATCTATATGGGCTGGTATTTTAAAAAGCATATCGGAGGCTATACCGGAGATTGTCTGGGGTCTGTTCAGCAGGTTTGTGAAGTTTTGTTTTACTTAGGAACAATAATCGTATGGAAATTCATCTGATTCGTCATACCGCTGTAGAAAATCCTGAAAACCTTTGTTATGGATTTGCTGAAATGCCATTACGGAAGGATTGTGCGCAGGATTTTAAAGACGTGAATATAGACTTTGATTATGATGAGGTTATTTCTAGTCCTTCTCAACGCTGCCATTTTTTAGCGGATTATTGTAAGCTTAATTATCAAACAGATGAAAGGCTTCGCGAAATGAATTTCGGGAACTGGGAACTGCAAAAATGGACTGATATTCCGGAAGAAGAAATCAATCTGTGGTACAAAGATTTTATCAATGTAAAAGCTTCGGGAGGTGAAAATCTTCTTGAAATGCAGGTCCGTGTCCTTAGTTTCTGGAAAGAACTCATTCAGAAAAAAGATATCAATAAAGTGCTGGTCATCACCCATGCCGGAGTCATTCGTCTGATCCTTCAGGCTGTGCTTCAGTTTCCGTTGGAGAATATGTTTACGATTCAGATTGATTATGGAAAGAAAGTCATCATTGATATAAATGAATACATTTTTTCTGTTAAAAAGATGAATGTTTAATACTGACCAACATTCCAACTGAAGACGTGAAAATTCCCCTCCCTTGGAGGGGTGGCGAAAATTCAGAGAATTTTTGACGGGGTGGTTCTCAACGTTTCTTTATTCTCCTCTATACCCAGCCCTATTCACAAAAAAACGCCACCCGATACAATCAGATGACGTGATAGGATTTATTTAAAAATCCTGATAAAACTATCTTTTTCAAGGCTTTCCAGTGAGAAATCAAAATCAGCTTCCGCTTTTTTTGTTGTGATCTCTGCTCCAAGCTCTTTTACAAGCTCATTGAAAGACATTGCTTCGTACCATTGCTGATACAAGGCACTGGTTGCCATGATGGATACTTCATTATTTCCTGAAACATGAGAATGTCCCGCTCCGAAATTCAACAGTACGAAACATTGCTTTCCGTCCTTTGGTAACAGCATTCCCAGAATCATTTGTTTCTGAATCGAGTTACATCTGGCTTCAGCAAAGAGATTGTTAGGATTCATCATATAGTCGTAGGAAATGTTATCTCCTTTTCCGATGACGATTTTATATCCACAATTGGCATCTCCACTGAAAACGTTGTTCATGACAAGCGTTGGCGTACTCAGCCCTTTATTGGCGTAAAGATATTCAACAGCACCGTTGGGAGCGGAAGTCATATCTCCGGAATACATCAATTGTCCCTCACCATGATTATACGCGGCATTCCAACCTATTTTTCCGGCAATATTCAGTCCTGAAAGGTCAAGGTCATTAGCCCCCCATTTATCTTCCCAATAGATACCAATGGCTAGTCTATCCCCATAAAAACGGGTTCCGGTAGGAATATTTCCCACAAACATTTTTTCAGATGTCGGCAATGCAAATTCTACATTCTCCGGGAAATAGAATTTCTTTCCGGAAAGGTTTTCGTACTTCAGTTTCAGATAATCCAAAATGAAATCATAGTTGAATTGATTCACGTAAGTTTCCTTACCTTTTTTAGTCCATGATTTTCCATTTCTGATTCTGTAAACAAAAGTATCCTGACCATACATTCTTGAATGACATGCTGACAACGCTTTGAATAACGCAAATGGTGTCGCATTTTCCAGCCAATGCCAATCGCTGTTTTCCAGCAATGTATTGGTAGCATCATTCAAAGGATTTGAAATGAATGGCTTATGGTGTACTTTAGACAGCTTGGATATTTTATTGACTGCTTTTGGAGCTCTGTTTTTATAAGCAAGGAATAACGGCTTAAATCTGTTGAAAATTTCCGCCAGTTTTTCAAGTCCAAAGCTTTCGAATAGATACGTTGGGTTAAATTTACTTTGCTTGATTACATTAATTAAATCATCGTTTTTGATGAGAAGCGTTGTATTCGTAGTTTTATAAATGACATAACGAAAAAACTCAACAGGATTTTCAGGATAGATGTCATATAAGTCGGCTATTTTTATGATCGCTTCTTTATTTCTGATGTTTTCTTTTCCTGTAAAATCATAGTCCAGTTCTGTATGCAAAATGGAAAGCAGATCGTCAATCGTTTCTTCTTTCAAAGCAATTCCGGATCTTAAAAGTGAAAGGCACTTTTCCTGCATTTCTTCTAGAGTATAGGCTTTGACTACTTTAAAGATCAGTTTCATGTTTGGAACATTCAAAACTTCTTCGGGAATATAGATTTCGTTCTGAAAATTACTTCCGTACGTTGAAATATAATGTTCGATCTGTTCAAAAAACAATTCTATTCTGGAAGTATTTTTTATTTTCTCCCAGGATTTATGAAAGGTTTTATTCAAATCATTTCCATTCAGTTTTTCCTTTGCATAATAAGAAATAATCTCTTTTTTCGCCCAAACTGCATCAGGCTCAATGATAAAACCATTATCAGAAATAAATGGCTTTTCATCAGATTTTCTGGCCAGTACAGCATTGAATAATTGTAGTGTTTTCATTGTTTTAAGTTTAAAAAATAAGTGAGGAGTAGATTCATTAAAAGTGAAGTGTATAGGAACTCCTTTTACCTATAGTTTATAAAAAGCGGGGAGTATTTTTCCAAAAAATATAGGAACTCCCTTTGCCTTATCATTTGTAAAAAGGCGGAAAGTAATTCTGGATTATAGGAACTTTCTTTGCCTTCAATTTTTTTATCTTATGAAAATGACAAATACGTGAATATAAGCATTTTCGTTATTTTGAGGAGCAGACAGGACTCGAACCTGTGACACACAATTGGGATTCATAGGAACTTTATTTGCCTGCAGCGAAAAGTAATTTTGTTGCTCTACCATCTGAGCTACTGTCCCTACCGTTATGAAAAAAGTTTTCATTAACCCTACAGGCTTTTACACCTGTAAGGCTTGGTTATTAGTTTTTATCAGCCTTATAGGTTTTCAAAACCTATAAGGTTTGCGTAGTAAGCAAGTTTTAAAATATTAAAAATCATGCTTTTCTGAATTTCTTCTTTTTCTTCCATGGAGCATTCTTCTGCACGTCTCCGGCCATAATACACCCGTAAGGCATCACTTCATCCAGAACTTCACAAAGTCCGTATTCTTCTATCTGTGCTCTTACGTTTTTCGCACTTTTATAAGCGCTTGGAAGTTCAGAAATATCAACTTCATTGGAGTAGAAACGGATATCTAATCCTTCTGTTTCTTCATTGAAGATTTCTTCAGTCGTTTTATGAGCCAAAGATCTTTTATGCTGGCTTCTGCTGAAATTTCTTCCGGCTCCATGCGGTGCAAAACCCAGGTTTCTTTCATTCGTTTTTCCCTGAACGATCAATACAGGTTCTGCCATATTCAACGGAATCAGTCTTGGTCCCGTGATATCAGGCATGAATTTATCATCCAGCGGAGTAGCTCCTTTTGCATGATAGAACAGATCTCCATCTTTGAAAACGAAGTTATGTTCGTTCCAATATCTATCTTCCTTCTCCATTTCCAGCTTGTTCAAAACTGCATCATGAAGAGAAGTATGGTTTTCTTTTGTCCATTGTCTGATCAGCTGAAGCGCTTCCCAATAGGATTGTCCTTCTTCAGTATCATAAGGAATCCATGCATTTTCTCTTAATGTTTCAGGGGAGATTTCCTGTCTGAAACGGTTGGCAACCTTCATTCCTTTATCATATAAAGCAGCTCCCGGTGCTCTGGATCCGTGATGTGTGACCATCATGGTATTTCCTGTATTTTTGGAAATTCCCACGAAGAGGAAGTGGTTTCCGTCTCCCTGAGTTCCCATATGAGAACGGGCAATGCTGATCAGCTTTTCATCATTTAAGAATTCATTTTCTCTGAAAGCATCCATCAGTTCATGAGACATAGGCATCTGTTCACCTCTTGGTCTTCCTCCATATCCGAAATGAGTGATAAAATGAGCTGCATCTAAGACATCTTTAGGATTGGCTTTTCCAAAATCCGTCAGCATGACAGAACAGCAGATATCAGCGCTATGGAATCCTGGGTGAATGGCATTTTTGGCAACCACCACACCACCTACCGGGATTTGACCTTCAGGACCTGTAGGGCAGGCATCAGGCATTAAAGCTCCGTCTATCAGTGTAGGAGTTTTCATCAGGACTTTCATGGTTCTGATTACTTTTTCTACATTATCATTTTCACTTTCGTGTTCTGCACGGATGTTGATCATAAAATCTTTAGCCGTTTCATGAAGCGGAATAATATCCGGCTGCTTGAACTGTACCAGATATTCTGCGATCTGATGTTCATCCAGATTATTCTCATTGATATAGCTAATAGCATCTTTAAACCATTTTGCTGGTCTATATCCTAATTCGATTAAATGATTACCATTAAATTCCATTTTGTTTCATTTTGATAGTGCAAAGTAAATACGTTATTGCGCAACTATTTTGCGTAGATAAAGAAATTTTAATTATTTTTACAAAAAGTTTAATTAAAAAGGCGAAAAGGCTGATCTGCAAATTGGCCAAACCAATATATAAATTAAAAAAACAAGGCTCATGGTATTATTAGAACAACTAAAACATTTCCCGGAAACGATACAGTTTAATGATGTTATTGCTCACATTGATGAAAATTATGAATTTACTCCTACCGCTTTTCAGAATGGAGATACAACGAACCAGGCAGGACAGAATAATGGTTCGTGTAAAGTTTTCAGCTTCGCCAGCATTCAGGATCTGACGAAAGAAGAAACACTTTGTCTTTTTGGAGAATTCTATAGAGAAGATGTGTTGAAAAATCCGGAGGGAACTGATCACCAGAATATCCGAAACTTTATAAAATTTGGCTGGGAGGGCATTACTTTTGACGAAAATGCGCTGAAAGAGAAATAGTTTTTTAGAAAAGATCAAAAGGCGAATAAGCGAATTGCTTAATAAAAACACCAAATCATTAAACACTAAGGTATGTCATCCAATAAAAACGCTCTGATCAGATATAAAACATTAGATAAATGTCTTAAAAACAAATATAGAAAATATACGCTGGAAGATCTCATTGATGAATGTTCAGAAGCATTATTTGAATTCGAGGGAAAAGAATCTTATGTAAGTAAGCGGACAGTTCAGCTTGATCTGCAAAATATGCGGAGTGAAAAATTCGGGTATGAAGCTCCTATTGAAGTGTATGAAAGAAAATATTACCGTTACAGTGATGCTGACTACAGTATTCATAATATCTCTGTGAATGAAAGTGACCTGAAGGCTATGAACAATGCGGTCCAGATTTTAAAACAATTCAAAGACTTTTCTATGTTTAAGGAAATGAACGGGGTCATTCAGAAGCTGGAAGACTCTATTCATGCAACAAGTCAGAAGTCTATCATTCATCTGGATAAAAATGAACAGCTGAAAGGATTAGAACATATTGATATCCTGTATGAAAGCATCTTGAATAAAAAAGGATTGAAGATTCTCTATAAAAGTTTTACGGCAAGGGAATCCAATGTTTTTACTGTTCATCCGCAGCTGTTGAAGGAATTCAACAACCGTTGGTTTCTGATCTGTCTCTACAAGCAGAAAATGTACAATCTGGCGTTGGACAGGATGGAAAGCATTGAAGTGGATGAAAAACTTCAATATATTGACAAGGATCTGGATGGTGATGACTATTTTAAAGATATTGTGGGAGTTACGGTTTCAGAAGGAATTATTCCCAAAAATGTCATCTTTTGGGTGGATTCAGGCAATGCACCTTATGTGAAAACCAAACCGCTGCATAAAAGCCAGGAGATTATAAAGGAAGATCATGATGGAACTCTGTTTAAAATATGTGTTCAGATCAATTTCGAACTGGAAAGGCTTTTGCTGGGATTTGGAGACTCTCTGATTGTTCATAGACCCAAAAAATTAAGATTGAAGATGGATGAAAAATTCAAAGCCGGAAGTCATAATTATCAGAATCTGATTGTTCCTGATGAGAATTAAGGTTGCTTAAAGTGTTTATTGATAGTGGGTTGTGTAAAATAATTTATTCTTTCGTTTTATCTTGGCTTGGAAATTGCATTTATATAGCAACAATACCACACTATGAAATCAAGAATATTTAAAGCATTAATAGCAATCCTAGCCCCTATAGCAATAGAATATATTGTTAAAAAAATATCTGAGAAACTTGATAAAAAAGAAGATCAGAAAGATCAAAAACCAAAGCAAATTACGGCTTAAACGTAATAGTAGTTAAAATTTAAAATTATTGAAAAAGAGACTGTCATGAGTATGCACAGTCTCTTTTTTTTTTGTTTAAACCACCCCGTCAAAAATTCTCTGAATTTTTGCCACCCCTCCAGAGGAGGGGAATTCTTACGTCTCCAGTTGTGGTATTGTTCAGAATTGTAATCTTTATTATCACTTGAAAATCGAAGATTTTCAAAAACTCAAGTGTACTTCTTAAGCATTTAGTAGTATCTTAAAATAACTTAAGTGTTAAAAAAACTTTCGCGACTTTTACGGATTTCTCTACACAAAATCATAAATTCCATCTTTCCAGCCCAATACTTTGGACGAATCAGCCTTAAGCCAGTTTTTCAGGATCGTAGCATACACCTTTCTGAAATCTTCCTTGTAAATAAGATCTCCTTCATTGAGATTTTGCAAATCCGGGAGCGCATTCAAAAGTCCTTTCTTTTTAAGATTTCCGCCGATAAAAAACATTTGGTTCGCCGTTCCATGGTCTGTTCCATTGCTGGCATTCTGGGCAACACGGCGTCCGAATTCTGAAAATGTCATCAGCAGGATATTTTTAAACAGTCCGTTACTTTTCATATCGGCTACAAATGATTTTACCGCTTCATTGATATCATCAAATAACTTTTTCTGCCTTTCATTTTGATTGACGTGGGTATCAAAACTTCCGATCGAAAGGTAATAGACTTGAGTATTGATATCTGATTTTATTAAAGAAGCTACTGTTTTAAAGTCTTTTCCTAACTGAGAATTAGGATAAGTCTGTTCTGTTTTTTTGGCTTTGCTTTTTTCAAAAATATAATCGGCATTATTGATCGTGGAACCTAAGGTCTGATAAAGATAAGACACTGTTTCATCATCGTGGTGATGGTCATAGAGAGACTTAAAATATTTTTCCTGACTGGTCTGATAAAGTCTTTTAGGATCTTTAAAGGCGAAAGCTTTATTATGATCTCCTTTTAAGGCTAAACTGAGCATATCATCCACTTCTAAGGCCTGAGTAGGATGGTCACATCGGTAGCATTCTTCATCCAGAAAACGGCCAAGCCAGCCTGTTTCCAAAAACTGATCACTTCTGCTTGCCGACTGCCAGATATCCATGCTGCGGAAATGCGACTTGTCCGGATTGGGATACCCCACATTGTTCATCACAGAAAGTTCCCCATTATCAAAAAGCTCTTTAAAATAGGAGAGAGAAGGATTGATCCCTGCTTCATCAGTCAATGCCATTGAATCCTGAATGGCCAGGGTTTTCCTTTCCCTGAAATAAATGTCATTTTTGGATGGAACAATGGTATTCAAACCATCATTTCCTCCCGTAAACTGAAGCACTATCAGAATATTCTGATTAGGATTCAGGGCCTCATCCAAGGTCATCGCTTTTAAGAAATTAGGCATCAGCATAGAAGCGGTAGCCAGTGAACTTATTTTTAGGAATTCTCTTCTTTTGATTAACATAATTTTGTTTTTAGGGTAAAGGTGACTGATAGATGATAGGTGATAGGTTGCAGGATTTGTCTATATTTTTACTACTGTTTGTTTTTATAAAATTTTATGGCAGCAAATAATAAATAAATGATGCTAAGTTATACTGCGACCGCTATTACCTGCTGCCTGCAACCTAAAATATTCTACCTACATTAACTGGTATTCCGGAGTAGACATCAGGTTGATTACATTCATTTTTATGCTTTTGTCTGAAAAATTCTTCACAGAGCTCATGTCTAGACTTTGAGTATTCTGCAGAAGATAATCTTCACAGTTTTTATTAGAGAAAAGCTTTTCAATACGGCCCCAGTCGATCGTGATATTCGGATTCTTAAAGCTTTTGTTTAAAGCTGTTTCCCGGGACTTCATTCCCATATCAATATCATCATCCTGTCGCGGGCTGTATTCCAAAGGCCGGAGGCCGGACCAGATCTGTGGTACCTGAAGTCTCAGCATCAAGGTAGAGCTGTCGATCCACGATTTTCCGTTGGGCCATCCTGCTACATTGGGGGGATAAAGGAGCATCTGTCCCAATAATTTCTGATAAACGATGAGGTTTTCAGGATTCTGAATCTGCATGGGAAGTATCCGCATGATACCTGCCATCAGCTCCACAGGAGATTTTATTCGGTTACCTATATTTTTTTGATCATAAAACCATGTGCTCGAAAATATTTCAGTCATCAGCTTTTTTATGTCATATCCGGAATTGTAAAAGTTGGAGCTGAGCTTATTAACGATATCCTGATCGATCTTTTCATTGACAAAGAACTTATATATCTTGGTGGTAATAAACTGTGCCGTTGTTTTTTGTTCCAGGATAATATTTAAAACATCATTTCCATCGAAGTTGCCTGTTTTTCCTAGAAAAGTTTTGGAACCTTCATCGTGGAGGTTTTTTCTTTCTTTAAAATTTCCTTCCTTATCATAGCTCCATCCTGTAAAGGCTCTGGCGCCCTCTCTCACATCTTTTTCAGTATAGTTGCCTCTTCCCATGGTAAACAGTTCCATGACTTCGCGGGCGAAATTCTCATTAGGATGATCTTTTTTGTTCTGCTGATTATTCAGAAAGTTAAGCATAGCCGGCGACTGGCTTACTTCAAAAAGCAGGTCTTTGAAATTTCCCAGTGCATTTTTCCGGATAGTATTTAAAAGCTGTTTGTTGAAATTTGGATTTACTACTCTTGAGGCAAAATGCCCATGCCAGAAAAACGCCATCTTTTCCCTCATCTGTTCCTTGCTGTTAACGATTTTATCCAGAAAGTTGAGGTTAAGTTCATTATTTTGCTCCCTGTTGATTCGCTGCATTTCTTTTTTCTTTTCTGCAGGAGCAGTGCTGTTCATATAATCTGCGGCAGAATCCGGATCAGGAGTGTCATAAGTAATCTCACTAAAGCTATCCTCTTTAAATAACTCATTCATCAACGTTTTAATGTTCTTATTCTTCAGATCATCAATTTGATTAACTCCAATACCGAAACCTGCCCGCCAAAGAAGATGTTTATTTTTTAATAATGAATCAGCCATGAGAATTTATTTTTTTGATGTATTTACAGGAGAAAGGTTAAAAGTAATAACGGGTTAAGAATTGTTAATATTGTAGAGAGGGCTGGAGGAATGAGGCTGGGAGTTATTATGTTGTGGTAAACAGATTAAGTTTTATAACAGTATATTACTTCCAGCTTCCATCTCCCTGCTTCATTTCTTTCTTAATTCACTTTTCGATATCATTTTTTGATAATTTTTGTTAAACAAACATTTAAATTTTGTTAAAAATAAGACACTGATATTCATTGTATTATGAGTTGTTTGAGTGTTAAAATCAATGAATTAACCTTGCTTGGCACGATTTTTACATCCTCTTGTTTAGTAAAATTTAAAAATTAGAGTTATGAAAATGTTTAAACAAGCAATATTGCTGGCTGGAGTTTTAACAGCAGGTATAGCAAGCGCCCAAAGTTCTCAAATGAATAATATGATTAAAGTAGGTGCAAATGTTGGTTTAGCAGTTCCCTCAGATAATCTTTCTGCTGCAGTAGGAGTAGATGTTGCTTACCAGAACCTGATTACACCAGGGTTTGGATTAGGTATCGCAACAGGATATACTCACTATTTCGGAAAAGAGAACAACGGGTATAAGAACAATGATGTAGGAGTAGTTCCTGTAGCAGCTTTAATCAGAATTTATCCAAAACAAACAGGTTTCTATTTCGGAACAGATTTAGGATATGGTTTCCTGGTTGGAGATAAAACAGTGGCATCAAACACCAATGTTGAAAGAGCAAACGGAGGTTTCTACATCAAGCCGGAGATCGGATACCACAACAGAGACTGGAATTTCTTCGTACAATACCAAAAGGTTTTTGTAGGAACAAAAGGAGATTTGCCAGGTCAGGACTATAATGTGGGGAATATCGGAGTAGGATTCGGTTACAATATTCCATTAGGAAAGTAGTTAGATTTAATATATAAACAATTATTAACCAAAACCTTTTCACGAAAGTGGAAAGGTTTTTTTGTTCTGTGCAGGATTTACAAAAACAATTATTATATTTGGTAAAATTAGAGGTTATGATTCTGAATCCAAAATTTCCACTTTATTTACCAGGAGTAGAGAACAGTAATAATGATAATGTTTCTATCATTGGAGCAAGTCTTCGTGAAGATATAACGATCTTAGGATATTTTGTTTCCGGAAACGGAGGTCTTGAGATACAAGTACAAAATACCTATGCAACCAAAGAATACGCTGCTTTTTCAGATATTTTAAAGAAGTTTATCCAGGATAATCAACTGCAAAATGTAAAACGTCTGGGAATGGCTGTGCCAGGTCCTGTACTTTATGGGAAAAGTAACCCTGTAAGGTTGGGATGGAATTTAGATGTTGAAGAATATGCCCGTGATTTCGGGTTTGAAAAAGTAGACATGCTGAACGACCTTGAAGCTTCTGCTTACGGAATGGCTCTTCTTGAAGATAACGATCTTGAAGCGATCTATACCAGCGGACATCTTGAAAGAGGAAACGTAGCAGTGCTTGCTCCCGGAAACGGACTGGGTGAGGCTGGATATTTCTTTGACGGAAAATACCTGAGACCTTTCGCAACTGAAGGAGGTCACTCAGAATTTTCACCAAGAACCAACGTAGAAGTTGAGTTTTACCAGTTCTTAAATAATATCTATGGTATTGTAAGCTGGGAAAATGTACTTTCCAAGTCAGGATTATTCAATATTTATAGATTCCTAAGA
This sequence comes from Chryseobacterium sp. KBW03, assembly GCF_003852415.1. Lineage (NCBI taxonomy): Bacteria > Pseudomonadati > Bacteroidota > Flavobacteriia > Flavobacteriales > Weeksellaceae > Chryseobacterium > Chryseobacterium sp. KBW03. The sequence goes on along the minus strand of NZ_QAJO01000001.1, from coordinate 189,057 downwards.
GATGTAAAGAGACATCCCGAACCAGAATGGCTGAGCGAGCGTCTTGCACAAGGTAATTTCGTAGAAGAACTATATAAAGCTGCAGTAGAGGATAATGTCCTTATTTGCAAAATTGCTTTAGATACCTTCCTTGAGTTTCTGGCAAGAGAAGCAAACAACTTAACATTAAAGCTTAAAGCTACCGGAGGATTACTGATCGCCGGAGATATTCCACAGACCATCAGAGAATATATTGATAAGGCTAAATTCTATGAGAAATTCAAGATCAGTGATAAAATGGAGGAAATGCTTAGAAGTACTCCCATCTATCTGGTCAAGCAAAATCATACAGCATTAAATGGTATAGCGCTTTATACCGCTTACTATCAAGAATAAACAGAGCTCCGAAGAAATTCGGAGTTTTTTTATGAGATGATATTATTCATGAAAATAATAAAATTTATTGATATACATCAATGAAATCTATTGAATAAGATACCTACATTTGTATTATTAAATAAGTAAATAACTCTATTCAATGAAAAAAATATTTTTATTAGCAGTTTTAGCTGGTGGTCTAGCTTTCGGACAGTCAAAAAAAGTAGTAGCGTCTGATGTACACTGGTGGGGATACAAAGTAGCAAAATCTGAGGCTAGCTCTCACGACGGTACTGTAAAAGTAAAGTCTGGAGATATGGTAATGAAAGGAAACCAATTGGTAGGTGGTAGCTTCGTTTTGGATATGACTTCTATCAGCTCTACTGACCTTACAGGAGAATATCAGCAAAAACTAAACGGGCACCTTAAGAACGGTGACTTCTTTGAAGTTGAAAAATTCCCTACAGCAAGTTTCAAAATTACAGGAGTAAAGAAAAACAACGATAAAGTGTACAACTCTCTTGTAACAGGAAACCTTACTGTAAAAGGAAAAACAAACCCAGTTTCTTTCCCTGCTAAGATTTCTTACAGCAAAGGAGTAGTAAGTTTAGTATCAAACAAATTCTCTTTCGACAGACAAAAATTTGATGTAGCGTACAAGTCTACAATGCAGGATGTTTTTGTGAAAGATGATATTGAAATGCTTGTAAAAGTAACTGCTCAATAAATTAATCAAAAAAAGATTGTTAAAAGTGTAGAAGTTCTACACTTTTTTTTATTTTTGTTGAATTGTAAATAAAAAAGAATGAAAAGATTACTATTGTTTGCTATGGTGTGTGCAGGCATATCATTTGTTTCTGCCCAAAAGAAATTTGATAAAGTTTCAAAAGTGACTTCATCAGAGATCAGATGGTGGGGGTATAAGGTGGTAAAAACCGAAGCATCTTCCCACTCAGGAACAGTAAAGCTGAAAAGCGGAAAATTCAACTTTGATCATACTGTTCTGGTAGACGGAGAGTTTGTGATAGATATGAGAAGTATGATGGCTGGAGATGTTTCCGATGAGGATCAGATCAAGCTTACTAATGATCTGAAAAGCACAAACTTCTTTGAAGTAAAAAAATTCCCTATTGCCAAATTCCATTTGACTAAAATTATTCCTTTAGCAAACAGTGAATACAATTCTACAGTCTATGGTGACCTTACCCTTAAAGGAGTGAGAAAGACGATTTCTTTCCCTGCGAATGTATACGTTACCCAGTTTACAACATCTATTGAATCTGCGAAGTTTTCTCTGAACAGAAGAGACTTTAAAGTATTCTATCAGTCTTCATTGAAAGATTATTTCATTAAGAATGAAATGGATATTCAGTTCAAAGTTACCACAGAAATGCTGGATAACGAGAATAGAGTTCCGAAGAAGAAAAAATAAGATTGAAAATACTATCAATATAGAAAAGAGCAGTTCTCATGAGCTGCTCTTTTTTTATGACTTTATTCGATAAGATTTGTGGCAGCCATTCCCGTTTTCCTGTATTTTTTATACATTAGTAGTATGAAAATTTATATCGTAAGCGGTCTGGGAGCAGACTTTAAAGTCCTTGAAAGAATAACGTTTCCCAAACATTGTGAATTGATTTTTATAGATTGGCTTATTCCGGAAAAAAATGAGCCTTTTGATGCCTATGTCAAAAGAATGGCAGAGAAAGTAGACGATTCGGAGCCGTTCTGCTTGCTGGGATACTCTTTTGGAGGAATTATCGTGCAGGAGATCAATCAGCTGAAACCTGCTGAGAAAGTAGTGATTCTGGGGAGTATAAAATCTGACAAAGAAAAATCCAAGTTCATAAAAACAGGTGAGGTTACCAAGATTCCAAGAATACTGCCTGTAGGCTTATTCAATGATAAGGCCGCGAATGTATATGCTGTTATCCGAAAGCTTTTTGATCCTAAAAATCCAAAGCTTATGCAGTATTTTAAAGTAAAAGATCCTTATTACCTGAAATGGTCTGTAGAAAAAGTCTCCGAATGGAAGTTTGAAGAAAATCCCAATGTAATTCAGATCTTAGGAGATAAAGATATTGTTTTCCCAATCCGTTATTCCAATCCTGATTATGTCATTAAGGGAGGAACCCATCTTTTTCCTGCGACCAAATCTAAGGAAGTTACTAAAATATTGAATGAAGTATTTTGTGAAAAACAATAATATTATTTCATAAATAGTTTTTTTATAGGGGTTCTGTTGAAAAAAATATGTTTTTATGTGATTTATGTTTAAATTTGATAGGGTTAAATATAAATTTCATGAAAATAGGATTAAAATGGATCGTTTCATTCTCTGTGATTACACTTGTTGCATTCGGAGGTTTATTCTGGAATCCGGCAGCAGATATTCCTGATACACGCGAGTTTTTAAGCGAAGATAAAATTGTAGGGGCAGATGTCGCATGGATTTTGGCCGCTGCGGGACTTGTCCTGTTGATGACGCCAGGACTATCGTTTTTTTATGGAGGCATGGTAGGTCGGAAAAATGTGATTTCTACAATGTTGCAAAGCTTTATTGCTTTAGGAGTAATTTCTATTGTCTGGGTAGTGGTAGGATTTTCTCTATCTTTTGGAGAACCTCTGGGAATTACAATTGATGGACAGCATTACGGAATTATTGGAAATCCATTAAGTTACCCCTTCTTTAGCGGCGTTGGAAATCTGCCGCATAAAATGATGGCGCCTACTATTCCGTTTATTCTGTTTGCCCTTTTTCAGATGAAATTTGCAGTAATTACACCTGCTATTATTACCGGATCTTTTGCGGAGAGGGTTCGTTTTATTTCTTATCTTTTATTCATTGTCCTTTTCAGTATTTGTATTTATACACCGCTTTGTCATATGGTATGGCATCCTGATGGCCTTTTAAATAAATATTTTGGAGTAAAAGATTTCGCAGGCGGAACCGTCGTACATATGAGTGCGGGTTTTGCAGCACTTGCAGGAGCTTTGGTGGTAGGAAACAGGAAAAATCCGCATCATGAGCCTTCCAATATTCCTTATGTGCTTCTGGGAACAGGAATGCTGTGGTTTGGATGGTTCGGATTCAATGCAGGATCGGCATTGAGTGCTTCTGCTTCTGCAGCTACAGCTTTTGGAACGACTACCATTGCCTCCGCTTCGGCGATGCTGACATGGATTTTTTTCGACAGGATCAATGGAAGAAGTGTATCTGCATTGGGGGCTTGTATTGGTGCTGTCGTAGGGCTGGTAGCGATTACTCCCGGATGTGGTTTTGTAAGTATCCAGGAAAGCCTTTTTATAGGATTTATCACTGCGATAGTTTCAAATGTGATGGTCAACTGGAAAGCTTTAAAGAAGATCGATGATACTTTAGATGTTTTTGCCTGTCATGGAGTAGGAGGAATTATGGGAATGATTCTTACGGCTATTTTTGCCCATGGTGAAAAAGCCAGCTTGCTTCACGGAGGTTTTGAGGTTTTTCTTCACCACATGGCTGCATTAATTTTGGTTTCTGCCTTCACCTTTTTGGGTTCCCTGCTTTTGTATAAAATTACAGACTCTATGATTACATTACGCGTTTCTGAAGAGTCTGAAAATAAAGGACTTGATCTTTCTCAGCATGAGGAAAGTTTCAATTGATAAAAAGCAGGAGGCTGTCTCAAAAATGTCATTCTGAATGAAATGAAATGTAGTGAGGAATCTCATGCGTCTGGTTATTAATAAGATTCTTCCTTCGTCAGAAATCAAAGATTCGACGTAGTCAATGACAAATGCTAAATAATCGGGCTTTTAAGACAGCCTCCTGAGTAATATATTCAAATCAAAAATGATTTATTGAATTGAATGAATCGCTTCAAAGATTTTATTTTTTGAATTTTCAAAAACTTCACCTCCAAACTCTTCATTATCTAAGGAATGAATGGTGACATCATTCACCCCCATGATCCCGAAAATATGTTTCAGGTAAGTCGTTTGAAAATTGATAGGGCCGTTCTTTTCATTTTCTCCATATCCGGTATCGCCCCGTGTTGAGAGGATAAAGAGTTTTTTATTTTCAAGGAGGCCCACGTAATCGCCATCCGGAGCTCCTGATCTGAATTTCCAGGTTTCATTGATCCGCATTACCTGATCAATATAAGCCTTCAATCCGGAAGGAATAGACCAGTTGTACATGGGAGTTCCGACCACATATACGTCATGTTCCTTGAGTTCTTGTATCAGTTCATTGCTAAGTTGTAAAGCCTTTTGGTTTTCTTCAGTCCGGTCTGCCGGTTTTTTGAATGCTCCTGCGATCCAGGATTCATCAATATTGGGGATGTTGTCTGTTCCGGCTTCTCTGTAGGTAAATGTATCGAGTGGATATTTGGTCTTCCAGTTTTCAACGAAAAGCCGGGTTAGTTTTCTGCTGTAAGATCTTTCATTTCTTACACTGGCATTAATAATCAATATTTTCATTTGCTAATAATTTATAATAGCAAAATTCCTGATTATTAAGTTCTGAAAAATTGATCTAGTTCAAGAGGATTTATTTTTTTTACGGATTCTGCTGATAAATTCTGCGGAGACTCCCAGGTAAGAAGCAATCAGATACTGAGGAACTCTGGATGAAATATCGGGATAAGTTTCCAGGAAATCATAATACTTTTGTTCCGCTTTCAGCATATGATTGAACACAACTCTTTTTTCAAGGGTTCCAAGATAACCTTCCAGAATAATTCTGAAGTATTTTTCCAAAGATGGAATTTCCTTCAGCATTTTTTGGAAAGACTGATGGTTGATCTGTAAAAGCTTTGTTTTTTCTACAGCCTGTATATTATAAATGGAAGGCTTTTGTTTTGAAAAACTGGCAATATCGGTTGCCCACCAATGGTCAATGGCTAAAAAGAGGATCTCTTCATTTCCATTTTCTTCATTAATGCAAAACGCTTTTAAAACTCCCGAAATGATATAACTGTCATAGCGGCATATTTCCCCGTTTCTCAATAGAAATTCCCCTTTTTCCAATGTTTTTTCTGTCCAGAAATTTTTAAAGGCAGCTATTTCTTCCGGACTTAATTGGGCATGTTGCAGAATACTCTTAATTAATGTTTCCATTTAAAAAAATGATTAAAAAGAACCGTGTAATAATAGATCTGATTGAAACTCATACGATCAGCTCATCTACAAAAATACTTATTTTATGGGCTGTCAAACCAAATAAATCTAAGGTTTTGCTATGCTTTTATTAGGATTTATCATGTATCTTTGTTATTGAGGAAAATGACGAATCATTTATGGAATCAATATCGGTTTTTGAAATTATTAAAGTAGGAATAGGCCCGTCCAGTTCGCACACGATGGGGCCTTGGAATGCTGCAGCAGCATTTATCAGGATTATAAAAAGAGAAAGATCAATCGAAGAAGTTAAAGAGGTTTTTCTTGAATTTTTTGGCTCACTCGCAAAAACGGGGATCGGGCACGGAACTGATATTGCAGGAATGCTCGGTTTGAATGGAGAAGATTTTAAGACGATCAATACTTCAAAAATTGACGAAAAAATAGACTACATCAAAAATACTCAAACCCTTAATCTGGGAGGGGAGAAAATCATTCCATTTGTTTACGGACATCACTTGATTTTAAATATGAAAAAGAGCCTTGATTTTCATCCGAACGGAATGATCTTCAGAGCTGTTTTCGAAGACGGAACAGAGCTTGTGCAGGATTTTTATTCTGTAGGAGGCGGTTTCATTGCCAGCCAGGAAAAAAATTCTATCCAAAAGCAATGTGTACGTACATTGTATCCTTGTCATAAAGCTTCGGATATTGCAAAATATTGTGAAAAACTGGGATTTGATAAAATTTCAGACTTAATTTTCATGAATGAAGAAAGCTGGAGAACTCAGGAGGAGACGAGAGGGGAAGCGCTTTACATCTGGCAGCAGATCAAAGAATGCATCTACAAAGGTGTCAATAAAGAAGGAATTCTTCCGGGCGGACTGAATGTTACCCGAAGAGCTGCGGGGATCAACAGAAAACTGTTGGGAGATAAAATTTATAAAAATAAAGATGAATGGTTCCAGCAGGTTGTTGATGCTGAAGAAAACTTCACGAACATCAACAAATGGATTGCCTGTTTCGCATTGGCCGTGAATGAAGAGAATGCAAGTTTCGGAAGAATTATTACCGCACCTACCAATGGAGCGAGTGGAGTAATTCCGGCCGTATTGATGTATGCTCAGGCGTTTACACCATTTACCAATGAAGATGATATCGTAAGATTCTTGCTTGTAGCAGGAGAAATTGGGACATTATTCAAGAAAAATGCAACCATTTCTGCAGCAATGGGAGGCTGTCAGGCTGAGATCGGAGTTTCTTCCGCCATGGCTGCGGCCGGGCTTACAGAAATCCTGGGGGGAAGTGTAGGACAGGTATTGATGGCGGCAGAAATTGCAATGGAACATCATCTTGGATTGACATGTGACCCGATTAAAGGACTGGTGCAGATTCCATGTATTGAAAGAAATACAATGGGAGCGATGAAAGCAATTACAGCAGCCAATATTGCACTGGAAAGTGATCCTGCTAAGGCAAAAGTGACATTAGATGAGGTGATTCAGACGATGTGGGAAACCGCTCAGGCGATGAGTGACCGTTTCAAAGAAACTTCCGAAGGCGGACTGGCTATTGCGGTAAACGTTCCGGAATGTTAACAAAGAAATTTATTGTAAAAAATATAAAATCCTTAGATCATATGTCTAAGGATTTTTTTTATGAATGATGTGATCTGAATATTACTTTTTATTAAACAGATATTTCTTATCTCGTTGTATAAGTTCGAGCTGTCCTTTTTCAGGAATGAAAGTGATTTTCAAACCAGCTTGGTCAAACTTAAACTGATTTTTATCTACATATTCTAAGGCGAATTCCGGCTGCCCTGTTCCCTGAGCAAACAGAGTTTCGTTTTTGATAAATATCTTTAATCCTAAAGGAATATCTTTAGAAGTATAGTCTCCCGGATATTTTTCCAACTCGGAAACAGGAGCTTTAATTGTATTAAAGGCAGGATATGAATAATCCCTGTCATATATAAAATTCAGGATCGCAACAAACATACTGTTGTGTGGGAAGTTTTCACCATTGATGCTCATCGCAAAAGATAACTGATCAGTTGGTTCATAAGATACCGTTGAGTGGGTTCCTGCAGTATCTCCACCATGCCCGTATGCCTCAATATTATAAAAAGGCATCTTCATAATTCCGGAGCCGAAAGTTTTTTCATTCTTATCTGAAATCATCGTTGTCAATGTTTCTTTTTTTATGAACTGCCCATTAAATAATGCATTGGCGAAAATGTTAAGATCTTCCGTCGTAGAAACAATATCTCCTAATCCGATACAGTTATGAAAGTTGAAATCCTTCACTTCAGTCCAGTTTCCTGCCTCTTGGTGATAAGATTTAAAAACATTTCCAGGATTATCAATGACCGAAAAGGTATGGTTCATTTTTGCTTTTTCCAGAATGTTTTCTTTTAAGATCTCATTATAAGGCTTGTTATATAGCTTCTCCAAAATTCTGCTTAATAAGAAATATGCTGAATTGGAGTATCGTGTTTTTTCCCCAGGCTTGAAAAGGACTCCCTCTTTTTTTATAGCATTAATAATCGCTTTATCACCTACAGGTTTTTCGAAAAGCCAGTTATTCTGAATCGATTTTCCTACATAATCTCCCAGTCCGCTGGTATGATTAAGCATATTCTTTAGGGTAATATTTTTGGAATTAGGAATATCAGGATAGAATTTTTCCAGTTTATCAGTTAAAGATAATTTTCCTTTTTCTATAAGCTGATAGAGCATGACAGCAGTGATGAGCTTGCTCACAGATCCTATCTGGTATTGAGTGTTTTTATCATACGTAATGTTTTTCAGCTGCTGCTGGCCAAAATTTCTATGATAGATTTCGGAACCATTTCTGAAGATGGAGACACTGCCTATTCCCTGATTATTCTGAACCATATAATCCAGAAAGTCGTCTATTTTCTTTGTGTTGATAGCCTTTCCATTGAGGTAAGGAACATCCTGACTTTTTTGAACATCCCTGAACAGGTTTAAAGGGATCGTTTTTCCATTTTGGAAAAAGTTTCCTTCAAAATGGTCTGTTTTATACACTCCTTTATAGCTGGCATTTATTTCTTGTATCTCAAAATTCAGTTCATTGTTACTGAACTGGGTTTTATCAACGATAAAATCCCGGGCACTTTGTTTCGGACTGTTAAGAAAAGAACTGTATCCTTCTTTTTCTTTTTTAATTTTGAAAATGACAGGAAGTTTCATGTTTTGGATATCCAGTTCACCGTTCCATATGCCTTCAATTTGGGCGTGACAAAGATGTGCCAGAAAGACCAGCACGAGTAATAATTTGATTTTCATGGTATTTTAAATAAAATTAGACATTATAATCTGGCAGGCTAAAGTAGTAACAAGCGATACTACAGCAAAAAGAACAATATGCTGCCATTTTTTGATATTGGTTGCGGTTTTAAAGCCATTATAATAAATGACAATGCTGTAAATTAAAACAAGAATACTGAACATAGCCAGAGCCATCATAATGCTGATATCAAGTATAGGGGTTGATTCAGCAGGATGTCTGGTGTAGCTTATCATTGTTTTTTGCGCGTTCTCTATAAAAGGAATCTTGTTTATAGGCTGCAAAATAGCTAGAACAAGCTGTGAAAGTAAAACGGTATTGACAATATCGATAAGCCTTGTTCTGTTATTTAAGATTTTACCCAATATAAAAAGAATAATAATGGCTGAAGCAAAACTTGCCGTGGTTATAATGGCTGTAGTTTGAAGAGAAATGTCTTTTACATTATCTATTTTATATATACTGGTGTAAGTAGTTTCTGTCCAATACCCAATTGCAATAGAAACTATTATTGTGAAGATTCCTACTAACAGGAGTATTTTTTCGTCAAATTTTTCAAACGGATTGAAAATGGTTTTCCAGTTCATAAGATTGAGTTTTACAGATTGGTTTTTAGTTGATCGATCTTAGTAATGAGGTCATCCATTTTATTTCTCATGGTAGGATATGATAGGCCTGCCTGTTTAGCCATTTCTTTGATACTTCCGCTCGATAGGAAAAAATTGAGAACAAAATCCTGTTCTTCGCGGTTCAGTTTAAGGAGCACCGGAAGTTCATAATCACCGCTTACTTCTGTTTTGCAGCTAGGACATTTCATCTGGCTTACGTTAAGAGTATTGTCGCAACTTGGACAGACTATGGGGAGTTTCATGGATTATATTTTTTACGAAAGTAATGTTTTTTTTTAATAAAGTTAAAATATTTTTTAATTTTATTAAAATTTAATTGATTAAAGTGAATAAAAGTATGTGCTGGAAGCTGGAAGGAATATTAATGAAAATAGTAGTACTTAAAAACATAAAATCCTTAGACATCACTGCCTAAGGATTCTTTAATAAAATAAAAGTAAAAGCTGTCGGGCTTTTAGTATCGTATATAGGTTTTTACCTTAAAATTCCTCTGATTCTGTTGGCGTTGGTAATCAGTTCTTCAAGGTATTCATAGTTTTCTTTTTCGAGTGCAGACTTGAATTTTCTGAGCTGGGTGATATGTTCATTCAGAACATCCAGTACATTTTCTTTATTCTGCTTAAAAATGGGAACCCACATTTCAGGATGTGACTTGGCAAGACGAACCGTACTTGAAAAACCGGAACTGGCAAGCTGAAAAATGGTTTCTTCCTCACGTTCTTTTTCCAACACCGTATTGGCAAGAGCGTAAGAGGTAATATGAGAAATATGGGAAATATAAGCCGTATGGATATCATGATCTTCAGCGTCCATGTAGATCATATGCATGTCAAGAGCATCCACTACTTTTTCAACGATGTTCAGTGCGTCATCTGCAGACTCTTCCTTATTGCATATAACGCCTGCTTTCCCAGCAAAACTCTCTGCAATGGCAGATTTCGGACCGCTGTTTTCTGTTCCCCACATCGGGTGGAAGGCTACAAATCTTGATCGTTTCGGGTGGTTTTTTACGGCTTTTACAATTCCTGCTTTTGTAGAGCCTGCATCCATTACCGTTTGATGATCAGACACAAGATCCAAAACAGCTGGAAGCAATTTTCTGGCTGCATCTACAGGAATGGCAAGGATAATCAGATCCGAATTTTTGATTCCCTGCTCCAGATCTGCTTCAGCATCAATGATCTTAAGGTCTAGGGCGTCATTGATATGCTGTGTATTGTTATCGATTCCGTAAATGAAGCTGGCGATATTTCTGTCCCTTAATTTCAAGGCCATCGAACCTCCGATTAATCCTACTCCAATAATACTTATTTTCATCTTTTTAAATTTTTTTAAATAAAAAAACCTCGTCCTAGGACGAGGTTTTAAATTATATTCATAAGAATCCCTATCCCAGATCTGAGTTAAAAATTCTATAATAATATGTTCCGTTGTTAAAATTCACTTCGCAAAGGTAAAAATATTTTTTAAACGAAACGAAATTTCTTATCTAAATTATATATAGATGCTATTAATCGGCGCTGTGGATGTTACTTACCAAATGTATTGCATTAACTATTGAACATTCGCTTTGATAATAGTAAGTCTTTCCTCTACTTCATTGATCCTTTTGATCCAGTAGTTGATTCCTTCCTGATTGGTCACGGTTTCTTTAAAAGCATTGCGGTTGACAGTCAACAAATAACCACCACTTTTTTGATAATCCTGTTCGCGTTCTTTTTTATTTTCAGGCTCTATACGGTATCTCCAGAATACAAGAGAATGCATATATTCTGAACGGATTTTTTCAAGATAGCAGATAATAGCCTTTCGGTCCTGCGGTATATATCCCGGTCCGGAGCAGCCACAGGAATGAAAAGTGATTCCGACCGTGTACAGATCCCGGATATGAGCCCATTGTTTATCGTCATTTTTTGAAGGCGATTTGAAATCGAGCCCCATATTGGCCATCAGGCTGCCACATTCGGGGCATTTGGCTTCTACGGAGACCTGAGCATCCCGGTCCACATCTTTTAAATGACGTCGTTTGAAAGTTTTCTGGCAGTTAAAACAGGCATAATGTCCTTTGTAAACCATCATGGAATATCGGCACATACTAAAATCTTATTCTTTGGTTATAAGTTATTTTTATTTGTTTTTTTCCTCTTCATTAAAGTTGATTCCCATAAGGCTGCTGGCGCTTCTTGGATCGTAGACCGACCATACATTTCCCCAGGGAAATTTGAAGGTGCAGCTTGGGTAAGGGTTTTTCTTCTTTTGGGTTGGAGACATTTCCAGAATCTGAGAAAGAAAAGTATTATTCCGGTAGAAAACCTTCATTTCTTTTTCCTCTGTCCATTCATTCCAGTCTTTTGCATCACCATTTTCCCATGTGTTCATATGAATGATGTCCAGCTGATCTTCGAAAAAGCACAGACTGAAAGATACCTGGTATCCCTGTATTTCTATGCTGTTAAAATAATACCAAAAATACCCGGTTTTTGCATCCCACGTATGATGATACTTTTCTTTATGAAAATCAGATTGCTTCAGCTGATCAAATTTCATTCCCTTATAGAGCCGGGTAGTAAAGACTTCCAGTTCTATAACTCCATTTTCACTGTTAATCAGCATGTCCCAAAAAATTGAAGCTATAAATATACCCGTTTTTTCTTTACAGACAACGAATAATATTTACAGCTTCTAGTAGAAATAGAAATATCGGTGTGTTATTGTGCTATGGATTTGATATAATCAATGTTGATGGGATATCAGAAAGCCAGAGACTTTTTGTATCGATCAGGTTTTTCCAGCTTTTGCTGCTGATAAGCATCAGATCCTGAGAATTCAGAAACTCTTTCTCAATCTTTTTCTCATTGTACAATGTGATATGATTAGGAGCTACCTGCTCTATACTTCTGATCAGTTCTTTCACCTCAATATTGTTTCGGATCTGTCCTGCAGCATCCAGAATAATAACCTGGGAATTGTTGTTATTGATAAGTCTTTTGGCATATTCCAGAAGATAGAAATCACTTAGATTAAAGATAGGTACAAATATTTTGTCTGCCGTTTTAAATTCTTTATCAACAAGGATTCCGACAGGAATGGTTGCTTTATCCAGAACCTGAAGGGTAAGATCATCGTAAGGAGAGTTGTTGAAAATATTTCCTTTTCCTTTTACGGTGTTCAATAATTTTTCAGGATTAATGATTTTGGTTGTAAATCCTAATAATCTTCCTAGTAAACTTCCTTCATACATTGATTTTCCGAGCATGATAAGAAGAAGATCATAATTCCCTTTATTGGTAATATTGGTGAGGTCACTTTCCACATCGGTAGAAGCTTTGAAAAGTGTTGTCACTTCAAGCTGAAGCTCGTGGGAGGTTTCAATGACATTTTTAAACTGTTCTTTTTCAAAGTTTTCTATATCGAAGGCGTGAAGTTCGTCAACAGGAGCAATATTCATTGCTGTTACACTTTTGTTCCCGTTCATTTTATGGGTAAAATTATCTGCAAGTTTCAATAGCTTACTTCCGGCTTTTGCGGTTTCAAAAGATAAAAGAACCCTGTATTTTGTATCGTTATCTTCCTGTTCATCTTCTTCAATCATCGATTTTTTTCCTTTGAAAAGATAATTGATAAAATCCAGACACGGCCCCGTCATAAACGTTGTAAATAAGGCCATGATAACAAGCATTGCGAAAAGTTCCGGACCTAATACTCCTAAATCATACCCGATATTAAGTACAATAAGTTCTGTAAGGCCTCTGGTATTCATTAAAGCACCTATTGTGAGACTGTCTTTCCAGCTTATTTTCAAAAACCTTGCGGTGAGCGCACTTCCTACAAATTTTCCTGTAACGGCTGTCAAAATGATCAATCCTCCAATTTTCCAAAGGTGAGTATCATTCAATAATCCGATCTGGGTTCTTAACCCTGTAAATACAAAGAAAAGCGGCAATAGTAAAACCAAGGCAACATCTTCTATTTTTTCTATGAAAAGATTCCTGAATTTAACGTTTTCCGGCATAATTGCTCCGGCCATAAATGCTCCGAAAAGAGCGTGGATACCGATCACTTCTGTTGCATAAGAAGAGATGATAAGGATTAAGAAAAATACGGCAACAAGTGATTTGCTGATAAACCCTTTTCCTTTTTGCGATTCGGCAATTCTGTGGAGAAATGGTCTTACCGCTTTTATCATAATGAAAACATACAGAATAGCCATTAAGATAACGAATACTGATCCTGAGAAAGATCCAGCTTTTACCACAGCAATTACGGCTGCCAGAATACACCATGCGGTAATATCATCAGCGGCGGCACAGGTAATAACAACGGTTCCTATTTTTGTCTTGTGAAGGTTTCTTTCCTGAACAATTCTCGCGAGAACCGGAAAGGCTGTAATACTCATTGCAATCGCTATAAACAAGGCAAATGAACTGAACTGAATACCTTCCGGGGCAAATTCTTTATAAATGAAATAAGAAAGTCCTACCCCTAATGCAAAAGGAAAAATAATACTTGCGTGACTGATCACTACGGCATCATGTGCCTTTTTTCTCAGAACACTCAGGTCAAGTTCCATTCCGACAATATACATGAAGAGAATCAGACCGATCTGGCTTAAAAACTGTAGATTGGGAAGAGATTCTTTCGGAAAGATAAAGGCAGAAAGTTCAGGGAAATATAATCCGAAAAGTGATGGTCCCAAAACAATACCGGCGATCATTTCACCTATTACAGAGGGTTGTTTCAGTTTTGTACAAATCCATCCGAAAAGTTTTGCTACAAGGATGATGGTTACGATCTGAGTAAGAAGAAGTGCTAAAGGGTGATGAAGGTTTGCCAGAAAAGAATCTGCAAAATTGTCCCACATCGTAGCTCCCGTAGCTTTGCTAGGAGTGATATTTTCTCCAATTTCCAGTGTTTTGCCCTGGATAAAGAACCAGTACATGACGCAAGAAAAGAATGCAATGGTACTGATGTAAAAGATAATATTTTTGTATTTCCCCAAATTCATGATTCCAATATTTTATGCAAAGTTGATAAGAATATATTAAGATTAAAATACTATTGTTTTTAAATGTAATGAATGTTCTAAAAAATGTAATCAAATCTATTTAAATGAATAGCCAAGTCCGACTCCTACTTTCCAACTGCCATTCTGATCAGCTGTTTTAGAATTGTAATAGGCAGGAATCTGAAAGGCTATCTTTTTATAAACCATGGTGAGGCCTGCTCCCAACGTGGGCATAATAGGGCTGTTTTTGGTCCCGGGCGAGTGGTCTTCTTTAATTCTCAATGAAGGAAGCATTCCAAGTATAAATTTAACATTTTTATGAGTAAGGCTCACATTAGGACCTGTAAAGTTGATAAAGGCACCATGATCTACATATCCGGCCACTGCTATCCCGTCAAAAAATGACACCTTAACTTTTGAAGAGGTTTCCTGGGAAAAGCACAGACCGGATATGAGAAATCCCGCAGCATAGAAAAAGTTTTTCATTATAAAATCAATTAATTCTACACAAAATTAAATAGATTGAACACTGAAAAAGGGGAGTTGTAATGAAGCGTGGATATTCTGTAACGAAACCCGAAAGATTTGAAGAAGGTCTATTTTCCGAATAGCTCCATCAGAGAGTTTTTATAGGCATCTCCAATCTGAAGTTTCAAAAAATTATGATCCTCTGTAGGAATTGTGGTGATAATTTCGTTGGTTGAAAATACCTTAATGGAAGACAGAGCAATGATCTCTTTCTTGTTGACCTGTGCAAAATCTTTGGCTGGAAGCATTTCCAGAAGGTTTTTAAAATTCAGGTTTTTTAAAACAATTGTGGTTCCATCACTCAGGATGATATCTTTATCTCTGCTGTCTATCTCAGAGGTTTTGATATAAGAAATCTGTTCTGTGAATATGACTGTTTTTCCGATATTGGTATTCCATTCGATAAAAGCTTTTTTAGGAGTGTCTTCCACCAGTTCTTTAGCTTTTTCAAAGGCTTGAATCAACCTTTCTTTTTTAATAGGTTTTCTTACGTAATCTACCACATTCAGGTCGAAAGCTTCTGCGGCATATTCCTTATAAGCCGTGGTAAAGATTATTTTTTTTGAGCCTGAAATAATCTCAGCTACCTGAAGTCCCGTCATTCCGGGCATTTCAATATCCAGAATACACAGATTACAGTCGATGTTGTCTATTTCGTTCAGGAAAATCTTAGGATCATTAAATGCCTTTACGACTTCTACATTGTCGATCTGCTCGCATAGAAGTTTTAAATAACTGATGGCCAGCAATTCATCATCCAGAATAACGCATTTTATCATAGAATTCTCCTAAATTGATTTTTAATTCCGCTGTAAAGACGCCGTTTTTCGAACTTTTTTCCAGCTGGTAATAAGTACTGTAGATCATTTTAAGTCTTTGATCAAAAGACTGGCTTCCAAAACCGCTTTTCTCCTTTTCCAGAATATTTTTTAAAGAAGCCTTATTGCTTACTTTCATGGTGTAAATACCATTTTCAAGCTCCATATAAATGGAAATGAAAGAATCCTGGGCTAGGAAATCTGTATGTTTGAAGGCATTTTCAATAAGATCCACAGAGATCAGCGGAGCAAATACCTTTTCTTCATACAGAGAATCGGACTTGTTGATCCTGGATTTGATTCTGAAATCGAAAAGGGGATTGATTTTAATTTTATTAATCTCAATAAGGCTTAAAGCAAAATTAAGTTCTTCTTTAGGGCTCACATACTTATTGTTGCTTTCGTATAAAATATAATCCAGCACATTTGCCAGTTTATCCAATGACATATACGTCTGATAGGCATGAGACTGAACCGAATTGAGAATGTTTTTAAACAAATGCGGATTCAGCTTTGTGCCGATATGTTCCAAACGGACTTCGTTCAGAAGCTGCTCGATAAGTTTGTTGGTTTCCGATAATTTGGTATTTTTCTGATTCAGCTTTTGATTCTGGCTGAAGAGATAAATACTTACGGTAAGAAACAGGAAAATGGCAAAAACTCCGACGAATATCAGATAATCATGAATCATGTAGTAATTGCCACCCATAAAATCTTGGTTATTAAAAACTATTTAAGTTTCTTAAGACCGTTTACCGTTACCTCTTCTTCACATTTTTCAAAAGAGACCTCGTAAGAAGGATTTTTTTCAGGATAGGTCAAAATATAATTTGGACACGGTTTTTTCTGTGCCTGGCTGCGGTCAAAATCTACTTTTCCGTTGGTAATGATGCTGTCTTTTACAAATTTCTCATCAATCTTGTAGGTAGTCATTGCATTTTTAACTTCTTCAGAATATTTGAATTCCTTAGATAGTGTTTCAGCAATAACACGGCTGTTGGGTAAATAACCGCTGCAGCTTGCCCCTTTTTTGTTTAGAATAAAAAATACGAGCAAAAGCCCAGGCAAAAAGCCTATTACGAAGAATTTCAGTTTTTTCATTAGAAAATTAAAAGATTGATATCATGGTACGTAAGTCCGAAACGGTCGCAGATGATCTTTTTGGTATGTCTTCCTTTATACATATATAAACTCTGCTTCATTTCGTTTTTGCGGATCAGCATATTTTCAAAGCCGCCCTCTTCATCATAATTTAAAATATAGGAAAGGAAGAAGTTCGAGATTGCCTTGGTGGTGGTTCTCGGCATTCTTGAGGTAAGGTTCGGAAGTCCGCAGTGGATGACACCGTGCTTGATGATATAAGGATCTTCCATAGTGGTCAGCTCTGAAGTTTCAATAACTTTACCATTATCTATGGTGATATCGATGATCACACTGCCTTTTTTCATTTTCATGACCATATCTTCAGTAACGATAGGGGTCATATTCAATCTTGGTAGTGCTCCTATGACAACATCAGCACGTCTTAAACTTTTGCTGAGTTCTTTAGGATCAATGATGGAAGTAGGAACACGGCTGTCAACAATCGTATGAAGTCTTCTCAGCTTCGATAATGAGTTGTCGAAAACCTTTACACTGGCTCCCAGACCTATGGCTGCTTTCGTAGCGAATTCACCTACAATCCCAGCTCCAAGAATCACTACTTCAGCAGGTCTTACTCCTGTGATCCCTCCAAGCATTAAGCCGTTGGATAAGGCTAATAATTCCGAAGCATACAAAATAGAAACAGTTCCTGCAATTTCACCTACTAATCTTACCAAAGCCAGCTGTTTGTATTCATCAACGATGAATTCGAAAGCAATGGCGTTTATTTTTTTCTCAGCAAGCTTTAAGAAATAGTCCTTGTCTCTTAGGTTGATCTGAAGTGCCGAAACCAGATAAGTATTCGGTTTCATATACTCTATTTCGTCTTCCGTAGGAGGGTTGACCTTAAGGATAAGATCCTGCCCGAAAGCTTCTTTTGGATCAGTGGTGATCTTCGCTCCAGATTCAGAGTATTGTAAATCTGTAAAAAAAGAACCTTGTCCGGCCCCAGCTTCAATAATGATCTCATGGCCGTGCTCTACCAACACCTGTACGGCGTCAGGAGTAATGCAGGTTCTCCTTTCGTTGAGACAGGTTTCTTTAGGAATTCCAATACTGAATTGTTTTCCTTTTTTTATCACCTCCAATTTTTCCTCTTTCGGCATCAATTCTTCTTCTGTGAAAGGAGTAAAAATATTTGTACTCATCCTTAAATTAAATTATGTCTTACAGATTGTTATTTACACTCAATTAATGAGCAAAGATACATAATATTTAATCGAATGAAACTTCTCTGTTTTCACCCGTATTCACAATACTCATTGTGTGGTAGTTGAGCCCGTAAAGTTCCTCTTCATAGACTTCCGGCCACTCGATGATACACAGAAAAGAGTTGTCCAGATATTCTTCAATTCCGATATCATAGACTTCTTCAATGTTTTTTAAGCGGTAAAGATCAAAATGATACACTTTCCCATTTTCTGTATTGTATTCATTGACAATAGAGTAAGTAGGAGAGTTGACTTCATCCTTGCTGCCCATGTTTTTAAGCAAAAATTGGGTGAACGTCGTTTTCCCCGCTCCCAGATTTCCTTTTAATAAAAAAATATTATGTTTTAATTGAGGAATGATGCTGTCAACAACTTCCTGCCAGTCTTCAATTGTATTTATAGTGAACTGCATATACTAATTTGTTTTGCAAAAATAATGAATTTAAAGAGCGAAAATTGAGAATAAAGAGAAAAGAATAAAGACCATAAAGATAGATGGGTACGATTGAAGCTAAAATTGATTTAAAGGAGCAAACCCAAAACTCATATCCGGTATCCCACACACTCTTACACTCTAACTCTCAAACTCTTTCAATTTCTACATAAAAATACTTAATTTTACAGCATGATTTCTAAGCAGACCATTGATAAAATATTCTCCACGATCCGCGTTGAAGAGATTGTGGGTGAATATGTGCAGTTGAAAAGAGCAGGGTCTAACTTTAAAGGACTCAGTCCTTTTCATGAAGAAAAGTCTCCCAGTTTTGTCGTTTCACCAAGCAAACAGATCTGGAAGGATTTTTCAACAGGAAAAGGAGGGACAGCAATCTCTTTCCTTATGGAGATTGAAAATTTCACTTATCCTGAAGCGCTTCGCCACGCTGCCAAAAAGTACGGTATTGAAGTAGAAGAAGATCTGCGTGAAATTTCTGAGGAAGCAAAAAATGCGCAGACAGAAAAAGATATTTTATATAAGATCCACGAAGTGGCGAATACCTATTTCCAGGAGATCTTGTGGGATGATAAAGAAGGCAGAAGTATAGGACTTTCTTATTTTAAAGAGAGAGAACTTAAGGATGATATTATCAATAAATTCCAGCTGGGATATTCTCCTGAAAAAAAGAATGCTTTTACGGCGTATGCCCTGGAAAAAGGATATACCAAAGAAATTCTTGAGAAATCCGGACTTTCTATTTTCCCGGAAAACACGCCGGGAGGAGTCGATCGTTTTAGGGATAGAGTGATCTTCCCGATTCACAGTTTTTCAGGGAGAGTTTTAGGTTTTGGAGCGAGGATTCTTAAGAGTAATGTCAAAACAGCAAAATACCTCAATTCGCCGGAAACGGAGATTTACCATAAATCCAATGTTCTTTATGGATTAAACCAGAGTAAGCAGTCCATTTCAAGGAAGAATGTCTGTCTTTTGGTGGAAGGATATATGGACGTGATCTCTCTTCATATGTCCGGTATTGAAAATGTAGTGGCCAGTTCGGGAACTTCCCTGACTACCGAGCAGATCAAACTGATCAAAAGGCTTACAGAAAATGTAACCATTCTTTTTGATGGTGATAATGCAGGTATTAAAGCCAGTTTCCGAAGTATAGACATGCTTTTGACAGAAGGAATGAATATCCGTGTATTGCTTTTCCCTGATGGAGATGACCCGGATTCTTTCGCCAGAAAACATCCTCAGGAATACGTTGAAAAGTATATCGAAAATGAAGCGATGGACTTCATCGACTTTAAAGCGGAAATCCTGTTGAGAGATGTTGGAAATGATCCTATTAAAAAGGCTGAAGCAATAAGGGATATCGTGAAATCGGTTTCTTTTGTACAGAATGCACTGAAAAGGGAAGTCTACCTTAAGGAAGTATCCAATAAGTTCGGACTTTCTGAGCAGAGTCTTTTCAATGAACTAGGGGTTCAGAAGCAGATCACGCAGAATCAGACTCACCATGTGCAGCAGCAACCGAAGGAAAATGTTGCTCCTAAGATGGAGATTGTTCCTTTGGATAAGGAAAAAGAAGATCCTTTTTTGTTTGATGTGTTGTTTATGGAGAATAAACTTGTTGAACACATGCTGGCATTTGGAGATATTGTTCTGAAACGTAGAAATGAGCAGGGTGAAGAATATCAGATTACGGTCATTGAGGAGATTCTTCATCATTTTGAAGAAGAGCAGTATGCATTTTTAGTCAAAGGAAATGAAATCATTATCGCTCAAGTGAGGGAAGGAATTCAGAAAGACGAACTGAGAAGTGGAAACTTTTTTGTATCTTTTATGGATGAAGAGATCACAACAAAGGTTGTAGATGCTTTGATTCCACTGGATGATCTTGAAAACTGGGCTTCCAGAAATATTTATCCACCCAATTACGGAGATAAAGTGGCGGATCAGATCCAGGGAGATGTTTTATTGCACAAATACAGATATATTGATTATTTAATCACAGAAACGGCAAAAGAACTGGATCAGTACAGCAGTACGGATGAAGGAAAATATTATGAGCTGATAAAAAAGATTACTTTACTGAAACAGGCTTCCATCAGATTGAGCAATATTATCGAATATTCACCTATCAAAGGGATTTATGTAGATCGTAAGAGATAGTTTGAAGTCAGTTTTTTTGATATTCTGTGACAAAAAGTCCTATAAAATTTTAGGAATAAATATTGTAATTTAAACTTCAGGAATATTTAAAAATAATACATAATAAAAATATGGACATTAAAAAAGAATTCAGAGATTTCTCTGTAAAGCACTTAGGAAACAACGGTTTGGTTACCGATCAGTATATGGGAATGTATGGCCCAACGAATCTTACACCGTACATCATGGAAGAAAGAAGATTAAACGTTGCTCAGATGGACGTTTTCTCCCGTCTGATGATGGACAGAATTATCTTCCTGGGAACAGGTATTGATGATCAGGTAGCAAACATCGTTACGGCACAGCTTTTATTCTTAGAAAGTGCAGACCCGTCAAAAGATATTCAGATCTATATCAACTCTCCTGGTGGTAGCGTATATGCCGGTTTAGGTATTTATGATACGATGCAGATCATCAAGCCGGATGTAGCGACAATCTGTACAGGTATGGCTGCTTCTATGGGAGCTGTATTATTGGTTGCCGGAGAAAAAGGAAAGCGTTCTGCGCTTAAGCACTCAAGAGTAATGATTCACCAGCCTTCAGGAGGTGCTCAGGGAGTCGCTTCAGATATGGAGATCAACTTGAGAGAGATGCTGAAATTGAAGCAGGAGCTTTATGAAATCATCGGTCACCACTCAGGGCAAACTTACGAGTGGGTAGAGAAATCTTCTGACAGAGATTACTGGATGACTTCTGAAGAAGCTAAAGGTTACGGAATGGTAGATGAGGTTCTACAAAGATCTACAGAGAAAAAATAATTGATTGTAAAATCATAAGAAACCGCACCCATCTGGTGCGGTTTTTTGTTTACCACAAAGCCTTAAAAGTTTTCTCCCGGGAAAATTAAAACGCTTACAAATAGTCAACTGGAGACGTAAAATTCCCCTCTTCCGGAGGGGTGGCGAAAATTCAAAGAATTTTTGACGGGGTGGTTTTACGTGTAGCTTTAGATATATTCTTATAAAAAAAGCGCCTTTTTAAAGGCGCTTTTTTTATTTCTTAACCATTTTATGGATCGTAGTATTTTCAGCTGTTTTAATTTCAACAAAATAAACCCCTGAAGTTAAAGACTGGATACTAATCTTTGCTTCCTGAGAAGTCATTACCTTCTGTCCTGTGGCAGAATAAATATTCACTTCTTTCAGTTTCTCAGCAGTTTCAATCTGAATGAAATCACTTGCCGGATTAGGATAAATACTGAATTTTTTCTTATTCACATCGGACGTTCCCAGTGTTGCATTAAATGCTTCAGTAGGGGTAAACGGTCTTCTCTGTCCAAAACTCAATCCCAGCCAGTCGTTGTTGCTCAACTGAATCTGAGAAAGGTTGGTTTTTGTTTGCCAGCTCGACAAATCTTTTCCTTTATATAACTTCCAGCTGTCTGATCCGGAAGCGTTCCCGGTGAATGAATTCAATGATAAATTGGAAATCTGATTATTCGCGGATGCAACATTAAAATAGGAAGTCTGTGACTGGATCAGTTGTAAAGCCTGTTCAGCTGTTATACTTCCGTTATATTTTATTCCAAAAACAAAAGAATTGGCACTTCCGTTGGCATTATCAGTTCCGAAATCGATTACGATAAGGCTTGTATTGCTTCCTGTTCCAATCCAGTTGGTAACCTGAGATGGAGTATACCATGTAGAGCTGTAAGCTGCAACGGGAGGAGAGGGAGGGGTATCGTAATGATCAAGACCGTATGACACTCCATACCATTTTCCGTCAACCAAAGGAGTATACCCTACACCATTGTTCCATGTCATATTTGATGCGCTGGATCCAGACCATGTTATCCAGCTATCATCAGTAGTGGAGGTATGATGATTATAATTCAGAATAGAAAGATATCCTGTAGGAATGTCGACCTGCATTTTGGATTCTGCGGCCACAATTGCATTGATAAGATCTTCCATCACTAGACCATTGCCATCAAAACGATATCCCCACGCATAAGAATTGGGAGTGGTGTTGTCATTAAAATCTGCAATGAAATAGGCCTTTTTAGAACCGGTTCCTACCCAAAATTTGATGTCGTTTTCTGTGAATTGGGCCGACAATAACTGCATACAAAGCAGTAAGAAAAAAAGATAGATTTTTCTCATGATATAATTTAATTAAAGTTTTATTCCCGAAACTTATCTCCAGAGGAAAAACAAATCTTTCTCTGAAGTCCGTATCTTAAGGCAGGTCTCCTGGCTCACATCTTACAGCTTCCTTCCCGGATTTTCAGATCCAGTGGATATTATTGTGCGGTAAGTTTAAACAGTTTACAGTTGCGGGTACAGCCCAAGATTTGAATATTATTCTCACTTGATTCCCTATTAATGAACATTGTTCAGCCTTAAAAAATGCTGCAAATATATCATATAAATAGGTGAGTCCGTTTTGTGAGTTATCTTTTTTTAACTATTCTTAAAAAGTTGATTTTCATATTAATTAATGATTGGATTGAATCATTAGTGTTTTATTTTAAAATTCATTATTTTTCTGTTTATATTCAATTCATTTTAAGGTTCTATTGTTAAAACACAATTATCATTATATTCAAGATCAGTTTATAATCAATTTATACTTTCGCAGCCATAAAAGTGAATATGAAAAAATTACTATTGTCTGTTGTAGTGCTGGCAGTATTGGCTTCATGTAAAAGTGATGATGATACCACAATGATTAACCAGGATATTAATTATTCTAAACTCCCTCAGGAGTTTCCATTTACCAAATTGGCTACGATAAACGGAGTAGATGTTATCAATGGCGGATTTGGTTCCGGAGCTGCGGCTCACCCTACGAGAAAAGGCGAATTTTACGTCATTACAGATAGGGGACCCAACACGGACTTCCAGAATGGAAAAAAATTCTTAACCCCTGACTTTACGCCTACCATTATGCATTTTAAAATCAATGCTGACAGAAATGTAGAGGTAATCAAATATATTAAGCTTAAAAATCCATCGGGACAGCCTATTACAGGCTTACCAAACCCTGTAGGAATGGGAAGCACAGGAGAAATAGCCTACGATGCTTCCGGAAATGTTCTGGGTACTGATAAATATGGACTGGACAGTGAAAGTATTGTTGCGGCGGCTGACGGTACATTCTGGGTTTCTGATGAATATGGTCCGCATATCGTGCATTACAGCGCAGATGGAGTAGAAATGGAAAGAATAAGCCCGATAGGTGTAAATACAGGAACAAGAAAATTACCTGCAGTTTTGGCCAAAAGAAGGGCTAACAGAGGAATGGAAGGACTTGCTATGACCCCGGACGGAAGAACATTGGTAGGAACAATACAGTCGATGATGTATGTACCGAGCAAAGCATTGGCAACCAATACTACCTTAACAAGAATTGTCACATTTGATATTGTTACAGGGCAGACCAAGCAGTTTTTATACAAACAGGATGGAGGCGCTTCTGACTCGGTTTGTGATATTACGGCATTAAGTAACAATGAATTTTTAGTGATCGAAAGAGATGGAAATTTCGGATCTCAGGGAGGGCTCAAAAAGGTATACAGAATCAACCTGAGTAATGCCAGCGATGTAAACGGAGCTGATATCAATGCTGTAGACGGGATGAAAGTGAACGGAAAAGCTTTAGAACAGTGCTCTTGGGATGAGATAACGAATGCAGGCATAAAGACTGTCACCAAAACATTAGCAGTAGATCTGGTTGCAAAATTGGGTTATGAACATGATAAATTTGAGGGAATTGTTTATTTAGGAAACAATAAACTGGCCGTTTTCAATGATGATGACTTTGGAGTAGTGGATGATGGAAACGGAAACCCAAAAGCTAAAATTCTTCCTAAAACAGGGAAGGTAGACAAAGGAACGATGTATGTAGTCGATATTCAATAATTAGATTTTTTTAATAAAACGGCGGCATCGAAGATGCCGCCGTTTTTATTTATGAATTAGGAATAAGCTTTAGCCGAAACCCAATATTTTCAATATTAATTAAAACCTTCAATAATCTTAGAGAAATCCTCTAATTTCAAAGCAGCACCTCCAATCAGACCTCCGTCGATGTCAGGCTGAGAGAAAATTTCTTTTGCATTATCAGGCTTTACAGACCCTCCATAAAGGATAGATACTTCATCAGCAACTTCCTGTCCATATTTTGAAGCAATAATGTTTCTGATGTGAGCATGGATTTCCTGAGCCTGCTCCGGACTTGCCGTTTCTCCTGTTCCAATAGCCCAAACCGGTTCGTAAGCGATCACTACTTTTTTGATCTCCTCAGCAGAAAGCGTGAAAAGAGCAACTTCAGTCTGATTTTTTACGACTTCAAGGTGTTGCCCTGCTTTTCTTTGGTCAAGGGTTTCTCCGTTACAGTAAACAGGAATTAGACCTTTATCAAGAGCTAATTTGATTTTTCTGTTACAGTGAGAATCTGTTTCTCCGTGGTACTGTCTTCTTTCAGAATGTCCGATTAATGATCCGGTTGCATCAATAGATTCTAACATATCTGCAGAAATTTCTCCTGTGTATGCACCGCTTTCATGCTCGCTCATATCCTGAGAAAATACTCCGATCTCATCCTTTTCAAAGATGTCTTTTGCCATCATTAAATATAAAGACGGTGGCGCGATCCAAACCTCACAGTTGGTAGCATTGTTGTTTTTATAGCTTAGTAACTGAATCATCAATTGTTGTGCATCAATTACATTTTTGTTCATTTTCCAGTTTCCTGCAACTATTTTTCTTCTCATAAGATTTAAATATAGATTTATTTACTTTTAATTTTTTCTTTAATGAATCTGCGTTATCTGCAAAATCCGCGAGACTCTTTTTTTATTCTCGCAGATTTGTTTGATTTAGCAGATTAATTTAACCTAATTACGTATTATAAGTTGTTTACAACTCTCTTAATATTGTCTAAAATATTAGAAGTGTTAAAATTTATAAGCAGTCCCAATTTTCTATCAGATAATTTTAAATAAGTATATAATTGTTTATAATGAACGTTATCTAACTCTTTTATTGACTTTAGTTCTAAAATAACTTTATCTTCTACTAAAATGTCAATTTTAAAATTAATATCAAATTTTTTATTGTCATAATATACCGGAAGTACTACTTCAGATTTTACATTTAAACCATTTTCTTCTAGTTCGTAAATCAGTATTTTTTGATATACGGATTCAAGTAAACCAGGACCTAACTGATTATATACATTGAAAACACATTTACGAACGATGTATGAAATTTCATTTTCTGTCATTATATAAATCTGCGTTATCTGCAAAATCCACGAGAGCTTTATTATTTATTAATTCCTTCCAGTTTAAACATGAATGCATACACCAAAGCGATATCCTTCAGATAGTCAAATCTTCCGGAAGCACCACCATGACCGTATGCCATATCCGTTTTTAATAATAATACATTTTTATCCGTTTTCATGTCCCTAAGTTTGGCTACCCACTTAGCAGGCTCAAAATATTGTACCTGAGAATCATGTAGACCTGTTGTTACCAATAGATTAGGGTAGTTTTTCTTCTCTATATTTTCATATGGAGAATAAGATTTCATGTAGAAATAGGCTTCCTTATTATTTGGATTTCCCCATTCGTCATACTCATTGGTAGTCAGTGGGATGCTGGTGTCAAGCATGGTATTCACAACATCTACGAATGGTACCTGTGAAATGACTCCGTTCCAAAGATTCGGGCTCATATTGGCTATTGCTCCCATCAGAAGACCTCCGGCACTTCCTCCCTGAGCATACAGATGTTTTGGAGATGTATATTTTTCTTTCACCAGATATTCTCCGGAATCAACGAAGTCGGTAAATGTATTTTTCTTTTTCATCATTTTTCCGTCTTCATACCATTGTCTTCCCATTTCCTGACCTCCGCGGATATGAGTAATCGCATAGGCGAAACCTCTGTCCAAAAGACTCAGCCTGTTGCTGTTGAAAGTAGCATCCATAGAGCTTCCGTAAGAACCGTAAGCATAGAGTAGAAGCGGGCTGTTTCCGTCTTTTTTAAATCCTTTTTTATAAACAATGGAGATCGGAATTTTCGTCCCGTCTTTTGCTGTGGCAAAAAGTCTTTCTGTAGTATAATTGTCTTTATTATAGCCACCCAGAACTTCCTGTTGTTTTAAAAGAGTTCTTTTTCCAGTCTTTAAATCCTGCTCATACTGAGAATTTGGAGTAATCATAGATGTGTATCCAAAACGGAAATTATCCGTATTGTATTCAGGATTGTCCAGTGAAGAAACAGTATAGGCAGCTTCATCAAATTTCAGAAACTCCTTTTTTGCTGTTTTTCTGTCATAGATGACCAGTTGGGAAAGTCCGTTCTGTCTTTCGCTGAAAACCAGATAATTTTTAAAGGAAGTTATCCCCTGCATCAAAACATCTTTTCTGTGAGGAATAAAATCTTTCCAGTTTTCAACACCCGTTTTATCTAAAGGGGTTTCTACAATTTTAAAGTTAAGAGCATCTTTATTGGTTCTGATCAGAAATTTATCTTCTAATGGCGTAATGCTATACAGAACATTCTTCATTCTGGGCTGGAAAACATTGAATGTCCCATCAGGCTGATCAGCGTTCAGATATCTTGTTTCCGAAGAAGTGGTAGACCCTGAGTGGATCAGAACAAATTTTTCATTCTTAGATTTATAAACGGAAATAAAGTTGGTTTTATCCTTCTCCTCATACACCGTTACATCTTTACTGGAATCTGTTCCCAGCGTATGCTTTTTGATCTTTTCAGATAAAAGGGTTGTAGGATTATTTTCTGTATAGAAAATGGTTTTATTGTCATTGGCCCAAGTTGCAGAACCTCCTGTATTTTTTATTCCTAGATCTGTAACTTTTCCTGTACCAAGATCTTTTAAAAATAGCTTATACTGTCTTCTGGAAACATCATCCACGCCAAATACCATCTTTGTATTATCAGGACTGATACTGAAACCTGAAGCGGCATAATAAGAATGACCTTCAGCCATCTTATCTACATCCATAAGAATTTCTTCCGGAGCAGTAAGGCTGCCCTTTTTTCTACAGTACTTAAAGTATTGTTTTCCGGCTTCTGTACGGCTGTAATAGTAATATCCATTCCTAAAAACAGGCACAGACTCATCTTTCTCCTTGATTCTGGCTTTCATTTCCTGGAAAAGCTTTTCTCTGAAAGGTTCTGTATCTTTCATCATACCCTCCCAATAGGTATTTTCGGCCTTTAAATAATCAACGACCTTGGTAGAATCTTTTCCTTTTTTAAAATAATCAATCATCCAGTAATAAGGATCATTGACCTTATCACCATGCATTTCTCTGATGTGTTCCTGTTTCTCTGCAACAGGCGCCTTCATGTCCGGAAATTTCTGAGATTGAAATGTTGATACACTCATTACTAATAGTCCTAGATAAATTTTTTTCATGGTATTTTTTTTGGATCTAAGTGGATGCTATAATCCCCAAAGGTTTTTCAGCAAAACGTAGAATGTATGCTCTTCTTCGGTTACTTTGTTGTCTGCTTTGATCAGTGATTTTGCAAACTGAACAAATTTTACACGTTCATCTTCTGTAGAATCTTCATGGAAACATCTCGCATGGAACTCAAAATGGTCTTTCCATTCCTCAGGCTGTAAAAGAGCCAGCGTTTCAAGTTCATTGTCAAGGTTCATTCTGAACGGAAATTCATCCGCCATATATTGCTGCACCAGCATTCCTTCTTCAGGAGCAAACTCTCCGTCTACAGAAGAAAGGATCATTAATAAGTGATAGCCAGCGATTGATTTATTTGATTTTTGCATGCGTTGTGGTATGTTTAAGTTTAGTGTTTAAATTTGATAATTGATAATTGATAATTGATAATTGATAATTGATAATTGATAATTGATAATTGAGCTACAATTATTTCTCATAGAGACTTCTTTTCTTCTATCATTTATAATTCATCACTCATCATTTATAATTAATTAACGTAGTCTTTTGCAGGCTGTTTGTCTACAATTTTTCCTTTTTCAAGGATCAATACAAATGGGTTGCTTCTCGCTATTGTTTTGATGGCAGTTCCGTCCATCAGTACATTCTTGATTGTTTTAAAAGTATTGGGCTCTGTAGAAACTCCATAGATAAGAGCTCCTTTCTGAGCATTTACTTTCGCTTCCACTTTCTGAAGCAGATCTGCAGGGATCTCTTTGGGATGGTAAGAAAAAACCAAAACCGCTTTTGGAGCGTTAATGATCTCGTTGGTAACTTCCATTCCCGTAGGATCTTCAATCTTCAATTTCACAATTTCAGATTTATAACCTTCTTTGATCAATACAGATTCGTTTTTCCCATCCTCAATTTTCCATGGAGAACCTTCTGCCCAGTATTCTGTTTTTTTGATATAATCATCCTGATTTACTTTTACAACGGCTCCTGTTTTCTGATTTTTCAGAGAGTAGAAAGTCTTGTATTCAGAAGGGTTCTTATCGATTTTTACTTTTTCACCTTTAATATCTGTACCAATTTTATAATCACGGAAATCAATAATCGGTTCATGCATAATTCCCTGTGCCATAACGTAAATCATGCCCAGAGAAAAAACAGTTAAAAGAATATATTTGAAAGTGTTGGATGGCTCTTTCTCAGTAACGGCATACTCATCTTTTTTACGGAATTCTTTTCTATACATGATGAATAGAATGATCAGCCCTACAAGAAGGACAACATCCTTAAGGAAACTCTGCCAAGGCGTAAATTTGATTGCATCACCAAAACATCCACAGTCTGTTACAACATTGAAATACGCGGAATAAAAGGTAAGGAATCCAAAGAAAATACAAAGAGCAATTAATATGGATAAGGTAAATTTAAGCTTTAATTTAAGCAGCAGCATAAATCCTAAGAAAAGCTCCAGTACCACTACTATAACTGAGAATAGCAGTGCAAACTTTTCTAAAAACGGCATATTAAAAACAGGAGGAGCAAAATATTCTTCCATTTTGAAAGAAAAACCTACAAGATCCACGGCTTTCACAAAGCCTGAAAGGATAAAAATAACAGCAATAATAAAGCGTAATAAACCTTTGAGCATATTAAATATTTTTGGGTTCGAATTGATTTTCTTTTTCCGAGAACTTGATCAGGCAGAAGACAGCATAGTTCAGCATATCGAAATAGTTCGCGTCAAGTCCTTCAGAGACGATAGTTTTTCCCTGGTTGTCCTCAATCTGTTTTGTTCTTAATACTTTCTGATAAATAAGATCCGTAATCGAAGAGATTCTCATATCCCTCCATGCCTCACCATAATCATGATTTTTTCTTTCCATTAAAGCCTTCGCTTCATGGGCATATTGGTCATACAGACCTAAAATTTCTTCTTTATTTTCATTGAAATCATTGGAAAGACCTTTCTCAAGCTGAATAAGCCCAATGATAGAGTAGTTCACAATGGCGATAAATTCATCTTCCTCACTCTCATCTACCATTTTTTTATCAGTCATCTGAAGCGTACGAATCCTGTTGACTTTGATGTAAATCTGGTCTGTAATGGAACTCGGTCTTAGTACCCTCCATGCAGCCCCGTAATCCTGTAGCTTTTTACCGAAAAGATCACGACACTGACTGATAACTTTCTCGAACTGTACTGATGTTTTTAGCATAAAATTTCTTAATCTTCCAAATATACGAATTCGGTTTTAGATTTTTGAATTTGACGAGCTGAGTTTGTGAGGCAGAGGGATTGAGGGTGGGAGATTTTGAGGGTTTCGGATTCGTGATGCGGGGTTTTAGAGTTTGAGAGTAAGTGGGTTGGAGGGTGTTTGAGGAAAGAGTTTCAATATTCGATTTACCGAGTTTTGAGTTTTGAGAGTGTGCATTTAGCTTCCAACCTCCAGCTTCTGCCTCCAGCCTATAATTTCTAATTTCTACCCATTAAAAACACATAAATCACTAATTTTGCACTACAAAATCATTTATCAACTATCATTTATTAATTCTCATATCCCAATAATAAACTCCTATGCTCTCCAACCCTCCAATCCTCCAGCTCTCCAACCCTCAAACCTATTCAATCAACTGCAATGGCCGATTGGTAGAACTAGACATTCCAAAGATCATGGGAATCCTGAATCTGACTCCGGATTCTTTCTCTGACGGAGGGAAATTCAATAATGAAAAATCAGCTTTGTCACATGCCGAAAAACTACTGAAAGAAGGGGCTGAAATACTGGATATTGGACCTCAGTCTACACGTCCCAATGCAGAATTTTTAAGTGCTGAAGAAGAAATAAACAGGATCGGAAATCTCATTTCTCTGATCAAAAAAGAATTTCCGGAAGCCCTGATTTCCCTTGATACTTTTTATGCAGAAACAGTGAGATTGGGATTTAATGAAGGAATAGATCTGATCAATGATATTTCAGGAGGTCAGTATGATGCAGAAATGTTTGATACAGCTGCTGAAACGAAGCTTCCGTACATCCTGATGCATGTAAATCCTTCCTACCAAACCATGCATGATAAAATAAAATTCGAAGATATAACGCTGGAAGTGAATCAATATTTTTCCAAAAAAACGAAAGAACTTCTAGAAAAAGGAGTGAATGATATCATTCTTGATCCCGGTTTTGGTTTCGGAAAAACAGTAGATGACCAAATGAAAATGATCCACGAAGTTGAGTATCTCGGATTTGGAAAATTTCCTCTTTTAATAGGCATTTCCAGAAAGTCATTTATCTATAAACCGCTCGGAAAATCACCTTTGGATATCAATGAAGAAACTCAGGAACTTCATATGAAAGTGTTGGAGCAGGGTGCAAAAATTTTAAGGGTTCATGATGTGGCTGAAGCAAAGGAAACGCTTACCCGTTTTTTACGAAAAAAATAAAAAGTGTGAAAAAAACTTGTGAGTATTTAAAAAGTTTATACATTTGCAGTATGAATTTTACGAATCAGAAAAATATTATTGTCATTTCTATTATTGCTGTTGTCATTAACAACAGTAAGGAAACGGCATTTTAAATAGATTTTAATTTAAATTATATATAGGCCGTTTCATATTTGAAACGGCTTTTTTTGTTTTAATTTTTTATAGTACAAGAGTATGTATCAGTTATTATCAGTAATTATTATCGTCATTATTATTCCCTTGCGTCTGTGAGAAGGAAACTATATGACTGTACATATATGGAGCCCTCTCACAGCGTGAGAGGGCTTTTTTTATTCCCTTTTTTAATTTTTTAAACTTCTATAACATGTATTACAACGACGACACGGTCATCTATTTTGATGGAAAATTTTTGAAGGCAAAGGAAGCCGGAACAGATCTTTATGGGCAATCCCTTCACTACGGTTACTCTGTTTTTGAAGGAATCAAATCCTACAGCACAGATCAGGGAACCCAAATTTTCAAAGCAAAAGAACACTATGAAAGGCTGAAAAGATCAGCAGAACTGATGCATATTCCCTTTGATTATTCCGCAGAGCAGCTTACAGAACTGACGTATGAACTTCTGGAACGTAACGGATTTACAGATGCTTATATCCGTCCGTTGGTCACATGTTCGCCCAATATGTCGCTTTCAAAAGGACAAAAATCTTACCTGTCGCTTCTTGCCTGGGAATGGAACAACGGATACCTGGCAGATAAAATGAAAATCATGACTTCCCCTTTTCAGCGCCCGAATCCTAAAGCTTTTAAAGTTGAAGCCAAAGTAGGTGGGCATTATGTGAATTCGATCCTTGCCTGTCAGGATGCCAAAGACAAAGGCTATGATGAAGCATTGGTTTTGGATGAAAACGGAAATGTTGCCGAGAGCTCTGGTGCCAATGTTTTCTACGAAAAAGATGGAGTCTTATTCACTCCGGGCAAAGGAAGTATCCTTCCGGGAATTACAAGACAAACGGTTTTTGAAATCTGTGAGGAGCTTGATATTCCGGTTAAAGAATCCTTTTTCAAACCTGAAGAAATGAGAGGAGCAGATGCCGGGTTTTTCTGTGGTACCGCTGCAGAAATTGTTGCGCTGGATTCACTCGATGATGTCCCTTTTACCAGAGACTGGGAAGATACAGCAAGTGGGAGAGTACAGCAGGCTTATTTGAAAAGGGTAAGAGTTCTGTCATTGTAAATTTTCGGAATTTAAACATTTGTATATCAGGTGAATACATCTGTTTTTCAAATGATTGGATATTGTAGTTTTAGGAAAGTTAGAAATGAAAGAAATATTACAAGCTGTAGTTTTGGCTGAAAATTAAATAAAAAAAATCGCTTTAAGCAGATGAGAAGAAAAGAAAATGAAGAATAATATGCTAAATAAATATTCAAAAACGTTCACCCAAAACAGTGAACAGCCCGCTGCCAAAGCAATGTTGTACGGGATAGGTTTTACAGAAGAAGATATGCACAAGGCTCAGGTCGGGATTGCCAGCATGGGATACGATGGAAATACCTGTAATATGCACCTCAATGATCTTGCCAGGGAGGTAAAAAAAGGAACCTGGAAGAATGGGCTGGCCGGATTGATTTTCAATACCATTGGCGTAAGTGACGGAATGAGCAACGGAACAGATGGGATGCGCTATTCACTGGTAAGCCGTGATGTAATTGCAGACAGTATTGAGGCCATCTGTGGAGCACAATACTACGACGGTTTGATCGCGTTACCGGGCTGTGACAAAAATATGCCGGGAACCATTATCGCAATGGGAAGACTAGACAGACCATCTATCATGGTGTATGGTGGAACTATTGCTCCCGGTTGTTATAAAGGAGAACAACTTAATATCGTTTCAGCTTTCGAAGCATTGGGGCAAAAGATTGCCGGTGAAATTACAGAAGAAGACTTTGATGGGGTGGTCAAAAATTCTTGCCCGGGAGCAGGAGCATGTGGAGGGATGTATACAGCCAATACAATGGCATCTGCGATAGAAGCATTGGGAATGAGCCTTCCGTACTCCTCTTCCAATCCTGCTTTAAGCCAGGAAAAACAAAACGAATGTCATGAAGCGGGAAAATATATTAAAATATTATTGGAAAAAGACATTAAGCCTTCTGATATCATGACCAGGAAAGCTTTTGAAAATGCCCTTCGTATGATTGTTATTTTGGGAGGAAGCACCAATGCGGTATTACATTTCATAGCCATGGCAAAAAGTGTAGGAGTTCCTCTCACCCAGGATGATTTTCAGAAGATGAGCGATTGTACGCCTGTATTGGCAGATCTTAAACCAAGCGGGAAATACCTGATGCAGGATTTGTATGAGCATGGAGGAATACCGTCAGTAATGAAATATTTGCTGGAAGAAGGTTTACTTCATGGAGACTGCCTTACCGTTACCGGAAAAACACTCGCGGAGAATCTTAAAGATGTTCCGAATCTGGATTTTAATACACAGAAAATCATAAGACCTCTGTCAGCACCTATAAAAGCTACCGGACATCTGAGAATATTGTATGGAAACCTTGCTGAAAAAGGAAGCGTGGCCAAAATTACAGGAAAAGAAGGAGAACGTTTTGTGGGGAAAGCCCGTGTATTTGATGGAGAAAAAAATCTGATCAGAGGAATTCAGGATGGAACCGTACAACACGGTGATGTCATCGTCATTCGTCATGAAGGTCCAAAAGGAGCTCCCGGAATGCCTGAAATGCTGAAACCTACCAGCGCTTTGATTGGAGCAGGTTTGGGGAAAAGTGTTGCCTTGATTACAGATGGGAGATTTAGTGGCGGAACCCATGGTTTTGTAGTGGGACATATTACTCCGGAAGCTCACGAAGGAGGATTGATCGCCTTTGTAAATGATAATGATCTGATTGAAATAGATGCGGTAAACAACACCATACAGCTCAAAGTTTCAGAAGAAGAAATTGAAAGAAGAAAGAAAGGATGGCAAAAGCCCCCTCTTAAAGTACAGAAAGGACTGCTTTTTAAATATGCATTAACGGTATCATCAGCGGCAGAAGGCTGTGTAACGGACGAAATCACTCAATAAAAGTATATGGAAAACCTGAATTTATCAACAGAAATACAACTTACCGGAAGCCGGATCATTTTGGAGGCATTTCTTCAGGAAGGAGTAAAAACCGTTTTCGGATATCCGGGAGGAGCTATTATTCCAATTTATGATGCCCTTTACGATTACCATGAAACGTTGGAACATATTCTGGTGCGTCATGAACAGGCCGCGGTACATGCTGCACAAGGTCTTGCAAGAGTATCTGGAGAAGTAGGGGTTGTATTGGCAACCAGTGGGCCCGGAGCGACCAATCTTGTCACAGGATTAGCAGATGCTCTGTTGGATAATACCCCTTTGGTATGCGTTACAGGACAGGTTTTTGAACACCTTCTCGGAACCGATGCTTTTCAGGAAATAGATGTAATGAATGTCACAAGCCCGGTTACCAAATGGAATTATCAGGTGACTGATGCCAATGAGCTTTCAGAAGTCCTGGCAAAAGCATTTTATATTGCAAAATCAGGTCGTCCCGGACCTGTACTGATTGATGTCACCAAAAATGCCCAGCTGCAGTCTGTTGATTATAAAGGATATTCTCCATGTCAATCATTGAGAAGCTATAAACCGGATCCCAATCTATGTTTTGAAAGTATTGAAAAAGCGGCGGAACTGATCAATAATGCAGAGAAACCATTTATCATAGCAGGACAGGGAATCATGCTGGGGAAAGCTGAAAAAGAATTTTTAGCGTTTGCTGAAAAATCAGGAATCCCGGTGGCATGGACGGTTTTGGGAATGAGCGCTATCCCTACCGATCACCCTCAGGCTGTAGGGATGGTAGGAATGCATGGAAATTATGGACCCAATATATTAACCAACGAATGTGATGTTCTGATTGCGGTTGGAATGCGTTTCGATGACCGGGTGACAGGAAGACTGGATCAATATGCAAAACAGGCAAAAATCATTCACCTGGATATTGATAAAGCAGAGATCAATAAAAATGTAAAAGCCGATGTTCCGATTCTTGGAAACTGCAAACAGACGATTCCTCTTCTTACTGGATGGATTACAAAAAGAGAGCATCCGGAATGGCATGAAAGATTTAAAAAATGTCATGAAATTGAAAGTATCAACCTGATCAATACGGAGCTTTATCCTGAAGAAGGAGAAATTACAATGGGAGAAGTTATCCGGTACCTCAATGAGATGACAGCAGGAGAAGCAATCATTGTAACAGATGTAGGACAGCATCAGATGGCAACATGCCGTTACTCTACATTTAAGCATTCCCGAACCAATGTCACGAGTGGCGGATTGGGAACCATGGGATTTTGTCTTCCTGCAGCAATCGGAGCATCGTATGCCGGTACCAATCGCCCTGTTGTAGCGGTCATGGGAGATGGAGGAGCCCAAATGAATATTCAGGAATTGGGAACCATTATGCAGTATCATCCGGAAGTTAAAATTCTAATTCTTAATAACTGCTATCTGGGAATGGTAAGACAATGGCAGGAACTGTTTCACGAAGAAAGATACTCCTCAGTGGATATTCAAAGTCCTGATTTTGTTCAGGTAGCAAAAGGATATCATATTTCTGGAAATAAAGTTTCCGAGAGAGAAGATTTGAAGTTGGCTCTTCGTGAAATGCTTGATCACAGCGGAGCTTTTCTTCTTGAGGTCATGACAGGAAAAGAACACAATGTATTTCCGATGATTCCTCAGGGGAAAAGTGTTTCAGAGATTGTACTGAATAATAAATTTTAAAGAATAAAAAGATGAAAACAGACCATAAAGAATATACCATTACCGCGTATACAGAAGATTATTTAGGATTGATCAGCCGGATCAATGCTATTTTTTCGAGAAGGAGAATTTCTATGTTGACTTTCAATGTGGGCCCTTCCGAAATAGAAAAAGTAAAAAAGTTTGTCATTGTGATCAGAGAAACGGAAGATTCTGTTCAGAAGATCAGCAGACAAATGGAAAAACAGGTAGACGTTCTGGAGGTACATTATCACAGAACCCCATATCTGACCGCAATAGAATATGCGAGTTAAGCAAAAAATTAAACATCATAATCAGTAATAAATAAAATCAAAAAAAAATGGCAAAATTGAATTTTGGAGGAGTTGAGGAGAACGTAGTAACAAGAAACGAATTTCCGTTGGAAAAAGCTCAGGAAGTATTAAAAAATGAAGTCGTAGCAGTAATTGGATACGGAGTACAGGGACCGGGGCAGGCTTTGAATCAGAAAGATAACGGAATTAATGTCATTGTAGGGCAGAGAAAAAACTCCAAATCATGGGATAAAGCAGTAGCAGACGGATTTGTACCGGGAGAAACGTTATTTGAAATCGAAGAAGCGTTAGAAAAAGGAACCATCATCTGCTATCTTTTGAGTGATGCTGCCCAGATTGAATATTGGCCAAAAGTAAAACAGCATCTTACCGCAGGAAAAGCTTTGTATTTTTCTCATGGTTTCGGAATTACTTTCAGCGAACGTACCGGAATTGTGCCTCCCACCGATGTAGATGTATTTCTGGTAGCGCCAAAAGGTTCAGGAACGTCATTGAGAAGAATGTTTCTACAAGACAGAGGTCTGAACAGCAGTTTTGCCGTATATCAGGATGCAACAGGAAAAGCCAGAGAAAGAGTAACGGCAATGGGGATTGCAATAGGAAGCGGATATCTTTTTGAAACCGATTTTAAGAAAGAAGTATACAGCGACCTTGCAGGAGAACGTGGAACATTGATGGGAGCCGTACAGGGAATATTTGCTGCTCAGTATGATGTATTGAGAAAAAACGGACACAGTCCTTCTGAAGCTTTTAACGAAACCGTAGAAGAATTGACCCAGTCATTAATGCCATTGGTCGCAGAAAACGGAATGGACTGGATGTATGCCAACTGCAGTACCACTGCCCAGAGAGGTGCTTTGGATTGGTGGAAACGTTTCAGGGATGCAACTTCTCCTTTATTTGAAGAATTGTATGATAATGTAGCCAAAGGAAATGAAGCACAGCGTTCTATTGACAGCAATAGCAAACCGGATTATCGTGAAAAATTAGAAGTAGAGCTTACTGAATTAAGAGAAAGCGAAATGTGGAAGGCCGGTAAGACGGTACGAAGCCTGAGACCCGAAAACAATTAACAATTATAAAGATGATGAAAGAAGGAATAGCTTCCTCCGTTTTAGAGAATGTCTATAAAGCGGGGGAACGATTAAAAGATGTAGTGGTAAAAACACCTTTGGCTGTCAATAATAATCTGTCAGCTATTTATGAGGCGAATATTAGTTTTAAAAGAGAAGACCTTCAAAGAGTAAGATCCTATAAAATCAGGGGAGCTTACAATAAGATGGCAACCATGTCACAGGAAGAACTTTCAAAAGGAGTCGTGTGTGCCAGTGCCGGAAATCATGCACAGGGAGTTGCTTTTGCGTGTCATACGATGAAGGTGAAAGGAACTATTTTCATGCCTTTGCCTACCCCCGGACAAAAACTTGAACAGGTGAAAATGTTCGGAGGAGAATACATAGATGTCATTCTGTATGGAGATACATTTGATGCAGCGAAAGATGCAGCGATGAGTTTTTGCAAAGACCATAACAGTGCATTTATTCATCCTTTTGATGATCCCGCTATTATTGAAGGACAGGCAACAACGGCACTGGAAATTCTGGAGCAAATGGAAGGTGTTATCGATTATCTTTTTGTTCCGATTGGAGGAGGAGGTCTGGCAGCGGGCATTTGTTCTGTATTTCAACATCTGTCACCACAGACAAAGATTATTGGAGTAGAACCTTCAGCGGCAGCAAGTATGAAAAAAGCACTGGAAAAGGGGAAACCTGTCCTTCTTGAAAAGATAAGCCGGTTTGTAGATGGAGCGGCTGTACAGCAAGTGGGATATCTCACTTTTGAACGCTGCAAAGATATCCTGTATGATATGGCTACGGTAGAGGAAGGACTTGTTTGCCAAACCATTTTGTCATTGTATAATAAAGATGCAATTGTGGTAGAACCTGCAGGAGCCCTTTCAGTAGCAGCATTGGAAAAGTACAGGGACGAAATTAAAGGTAAAAATGTAGTCTGTATTATCAGCGGAAGCAATAATGATATCACCCGTATGGAGGAAATCAAGGAAAAAGCGTTGCTGTATGCAGGATTGAAACACTATTTCCTGGTGAGATTTCCACAGCGCCCTGGAGCACTGAAAACGTTTGTGATAGATGTGCTGGGACCTGATGATGACATTACCTACTTTGAGTACACCCAAAAAAACTCGAAAGAAAAAGGAATTGCAGTCGTGGGAATTGCTCTCAAACAAAACAAAGATTTTACCCCTTTGATTGATAAAATGAAGCAAAATGATTTTTTTGTCAATTATCTGAATAATGATCCTTCTTTAATGAATCTTCTTATTTAAAAGAATTTAGATTTAAAAAGAGAAATGTTTCTTTTTTTAACAATATCAAATGACATAAGAAATTGAAGCGTTAAGAAAATGAATTCTGTGAACGTTAAAAAAACGCTAGTGTTTGAGTGCGGAACAACATGTGATTCTAAACATAGATTGCTACCGCACGAGTTTAGAGTTTTTAGAGAACAGATTTCCTTTTTAGCGGAAGTTTCTAAGTCTTGAATTTTTGGTTCTTTTGCTTCAAGGCAAAAGAACTATAATTAATTTAAAATAATTTTTTAGACCATTAAGGATGATTAAGTTTTTAAGAATAGTGAAGGAAAATATCTTTCGATATTTATTAAGCACGGTGCTTCATTCAATTGAGTTGAATCTTAACCTTTCTTAAAGCCTCAATTTTTATTAATAGTTCCAAATCATATTCTATACTAAATTATTTCGTTTTCAAACAGATTCTAAAAACACAATGATGAAAAAAGCTTCACAATCTGTGAAGCTTTTTTGTTTTTAACAATGTCAAACGACATACGAAACTGAGGCGTTAAGAAAATGAATTCTGTGAACGTTAAAAAAACTCTAGTGTTTGAGTGCGGGACAATAAGTGATTCTAAACATAGATTGCTACCGCACGAGTTTAGAGTTTTTAGAGAACAGATTTCATTTTTAGCGGAAGTTTCTAAGTCTTGAATTTTTGATTCTTTTGCTTCAAGGCAAAAGAACTATAATTAATTTAAAATAATTTTTTAAACCATTAAGATTGATTAAGTCTTTAAGAATGATGAAGGAAAATATCTTTCGATATTTAGTAAGCACGGTGCTTTATTCAATTGAGTTGAAACTTAATTTTCCTTACAACCTCAATTCTTCTTAATGGTTCCAAATCATATTCTATATTAAATTATTTCGTTTTCAAACAGATTCTAAAAACACAATGATGAAAAAAGCTTCACAATCTGTGAAGCTTTTTTTATTTTTTATCTTTCCAGTGAAAAATTCGAAATTACTTTCGGGCGTTCAGCTTCATTAGCTACTTTCCAGGATGTTCTGTACATCCATTCAGTCATTTTATAAAGCTTTTTGTAGTTGATATTTTCAGATTCATCCTGTGGAGTATGGTACTGATCATGCAGTACACTCGTGAAAAATATAGCAGGAATCCCGATTTTAGCATAAGGAAGATGATCACTTCTAAAATAGAAATACTCAGCATGGCTCGGAGAATCCCAATCTTTCAGGTATTTGAATTTTGTACTCTCATTATTGGCTTCTTCAGCCATTTTTACCAATTCTTCAGAATTTTTATGAGGAGCATTTCCTCCTAATAAAGCCGCTTCATTATTATCATTTCTTCCGATCATATCACCGTTCAGAACTGCTACGATGTTTTCTTTAGGAACAACAGGGTGGGCTGCATGCCATCTTGAACCCAGTAGACCTCTCTCTTCAGCTCCATGGAAAACAAACAAAATACTTCTTTTTCCCGGCTGTTTCTTATAAGCCCTGGCCATTGCCAACATCGCAACACAAGTACTTGCATTATCATCAGCACCATTGTAGATCGTGTCATTTTTCACAGGATGTCTGATGCCGTCATGATCCTGGTGTCCGCTTAATAAAACATACTCGTTTTTAAGAACCGGATCTGTCCCTTCTATCTTTCCAATGATATTAATTGATGGATATTTGTAAGATTCAGTGATCAGGTTCAGAGAAGCTTTAGGATTGTTTTTTACCCAGCCGGAATTTTCTCTTTTGATCCACAAAACAGGAATATTATTGGTGATTTTCTCTCTTAATCCTTCCACTCCGTAGCTTCCTCTGGTCATTTGAGGGAGTATTTCTACCCAGCTTTGCTCAGAAATATCATCGGTAATGAAAATAATGGCTTTAGCTCCCAGTTCAGAAGCTTTATTGTAATATTTATTCCTTACAAATCCGGGATATCTCCTTACAAAAAGGGTCATGTCTTTAGAAATGTTTTTATCAGAAGCATTTACGGCAAGAACCTTCCCTTTGATATTTAATTTTGCAAGATCTTCAGGTTCTGCATTTCCTGCATACACAATTTCAGCATCTACAGACGCATTTACAGGCTCTGCAACGAGGAAATCTTTCCATAGTTTCAGGCTGTTGTCTCCAATTTTCAGACTGCTTTGCGGGATAATCTGATGTCTGTACATATCAAAAAACTGGAAAAAAGTTCCGTTATCGCCAGCAGGTTTCATTCCGGCTTCTTTTGCTTTGTCAGCAAGCCACATAGAAACTTTTAGCTCGTCCAGAGTTCCGGCTTCACGGCCCCAAAATTGGTCTGCGGCAAGCTGATACATATCGGTACGAAGATCAGACTCTTTGATGGCAGAGACCAAAGGTTTTTTATAATTCTGAGCATTTCCAAAGGCAAATAAGAAAAGGCCCAGCAGAGAAAAAACATAATTTTTATTCATGGGAACCTTAATTGAAGTTAGTTAATTTCTCAGAAAACTGTTTTGAAAATTCCTTTCTGTCTTCTTCCAGCTTTTCCAGGTTAGAAGGCAAAAAATAATTAAAAAGGATCTTGTCTTCATTGTCTAAAAAGATAATTTCCTTTTCATTTCCATCGATCATCTGTGAGAAAATATCCCACATCGGAGTGTCTTTTAATTTTAATAATTCAAAAAACTGTTCTGCTTTGATTTCGATTTTCTGCATGTTCTTTTTTTATATAGTATCGTTGAATATTTCTGAATTCTGATTCAAAAATAAAGATTTTGTATTTCACTGACGATTAAAACTCGAGAAACTTCAGCTTAAACTGGATGGCAAAATTTTCTTTAAAATGAGGCGTTGCATAATAGCCCACTCTGTAGAATAAGCCCAGATTAAAATAACTGGAAAGGAAATTGTTCCATTCCAATCCGACTTCCTGATACAGGTGGTCCAGCTTTCTGAACTTAAACTGGTGGTATTCTGGGTGCTTCATATCCCCGATAGTTCCTCTTAAAACAAAATCAAAACTGGAAACATTGTGTCCAAAACTTTTGAAATACCAAGGCAGTTTGTGCGTGAAATAATACGCTATGAATCTGTCATTATAGTATTTTCCACCTTC
Source organism: Chryseobacterium sp. KBW03 (assembly GCF_003852415.1). Taxonomy (NCBI): domain Bacteria; kingdom Pseudomonadati; phylum Bacteroidota; class Flavobacteriia; order Flavobacteriales; family Weeksellaceae; genus Chryseobacterium; species Chryseobacterium sp. KBW03. The sequence goes on along the minus strand of NZ_QAJO01000001.1, from coordinate 146,886 downwards.
CAGTGTTGCAAACCCAAGGTAAGAAGTAAGGTTAAAATTAAAGTCTTTACCCGGAGAAGCCAGTCCGTTCATCGTAAAGTTTTTCCAGATAGGCGCTCCACCCAGAACAGCACCTCCATACAATCTGAAACCAGTAGTCCCGATAGGTGTTTTGAAATTATGAACAAAAAGGGCATCAAAACGGGAATAGCTGAAGTCTCCTTCCAGCATTTTGTAGCTCTGTTCATAATTGAAATACAGCTCAGGATATTTCTGATCGATCAGGGATTTTCCCTGTGGAGTCATAATATTGGTAGAATTCGGAGAATATTTTAAGGTAAACAATGTATTGAAGTTCCTGTAGGAAGTTCCTCTGTCTTTGAATTGATAATCAAATTCTGCGGCCTCTGTATTTCTTCGTACAGCGAGGGCAAGGGTAAGACCGTTTGTGACATCATTCAGGTAAGACAATGACATTCCTTTAAAGTGAAAATATTTGTCATTGTTTAGATTATTCCCGAAGTTCATCGTTCTCATTTTGAAATTCCAAAGCTTTCGGTTAAACTCTCCGGATGCTGTTACATCATCGTACACCTCAAATCTGAAAAATGAATTTTTCTCCAGTGTAGTTTTCATATCAAGCCCCATCCCGTATTTCCATTTTCTGTCTTTCACACCATAGGCAAAATAATAGTCCGGTGAAAAATAAGGATTGAAATTTTCATTCAGCTTGGCTTTTAAACCTAATCTGAAACCTTCATATGAGTTGTAATTGACAATTTCATCCACAGCGATGTCTACAGAACCCATTCTGATCTGCCCGTTCAGCAGTCCGGATAAGATCTGTGCTTTGCTGTCGATTTTATATTTTTTACCTAAACTGTCGATTGTTTTATAGGTATTCTGTTCTCTGTCCGTAAGAGGGTCCGTTCTGTATTGATCCAGAGAATGGCCGTCAATGTTTTTTACAGAGAAAGTATAGCCTTTGAAATCTTTGGCATTCTCTTCAATTGGAGCCTCGAAATCAAAATATTTTGAGGTAAGGAAGGCGTATGTACCAAAGCTTCTTTTATCTTTCTTATCATCAGCATGTACTTTGTCATCCATAGCCATTTTACCCATTTTAAGCTTGGTTTTTTCTTGGGCAAGAAACCATTTGTTATTGTAAAATATCCAGGTACTGGTAATGATCCCGTCGTTTTTATTTTTACTGAAATTTTCAATTTTTTTGATTCCGTAGGTCTCGGTATCTATGTAAATGGTGCCATTATACTTTCGCTTTCTGTCCGGCTTTTTGTAATTCACTTCACGAAAACGGATCACAAAGTTTTTTCTTCCGTCAAGGGTAACAGTATCAGAAAGGAAGAACCGGTAAAGTCCTCTGTTTTCCGGCTTCAACTGCTCCGGAACGACATCCCTGTTGCTTTGCTGAAGAGCGATCATTTCGTAAATAGGCTGCTTCAGACCTGAAATTCTGTTGTCCAGAATGTTAATCTTCTCACCATACTTTTTGGAATATAAAAATTCCTGAGCCCTTTCCCAAAGAAAGAGTTTACTTTTTGAAAATACTTTTCTTGCGGAAATATTATTTAGTGAGTCTTTTTCCCTTTTTTTCTTAAAAATGTTTAAATCATTGAAATACTGATTAAACTGGGAAATGCTGTCCTCATCTATATCCAGAGATATTTTTTCGTAGGATTTATAGGAATAGGACCCTAAGCTTTTCGGGGAGTTTTCATTGAATAATTTATTTACTTTTCTAAGAATTTCCAGTGCTCTGGGATCACTTTTATCTTCAATCACTACAGCTTCAATGTCGGTAGTTTTTGATGTTTTTTTGAGCAGGGAAACTTCTATACTGCTCTCTACCGTAACACTTTCTTTCTGATAAGTATCGGCTTCAATATCAATGTTTTTGCAACCCGTTTTGAATTCCAGAACACCTTGTTCATTGGTATATCCAATAAGCGTGTTGTCACAGGATACCTTAGCATTAAAGACAGGTCTTTGACTGGCGTCATCTACAACCTTAATCTTTGATTGTGAGTACGCCAAAAAGCTGATCAGAAAAAATAATAACAGTAAGCCCCTTTTCATGTATAAAAACTATGTCAAAATTAATGATATTTATTGTTCTGGAAAAGTTTTTAACAGAGTATAACATTGATTTAATCTAATGTTTGTATGTACTTTTTCCTGAGAAAACTGAATGTCTGATTGTCTCAGATAGTCTTTCTGAATTTCCTGAAGATTTCCAATAAAAAAACTCCTGAACAGATGAGGTTCAGGAATTTTAATTGTTTATTGTAGTTTTTGTGTTTCTGAAAGACTTTACCGATCATCCAAAGCCTTCATAAACTCAATAATATCATCTATTTCTTTATCGGTAAGCTGTAACGGAGCATCAGAAAGTGTCTGGTTTTCCACTTTAAATCCAAAAGCTTTTCCACCCCCTTTATTATAAAAATTCATCACCTCTTTTAGGGTTTTGTAACCTCCATTGTGCATATAAGGAGCTGTTTTATGAATGTTTCTAAGCGTTGGAGTTTTAAAAGAATGCTGTAATGAAGGAACGGTCTCATGAAACTTTCCTCTTCCCAGATCACGGTCAAACGTTTTATTCTCTCCATTCACAGCTGCTCCCAATACTTCCTGTTCTGTTTTCTTGAAATTAGGAGGAACGGTACCATTGAATAAAGGAAGAAAATGGCATATCGCACACTGAGCTTTTCCAACAAAAAGATTAAACCCGCGTTTTTGGCTTTCTGTCATTGCCGACTTATTTCCTCTCATATATTCATCAAAATCTGAATTGAATTTTGCCAGAGAACGGATGTAGCTCGCCAGTACATTCTGAAGCTGCCATACTTCCGTTTTTTGAGAATGATAGATCTTTTTAAAAGCTGCCTGATAGTTTTTATCCTGGTTGATTTTGGCAAGAATGACATTCAGGTCACCATGCATTTCTTCTTTGTTGGAAATCACATCTGAGCTCTGTCCTTCCAGATCATCCTTCCGCATATCCCAAAACTGGCCATGCTGATATCCTGCATAGTTGAGAGAAGGTGCATTTCTGGCAAGCTCTGAGTTTTCAAGGGACATCGATTTGGCAAGGCCATCAGTAAATGCTTTCTCAGGGATATGACAGGTTGCACAGTTTCGGTTATTACTATTGGACAGGATTTTATCATTAAAAAGCTGATGACCAAGAGCTGCCTTTTCTTCAGAGTATGCATATTCTTTCCCGGGATTGAAGGCATTGGGATTGAAGGCATTTTTAGCAAAAAAAGTAGCTGCATTTTTGTTTAAGGCAGTAGTTACCTCAACATCCGGAATTTTCTCCTGATTTTTAAAATCCAGCATCAAAGCAGTGATCTTATTCAGATGATCAGGGATAAAATTGACATAATCAAATGTGTTTTTGTCCGTGTGTTTTTTCAACACTTCGATCGCCGAATTGATTTCTGCAATAATGTTTTTTAATGCTTTATCTTTCGATCGTTCAGTAGAGATTTGTTCCAATGTTTCTTTAATCCCTTCCAGAGAAGAAGGCATTTCTTGTAAAAAAACTCCCGAAGCAGGAGTGTCAAAACCTGAAATTCCCAAGCTGGAAATCCTGAAAGCTTCCTGTCTCAACGCATCAAATACCTGATCTTTACTTACAGTAATGACCTGAAAGTTGGTTGCTATGGTATTGCTTTTGTTGATAAGCTTATTAAGCATTCTGATCACTTCATCTTTATTCCCTTTATCATAAGGATAAAACATTTCTTCCAAAACCTGCAGTCCTTCCGGTTCTATTTCGGTATGCTCATCCATTTCTATTTCAGGAAGGGCAGGACCATTGATAAATCTTGCAGAGTGGGGCAGGAAGTACTCTACCGCCCATTCCATTTTTTTGTAGGTTTTTCTGATATCCTGAAATTTCTCCTGAAGAAGTTTTTCATCAGAGTTTTTAGAAACAAGGACTTTCAGTTCGTTGATTTGTTTTTCAAAATCAGCATTGGTTTTGATAATCCTGTTTTTTACAGAACCAAGATCTTCATACACTGGCTGCTGCTTATCATTTTTACAGTAATAGAGCGTAAAAAGCGCGGCTGCACAGTATAACAAAAGGAGTATCGGGTATTTTGAAAGTTTATGCATAGGTATGAAAAAGTATCAACAGAAAATTTCTATTGATACTTTAATTTGATATGAAGGAATTAAAACTATTTTTCTACGTTTCTGATGATTACAATCTGTCCACCTTCTTTGTTGGTGTTGATTCCGGAACCGTCAGGGTTTTTAAATTTATCTAACTGCCAAGTATGAGAATGGATATTGACCGTAAAGGTATTTGGAATCCCGATGATATCGGAAATATCAACCATTGCCCCGAATTCCCAAGAACCAAACTTCTGAAGATCTCCGGATTGGTTGTAAGCCGTCTGCCATGCAGAATCGTTTCTATTGTGCTTCATGTTCAACCATGGTTTATATTGTTTTGTAGCAATATTCAGCTGCCAGATGTAAGAATCGTGGTTGGCATTTTTGTAATAAGAATCACCGTCTTCCTGAATGTATACAAAGTTTTCAGTAACACATAAGTTATCAGGATTGATAAGATTGTTTCCAGGGTTAGAATCTCCTTCAGCAACAACTTCCAATTTTCCTGTCAGCATATTACTTGAGTTAAGAACCAGTTTGTAAACTCTTCCCCACATTGTTAATCCTGCTTTTGGGTTCATTCCGTCTGAAGATTCTCCGGTAGCGGTAAAGTAAATTTCTCTTCCTTTTCCTGCTCCTTTTCTGTAATCTACATCTTCTACTCTTGAAAAACGGATTGCATTATTATCAATGTTTTTCTGGTTAATCTGAGCTCCTGTAAGGTTTTTGGCGTTAGGAATTTCAACAAACTCTACATCGTAGCTGCTTCCCTTCGTCATATCGGTTTCAGTATAGTTGCTGTTGGTTCTTTTTAAAGAATACAACTTACCGTTATCCAGATCTCCTTGTGTATCGGCTACATACATAATCAACTGTCCTGCTGACTGGTGAGAAGAAGAATAAGACTGATCTTCTCCGATGATGATATAAGATTTTCCATTGGAAACGTCTTTAGGAAGTGGAACTGCATTTTCCATGGAAGCTTTTCCTAAAGCTGGCTTTACTCTTGTTTTATCTGATGCCTGAGATACTGATGCCAGTGGATTCAAAGCATGAACCATACTTTCTTCACCCGATTCACCCGCTGTAAGGAAGGCACTGAAACCATGAATTTCTGGTGTTGCCAATGTAGCGGAGCACAATCTTGTCATTCCTCCGGTTCCATTTAAAATATATTCTCCTTTTACAGGCTTAAAAGTTTTATCTAAGTATACTCTTGATACGGACTGTTTGATCTCATGATTGGTAATCATCAGATAGCCATCAGAATTAGGATCTTTCATAATTCCCATCCCATCCGGCTGACCTCCGAAAACGAAATCAGGAGATCCTGAAAGAATGTCAGAACTGGAAATAAGTGTCGTAATATTTAAATTTTCAAAACCAGGCATTCCAAAAACGAAAGCGGGTTCTTTAGAAAAATTTTCAATCTTTATTTTGTCATTGACAGGAGTATTTCCATCCCCGTTATTGTCATCATTACAGCTTTGAAAAGCAATAGCTGCAAGGATCAGGACTCCAATAGTTTTGTTAATTTTCATAATTATATTTTTTGAATTTCGATTAAGGCAAAACTAAAGGTATAGTGTTAACTAAGTTTTAATAAGACAAAACAAATAGTTTAATATTAGATGGTGGTTTGTTACGATAAGATCAATAATTAGAACTTATATAAATAAGAAATGATCTACTTGTATTTCCGTATTTTTTTCTTTAAACCAAGATTTTATGATTCAAATCGTTTATCAGAGTGAGATAATAAAGCGACAGTGTCATTGATGAAGTTATTTGAATATTATATAGCTTTCCAAAATTATTTTAATTTCCCACTGATTTCACAGATTACGCAGATGCTTGTGGAAAAAACAGTGTAATCTGTAAGGAGTATGGATATTACACATACGCTTAGTAAGAATCAATGAAATTGATTCCCATCTTTGCCTCCTGAAATATAAAATATTAAGCTTTAAACTTTGCGTTAAAAAATAACTATGATATACGATAAAAACAATCCCGGCTGTCTCAATTCTGAGACAGCCGGGATTAAAATTTATAATAGATGTTTCTATTTTAGACAGTCAAAGCTTTCTGGTAAGCATTTTCAAGACCTTCAAGGTTTTTACCTCCAGCTGTTGCAAATCCTGGGTTTCCACCACCACCGCCTTGGATCTCTTTAGCAAGATCTTTTACGATAGCACCAGCCTGATAATCTGCAGCCAGATCATCAGAAACTCCAACAGTAATCATTGGTTTTCCGTCTGCGTCAGAAAGAATAATCGTCACCGAAGCAGGGATTTCTTTCTTCAACTGGAATACGATGTCTTTTACAGAACCTGCATCCAAAGAAGTTTTCTTTACCAAAAGCTGCTTGTTGCCTTTCTGCTCATAAGCATTCTTCCATTCACCAATTTCACCTTTTGCTTTTTCTTTCTTAAGAGCATCTACCTCAGCTTTCAGTGAAGTGTTTTCTTCGATCAGTTTTTCGATAGATCTTACAACATCTTTAGACTTTAACAGTTGAGAAAGTTCAATGATCTGCTTTTCAAGATTATTGAAATATTCCTCAGACTTATCTCCTGAAATAGCCTCAATTCTTCTGATTCCTGCGGCTGCAGAACCTTCGGAAGTAATTTTGAAATGACCGATTTCGCTGGTGTTTTTTACGTGAGTTCCCCCGCAAAGTTCCTTTGAACTTCCGAACTGGATCATTCTCACACTGTCACCATATTTCTCACCAAATAAAGCCATTGCTCCTTTTTCCAGAGCTTCCTGGATCGGAATATTTCTGAATTCCTGTAAAGCAATACTTTCCTTGATCTTTTTGTTTACTTTTTCTTCAATTAATGCCAATTCTTCCTCAGTCATTTTGTTGAAATGAGAGAAGTCGAAACGCAGATAATCCGGACCTACATAAGAACCTTTCTGCTCTACGTGATTTCCTAAAACCTCTCTTAACGCTTCATGCAGAAGGTGAGTCACAGAGTGGTTAGCCTGGGAATTCTTTCTTTCAGAAGTATTTACTTTAGCATAGAAAAGAGCGCCTGCATCTTTAGGTAGATCATTGATCAACGAGATAATCAGTCCGTTCTCTTTTTTAGTTTCCAGTACTTCAAAGCTTTCAACAGCATTCTCAAGAACACCTTTGTCTCCAACCTGTCCACCTCCTTCCGGATAGAAGGGAGAGCTGCTTAGGACCACCTGATAAAATTCTCCGTCTTTGTTTTCTACCTTTCTGTATCTTGTAATATAGGTTTCAGATTCTGTCTGGTCGTATCCTACAAATGTTTCAGGCTTATCTTCAAGATTTACCCAATCATACACTTTCTGGGCAGAATCTTGCTGAGAACGCTTTCTTTGCTTTTCTCTTTCAGCTTTGAATCCTTCCTCATCAATCGTTAACCCTTTTTCTTCTGCAATAATTCTTGTCAAATCATCTGGGAATCCATAAGTGTCGTATAATTCGAAAACTTCAAGAGTTGGTAAAACTTTTTGATTATCCGCAATGGTTTGTTGAATTAATTTTTCAACTCGGATTAATCCTGTTTCAATCGTATTTAAGAATGAATCTTCTTCACTTTTAATAACTTCAGTTACCAAAGTTCCCTGTTTTTCCAGCTCAGGGAAGAAAGTTCCCATTTGTTCCTGTAAAACAGCAACCAATTTGTAAAGGAAAGGCTCTTTCATGTCTAAGAATCTGTAAGAATAGGAAATTCCTCTTCTCAAAATTCTTCTGATTACATACCCAGCTCCTCCGTTTGAAGGTAGTTGTCCGTCTGCAATAGCAAAAGAAACCGCTCTGATGTGGTCTACCACAACACGGATGGCAATATCTTTTTCGTCTTCTAAAATCCCTGTATATTTTTTACCTGAAAGTTCTTCAACTTTAGCAATTAAAGGTGTGAAAACGTCTGTATCATAGTTGGAAGATTTCCCTTGAAGCGCCATACAAAGACGTTCGAAGCCCATTCCTGTATCTACATGCTGTGCAGGAAGTTTTTCCAGAGAACCGTCAGCTTTTCTGTTGAATTCCATGAAAACGAGATTCCAGACTTCCACAACTTGAGGATGATCGTTGTTCACCAATTCAAGTCCTGAAACTTTAGCTTTTTCTTCCGGAGTTCTCAAATCAACATGGATTTCAGAACAAGGTCCGCAAGGTCCGCTTGCCCCCATTTCCCAGAAGTTATCTTTTTTATTTCCGTTGATGATTCTGTCTTCGGAAATTACTGCTTTCCAGTAGTCATAAGCAGCCTGATCTCTTTCCAGATTTTCGGAAGCATCACCTTCAAAAATCGTTACGTATAAATTTTCTTTTGGAATTCCGTATACTTCAGTCAGTAATTCCCAGGCAAAAGCAATAGCCTCTTTTTTGAAGTAATCCCCGAAAGACCAGTTTCCCAGCATCTCAAACATGGTGTGGTGGTAAGTATCTCTACCTACATCGTCCAGGTCATTGTGCTTCCCTGAAACTCTAAGACACTTTTGTGTATCGGCAATTCTAGGGGCGGTAGGTGTTTTGTAGCCAAGGAAGAAATCCTTGAACTGCGTCATTCCGGAGTTGGAAAACATAAGGGTAGGGTCGTCTTTCAGCACAATAGGAGCTGAAGGAACGATCAAGTGCTCCTTACTTTTAAAATAATCTAAAAATTTTTGACGTATCTCTTGTGATGTCATAGTATTGCTTTTGCTTTTTTAAGTATCAAATTTTTGATAAGATGCAAATTTAAGATTTTTAAGCGATTTAATTTCTAATATTAAATATTTTCGAGGATGTTTTATAAAATGTCTGACATAATAATTCTTAACGTTAATAATGAATATGCTGATATCATTTTTTTAAGGCAAAGGCACAAGGTTTTTTGAATCATCTCCGGCCTATTTAAAGGTGAAAGAAAATCAAAAATTTTCAATGGTTATAATTTTATTTATTGTCATTAATATGTTCATAATAAAGGTAATATTGCACTGGTGATAAATATAAAAGCAGGATGCAATTTTATCGAAGATAAAATCTTTGCGACTTAAAAACCTTCTTTAGTTGATGTCTTTTTGCGCCCTTGCGTTTTCAAAAAATTATATTAAAATTAAAATCTTAAAAAGATGTTTTGAATGGGGCAGGTTTTGATATGGGAGGCAGATCAGAATTTTTTAATTTCTTTTTCTGAAACCTTATAGGTTTTCAAAACCTATAAGGTTTGCCGTGGCTGTAATCAATAATAATCTTTCTAATCTTGCAATTTTCCGTTTAACTTACTACCTTCGTTGTGATCTGAAATAAGACAAAAAATCCTTCCAATGACAAAAGATGAAGAACTGAAAAGCTGGATAGAACAATATTCCGGACCGCTTTTGAAACGGGCGCTGTATGTACTTTCAAATAAAGAAGATGCACAGGATGTTGTTCAGGAAGTTTTTCTCTCCGCTTATTCTGCTTATGATTCTTTTGAAGGGAAAAGTCAGGCACTGACCTGGCTGATGGCAATTCTGAACAGAAAAGTGGCAGATTTTTACCGGAAAAAATATAAATCTGAGCCCAATATCAGACTTGACCATTTTTTTGATGAAACCGGATCATGGAAAAATAATGACGTTTTGAATGACTGGAATGTTTCAGGCGAAGGAGATGAACTTTTAGACAGCGCAGATTTTAACAAAACATTGGAGGAATGTATCGAAGAATTGCCCTCCAGATGGAAGATACTGCTTAAAATGTATTATATAGAAGAAAAAAAAGCTCCGGAAGTAAGTCAGGAATTGAATGTTTCTACGACTAATCTTTGGAAGATTTTGCAAAGAAGCCGGATGCAGCTCAGAGAATGTCTGGAGTTTAACTGGTTTTCAAAATCATAAGAGACAATGATAAGAAGAATACTACATATCTTATTTTTACCATGCAGTGAAGCTACTTTACTGATGGAAAAAAGGAATGCCCAATCCATTTCTGCCAAAGAAAACCGGATGCTTAGCATGCACCTGATGATCTGCAAATGGTGCAGGATGTACAATGAAAAACTTGCCCTTCTGGATAAAGTTTTTAAAAAGACCTTTTCTGAAAAAGAAATTGAAATTAATGATTCTGAAATTCAGGACTTTAAAAATAAAATGATCGATAAATTAAATTTCTAAGAAAATTTCTGTCAGGATTTTAAAAAGCTTCCGACTATACTTTTGAAAACAATAAAGTATTAATTAAAATCTTAAAAACATGGTCGGAACAGTACAGGAATCTAAAAACTTATTATCCCGAATCGGGTATTATATTTCACTTTTCGGAGCAGCCCTTATTTTACTGTGGATTGGTATTTTCAAATTTACCCCTACAGAAGCAGCGGCAATAAAGCCTTTGGTAGAAAACCATTTCTTAACTTTTTTCGTATATAAATTGACAAGCGTCCAGGCAGTGTCAAATCTTATCGGAGTGATAGAAATTATCATTGCATTACTCCTGATATTTAGTGCGAAATTTGCTGTACTGAAAAAGTATGCAGGAATAGGAATGATTGCAACTTTTCTGGTGACATTAAGCTACTTGTTTACAACACCGGGAATCTGGAAAGTAGTGGATGGAGTTCCTGTAACTGATTTCTTTATTTTAAAAGATCTGATGCTTTTAGGATTTGGATTAATGATCGTTCAAAATAATAAGTAATGAATAAAAAGGTAAATATGAAAAATATATTAATTGTACTCGGAATTGTTCTGGGTATAGCAGTATTTGCTGCAGGGTCCGGGCTTTTTACAAAAACAAAGCCCCATGAAGTGGAAGTAAAAAAAGAAAATGAGAACATTATGGATAATAAAAATGTAAAAGAGATTTATTTTGCAGGGGGATGTTTTTGGGGAACAGAACATTTTTTCCAACAAATTCGTGGAGTTGTAGGAACAGAAGTGGGGTATGCCAACGGGAATACCAATAATCCTACTTATGAAGAAGTGGTAAGTCATACAACAGGTTTTGCGGAAACCGTAAAAGTGAAGTATGATCCTGAGCAGGTAGATCTGAAACTTCTGATTGATCTGTATTTTAAGACCATTGATCCTACCAGTAAAGATCAGCAGGGAAATGACAGAGGAAACCAATATAGAACAGGAATTTATTATACAGACAAAACAGCTGAAGCAGTTGTAAAAGATGAGGTTCAAAAATTAGCAAAAAATTATAATAAGCCGTTATTGGTAGAAACTATTCCGTTGAAGAATTTCTACAAAGCAGAAGATTATCACCAGGATTATCTGGATAAAAATCCAGGAGGGTACTGTCATATTGAACCGGGACTTTTTGAAATGGCAAAAAAAGCGAACCCGCTTCCAAAGCCAGCCTATCATAAACAGGATAAAAAAGTTTTAAAAGGGAAACTGACTGCAGAACAATATAATGTCACTCAGGAAAATGGTACTGAAAGACCTTTCCAAAACGAATACTGGAACGAAACCCGTGAAGGAATTTATGTAGATATTACCACAGGAGAACCTTTATTTGTTTCTACAGATAAATTTGAATCCGGTTGTGGATGGCCAAGTTTCTCAAAACCAATTACGAAAAGCTTGATTGATGAAAAACTGGATCGTACCCATGGAATGGATAGGGTAGAAGTGAGAAGCAAAACCGGTGATGCCCACTTAGGGCACGTTTTCACAGACGGACCGGAAGATAAAGGAGGACTTCGTTACTGTATCAACAGTGCTTCTTTGAAGTTTGTCCCAAAAGCTGAAATGGAAACAAAAGGATACGGAAAATATCTTCCGTTGTTAGATAAAAAGTAATTTGAAAGAAAGGTTGCCATCTGGCAGCCTTTTTATTTTGAATTAATGATGTAATTGAAATCGTTCTTTAATGCTGAGCATAGAGATATTCAGGAATATAAGAAATCCAAAAATAATATATGATGCTTTTTTAGAAGCGGTTGTAAACAGATTAAAAACTTTTCCATACTGGGTAGATTGAAAAGTATCTACAGTTTCTTCTGGTCCCCAATATACAGTGTCATTACAAAGCAAACATTCATATTCGAGAGGTTTAGGATTGGGGTCAATATAGCTGTAAACAGCAAAAATATGTCCAGTTTTTTCGAGATCAATGGCATACTGTTCTTGTTGGGCTATTGCCAAATCATTCAAAACCGAGACAAAATCACCATAGGTATTATTTTGATCTAAAATAAATTCAATACCAGACTCTTTCTCATTTCTTTTTGGGAGGTTTTTCAGTTCGGAAACGTACAGTTTTGAGTTTTGTTTAGCCGTGTTGGGAGCTACTTTTATTTTTTTGTAATTCCAGTTTCTTACAGATTCAAAAGAATACATATCGTTGCTTCTATCTTCCTTTAATTTGGCGGGAAGTCCAATATCCATCACAGAAACATTGATTTCTTCAAACTTTTGATTTCCATAATACCAGAATAAAACAGGGATCAGTATGGCACTGATCAATCCCGGAACGTAGTATATTTTTTTCATGGATAGGTTTTTAGCAAAACCAAATGAAAATTTTAAGCCAAAAAAAAGTGATTCAATACGAACCACTTTACTTATTTAATCTTTCAATTTTTAAATCGTTAAACCTACCAATCTCTTTTTTTCAAAATCCAATACGATCCGAATATGAAAACGGCAGACCAGACCAAACAGGCGATAAGGCTTTCTGTAGGGTAATGGAACTCATATTTTACGCCCATCATTTTGACCATATTTAACCTCATCATCGGATTAGGAATAAGGCTGGACATACTTTCCAACGGTAAAAGATGAGTGATGAAAAAATCATTCTGAAGGATCTCATTTCTTTGTGGTCCCTGCATTCCTTTTACTTTAGAAAAAACTTCAATTGTCGTTAAGATTCCTTCCCCAATCCAGAACACAAAAAGGGCAAGAAATACAAAAACCGATTTTCTTAGTAAAATGGAAAGGAACATTAGGAAACAGAAGAAAGTGAAGAGCTTTACAAGATAATTTCCGATAAAGAAAATCTCAGCAAAAACCTTGGTAGACTCTGTTGTATTTGAATATTGATATCCAAGCAATATGGTGATCCCGAATACAAGTACAGTAGAAACAAGGGTGAAAATACTGATTGTTAAAAGTTTTGACATGATGAATTCTTCTCTGCTCAATCCATCAATTGTATTCTGCTTGAACATTCGGTTACTGAATTCCTGTGAAATGGAGAAAACGATGATCAATCCAAGGAAAATTTTCAATAAAGCAACAATCCATGTGGTGAAATTCCAGATTTCCGGAAAGTTATAAATCCCTTGTTCTTTCAAATTGATGGTACTTCCGAAAAGATCAAAATCAACCAATCCGATGAAAAGCAGTGCGATAAGAATGGCGAAATATAATATGGTGAAAACCTTGAATGGTCTGTAATTCAGGTTTTTGTAGTATTCCAGTTTTAATAATTTTATCATGATTAATTGGTGTTTTTTACAAGTTCAAGGAATTGAGATTCAAGAGACAATTTTTTCTTGGTTAGATGCGAAAGGAAAATTCCCTTTTCAGCGAGCTTCTGATTCATCGCTGAAGCAGAAATCGAAGCATCGTCACGGATCTGAGCTTTGATAAGATCACCTTCCTGGTTGATGGAAGAAAACCACTGAAGCTCATTCAACGCATTCAAAAGCAAAGTATTGTTGTCTGCTTTTAATTCGAAAAAACCATTGTTGGAAGTCATTTCATCTACTCTTCCGCAGTAGATGGAATTTCCTTCTTTTAATACAATTACATGACTGCATATTTTTTCAATTTCATCCAGAAGGTGGCTTGCAATAATAATGGTGATCCCTTGTTTTGCAATTTCGCTGATGATTTCTCTGATCTGAATAATTCCTTCAGGGTCGAGCCCGTTGGTAGGTTCATCCAATATTAATACCTCAGGATTGTTCAAAATGGCTGAAGCAATAGCAAGCCGCTGCTTCATTCCCAATGAAAAAGTTTTGAAAGTATCTTTTCTTCTTTCGTATAGATTTACAGTCTTCAGAACTTCGTCAATTCTTGAGTAGGGAGTATTTTTAATTTCCGCAACAATTTTAAGGTTGGTTTCTGCACTTAAATAAGGGTAGAAATTAGGCTGTTCGATAATGGCTCCGATTCTTTTCAAAGTGGCAGGATCAGTACCTTTTTTACCAAACCAGAACCAATCTCCACTGGTAGGATTGATGGTAGAAAGCAGCATCCCGAAAGTTGTGGATTTCCCACTTCCGTTGGGACCCAAAAGCCCATAAACATTTCCTTTTTCGACATCAAAAGAAATATTGTTGACCACAACTCTTTTGAATTTTTTTGTCAAATTCTTTACTGATAAAATCTTTTCCATGTAATTTGTTTTACATAGTAGTAGTCTATATGAATTAGAGAATGTTACAGAATTATCATAAATCAATGTTGATTTATTTGTAAATAGATTAAATTTGATAGAATTAATCAACAGTTATGAAGCTAATTGAACTGGCAGAAGAATTGAAAGTTTCTGCAGAGGCCATAAAACAATTTATACAGGATTTCGATATTGAGTTGGTAGACTGCATCAGTACCAATTTTGAAGTAAAAGAAGATTTTGAAAAATTTGCCCGCGAAAATATAGCCTTTTTAAAATTATACGAGAAAGACCTGGACAAAAATAAAACGCTGGAACAGATTGCTGAGGTGATCAATCAGCCTAAGGATAAGGTTGAAAAGGTAATCAAAGATAATAATCTGAATATTTTTGATAATGGATTCTTCAAATCCTCTATATCAAGTTATGGAATTGATAATAAACTGGGCGGAAACTATAAGTTTGTGTATGATTATTTCGGGAGTAAAACCAGCCTTCAGCAAAGAGATTTTATAGGATACAGAGATCTGTTTTTTTATACATCAGCGGTTTTGGAACCCTTTCTGAATCCACAGCAGATCAAAGATTGGGGAATCCACAGACCTGCAGGAATTATTCTATACGGGCCTCCTGGAAGTGGTAAAATATTCTGGGCCAATAAGATTGCTGAGATCATTGGGTATCAGTTTAAGGAAGTGAAAAAGCACTATCTGGGAATTTCGTTGGTTGACGGAAATGAAATTAATTTCAGTGATTTCCTGATGAATATGATGAAAGAAAACAAAATGTTGCTTTTTATGGATGATTTCGATGAAATTATGATGCAGCGAAAAGCAGAAACAGATATTGCATCCTGCAACCTGGAAGCGCAGGAACTTATTCTTCATTATATAAGCAAATTTGAAAAAGAAGGCGTTTTAATGGTAGGTTCTGCCAATTCTGTTTCGGAAATTGATGAAGAAATTCTTGCTCCGGGAAGATTTGATGTGATGATTCCTGTCTTTCCTCCCAACGCCTCAGAACGGTCGGAAATTATTTTATATGCGATGACCAGAGGTCTTGAAGAAGATTCTTTACTGTATAAAATCCTTAAAAATAATAAAGCTGATAAAATTCCTTTCTGGCATGAGTCATCATCAAAAATGAAGGCATTCAGCAATACGATGCTGATAGACTTTACGCAGAGTTTAAAGAAAAGAATTAAAAATCTTTACCAAAAAACCCGAAATGAAAAGCTGAAGATCGATCAGAATCTTTTGAACGGAGCTTTAAGAGATGCCAGGTCTAAGCTTACCGAAGAATATCTTGATCAGGTAGCCCGATTCCTTGCCGATGCCATCATCAATAATTTTGATGATTTTAAGTTTAGAATTCAGGCATTGAAAATTGAACTGGAAACCTATAGGGTTGTTGAAGAACCTCGAAGAGAAATAGGATTTCAGCATAATGGCGAGGAAGATAAAGGGTAAATCGTTCAACGTTTAGTGTTTTTCAAAAAATTACTTATCATTCATTACTCATTACTCATTACTCATGAACAGCATCTGGGAACTGGACACCTTCTACAGAAAAAGAGATATTATCATTATTGGTGCTGGATTTTCAGGGCTATGGACTGCTATATCCATCAAAGAGAAATATCCTGAAAAATCTGTTTTAATTATTGAACGGAATGCCATTCCATTGGGTGCTTCAACGAGAAATGCGGGGTTTGCCTGTTTCGGAAGTCTTACCGAAGTTATTGCGGATTCGCAGAAAATGGGCTGGGAAAAAACACTGGAGCTTGTTAAAATGAGGTTTGATGGACTTCAGAAAATCAGACATTATTTTAAGAATGATGAAATCAATTTTGAACTTAACGGAGGTTTTGAAATTGTAAATAATGACGAACCTTTATTCCATATTGATGCTGTCAATGAAAAACTGAAACCCATTACCGGACTGGATAAAACGTACGCTCTGAAACAGAATAAAATACAGGAGTTCGGGCTTGGAAAATCATCATTTCTGATTGAAAACCCCTGTGAGGGAAGCCTGCATTCAGGAAAGCTGTTACATAAACTTCTTGAAAAATGTTATGAGCTGAAAGTGGAATTTTTATTCGGAACAGAGGTCGGAAGTATTGAAGAATCAGCAAATGAGATTGAAGTTTATCTTTCTGCTGATCTTTCTGTAAAAGCAGATCAAATGATCTATTGCACCAATGCATTCACTTCAAAGTTTCTGGAAAAAGAAAATATCGTTCCTGCCCGTGGACAGGTTCTTCTCACAGAACCAATAGAAGGCCTGAAGCTGAAAGGAACTTTTCACTATGATGAAGGGTATTATTATTTCAGAAATGTAGGGAACAGAGTATTAGTGGGTGGCGGAAGAAATCAGGATTTTAAAACTGAAGAAACAACTACTTTTGAAACTACAGAATTCCTGCAGAATCATTTGGAAAACTTTTTGAAAGAAGTCATTCTGCCTCATCAAAATATTAAAATTGCTCTCCGCTGGTCGGGAATTATGGCTATGGGGGATGAGAAAACACCTATTGTAAAACACCTTTCGGAAAGACAGTTTTGCGCTGTAAGACTTTCAGGAATGGGAGTTGCTTTAGCTCCAAAGATTGGTGAAATGATAGCGGGAATGATTTGATAAATGATAAACTAAATTGAGATCTTCATCTAAGATTTTGCGAATAAACTGGAATAAAACAGAATGAGCAGTTATAAATATACAGTATGGTTTTCTATATTAACAATTCCTCTTGGTTTTCTTGCAATCATTGCAGGAGGTGGAGGTCACGGGACTTATTTCCCTTTATTGGCTATCTTTCCGTTTAGTTTACTGGGAACTTTTTTTAATGAAGAAATACCTGTACTTATAGGAATAATACAATTACCTGTTTATGGTTTTTTAATGGATAAATTTGAAACAAAAAAAGCCTTTCCCGTTATTATTGCAATACATGTTATATGCATTTTTACTGTTTTTATGCTGAGAAGAGACTACTTTTTTAGTTAATTATCTTCCCACCAGTTACAACCCATAACTCAAATCCGGGAACTCGTAACCCGAACCCCCGAAAACTCAGAATTCAAAATGCTCCACTCTAAAAGAATTCCTTATTTTTGCAAAAAGAAAAATTCGTGATTAACAACGACCATATAAAAGAAGTTCAATCCAGAATTGAAGACTTACACAGATATCTTCAGATTGAAAAAAAGAAGATTGAAATTGCCAATGATGATGAAAAAACCGCTGCCCCTGAGTTTTGGGACAATCCAAAAACTGCTGAAGCATTTCTAAAGCAGCTTCGTTCCAAGAAAAAATGGGTGGAAGGCTATGACGAAATTCAGACTCAGTTTGAAGATCTGCAGGTTTTACTTGAGTTCGCCAAAGAAGATCCGGATTCTGAAAAAGAATTGGATGAAACGTTTCCACAATTGGTTGAAAAAATTGAGGATCTGGAATTCAAAAATATGCTTTCCAATGAAGGGGATGAGCTTTCTGCAGTGCTGCAGATTACTGCCGGAGCAGGAGGAACAGAAAGTTGTGACTGGGCCGCTATGCTGATGAGAATGTATACCATGTGGGCAGAAAAACAAGGCTATAAAATCCGTGAACTGAACTTCCAGGAAGGGGAAGTAGCGGGAGTGAAGACCGTAACGCTGGAAATTGAAGGAGAATTTGCTTTTGGATATTTAAGAGGAGAGAACGGAGTACATAGACTGGTACGAATTTCCCCTTTTGACAGTAATGCAAAACGTCATACAAGTTTTGTATCCGTATACGTTTATCCTTTGGTAGATGATACCATCGAGATCAATATCAATCCTGCAGATATCAGTTTTGAAACCATGAGATCTTCAGGAGCAGGAGGACAGAACGTAAACAAGGTAGAAACTGCGGTACGTCTTCGTCACGCACCTACCGGAATTATCATTGAAAACTCCGAATCCCGTTCCCAGCTTCAGAATAAAGAAAAAGCCATGCAGCTCCTTCGTTCAAGACTCTACGAAATGGAATTGGAAGAGCGTATGAAAGCAAGAAATGAGATAGAAGCCAACAAAATGAAGATCGAGTGGGGAAGCCAGATCAGAAACTACGTTATGCATCCTTACAAATTGGTAAAAGATGTACGTTCGGGTCATGAAACATCAGATGTAGATGCCGTAATGAACGGGAATCTTACTCCATTCTTAAAAGCATTCTTAATGGCCGATGGGACGGCTGTTTCCGATGATGATTTCAACTTATAACAATCATGTTTGAATTTTAGTTAAAATCTTATAATTAATTTTTGTTTCAGACATTTTAGGCTTACTTTTGTTGTTCATCGATATTTATGGAAGATTTCAATAGCTGGAAGGATTTATTAAACCCTGAGTTTTATATTAAAATGGGAGGGTTTTGGCTTATTTTATTCATTGTTTTTGCTGAAACAGGCCTTTTTGTAGGGTTTTTCCTGCCTGGAGACTCACTTTTATTCGTTTCCGGGATTTATGCCGTTGAAATTATTAAAGAGACTTTTGGTTCTACAGGAAGCGATTTCTTAGATACCACTATTTTAGCTTCAGGGGTAGCTCTTGCTGCTATTATAGGAAATGAAGTAGGGTATTATTTCGGAAGAAAAGCAGGACCTGCTTTATATAAAAGACCAGATTCAATGCTTTTCAAGAAAAAGTATCTTTACCAGGCTCACGATTTCTTTGAAAAACATGGGGCATTAGCTATTATTATGGCAAGATTCTTACCTGTTGTGAGAACTTTTACACCCATTGTTGCAGGAATTGTGAAGATGGATAAAAAAGAGTTTTTAAGAGATAATGTTATCGGTGCCGTATTATGGTCATTTATCTTGATTTTTGCAGGACATTATCTTGACAAATTGTTTATGGAGCAGTTTGGAATCAATTTAAAAGAAAAACTAGAGTACATCATTATTGTAATCGTATTGGTAACAACACTTCCGGTAATCTTCAAGTTTGTTTTTGGAAAAAAAGATGATTTTTCTAAATATGAGGATAAAGACCTTGAATAAGAAATAATTCAATCAAAATATAGAGCCGTCTCAAATATGAGATGGCTTTTTTATTGCTTATTGCATGAGCTTTTTCTTTAACGCAAAGATTAAAGCTTAATATTTTATGTTTCCGGAGGCAAAAATGGGAATTAATTTTTATTGATTCAACAATTGATTATTCATCCTTTGCGTTGAATAATTAAATAAAGTCTCTATTTTCTTACCCATTCCAGAATATTAGGATAGATGATGCTGTCTCTTTTTCTTTTACTGAAGAACCTTGGTGCATGTCCTGCGCCTTTCATAAAGACAAATTTGTGAGGAACATTCAGGTGGGTAAGCGCAGAGTCCATAGCAATTCCCTGATGCTGATTGACGAGAAAATCATTGTTTCCCTGAAATAGCAGGGTAGGAACATTGGTGATATTGGCAATAGGGCTGGCTTCTTTAAAGGCTTCGGAGATATTTTTCCGGTCAAACTTTGTCCCTACCACCTTTTGGAAAGTAGGAGAAGTATATTTTGAATAAAAGGATTTTAGATATTCAGAACTGAAAAAATCGGTAGGTGCGCTTAGAGAAATAATCTTTTTGATCTGGTCAGGATGCTGATATCCGTAGAGTAGAGCGAGATGTGCACCGGCACTTTCTCCCAAAAGAATATAATTGTTAGGTTGAAGCTCTGCCTTTTCCGATAAAGAATTGAATTTCTCAATGACCAGACCAATATCCTCAAGCTGTTGTTTGTAAGTGATTTTTTTCTTGGTGGAAACCAATCGGTAATTCATGCTGATGCTCGGAATCCTGTTGTTAAAAAGCATTTTCTGAACCTGGATCATATGCTCTTTTTTACCCAGAGTCCAGGCTCCGCCATGTACAATAAGAACTACGGGAGCATCTTGTGGGTAATCCTTGGGAAGAAAGACATCTATTTTCTGTCTTTTGTTCTCACCATATTTTAAATTGTAAATTTTCTGCTGTCCTCCGGGACCTACCCAAACTCTGAATTTCGTATTGCAGGACTGCAGGAGAAAACCAATGCATCCCATGACGAAAAAATGATACCGGAGAATGAACTTTTTCATTAATTAAATTTACAAAAAAATCTATTGATTATGACGCATTCAAGGCTTAATTAAAGTCTTTCTGCTGTCTTTGATGAAAGTCCTTTTTTAATGGTAATAACGTCCTTTTCTCCTTTTTTGAAAATGAAAGAAATTTCGGTGTCATCATCCTGAAGGAAAAACACATCTTCTTTTTCAGCCAGCATTCTTACCTTGGGATCTTTATTGTTCTGAATCAAAAGCTGACCGTTTTCGTACAGAATATGAATAACACTGTCATCAGAAAGTCCATAATCACCAACATATTTTTTAAGAATATCAGCACTTAGCGTTGTTTCTTTTTTCGGTTGTGGAAGAGTGTAAGCTTGTCCTAAAAGTGCTGCCAAAATGGTGTTTCCCGCTTTCTCCAGTTTTTTACTTGTGATATTGTTCAAAAGGATAATACAAAGATCATCCTCAGGAAGCATCGCAAAATAACTTGTGGAACCCTCTATATTTCCGCCATGGTTAATGAGTTTTTTCCCGTAAAGATCATCAATGAACCAACCATAGCCGTAGCCGCTCAAATAAGGCGTGGTCGCTTTTTTAAACGCTTCTTTGGAAACAATTTTATAATCTCTCAATCCTAAATAATAATTGTAAAGGTCTTCCGCTGTACTGTAGATCTGTCCTGCAGGACCGGTTAATGTAGAATTCCAGACTTCTGTTTTTTCCTGTCTTGTTTTTGAAATATAAGAATAAGGAACCGTTTTGTAAGGACTTTTCAGAGCCATGTAGTTAAAGCCGGTATGAGTCATCTTGAGAGGATTTAAGATGATTTTTCTTACAGCATCTTCATAAGAAAGCCCCGTTATTTTTTCAATGATGAGTCCCAGTACAATATACCCCGAATTGGTATACGAAAATTGAGTGCCGGGCTCAAAATCCAGCGGTTCGTTCTTAAAAAAGGAAAGTTCTTTATTTTTGGTTATGATTTTCCCGGTGTGAAGCAGACTGAAATACTCCTTATTTCGTAATGCTTCATAAATTCCCGAAGTGTGGGTAAGGAGATGTTCTATCGTGATTTCATTTCCTCTTGGATAATCCTCAATATACTTTGAAATAGGATCTTTAAAAGAAAGTTTTCCTTCTTCACTTAGTTTTACAATGACCAGAGCAGTGAAAGACTTGGTTAAAGAAGCAATCTGATAAATACTTTTATCCTGATTGGAGATCTTTTTATCTGCATTTTGCCAGCCATATGATCTTTCAAAAATATTTTTATTCTGATAATGGATTAAAGCTGTTCCGTTAAATTTATTAATACCCTCAAATGCTTTTATAATACGGTCTATTTCTTCTTTTTTCTTTTCCTGATCAAAGCTGTTGAGATTCGTTGGAGTCTGAGCTTTTAAAGTAGAGCAGATTGTACTGAACAGACAAAACAAACATCCTAAAGTTAAAATATGAAATTGACGCATCGTATCAGGTTTTAAAAAACGGGTAAATTAAGCAGATTTTTATTTATATTGATAATAGATTTTCAGCATAACGGCTCAAAGAATTATTGTATCTGGGCAAATGTTTTGATATTGCTTTCAAAGCTATAGATAGCGCTTCTTTATGCTCTCCGGCTGAAGAAAGGGATAATGCTAAAAAAGAATCTACTGCATCATTCAATTCATCCGAATAATTGGCTTTCTCTTCTCTTAAAATACGAATGCTCTCTTCTATTTTTCCATTATTCCTTAAGGTACTTGCCAGTTGGATTCTTGCTCTTCTTCTCCGCAAACCGGTGAGTCCCTTATCTAATGCGGATCTGTACAAAGGTTCCGCTTCTTTTTCATGTCCTGTGGAATCAAAAGCGCAGGCTCTTTCAAAATCAGCAATCGCTTGCGAATTTGGGAGTAATTCGACATGATTTTTAATTTGCCGAATAAACTCTTCATTGCTTATTGTTCCAAGCTTCAGCCATATACTTTGCAATTGGCTTTCCCAGTTTTCGTCCATCGATTAGATTTTAAACAAAGATATAAAATATTGAAAGTGAAGTATTCCTTTATTATTCTCATAATTCTTAAAATTATTGTACTCTTATGAATCAGAAAACGGAATTAAATATTTATTTTTGCTGAACTTAACAAAGATTAAAAAATTATTAAAATATGGCATCAGGCTTTTTTGCAATTTTGGATGATATTGCCGCATTGATGGATGATGTAGCGGTTACGAGTAAGATTGCTACCCAAAAGACAGCAGGTATTTTAGGAGATGATCTGGCTGTAAATGCAGAAAAAGCCACTGGCTTTCTTTCTTCAAGGGAAATTCCGGTTTTATGGGCAATTACAAAAGGTTCTTTTATCAACAAACTGATCATTCTGCCTATCGTTTTTTTACTTAATTGGTTGTATGCTCCGGCTATTAATTATGTATTGATCCTTGGAGGATTCTATCTGGCTTTTGAAGGCGTTGAAAAAGTAATAGAATTTCTTTTTCACCGTGACAAAAAGGGTCATGAAGTTATAGAGGAAATTGAAGAAGACAAAAAAAGTTCTGAACAGATTGAAAAAGAGAAAGTAAAATCGGCAATTACAACTGATTTTATTTTGTCAATCGAGATCGTTATTATTGCTTTAGGAACCGTATTGGAAGAAAGTCATCCTTTCATTACGCAGATTTTAGTAACGAGCTTGGTTGCATTTATCGCTACTGTTGGAGTTTATGGAATTGTAGCTTTGATCGTGAGAATGGATGATGCAGGGTTTAAATTAATAAAGAAAAGTAACGATAAAGGTTTTTTCGGGAGGCTTGGACATCTATTAGTGAAGGCTTTACCTATTGTTATTAAAATATTAGGAGTCGTAGGAACAATTGCTTTAATAATGGTTGCTGGTGGAATTTTTCTACATAGGATTGAATTTTTCCATGGCATATTTCCAACCTGGCCAGATGTTTTGAAAGAGCTTACGCTTGGTGTTGTTGGCGGATTGGTAGCGGTTGCCGTATTTACTGTAGGAAAGGGAATCTATTCTTTAGCTACGGAAAAATAAAACAGAATTAGAATTAAATAACCAAAAAAATCCTGTGTTCGAAAGAATGCAGGATTTTTTGTAATGTGCACTGCCAGGAGATTCTTATTCTTTATTAAGTTATGTATTGGTGAACATACTTTTCAGAATAGGAGTTGTTGTTTTTCTTATCATTTTCAGAATATTATTTTTTATCATACAGATGATTGAAAAAATGGTTGATAAGAATATTTCTATTGACTTGGGTTAATTTATTGTAAGCTTATTTTATTTTCAACCCATTTACATAGGCTAATTTAATTGTATTAGCTCCGTGAAATTCAGAAGAATTGAGATCGATTTCATTTTCTGTTTTTAGTTTTTCGTAAAGTTTAAGAATATTCCCTTTATAAGGGCAGTTGTTTACAAAATTATTTAGAAAAACTTCAGCAGTATCTTTTTCAGAAAAACATAAAAGGAAGTCTAAAGGAGAAATAGAATTCTCTGACCATTGATTAAACTTTGTTCCATTGTTTTTTAGAAATTCGACAGCTATTTCCTTAGAATTAAAAATTTTGAAAATTGGGAGGATGTATTTTTCTATATTTTCTGTGATTTCAATAATTGATTTTTCATAAGATAACCCTGCTAAATTCCATTCTTTCCAATTATTATACGGAGTTAAATAACCTATCTGATTTCCAAAAATTAATCCCTGAGAATATTCATTTTTAATTTGCTCTGTCTGCCATTTCTTTAAAATTTTAGAATAGATAGCAATATGAGGAAGGAACTGAACGGATGAAGAATCATTCCTAAAACTGGACTGAAAATAAATCTCAAAATAGATGTCTTTATCAAGGGAAACTTTTTTAAGCCTTTGTCCTTTTTCAAGTGTTTTGAAACCATTGAGTTGAGTGGCAATTTCATTGCAGGCATTTAAAAATATTGTTCTTGTATCCATTTGTTTCTGATAATATTTTGAAGGAATCCAATTGAGGAGCAAAAATAAAAAAATAAAAGAGCAAAAAAAAAGAGACTTAAACAAGTCTCTTTTATGTATTAATTGAATAAATCTTTTACTTTATCAAAAAAAGTTTTTTCCTTTCCGGATGGTTCTGCAACCATTTCTCCGCTGGACATCTGCTTTTCAAAGAAATCTTTCTGCTCTTTCGTAAGCTTCTGTGGCGTCCATACATTGATGTGGATGAACATATCTCCTTTTCCATAGCTGTCGATACTTGGAAGCCCTTTTCCAGCTAATCTTAGGATCTTTCCGGATTGAGTTCCCGGATCAACGGTAATTTTTACTTTTCCGCCTACGGTAGGAATCTCTTTTTTAGTTCCTAAAGCAGCTTCAGCAAATGAAACATAAAGTTCCTGATGTAGATTATCGCCCTCTCTTTTGATCGTTTGATCTACTTCTTCTTCAATAATCACCAATAAGTCACCCGGAATTCCGCCAAAAGGAGCATCATTTCCTTTTCCTCTTACATTAAGCTGAATACCATCTCTAGCCCCGGCAGGAATGTTGATGGTGATTTCCTCTTCCTCTTTTATAAGACCCTGTGCATTGGCTCCTGCAGGAATTTTATCAGCAACCTTTCCGATTCCCTGGCAGGTACCACAAGTGGTTTGCGTCTGCATTTGGCCAAACATCGTGTTCATTACTTTAAGCTGAACACCGGAACCATTACAGGTAGGGCATATTTTTGATGTGGCGCCTTCTGCCATCATCATTTTTTTTACTTTAATGGTTTTTTGAGTTCCGTTTACCATTTCCTCAAGGTTCAGCTTGATTCTGATTCTTAAATTGGAACCTTTCACCTGCTGACGGCCACCGCCGCCACCTCCGAATCCTCCGAAACCACCACCGAAAATATCTCCAAACTGGCTGAAAATATCTTCCATGTTCATTCCGCCTCCGAAGCCACCGCCTCCGTAACCACCGTTTCCACCTACTCCGGCATGACCGAACTGGTCGAATCTGGCACGTTTCTGATCGTCGCTTAGAACTTCATAAGCTTCAGCAGCTTCTTTAAATTTTTCTTCAGCCTCTTTATCACCTGGATTTTTATCCGGGTGAAATTTGATAGCCATTTTACGGTATGCTTTTTTTATTTCGTCGGCCGATGCAGATTTGCTGATCTCAAGAACCTCGTAATAATCTCTTTTTGACATGACAATTTTATAATTGATTGTTGATAAATGATAAAAGATATTTTAAAGCTAATAAGTGAAATATTCATCTATTATCACTCATCATTTATCATTTATTAATTTTAATTTCCTGTTACTACTTTTGCAAAACGGATTACTTTATCACCTAAAGTGTATCCTGTTTCAATAACATCTACGATTTTTCCCTTCAAATCTTCCGATGGAGCAGGGATCTGAGTAATCGCCTCATGGAAATCAACATTAAAGCTGTCACCAGCCTTTACTTCCATTGTTTGTAAGCCTTTTTCAGTAAGTTTATTTTTGAATTTCTGATAGATCAGTTCTACGCCTTGAAGGTCAGCAGGATTTCCGTTTTTAGCGATTTCCTTTAATGCTCTTTCGAAATCATCTAAAACCCCTAACATTGAAACCATCATTTCCTGGTTAGCGTACTGGAAGAATTCCATCTTCTCTTTACTCGTTCTTTTTTTATAGTTTTCGAATTCAGCATACAATCTGATGTAACGGTCTTTTTCTTCTGCCAAAAGTTCTTCTGGAGAAGGAGTAACTGTCACATTGTCCTGAGATGCCGCCTCGTTTTGAACATTGTTTTCTTCCTGATTATTGATGCTTTCTTCGTTAATATCCTTGTTTTCCATAATTCAATATTTATTTACTGATTGTTTCACAAAGAGCCTGCCAAATCTAAAATCAGGACATTAAGGCAGAAAAATAATGAGCAGGTAAGGGGCATTTTGAAACTTAAATGGATCAATTCGCCACCCTTGTAAATTAAAGGAGTTTATCGTTTGATTATTGACTCTGGGGAACAAAAATTTACTATTGACAGATTTAGGTTATTGTTCTCCCGCAAACGTCTGATATAAGAGATATAGGTTCAAAATAATGATAATAATAGAAATAACCCATACACAGATTTTAAGGAATGGCTTATTGACAAATTCACCCATTTTGGCCTTATCATTGGTAAACATTACCAGTGGAACAACAGCAAAACTCAGCTGCATAGAAAGAATTACCTGGCTTAAAACCAATAGATCAGTTGTTCCCTTTTCTCCGTAAAGAATGGCAACAATAAGTGCAGGAATTACAGCTATAAGCCTTGTAATAAGTCTTCGCAGCCATGGTTTTAATCTGATATTCAAAAAACCTTCCATTACAATCTGTCCTGCAAGCGTTCCTGTCAATGTTGAATTTTGTCCGGAGGCTAATAAAGCAATTGCAAACGCAATACTTGCCATGGAAGCTCCCAAAATAGGAGTCAGCATTTTATAAGCATCATGAATGTCTGCAACATGTTCATTACCCGTTGTATGAAATGTAGCTGCTGCGAGAATAAGTATTGCGGCATTGATGAAAAATGCCAGCATCAGCGAGACAGTACTGTCTAAAGTAGCAAATTTAATTGCTTCTTTTTTCCCTTCAGTATCTCGGGTGTAATCTCTTGTCTGTACAATACTGCTGTGAAGATAAAGGTTGTGGGGCATGACTGTAGCTCCTAAAATCCCAATAGCAATATAAAGCATGGCAGGATTTGTAATGATTTCCTTTTGAGGTACCAATCCTCCCAGAATTTCGTTAAAAGCAGGTTGGGAGATCACAATTTCATAAATGAAGCAGGCAAGAATAATGAATATAAGCCCGCCTACAATACTTTCAATCCATCGGAAACCTTTGGACTGAAGCAAGAGGATAATTAAGACATCAACCGTTGTGATGACAATTCCCCAAGTCAGCGGAATATGAAATAATAGGTTTAAGGCAATAGCAGAACCAATGACCTCGGCGAGATCACAGGCGGCAATGGCTATTTCACAGAACACCCAAAGAATAAAATTAGTAGTAGGGCTGAAGTGATCCCTACAGGCCTGTGCAAGATCTCTTTCTGCAACAACGCCTAGTTTTACTGATAAATGCTGTAAAACCATTGCGAAAATATTAGAGATAAGAATAACCGAAAGTAAGGTATATCCAAATTGAGCTCCCCCAGCAATATCCGTAGCCCAGTTTCCCGGGTCCATATATCCTACCGCAATCATCAGTCCCGGTCCTGCAAACGCAAGATACTTCCTCCAAAAACTTGCATTTTTAGGGACTTTGATAGATGAATAAACCTCTGATAAGGAGTGAGATGTTTTATCTTTTCGCCAGGCGCCTTTTATATTGAAATTCATAAATGTTAGAAATGACTAACAAATTTAATTAAATAAATGTAAACACAAAAATATGGAAAGAAAAAATCCCGGAAATTACTTCCCGGGATCTTATTTTTATTGAATCTAAAGATTATTTAGCAAATCTTACAGACATTTTTCTATCAGCAGCTCTTTCTGCGTCAGAAGCTTTTGCATCTACTTTTGCAAATTTGCTTCCATAGCCATCAGCTTCCAGAACCTGAGCTCCAACTCCAGCTTTTGTTACAGCTGCTTTGATAAATTCAGCTCTGGCTTTTGATAATTTTAGGTTATTGGCCTCGTTACCTGTTTTATCAGTATAACCTCCCACTTTGATTTTTGCTTCAGGGAAAGCCTTAAGAATAGCTACTAAGTTATCCAATTGACCTTGTGAACCAGCTTCCAGTTCCGTAGAACTTCCCATTTTGAAATTAACGTGATCGAAATCGTACCACTTCTCTTTCAATACTGAATCATCAGCTGCATTCTTATATCCTCCGGATTTTAGGAAAGTAATCATCTGATCTTCCATTCCGCCTTTGTAACCTTTTAACATTACCCCGTTAAGGTCAATGTTTTCATCGGTTTTAGCAGTTGCCGGAGCAGGGGTGGCTGTTACAGATGCTGTATCTGTAGCCGACCCTGTTGTTGCAGAGTCAGACGTCGCTGTTGTAGTCGTTGTCGTCTGTTTTTTCTCACACTGTTTCCACAGGAAATAGGCGGCTGCTATTAATAATAAAAGCGGAAGCAACCATTTCCAGATTGAGCCTCCGCCTTGATTATTATTGTTATTATCATTAAATTGTTCTCTTATTTCTCTTGCTCCTTCCGAAACATTTTCTCTTGCTGTAGCAACACCTTCTGCGATGTTATCTTTAGCGGTAGAAGTAACAGAAGAAACCGTTTCTTTTGCCTGGCCAAACCAATTTTCAGCTCCTAGTCCAAAGGATGCCAAAGAAAGACCTGCCGGCAGTAAAGAAGAAATAATGCCTTTCTGATCATTCAGTAAGCTGGAAATACCTGAAGCACCCAAATTATTGTCTGCTGCATATTTTCCGACAGTGCCTGCCGTAGCTCCAGTCACCAGGTTTAACAAAGAACCTGCAGTTGTGTTGCTGACTCCTGAAAAACTTGCAATGGAATTGACTAATCCACCTACTTTATCTCCAAAAAGTGAAGATAACAAGGTAGAAATAATAGGACTGCTAGACGATCCGCCTAATAAATTTCCTAGAATTCCACTTGATGAGGCTTGTGTAATAGCATCCACAACGCCAGGTTTATCTGCATTATTGGCTAATCCACCTACCACAGCAGGTAATAATCCACCAATTGCTTTAGAAATACCGGATTCACTTTCTCCAAACTGCGATGCAGCCTGTGAAACCAAAGCGGGACCTAATTGCCCTTTAATTAAATCAATGACATTTAAAGACATAATAATAAATTTTTTTGATTAATGTTGATATAAATTTAAACAAAAATCCGTCCAAATGTCATTTTTTTTTGAATATTTCTTAAAAATTAACGATTTTTTTTAAAATTATTAAAATTTTTAATACGCTTTTGCAAATAACACACGTCTCTTAGATGGTTTTCCAGAGATAAGTGAAATTCCTTCTTCTACATCATTATCTAAAGGAATACATCTGATCGTTGCCTTTGTTTCATCCTTGATTTGTTCCTCTTCTTCAGCTGTACCATCCCAGTGAGCATAGATGAAACCACCTTTCTCTTCAAGGACTTTTTTGAACTCTTCATAAGTATCCACTTTCGTGATATTATTGTCTCTGAATTCAAAAGCTTTATTGTAAATGTCCTGCTGGATAGTTTTTAATAACTCTTCGATGTAAGAATCCAGTCCTTCAATAGAACGAACTTCTTTGGTAAGATTATCTCTTCTTGCAATTTCCACAGATTTGTTTTCCAAATCTCTTGGTCCCATTGCGATTCTTACAGGAACTCCTTTCAATTCGTATTCTGCAAATTTCCAACCCGGTTTGTTCTGAGTATCATTATCGAATTTTACAGAAATTCCTTTTGCCTTAAGTTTAGCCTGGATATCCAAAGCAACTTCACTGATCTGCTCCAACTGCTCTTCTCCTTTAAAGATCGGAACAATTACTACCTGAATCGGCGCTAAAGTAGGAGGTAATACCAATCCGAAATCATCAGAATGGGTCATGATCAAAGCTCCCATCAGACGGGTTGATGTTCCCCATGATGTAGCCCATGCATGTTCAATCTTTCCTTCTTTGTTGGTGAATTTTACGTCAAAAGCTTTTGCGAAATTCTGACCTAAGAAGTGAGATGTTCCTGCTTGTAATGCTTTTCCATCCTGCATCAATGCTTCGATACAATACGTTTCATCTGCTCCTGCAAATCTTTCAGAAGGTGTTTTTAATCCTTGAACTACTGGTATTGCCATAAAGTTTTCTGCAAAATCTGCATACACTTTATTCATTTTTTCTGCTTCCTCTAATGCTTCGTCTTTTGTAGCGTGAGCAGTGTGTCCTTCCTGCCATAAGAATTCTGTTGTTCTTAAGAAAAGACGTGTTCTCATTTCCCAACGAACAACATTCGCCCATTGGTTGATCAATATTGGTAAATCTCTGTAAGATTGAATCCAGTTTTTGTATGTATTCCAGATAATAGCTTCTGAAGTAGGACGAACGATAAGTTCTTCTTCCAGTTTCGCATCCGGATCCACAATCAGTTTGGATGGATTGTTCGGGTCGGTTTTTAATCTGTAGTGAGTAACAACAGCACATTCTTTTGCAAAACCTTCTGCATTTTTTTCCTCTGCCTCAAACAAGCTCTTGGGCACAAAAAGCGGGAAGTATGCGTTAACGTGACCTGTTTCTTTGAATTTTTTATCCATTTCATCACGCATTTTTTCCCAGATTGCATAGCCATACGGTTTGATTACCATACATCCACGCACGACTGAGCTTTCAGCTAAATCAGCTTTTACAACCAGCTCATTATACCATTTGCTGTAATCTTCGCTTCTTGAGGTTAATTTTGCCATTATTTTTTAAAATTTTTTTAACTTTTGTACATTATTGTTATCTAAAAATAAAAATCTATTTTTGATAGATTTTTCTACCAGTGCTTTGGTACATTTTTGGTACAGATTGCAAATATAATTTAAATTAAAAATTTTTACGTTATCATGAAAAGAAATATACATAAAAATTTGCTTGGTCTGCTAAGATCCAAAGGGATTTTGGCCATATCGGGCGGATTATTACTTGTGTCTTGTGGTGCTCAGATGGGAGGGTATAGCGAGACAGACGGGGTGTATTACGACCCCAATAAGGATACGCTACCTGAAGGAGTTATCATTAATGATAGCGGAAACAGGGTAGGAGAATACTATGACTACTATCAGGATTCTAATGTGATTCAAAATGCACAAACGAACTCCAGAGAACAGCAAAACAGATATAGTGACTGGAGTGGTACCAATCCGAATTGGAACACCAATGCTACAGATTCCGATTGGGGACTTTATTCAGGTTCTCAAACGAACTACTATGATAACTCATGGGGATGGGGATCTCCTTGGGGAATGTATGGTGGCTATAGCCCATATTGGGGCATGAACCGCGGCTGGGGCTGGGGTGGAAGCATGTCCTGGGGTTGGGGCGGATCATTCGGATGGGGCTGGGGAGGCTCTTACGGATGGGGAAGCCCATACTGGGGATATGGTTATGGTGGATACTATGATCCATTCTGGGGCGGCTACGGAAACCCTTACTGGGGATACGGAGGCGGTTACTGGGGTGGTGGCAACTACAACAGACCTGTTTACAGAAGAAGTGGTGTAAGCGGAGGAGGATTCCAGAATACTGGGGTAGCGAACGCTGTATACAGAACGAATACAAATAATTCAGGTTTCAGAAATAGTAATGGAAACGGCGGATTCAGAAACACCAATAATGGCGGTTTCAGAGATTCGAACTCAAGTGGTGGTTTCAGAAACAGCAATGGAGGCTTCAGAGATAGTAACTCAGGAGGCTTCAGAAACGGTAATTCCGGAGGTTTCAGAAATAGCAATGGAAACGGTGGATTCCGTAATTCTGCACCACAAACAAGACCTAATTACAATTATCAGCAACCACAGCCAAGATATAACAACAATAATAATGGAGGCTTCAGATCCAATGATTCAGGAGGTTTCAGATCTAGCGGCGGTTCCAGTGGAGGCGGCTTCAGAGGCGGTTCTTCAGGCGGCGGAGGCGGAATGAGATCCGGCGGCGGAGGCAGAGGTGGCTTCAGATAATTTTCAAACTAATAAACTATTTAAAAAATAATGTTAAAAAAATCTTTAGTATTAATGAGTATTTCTGCTGCATTTTATGCGCAGGCTCAGGATGTTTCTGTAATAAGAAATACTGTGGATGTTTACTCAAGTACTCCTATGGTGGGATCGGCTAAGTTTAATGCAATGGCTGGATCTAATGGTGCGCTAGGTGGTGATGCAAACTCTTTGCTTACCAACCCGGCAGGTTTAGGGGTAGCTATTTCAGGAGAGGTTTCAGGAACTTTATCTATTTTAGGAAATAAAAACAGCAGCTCTTGGGCGGGATCTACTATAGACTATAGTAAAAC
Organism: Chryseobacterium sp. KBW03; assembly: GCF_003852415.1. Classification (NCBI taxonomy): domain Bacteria; kingdom Pseudomonadati; phylum Bacteroidota; class Flavobacteriia; order Flavobacteriales; family Weeksellaceae; genus Chryseobacterium; species Chryseobacterium sp. KBW03. The sequence continues at coordinate 114,415 of NZ_QAJO01000001.1, read as the reverse complement.
GAAAGGTGATCTTGGAAATGCAGGAGGAATAATTGCTTTCCCGCTGATGACAGAAACTGGATGGAAGTTTATTAATATTGGTATTAATTTTTCCAATCAACAACTTGATAATGTAATTCAGTCGCCAGGAAATAATAATATTGTGTACGCTTTTGATAAAGCTGATATAACGAAAGATGCTGCATTGGCAGGACACATGTATGAAAGATACGGTAATTTGTCAAAAATGAGTTTTGGGGTAGGAGCAAATTATAATCATAATTTATATCTGGGAGCAGGTTTCAATTTTTTCAATGCTTCAATTGATCAATATGACAACTTGTTTTACAGAAATCTTACCAACAATTCTACAGAAGGATTCAGTAAGCAGGATACTCCTTATTCAGAAAGATCTTCAGGATTTTCTGCTTCATTAGGGGTAATCGGAAAGCTAAGTCCTAATTTCAGAGTGGGAGCGTCTCTTGAAACGCCTACATTCTGGACGATAGACAGAAACTACTATTTCTACAACGATCCTACTTATGGAGACGATATGGGGGCTGAAAACAGAAAGTTTACTTCACCGCTTAAAGCAACTGTGAGTGCTGCATTTGTAGCCAGTAAAAACTTCTCATTGAACGTAGATTATACCCTTGGACTTACAAAACCTGACTATAAAGTATACGGCGGTGCAGAAAGAGAGTTGAATAGCTTCTTTAAGGATAACTACAAAAATCTTTCAGAAGTAAGAGTAGGAGCTGAGTACAGAGTACAGCAGTTCAGATTGAGAGGAGGTTATTCTTATCAGTCTAGTCCTTTTGATGCGCTTACCATCAGCAGATTTAATGATGCGGGAAGTGTAGGGGATCAGTCTTACAGCAACCTGATATTAAGTGACAGAAATACACTTTCATTCGGTATCGGATATGATTTCAGATCTTTCTATGTAGATGCGTCTTATCAGAATATCTCTTCTAAATATGCCAATCCTTTTATGAGAGGATATATGGGTGATAATTTTGATTCATCTTACTATTCTGCAAATAAGATCTTCGAAAGTGATTCTTACGCAGTAAGTGATGTAAAAAGTAACAGAAACAATTTCTTCCTTACGGTAGGATGGAAATTCTAAGCTTAAACATTAAGCTATACAACAACAAAAAAGCTCCGGATTTCTTCGGAGCTTTTTTATTTTATCTTTATTTTTAATGAGAATGAGCAGCAGGATGTTGATGGAAAACATGCATCATCAATGCCAGTGAAACTCCTAAAACAACCAGGCCAATCTTCGTCCAGTCGATATTGTGATTCTTATTGCTTTCAAAAATAATCACGGATGAGATGTGAAGGAAAATTCCCCCTACAATAGCCAGAAAATAAGGCTGTAGATCAGGATTGAAATAATTTCCTAACAGCATTCCCATTGGAGAAGCCAAAGCAAATAAGGCTACAATGAGGATAGAAGGATATGATGAAGAACTCTTTGATTCTCCTTTTCTATTGAATAAAAATGCCCCCAGAATAAATGAAATAGGAAGATTGTGAAATACAATTCCCCAAAGATAAGGCGACATCTCATGTGTTTCATTGGCAAGAGGAATCCCTTCAATAAAAGCATGGATGAATAATCCTACCATTAAGGCAGCAGGAAGAATATTGTGCTCACTATGATGGTGAAAATGTCCGTGTTCAAAACCTTTGGTAAGGGCTTCCAGAATCATCTGCAGAAGAACTCCTCCAATCACAAATATCCCAAGGCTGTTGCTTCCTGCAGAGGTATAAACCTGCGGAAAAACTTCATTGAGACAGATGGTAATCAAAAACCCGGCACTTAATATCAATAGGTTTTTGGCTAGTTTTTCTTTTTTACCAAAGTGTTTTCCCAGAAATACTCCTGTTACTACACTTAAAATCAGTAAAAGTACTGTTGTCATTATTTTTTCTTAAATAAATTGATGCATCGTGGAGAATTTTCTTTCTTAAATTCATTCAGCTGATAATCTCCCCAGATTTTTATTCTTTCAAAACCACATTCGGAAGCATACGCATGAATGGCTTCTAATGGGTGAAGTTTTACTTTTTCAAAGAAATGAAGCGGCTTACCCTCTGCTTCAAACCTGATATCTTTGATGATATGTCTCCCTTCAATCTTTTTCAGGATCTTAAAATCAATATCACCACGGGTAACAACGGTTTCAGGAACTAACATATTTCTTACATACTCCTCGTTCAGGTAATCCAGTACAAAATATCCTCCAGGTTTTAGCACATTGTAAACAGATTGGAATACTTTTTTGTCATCATTTTCATTGTCGAAATATCCAAAACTTGTAAATAAGTTGAATACAGCATCCATAGGATCCGCATCAATTGGATTTCTCATATCATGAACATCAAAAATCAACGTTTGATTTTCATACTGTTTATCAGATTCAATACTTTGTCTTGAAAGATCCAGTCCCAAAACATCATACCCCAATTTGTTGAGGAAAACAGAGTGTCTTCCCTTTCCGCAGGCAAGATCTATGATTTTCGACTGAGGCGGAAGCTGAAGGTCCGCAGTAAGCTTTGTGATGAAGTTTTCAGCTTCAGTATAGTCTCTGTTGCTATAAAGCAAATGATAATAAGGGGTATCAAACCAAGATTCAAACCATTCCATAATGCAAAAATAACTAAATTTGTGCGGTTAAAAGCAAAGTATTTTACAACATTAAGAGATTGAGAAATTCAATTGGACAATAAGTTACATGGCTAATCTTTTGATTTTAAAAACTTTAAAACTTTTAATTCATACTTATGGATACAGAAAATATAAAAATACAGATAAAGACATTCTTCGGATTGGAGCCTATTCTTGCCGAAGAAATCAAAAAACTGGGTGGAAAAAACGTTGAAATTAAAAACAGAGCAGTAAATTGTGAGGGTGATCTTGGTTTTCTTTATAAAATCAATTATTCTGCAAGAACAGCATTGAAAATCTTAGTGCCAATTCACGAGTTCAAGGCTTTTAATCAACATCAGTTCTATGACAGATTGTTCAAATTTGAATGGGAGAACTTTATGGACGTTAACCAGTCTTTCTCTATTGATGCAACAGTGAACTCTGAAACATTCAAACATTCTCAGTTTGTCACGTTAAAAATGAAGGATGCCATCGTGGATTATTTCCAGGACAAATTCAAAAGACGTCCGAATGTGGAGACCAGAGAACCGGATATCAAATTTCACCTTCATATCGACAGAGAATTGGTGATGATCTCAATGGACTCTTCCGGAGACGCTCTGTTCAAAAGAGGATACAGAAAAGAGCAGGGAGAAGCACCGATCAATGAAGTGTTAGCAAGCGGAATGCTTCAGCTGGCAGGTTGGGATGGAAAAGGAAATTTCCTTGACCCGATGTGTGGTTCCGGTACATTGTTAATTGAAGCAGCGATGATCGCTATGGATCTCCCGGCTCAGATCTTCAGAAAGAGATTCGGATTCCAGAACTGGAAAAATTATGATGCAGATTTGTTTTCAAAAATTAAAGAATTCAGAATCAACAGAGTAAGACAGTTTGATGGAAAGATCGTAGGATATGATATCGATTCAAGAATGCTGAATGCTGCAAGAATAAATGTAGAAGCAGCTGAAATGGAAGATGTTATCGAAATTAAAAAACAGGATTTCTTTGATTCTAAAAAAGAACTTTTCCCTTTATTGATGGTATTCAATCCGCCATACGATGAGAGAATTTCCATCAATGATGATGATTTCTATAAAAAAATCGGAGATACCTTTAAAACCCATTATCCGAATACATTAGCATGGCTGATCTCTTCTGATCTGGAAGCAGTGAAGAAAATCGGATTACGTCCTTCAAGAAAGATCAAACTTTTCAACGGAAAGCTGGAAACGAGATTTTTACAGTACGAGATGTATGAAGGAACGAAGAAGATACACAAACTGGAAGATAAATAAAAATTAGATACAGGCCTTTCGAATCAGGAAGGCCTTTTTATATCAATTCTCCTTTAAATATCATTATCTATGATATTTTTTTAGGCTATTTATTATATTTTAATCACAAATTTTAAAACTGATACATGAAAAAAGTATACGCAGTTATTGCATTAGTCATACTGTATTCTCAAATTTTTTCGCAAGTAATCACCGTTTCGACATTAGCGGGAAATGGGACGGAAGGATATGCGGACGGAAATGTAAATTCTGCAATGTTTAACCGTCCTGCCGGTGTTGCAGTAGACGATACAGGGAATGTTTATGTTGCTGATACAGGAAATTACCGACTTCGTAAAATAACTCCATCAGGAGATGTATCTACTTTAGCTGGAGATGGTACACAAGGGTTTGCAGACGGAAGCCCAAACAATGTTAAATTTAATGGTATTGGTGATCTTGTTATAGATAATTTTGGGAATATTTATGCATCTGATTTTTATAATAACAGAATCAGAAAAGTAAGTCCATCAGGTGATGTTTCTACTTTTGCAGGGAGCGGTATTGCCGGTTTTGCTGATGGCAACAACGCAACAGCACAATTCAAAAACCCCGTTGGATTAGCAATCGACAAGGAAGGAATTGTATATGTTGCTGATCAAAATAATAACAGAATAAGGCGAATAACAGGAGGCCAGGTTACAACAATTGCAGGTGATGGAGCAGCTGGATATATAGATGGCAATGCATTATCAAGCAGGTTTGATTATCCTACAGACATAGAAGTAGTGGGGCAGGATCTATATGTAGTAGATAATTGGAATAATAAAATACGCAAAATATCGTCAGGACAGGTTTCTACTATTTCGGGAAGTAACTATGGATTTGCAGATGGAACATTGGCGAATGCTAAGTTTTATAATCCACTTAAATTGGTTTCAAATAAATCTTTTGATCTATTTATCACTGATACAATGAATAACAGAATTCGCAAAATCTCAGGAAACCAGGTTTCTACTTTATCAGGAAGTATAGTAGGTTTTGAAGACGGGAATGTGGGAAACGCAAAGTTTTATAGTCCAAATGGAATAGCTATTGACAATCAGGGAAACTTATATATTGCAGATGCAGGTAATAATAGAATTCGTAAAATAATGATGAATAGCATCCTTTCTACTAAGGAATTGATGAAAAATAAAGAGATGATTATTTATCCCAATCCTGCAAAAAATGAATTCAGCCTACAATCTCTTACAAATGAATTGTTATTATTGATGGATACTTCGGGTAGAAAGATTCAAAATATCAATTTAAAAGCTGGTAAACTGCAAAATGTAGATATATCTTCTTTGTCTAAAGGTGTTTATATCTTAACTGACGGAAAAACAAAATCAGCGAAAATTATTAAAGAGTAATAGAACTAAGAAAATATAATATGATTGGAGATTTTTTTGAAGTGCTAGACACTCTTTTTTGTATATCCGGGCTGTTAAATTTCGGCTCTGGCTCATCATCACGCTCAAATTCTGACAGAAAGAGCTTGAACTATGATGAAAAGCCTCAAAAGAAGGAATCAAAAAAATCAAAATACTTCACAGAAAAAGTAAGTGCAATAGCTTTAGTATTGGCTGCATTTTCTTTTTTTATTGTTTTTAAAGATCCTTTACCGGAACAAAACTATACACAAACTTTAGTGGTAGCTTCTTTAATAGGAGTAAGCATTTCGTTTTTAATGTTTTTTGTTCTGCATGTACTTGAACTTTATTATTTTAAAACGCTGTTCAAACTGCTTCTTTTCAGCTGTTCAGTGATCGCGTTTTTTATTTCTGTGGTAATGTATATCTATTTTAAATCAGGTTTGTTTATATAGCAGACTTCAGTTTTATATCAAAATAAAAATAGGCTGTATTCATTGTGATACAGCCTATTTTATTTTATCGTGCCAGGGAAGGGGCAAAACCATATTGTTTTTTAAAAGCATGTGAAAAATGCGACAAGTCTTCAAAACCCACTTCCAGAAAAACATCGGACGGCTTTTTATTCTTTTCGGATAAATGATAATAAGCAAGTTCAAGACGCTTTTGAGTGAGCCAGCGCTGTGGTGTCGTTAGGAAAATCCTTCTGAAATCCCGGTTGAAAGTTGATAAACTTCTTCCGGTAAGATATCCGAACCGTTCCAAAGGCATATTGAACATATAATTCTTTTCCATGAAATTAATCAGATCTACTTTTCCCGGTTCATCAAAATCTGCCAGTATAGCATCTATATTCTGATCAATTTCTCTTATAATACTGATGGCCTCAGTAATCTTTAAATGAGCAATATTTTCAGGAAAAGGTCCTTCAACTTCAAAATAAGGAATAAGAGATGCAAGACAGCTGTTCAGAAGTGGATGACTGCTAAAGCTGTGAATACAGGATTTCCGCGGAGTTACTTTCTGTGTAAGATCAATAGAAGCATAAAATTGTTTCAGACGTTCGGTCGTAAGATGCATGACCACCGCTTTATGAGGAAGCCCATCTTTTGGATAATTGATGATCGTGGCAAGATGATTTCTCGGGATGAGGAAAATATCTCCCGCTTTAAAAACATAAGTTTTGTCTGCCTGAATAATTTTCGTTTCTCCGGATATAAACCAAACCAGCATATGGTATTCAAAAACCGTTTCCGTTTTGAACAGTTTGTCGTCATAACTGGAAAGCTTGATATCCGGTGTGAGGTATTGTATCTGGAAATCCATTGTCAAAAGTTTTTCATTACAAATGTATTTAAAAAACACCTATTTCGTATCAAAACGGAACCCCAGCATCTCTTCACTTAGCTTCCACAACCGTTCTGCATTTTTTTTATCGATAGAATAGGGCTGTACCCCACGGATGGTAGCCGGCTCATCAAACCGATGCTCAATTTGACCTTTGTCTGTCTCCGCAATATCACAGTTTTCACAATAAACACCTCCTATTTCATTAAGCTGAGGACTTACAGAGCACCAGATTGTAGTTGCAGCCCCTTGCTGAAGTGTTTTTAGTTGTGCTTCAACCTCCGGTTTGATGTTTCCGTTTTCATCATGCGTTCCAAGCTGTTTAAAAAGTTCAATAGGTTCTTCTCTGCCGAGATCAGTGCCATACACAGAACCCGGATGAAGAGAATACGCTCTGATATTGAATTCTTTTCCTCTTTCATCCAATTCTACAGCAAATAAATTACAGGCTGTTTTTGATTGTCCATACCCTGAAAGAGTATCGTAGTCTCTTTTCTCAAAATTTGGATCTTCAAAATTAAACGGAGACATCTGATGTCCATAAGAAGAAACGTTGATGACTCTCGCTGCCTGTGATTTTTTCAGAGCCGGCCATAATTTTGATGTAAGGTGAAACTGCCCAAGGTAGTTAGTTGCCAGCTGGGATTCAAAACCCCGGCTGTCTCTGCGAAGGGGAACCCACATAATACCTGCATTATTAATAAGAAGATCCAGACTTCTTCCTGACGAGACAAATTTTTCTGCAAAGGCATCAATGGATGCAGGATCCATAAGATCCATTTTTTCAAGTTCAAAATTTTCAATTCCTGAAAGATTTTTTCCAGCTTTTTCAATATCTCTTGCGGGAATAATGACATGTGCTCCGGCTGAAATAAGTGCTTTTGTGGTTTCAAGCCCGATTCCTGCATAACCGCCCGTAATGACGACAGTTTTTCCGGTAAGATCAACTCCTTTAATAACTTCCTGAGCGGTTGAATAGGCATTAAAGCCTGATTGAATAGGTTGCTGTAATGCGCTGATAATTGGTTCCATTTTTTTTGTTTTAAATTTCTATAGCAAAATTAGGAGGGATTCCTTGTGTTCATTTTGTTTAAAATGTCAAATGTGTTGGCTCAGAATTTCACCTTTATATTCTATTCATGGAGACGAGTAAGATCCTATTTGAATTAATTTCTCTGAATAAGCTGTTAAACTGTTTGTAGGTTGTGCTGCGAATAAGTAATTTTGAAAAATTTTCAATTTGAAGCCTACTATTTCCATTGTCGTTGCCATTTACAACCGAAAAGATGAACTTTTTGAGCTGCTGACTTCTCTTACCCAACAGACAGACAGGGAGTTCGAGATGATTATCGTAGATGATGGTTCTCTGATCGATCTGAAGCCTACCATCAAGAATTTTGAAGTAATTCTGGATATTAAATATTTCAGAAAAGATAATTCAGGACCTGGATTAACAAGAAATTATGGAGCGGCAAGAGCAGCGAACGAATGGCTGGTATTTGTAGACAGTGATGTCATTGTTGAAGCAGATTATATTGAACATATCAAAAAAGATATTCAGACCATTCCTTGTGACGCATTTGGGGGGGCAGATAAGGCGCATAAAGGTTTTAATCTGATGCAGAAAGCTATTTCTTATTCTATGACTTCTGTTTTTACAACCGGAGGAATCAGGGGAAGTAAGAAAGCTGTTTCCAAATTCCAACCCAGAAGTTTCAATATGGGGGTGAAAAAGGCTGTTTTTGAAAAGGTTGGCGGATTTTCAGAAATGAGAATAGGGGAAGATCCGGATCTGTCTATGACTCTTTGGGAAAATGGTTTTACTACCGCCTTTTTTGATGATATTGCGGTATATCATAAACGCAGGGTAGATTTCGGTAAATTCTCCAAACAGGTGTATCAGTTTGGCTGTGCAAGACCTATTCTTAATCAGAGACATCCTAATTATGTGAAAATCTCTTTTGCTTTTCCAACTTTGTTTATGTTGGGGTATATAATGGGCTTTCTGGAGTATTTTATCATGGGAAGAGGGATAATCCTTGCTTTTTATGGATTATACACCTTTTTGGTGCTATTTCATGCCTTGCTGCTGACGAAAAATATCAGTATTGCCGGTATGGCAGTTATTTCCACTTATATTCAAATGTTTTCTTACGGGTACGGGTTCTTAAAATCCTGGATCCTACTGAATGTTTTCAGAATGAAACCGGAAGATGCTTTTCCCCATCATTATCATAAGAAATAATTTTAAGTTTCGGCTAAAGCCCATTCCTATTGAATTTCTATTATTAAAAAGTAAAAAAATATACACAGCGTTTGTCATTCCGAAGGAATCTAAACAAGATGTCTGTGATTTAAACAAGAATAAAAAAAGGCTGTTTCATTTGAAACAGCCTTTTTACAATAAATTTAGATGATAGAAATGTTTTCATGGTGGTTAAGAACTCCTACTTTCAGCATACATTCTTTCATTTTATGATAAGTTCTTTTAATGTCGTGGTCAAGGCCGATAGAGAATCTGATCAATCCGTCGGAAATACCTATGGAAGCACGTTCCTCCTCTGGAATTTCAGATGAGGTAGATCTACCTGAGCATGAGAATAAGGTTTTGTAGAACCCTAAGCTTACGGCAAGATAACCCAGGTTTTCTGCCTGCATCATTTCCATCAGTTCATTGGCTTTTTCTGTGGTTCCGGCATCCAGCGTCAATAGTCCTCCGTATCCGTACTCTTCATGAAGCATGCTTTTCATTAATTCATGATTTTTATGAGAAGGTAATCCCGGATAAGATACTTTTAAGCCGTCTTTTTCAAATCTTTCGGCAAGATACATTGCGTTGTGGCTATGTTGTTTTATTCTGATATGTAATGTTCTCAGGTTTTTTAAGATACTTGAAGATCTTAGGCTGTCCATAGTTGGGCCAAGAAGCATACAAGCCCCGGAATTTACATTTTTGGTATCATCGATGAATGATTGTGTTGCACAATATACACCCCCTACAGTATCACTGCTTCCGTTGATGAATTTCGTCAGACTGTGAATCACAACATCTGCCCCAAATAATGTTGGAGAGATAGAAAGAGGGGAGAAGGTATTGTCTACAATCAGTTTCAGATTGTGTTTTTTACAGATTTCGGAAAGTTTTCTAAGGTCTGCTACTTCAAGAAGCGGATTGCTCACACTTTCACAGTAAATAACTTTAGTATTGGGAGTGATTGCTTTCTCTATAGATTCAAAATTGTTGATATCAACAAAAGTGGTTGCTACATTAAACTGAGGAAGGAAATTTTTAAGAAAAGCATACGTTCCTCCGTAGATGGTTCTGCTTGAAATAATATGGTCTCCACTTTTGCATACCTGCATCAAAACAGAAGTAATAGCTCCCATTCCGGATGCTGTAACGTTGGCGGATTCCGTGTTTTCCATCTTGGCAAGAGCCTGTGCCAGATAAAGATTCATCGGGGATGAGTGTCTGGAATACAGATAGCATCCTTCAGCATTTCCTTCGAAAGTATCAAACATGGTCTTTGCAGAAAGAAATGTATAGGTAGAGCTGTCAGAGATAGAAGGATTCACTCCTCCGAATTCACCAAAATACTGAAGATCCTGGATCTCATTGGCTGCGTTAAAGTTTTCCATAAGTATTGTTTTTATTTTATTGTCCCAATTTGCATTAATTTCCTAATAATTACAATATAAATTTGAATTTATAGAATATAAAACTGTAAAATATTGTTTATTTAGAAAAATTATTTAGTATCTTCGGGATTGTTAAACTTTTACCAAAAAAATATCTATGGAACTTGACGAAACGGATAAGAAACTATTACTTTTTTTACAGGAAGACTGTAAACAAACAACCAAAGAACTGTCTGGCAAACTTGGATTGTCTGTTACGGCAATCTACGAGCGTGTAAAAAAGCTTGAAAATGCCGGAATTATTTCAAAATATGTAGCCTTGCTGGACAAGAGTAAAGTTAAGAAAAATTTTATCGTTCTGTGTCACGTAAAATTAAGCCAGCATAAAAAAGAATTTGTACTGCAGTTTGAAAAAGAGGTAATGGACCTTCAGGAAGTTACAGAATGCTTTCATGTAAGCGGAGATTATGATTATATCCTTAAAATAGGAGTGAAGGATATTGAAGACTATCGCAATTTTATGCTGACGAAACTTACAACGCTTCAGCACATTGCAAGTACGCACAGTTCATTTATGATTTCCGAAGTGAAAAATACGACGGCGATCGTATTGTAGACATTAAGCTGTAGGCTCAGATTGTTTTTTCGTTAATAAAAAAAGTAACGGTTTCCGGTTGTTGTATAAGCTGCTCAACATATGGTTTCAACGTTTCAGACGTTAAATCTGTTGTATTGTTGATCTGCAAGCTTCGCAGACTTCCATCTTTCTGTGGAGCAATCAGGATCACGTTTCCATATTTCAGATGGTAAAGTTTCATGTTGACAATGGCAAAATCTTCCTTTTCAAGGGTAGTAAAGGCTGAGAAGTCAATTCTGTTATTGGAAGTCTTTACAAATCCTTGTCCGATTACATCAGGGAAATTTCTTGAAACGATATTCATTTTACTTGAAGTATATTCTTTATCATCAATAAAATCTGTGAGAACAAGAATGGTGAAAAATACTCTGTCTTTATTCTTAACTTTATGAGAATTTAAAGTTCCCCATTTGTTTTCTACAAAGCTTGTATACACAATCCTTTTACCCTGTAGTTTTAAGCCGAAAAAATTACCCAGTGTTCCCACTCCTTTAAAACCGTCTTTCTGAATGCTGTCATAAATTGGATAAGGAAAAACACCATACGTAAAAGGACCTGAATCTTTACCCGGTACTTTAAGTTCTTCTTCCACTCTTTTAAAATCGAGATTCTCTTTTTGATTTTGGGCTTTCAGCTGTTTTTCTCTTACTTTTTTACTGTTTTCGTTAGATTGAGCAGAAGATAAGCTGACAAAGAAGAGTAGGATAAGGGCTAAATAGAATTTCATATTTATTGTATTGTTCGGTTGGTTATTGGTTTTGTTAGTTCTTATTGATCTCCTTTGGTGATTTTATCGATGAAATAATGTAGTCTTTTAATATCTGCTCTTCCTTTATTGCTTTCATTTAAGAAACATGTTGTTACAATCACCATTTTCAGATCAGGAATGACACAGATCAGCTGACCTCCGTAGCCCGTTGCTACAAAAGCCTGATGTCCATTGGTTTTTCTTCGCCACCAATAATAGCCGTATCCGTTTGCATTGGGCATTACATCCCATGAATCCAGCTTTACCTGTTCAGAAGTTGATTCCTGAATCCATTTTTGAGATACAATCTGTTTGCCGCTAAGTTTTCCGTTGTTAAGGATCATTGTTCCAAATTTCAGCATATCATCCGGTTTCATAAAAAGCTCTGAGCCTGCAAAATTTCTATCCATTGAATCCGTATCCCATCTGGTGATATTCATTTTTAAAGGTCTAAACAGATTTTCATTGGCAAATTGTTTCAAGCTGGTTTTTACTATTTTTGATAAGGCAGCCCCGAAAAGATGGCTTTCACCACTGTTATAGTTGAATACAGTTCCGGGATATTCTTCAAAAGGTAAATCCAGAACAAATCTTACCGGATCACCGGAGAAAGACATGGCTGTCGAAATTTTTGAATTTTCAACCCAGTCGAAACCTCCCTGCATTGTCAACAGATTTTTTAGTGTTAACGTGTTTCTGATAGAATCATGAAGAACTTTCCCTTCGATATTGGAAATGTTTTTGAATCTGCTTCTTGAAATATTGTATTCCGGAAGGATTTTTAAAACCGGAGTATTGAGATTGGGAAGTATATTTTTATCTTTTGCAATGCCTGCCAGAACAGATACGATACTTTTGGTAACAGATTTTACACTGAAGGTGGTATCTTTATTGGCTCCGTGAAAATAGTGTTCATACAGAAGCCTGCCGTTTTGGGTAACAATGAAAGAACCCAAGGATGGAATGCTGTCATTGATTTCCTTGGTGAATTTGTCTTCAAATTCTTTTGGTAATTCCTTGTTGAAAGCCGCCTGTGATTTTACTTTAGGGCAGAATAGGATAAGACATAGCATTGTCAAAACCTGCAGTACTTGCTTGGATCTCATTGTTTAAAAAAGGAGGGATAAATAATTAGTTGATAAGAATATACGTTAAATCGAACCAGAATTCAGTGATTTAACGTATACTTTCAATGCCTCTAAATTATGAAAAACAATGAAATTTTAAAATATATTTTATCGAATATTTTTAATTTTTTCCAGGAGTTCAGACATTCAGTTTTAGGGTGTCTTTTTAATCTTTCAATGTATTGAAAACTATACCAAAACTCCGTTTTTAGAAACAATAGGATCCGGAAGGTCTGTTTCTCCGCTCATCTGAAGTAAGTCAATTTCAATAGTTCTGCAGATAGAAAGCATAGGGACATCAAACATCAATCCCGCAAAGGGGTTTTCAGAATAATCTCCTACCAGTTCCATGATGATATAGATCCATCCGATAATGATACAGAACGGAATAGAGGTCCAGATTCCCCAGTCACCCAGTTTTGCAAACTCATTCACTAATCCTAATGGGAGAAGCATAATAAAAAGGATATTAAAAACAAAAGCCGTACTGGCAAATTGTCTTGGCGAAGGGAATTTTTTGATTCTTTCTGCCTGTCCCTGAAAATTATAGAATTCATTCAAACTGTTCTGCAGTTGAGTTTGATTAAAATCTGTGATGACATTCATATTTTTGAGCTCATTGATGTCTTTTGCCTGTTGGGCAATAAGATAAGTAGCAAAGTTTTTATAATCATTTTTAAGATCATATTCTTCTTCCGAAAGATATTTGTGCAGGAAAATAGGGGCTCTTCCGTAATCCGGAAATCCTGCTTTGATCAATCTGTTTCTTCTCAGGTTGATATTTCCGAATTTATTATTTTCCGTACTGATATGCTCCCATTCTGTAGGAACAAGAAGTTGTTCGCGGAAAGTATACAACCACGCAATGTGACGGTAAACAATTCTTCTTTTACGGTCTTCAAGATCAAACACCCCAATTTCTTCATTTTTGGTATCGAAAGCATACACCATGGAAGCAAACGAACGGCTTGAGTTCACAATTCCGCCCCATATTTTTCTGGCTTCCCAAAGTCTGTCATAGGCCTGGTTGTTTTTAAAACCTACAAGGAATGCTTCTGCTGTACCAATCAGTGCAACAGGAACCCATGGAATCGTCATCCAGTGCCAGTTGAAGAAATAAAAGAAAACAGCAATTAATGTACACCAGATAGAGATTAGGATAAGATGTACACCGGCCAGATTGAGAACCTGTTTATAATTGACGTATTTGGTTGTGATCATAAAGATGGGTGTGTTTTGCGTGTATAGACAAAATAAATACCAAACTGTAATTGATTTTATTTTGTAATGCCTTTCAGATAATGGATCGTTGGGTTTTCTTGGTTTATAATGGGCTAGAATTGAGATTGATAATCTTAAATAAAAGTAATGAAAAAATTGCATAAAAAAACCTCTAAAAATTTTTAGAGGTTTTAATTTTATATAAAATTAATATTTCAGCATTTCTTCAATCTTATTGCTGAGTTTTTCAGCATTTGGAAGCATTTCTTTTTCCAGTACCAGATTAATAGGAACTGCAGGAACATCAAGTGATCCCATTGTTTCTACAGGGGCATCCAGATATTTGAAGCAGTTTTTGGAAATACGGTGTGCAAAAGCTTCTGCAAAAGAGTTGTTAAGCTGTTCTTCTGTAAGAACGATACATTTTCCATGAGCTTTCACTCTTTCGAAAACAAGTTCTTCGTCAAGAGGAATTAATGTTCTTAAATCAATTACTTCAACTCTTCCATTGAAATTCTTGGCCGCTTCTTTAGCCCAGTAAACTCCCATTCCGTAGGTAACAACTAATAAGGTTCTTCCTTTCTCAGTTTCATCCTTGTCAGCTTCGATGATTACTTTACCTTTTCCAAACGGAAGAACATAGTCTTCAGCCGGTTCTATTGTTTTAGCATCTTCAGTTCCCGGAACTTTGCTCCAGTATAATCCTTTGTGCTCCAGCATCACTACTGGGTTTGGATCGTAATACGCTGCTTTTAATAAACCTTTAAAATCTGCTGCATTACTTGGATAGGCTATTTTGATTCCTTTGATGTTGGCTAAAATACTTTCAACACTTCCACTGTGGTAAGGACCGCCACCACCGTATGCTCCGATTGGAACACGGATGATGTTGCTTACAGGGAATTTTCCGCCACTTAAATAACTTGATTTTGATATCTCCGTAATTAACTGGTTGATTCCCGGGTAAATATAATCTGCAAATTGAACTTCAACGATTGGTTTTAATCCTACAGCACTCATCCCGGCTGTAGATCCAATAATATACGCTTCCTGAATCGCGGTATTGAATACTCTCTTGCTTCCGAATTTTTTTCCTAACGTTACCGTTTCGCGGAAAACTCCACCAATTCTTTCTCCTACATCTTGTCCGTAAAGAAGAGCTTCAGGGTGTTTCCACATCAATTCCTGTATCGCATGGATGGCAGCATCTACCATTACAATTTTTTCTCCGTTGGCAGGCTCGCGTGTTCCTGTTTCCTCTGTAATAGGAGTAGGAGCAAAAACGTGCTGCATTACAGTTTCAGGCTTCGGATCTTCAGCGTTTTTAGCTTTTTCAAAAGCTTCTTCTGCTTCAAGACGGGCCTTTTTCGTGATTTGCTTTAAAAGATCTTCATCAGTACCTGTTTCCAGTAAATGTTTTCTAAGGATTTCTCCCGGATCTTTAGCTCTATGTTTTGTTAAATCTTCTTCGTCTCTATAGAATTCTCTTCTTACTCCGGAAGTATGGTGTCCGATCAGTACAGTTTTTGCACAGACAACCAAAGGTTTTCTTTCTGTTCTTACAAAATCCACGGCTTTTTTCATGGCCTCGAAACTTTCCACGAAATCAGTTCCGTCTACTCTCATTCTGCTCAAACCAGTGAATCCAGCTACAAAATCATAAGCATCACAAGTTCTTGCTTCATCTTTTGTTACGGAAATTCCCCACTCATTATCCTGTACAAGGAAAATAATAGGAAGCTGATGCAAAGCAGCAAATTGTAAAGCTTCACTTACCTCACCTTCAGTAACAGAATTGTCTCCAAGGCTGCATACAACTACAGGATTGTTTTCAAATTCCTGAAGATTAAAATCCTGAATATATTTGATTCCCTGTGCTACTCCTGTAGTAGGAATAGTCTGCATTCCGGTTGCAGAACTCTGGTGAACAATTTTTGGTTTGTTTTCGTCTCTGCTGGAAGGGTGGGAGTAGTATGATCTTCCTCCTGAAAAAGGATCATCAGCTTTAGCTAATAATTGAAGCATTAATTGGTAAGGTTCAAAACCTATACCTAAAAGGATGCTTTCATCTCTATAATAAGGAGAAACCCAGTCTTCTTTCTTAAGCTGATAAGCTGTTGCAAGCTGGATGGCTTCGTGACCCCTTGAAGTACTGTGAACATATTTACATACATTTCTGTTTTCTTCGTAAATATCAGCCATTGCTTTGGCCAGCATCATATGATTATACGCCTTGAGTAGTATATCTTGAGAAACTTTTTCGTGAAGTGCATTTTCCATAGGAAGCAAATATACATAAAAAAACAAAATACTAACAACTGTTAGTATTTTGTGTAAAATCTTTGTTTATATAGGTTATTCCTTGATCACTTTTTTGGAAATAACATCTTTGTCTGTTTTTACTTCAATGATGTAAATTCCTTTTGTGTAAGTAGATAAATCTACTGGTTCCTTCTCATTATTGATGGTACCGCTTTGTAGTTTTTTACCTGTAAGGTCGTAAACATTGAAAGTAGACTTTTTAGGTGCTTTTAAAATGTTTGTAAAATCCTTTGTAATGGTAGGGGAAATCGCGAGATTATTAAGAGGATTGGTAATGTCTTTAGTTCCTAATAACTCAGTAAATCCTGTTACGATGACAGAATAATTTTGAGGGGCATTTCCGCCTGTATTATTTTTCAGTATGCCTTTATTGGTGATCTCTATTTTATAAGTTCTTCCTGCAACAGGAGCATCTACTATTACCTGTTCTACGTTGTCTACCGTATTATCTCCTTTTGTAGCTGGAGTCATTGGATTGTTGGCATCTAGTTTCCATGGATAATAAATAGTGTTTGTAGTAGTATCAGTAATCTTTAGATCCAGATCATTAATCAATTTAGAACTTCTGTTATTGTAAATATTGCTCCATTGATTAGTAAAGTTTGTGAATTCAGGATCAATCCAGGATATTGTTACTTTTAACGGTTCAGACCCGGACGCCTTAACTGTCTTTACATTAGCAACTCCGCTATTTAATACTTCATCATTAAAAATAATACTGTTGTTGGATTTTCCTACAAGAAGTTCAGCTCCTTTTTTGGCGTCAATAAAGCCCCATCCAAATTGAGGATCAGGACCTATGTTGCCTGCTTCTTTCGCTGAATGCACCATTAAGGTTTTTGCTGATGCAGCATTTAATAAACTGCCTCCAAATAGCTGCTTATTAACCTGTGTCCAAAGTCCAATAATACCCGTTACTACAGGAGCAGAATAAGAGGTTCCATCCCCTATGTTGATTTTACTTCCTCCTGTACTGGTATTATCAGTCCATGCACTGGCAACACTTGTCCCCACAGCTGTAATATCCGGTTTGATACCTCCGTCATCTCTTGGGCCAGCACTGCTGTAAACGGAATGGATAACATCCGAGGAAGCTGTATATCTTCCATCGTTAGTCGTTATTCTATCTGCGGCTCCTACCACAATAATATTTTTCCCAAGAGAACCAATCCCTATACAGTCATATCCCTGTGCGCAATTATTAGGAGGTAGAGTATCAGTTGCAGCAAATTCTACAAAATTCCCTGAGTTATCTTTGTAATATTTTTTATAAGTACTAGTGTCGGCACTAGGTCCTTCACCAAATGAGTTTCCTGCCGATTTTACAATGATATAAGAAGGATTGTTGTATACAATCTGGTCATAATCACGGTCGTTTGTGAGATATGTTCCCTGAGCATCAAAAGAGGTGTTTGGACTGGCAAAAGTACCATTCCATACCCATGCAGGTTCATTGTTAACCAATTGAGGGTCTGCCCATCCCTGATTACTTCCATAAGAATGGTTGGAAACATTAGGCTGTGCCTTTACGATTTTTTGAAAAACGGTACTTTGTACAGTTTCACCATCCAAAACAGATGTTCCAAAAGCATAAGCATCTATTGTAGAGTTGGGTGCAATTCCTTTGAAATTAACCTGTCTTGTTGTCCCATTCGTAAATGTTACTGTATATGGATAATCTTTCGCACCTATAAAACTGGAAACA
This sequence comes from Chryseobacterium sp. KBW03, assembly GCF_003852415.1. Lineage (NCBI taxonomy): Bacteria > Pseudomonadati > Bacteroidota > Flavobacteriia > Flavobacteriales > Weeksellaceae > Chryseobacterium > Chryseobacterium sp. KBW03. Next base: position 96,336 of record NZ_QAJO01000001.1, on the reverse strand, counting down.
GCTGTTGCGTGGTCACCATAATTGACACTGCTGCTTTCTTTATTGGTAATTCTGTTAGGAAGATTGTTAAAGAAGACGTGGTTTGCAAATACTCTTGCTACGCCGGAAGCAGTACTACCATCAAAAATAGTAAACTTAATACCGTCTCCGTTAAAAGATCCCGTTAAGCCAGTAATATTTCCTCCCTGCAAAAAATCAGAATTGGAATTTTTAATCTGATCCATATCGTGAGCCTGAAAAAAATAAGGCTTATTGTCTGGTAAAAAGCCTGCAAGATTAGTTCTTTGCAGTTCAATTTCTTTTAAAACTTCAGGGGCTTTATTAGAACCATATCTTTTAGATACATAGGCATCGAACTTTTCGTTGTTGTCTATTCTCTGACGTTCAAATAATCTATTTAATTCTTCATTGTTTTGTGCATTTATTAGCGTTATGGCTAAAGTACTGAGTAAAAGTAGTTGTTTCTTCATTTTGGGTAGTAAATTGTTAAAACTATAGTGAATCAAAATTATGCTAAAATTTTAATAATTAATAAGTTTTAATAAATAAGTCTAATTTTTTAAGGTAATTTTAATTTATGTTTTAATTTGTTAAAAAGATTTTTTGAAAATCTCTTATTTTGTTGTGTTTTGTAAATATTATTGATTGTTTATATGGCTGCTATAAAGCAATATTTAGAAAAAATGAAGTAACTTTACATTCTCTTTTTTATAAAAAAGTTAGAAAATTATATGTATTTAATTTTTGACACAGAAACAACCGGTTTACCAAAAAATTTCAACGCTCCGCTTTCAGATTCGGATAACTGGCCAAGAATGGTTCAGATCGCATGGCAGTTGCACGACGATGACGGGAAGTTGATTGAAAACCAGGATTATATAATAAAGCCTGAAGGGTATGATATTCCCTTTAACGCGGCAAGAATTCACGGGATTACAACGAAAATTGCAAATGAAGAAGGACGAGACCTTCAGGAGATTCTTGAAGAGTTTTCTAAAGTCCTTGAAAGAACAAGAGTTGTTTCCGGACATAATGTAGAGTTCGACTACAATATTGTAGGGGCAGAATTTTACAGGAAAAACCTGAATGATAATCTACAGGAAAAACCCAAAGCAGATACGATGATTTTGGGGACCGACTTCTGTCAGCTTGGCGGAGGACGAGGGGGCCGATACAAATCTCCGAAATTGGAAGAATTGTATGAAAAGCTTTATGGGAATAAATTTGATGAAGCCCATAATGCAGCAGCTGACGTAAATGCTACGGCCAGTGCCTTCTTCGAAATGATAAGAATAGGGGTGGTTCCTGCTGAAACACTAAAGATCTCAGAAGACCAGCTGGCTTATTTCAAGAGTCTTTATCCAGATCCGATCAAGCCTTTTAATATCGTTATCAGAAGGCAGGTTGCAGATTTTCATAACAAGAAAAAGCAGCAGGATTTTGGAAGTATTGATGAAATTGATTTAGGGAAATATTTCAATTTTGATAATCACAGTGTTTTTTCTACACTTACGGCTACTTCAAGCATCAATGATCTGATCAAAAAAGCTACTGATGAAAATTTCCCTGCTGTCGGAATGGTAGATCTTGGGAACATGATGGGCGCTTTTAAGTTCGTTTCAGCAGTGGAAGGAACGAATGGTGACAGAGTAAAAAAGCATAAAGAATATTTAGCAAAAAAACAGGAAGCAGAAGAAAACGGAGAAGAATTTAATGAAGCAGAACCAGTTTCAGAACCGTTAATTCCCGTTGTGGGCTGCGAATTTTATATTTCAGAACGTTACGAGCAGAAACAATTTACAAAAGATGATCCCGATAGAAGAACGCAGGTTGTTTTGTTGGCGAAAGATTTTGAAGGCTATAAAAATTTAGCAAAACTTTCAAGTATAGGTTTCCTTAAAGGGTTCTATTTTGGAGTTCCAAGGATCAGTCGTGAATTGATAGCTGAATATAAAGAAGGTTTGATAGCGCTGACTTCAGGAATTCTGGGAGATATTCCCGATGCTATTTTAAATACCGGTGAACAAAAAGGGGAGGAGCTTTTCAAATGGTGGAAAGATACCTTTGAAGATGATTTCTATGTTCAGATTCAAAATCATAAACTGCCTGAAGAAGAGCATTTGAATGATGTCTTACTGCATTTTGCAGATAAATATAATGTTAAAATTTTAGCACAGAACGAAACTTTTTATTCTAATAAAGACGATTCTAATATTCAGGATATTGTAAGCTGTATCAAAGATGGAGAAAAGCTGACAACTCCTGTTGGAAAAGGCTTTGGAAAGAGAAGAGGGTTAGCTACAGGAGAATATTACATCAAAAATTCTGACGAAATAAAAGAAGCTTTTTTGGCGTATCCTGATGCTTTTGATACCTATGAAGAATTCACTGCAAAATTTAAACCGTATACCTTAAAAAGAGACGTTTTACTTCCTAAATTCGATATTCCTGAAGAGTTTATTCATGCTGAAGACGATATTGACGGAGGGAAACGTGGGGAGATGGCCTATTTGACCCATTTAACCTATGAAGGAGCGAAAAAAAGATATGTAGAAACCGGAATCACAGACGAAATTAAAGAACGTTTAGATTTTGAACTGGAAGTTGTCGCCAACACTGGTTATCCCGGTTATTTCCTGATTGTACAGGATTTTTGTAACGAAGCAAGGAAAATGGGCGTTTGGGTTGGTCCCGGCCGTGGTTCTGCCGCAGGTTCTGCCGTAGCTTATTGCACGGGAATTACGAACGTAGATCCTATTAAATATGATTTGCTTTTTGAGCGTTTTTTGAATCCTGAAAGGATTTCCATGCCCGATATTGATATCGATTTTGATGATGAAGGACGTGATAAAATTATCAAATGGGTAGTTGAAAAATACGGTAAAAATCAGGTAGCACAGATTATTACCTACTCGGTTCTGGGAGGGAAATCGGCGATTAAAGATGCGGGAAGAGTTTTGGACGTTCCGATTCCTGATACCAATAATATCGCGAAACTAATTCCGCCAAGCCCGGGGATGAACATTGCAAAAGCTTTATCTAAATATGATAAACTAAAACCGGAAGAACAGATGCTTGTTGATGAAATGAGATATGTTCTTAACACTCCGGGTGATAACCGTCATGATGTGCTTGCGAGTGCAAAAAAGATGGAAGGCTGTATCAGAAATACAGGTATTCATGCCTGTGGGGTGATTATTACTCCTGAAGATGTAAGTAATCTGGTTCCGGTAACGATTGCGGCAAAAGATGCCGATATTTTGGTGTCTCAGTTTGACAACTCGGTGGCGGAAAGTGCAGGTCTATTGAAAATGGACTTCCTGGGGCTGAGAACTTTGACCATCATTAAGGATGCATTGAAGCTTGTAAAGGCAAGATATGGTTTGGATATTGATCCGGATCTTATTCCGCTTGACGATACGAAAACCTATCAGTTATTTAAAGAAGGAAGAACAGTTGGTATTTTCCAGTATGAAAGTCCGGGGATGCAAAAATACATGAGAGAGCTTAAGCCAACAGTTTTTGCCGATCTTATTGCCATGAATGCCCTGTACCGTCCGGGTCCGATTAAATATATTCCAAACTTTATCAACAGAAAACACGGGATTGAAGATATTGTTTATGACTTACCGGAGACTGAAGAATATTTAAAAGAAACATACGGAATTACGGTTTACCAGGAACAGGTAATGCTTTTGTCTCAGAAATTGGCCAACTTTACCAAAGGTGAAGCCGATACTCTGAGAAAAGCAATGGGTAAAAAGCAAATCGATGTTCTGAATAAAATGTACCCTAAATTCATTGAAGGAGGTAGAAAAAACAACCTGAATGAGGAAAGATTAGAAAAAATCTGGAACGACTGGAAAGCCTTTGCAGAATATGCCTTCAATAAATCCCACTCAACGTGTTATGCATTTATCGCGTATCAAACGGCTTATTTAAAAGCCAATTATCCTGCTGAATATATGGCGAGTGTAATGAGTAATAACATCAACAATACAGAAGCTATTACCATGTTTATGGAAGATTGTAAAAGTATGGGAGTTGATGTTTTGGGTCCTGATGTGAATGAATCTCAATATAAATTCTCTGTAAATGAGAAAGGGCAGATTCGTTTTGGTCTGGGAGCAATTAAAGGTATTGGAGAAGGTCCGAGTGAAGGAATTACACGAGAAAGAGCGAACGGAAGATTTAAAAATATTTATGATTTTTTTGAAAGAATTCTGCCTTCGCAAATGAATAAAAGAGTAGCGGAAAGTTTGGTTTTGGCTGGAGGTTTTGATGAATTGAGTTCTTTCCACAGAGGTCAGTATTTTGATATTGATATGGCTGGAAGAACAAATATAGAAAGACTGATTAGGTACGGACAAAGCTTTCAGGAAAGTAAAAATGAGATGGAACACTCTCTTTTTGCAGATTTTGCTGAAGAAGTTCAGATTGAGCAGCCGAAATTGGCACCCTGTCCGGAATGGCCAAACATGCATAAGCTTAACAAAGAAAAAGAAACCATTGGATTTTACCTTTCTGCACATCCTTTGGATGAATTTAAATACCAATATCAGTTTATGCAGGGACGGCTTTCTCAAAAGTCAGTTTTAGAAAAAGATGATGAGGGAAAAACAGTAGCAGACGAAGCTCCGATTCTCGAAAAAGACTCTATTGATGAGGTTGCAGATCTTGTAGAAATTGTTTCTGATGACATTGTTGCCGGTGAAGAGGAAGAAATTATAGAAGAGGTTACAAAAAAAGCTGAGCCGAAAGGAGTTTTTCATTTTTTGAATCTCGATGAAGTTGATGCATATAAAGAACAGGCTTTTGCAAATAAACAGGAGGAGCTTTTTGAAGAAAAGAAAAAAGACTGGAAAACTTTGCAGAAAGAAAGAGAAAATGGAGGTGGCGGAAAAGAATATACCGTTGCAGGTTTGATTACGGAATATGTGGTAAAAGACGGTTTCAGAAGTGGTGAGAAAGTTGCCTTTGTAACGCTTGAAGATTATTCTGGGTCATATTCATTCAGATTGGGAGATCGTGATTATATGAGGCTGAAGGAAAAGCTGGAAGTTCAGAGGTTTGTTATCTTCAAAATAAAATTTGCTCAGGTGAAAGACGGCAGAGTCTTCGTTAATGTAAATGATGTGATAGAGCTTCAGGAAGCATTTGAGCGATTTGCCAAGAGTATATCTTTGGTGATGGATGTGATGGATGTAAGACCGGAAGATCTGGATTTTTTCAGAACAGTTCTTGATAGGAATAAAGGAAATCAAAAACTGAAATTCTTTATTAAAAATATTGAAGATGATTCTCATATTGAAGTACAGTCTATGAAACATTCAGTAGACCTGACTGGAGATTTGATTAAAGAAATCCAACTTCTTAATAAATATGAGTTTTATTTAAACTAAAAAAAATAATATATAAACAAAAAAAGA
>NZ_QAJO01000001.1:348-90856 GCF_003852415.1 Chryseobacterium sp. KBW03 | reverse complement strand
TCTTTTTTTGTTTATATATTGTAAATATTGATGAAAAATTTTATATGTTCTTTTATATTAAATAGAAAAATTTTCTGAAGTCTATTTTAATTGTATAGTATTTTAAATGGCTGATTAATAGTGCTTTAATGTTTTTTCATCATATTGCGAAATAAATATTTAAATTAAATAAACGTTTGATTTTATTTCATTTAAAAGCTGTTTTGTTTGTTTTTATTCAAAATTTTATGATAATTTTTAATATTCAAATTAATATTTATACATTTACAAACCTAACTTTTTATTATTACTATTTATGAAGAAATTATTACTATCGTGTTTGACAGCGTTCTATTACTGCGTGTCCGCACAGGTTGGTCCACCTCAACTGACCACCCCCAATACAAATAACGGATATGGCTTTGCACAGTCTTCTGGTACTTATACACCGTTATCTGCAAGCCGAACAATATGGCAGTCCGGTGCAACAATAGGAACAGATTTGGTATCAGGAGCTATTCCTCTACCAGGTTTTTTTACTTATAACAATCAGAAGTATAATTCTGTTTATATCAGTAACAATGGTTTTATTACGTTTGGGGTTCCTGCTTCCAGCACCACTTACACAGGATTATCTTCCGATATTTCACCAACTACCTATGACGGAGCTTTTGCAGGTTTTGCCGTAAATCTTCGTCATGCGAATACTACAACCTCTGAAATTGCCTATGAAACTGTTGGTTCTAAGTTTATTGTGCAGTTTACAGATGTACAGGGTAATAGTGCTTCTGCGGCACAGCTTCTTAATTTCCAGATTCAATTAGACCTTACAGCCAAAACAGTTGCTATTGTTTATGGAAACTGTGTTTCAGGAACTGCAACCCTTGCGGGACAGGTAGGGATAAGAGGATCGGAAAGTTCTGATGTTAACAATTTGACAGGAACAAACTGGACTTCTCTTGCTGTAGGAAGCTCAAATAGCTCTACTGTAACTTTAGGAAGTACCAACGGAACAACAGTTCCTGCTTCAGGACTGACATTTATTTATACACCGGGAACATGGCAAATTCCACCTGCCACCTATGCTACATTGCCTTTCACAGAGAACTTCAGTACCTGGGCAGATGGAAATTCAACTTTAGATCTTCCTAATGCCAATTATTGGAGAACGTGGCCTGCAAGAGGAGATAATTCATGGAGACAAAGTGATATTACAACAACAGGGTTTACTGTTGCTTCAGGATGGACTGGCACTAGTGGATCTTCTACGATTTCTACTCCTGCGGTAACACCAGCAGCCCGTTTTCACTCCTATAACTGCCAGTATGCTTCCGGATACATGGACTTATATGTCAATCTGTCTTCGGGTTCAGGTACCAGATACTTAAGTTTTGATTATATCAACCCTTCCGGAGCCGATGTTTTAAAAATCCAGATATCTACTGATGGTGGGAGCACATTTACAGATGTAGGTTCTGCTTTAGGGGTTGCAGCATCATGGACCTCTAACTTTATAGATTTAGGGTCATCCAGTCCTAATGCAATCGTAAGATTCTTAGCGAAGGGCGATAACGGAAGTGACGATATCTATGTAGATAATGTTAAAATTTCAGCCATTACAATTCCGGATTGTACCGTAATTACCGCACCGGCTAATGCAGCAACAGGCGTAGCCGTAACACCAAATATCAAATGGAATGCTACAGCAGGAGCGACTTCTTACAAGCTGAATCTAGGGACTACACCCGGAGGAACAAATGTGATAAATGGAACAGATGTAGGAAACGTGCTTACTTATACGCTTCCGGCAGCAAATCAATTGTTATATAATACGACCTATTATGCTACTATACTGCCAGTCAATAGTAACGGAACAGCCAGTGGATGTACGTCGGTCTCATTCACCACTAAAAATATTGGCTGTCCTACTGTAAGTGCACCTTCATCATCTGCAACAGGAGTTTCTTTAACTCCAACAATAACATGGGGGGCTGTAACAGACGCAACAGGATATAGATTGTCGATCGGTACTACAACAGGTGGAACTGAAGTAATGAATAATGCTGATTTGGGAAATGTAACAACTTATACACTTCCTAGTCCATTAAACTATGCAACAAAATATTACTATACAGTTAACGCCTATACACCAACAAGCAATTCTGCTTCTTGTACTGAACGTAATTTTACAACGACTTGTGCACCAGAAAATGCCCCAACAAGCTCGCAAAACTTTACCACATTTACTCCATTGTGTTGGTCAGTTGCTAAAGGAGATGTTACAGCTTCATCTACTCTAACATACGGATCAAGCAAATGGGCTAGTGAGGCAGGTTTTGCCAATGCAGGATCTAATGTAGCCGTAAGAATCAACTTATATGGAACCTATACCGGGGATTGGTTGATTTCTCAGCCGATTAACCTTGGAGCTACCCCTGGTATGTTTAGAATGAAATATAAAATGGCCGTTACCAGTTATTTGGCAACAGCTTCACAAACGACCTTAGGTACTCATCAGGTTAGAGTTATTGTCTCCACAGATGGCGGTACTACATGGAGTAATGCGAACGTTATAAAAACTTATACGGGAGCAGCAACTTATTCTAATACAGGGCAAACAGAAATAATAAACCTTACTGGATATTCTGGGAATATTAAAATTGCTTTTGTTGCAACAACAAGCTCCAATACTCCAGATATTGACTTCCATATTGACGACTTTGTGGTAGAGGCTGTGCCAACGTGTCAGGAACCAGCTTCTCCTGTAGTAGCTAATCCTACAGTTTCTACAGCGAATCTATCCTGGACAGCACCAACAACAACACCAGCTAACGGATACGAGTATTATTACAGTACAAGTAGTACAGTTCCTACTGCTGCCACAACGGCTAGTGGAACAAGCAGTACCACTTCAGCTCCTTTATCCGGGTTGGCTTCAAGCAGCACTTATTATGTTTGGGTAAGATCCGTATGTAGTTCGAGCGATAAGAGCCCGTGGGTTGGACCTGCTGTTTTCAATACACTTTGTGGTACAGTGATGGCGCCTTTTGCTCAGAATTTTGATAGTGGAACGGCACCAAGCTGTTGGAATAATGTGAACCCTACAGCAACTACTACCGATGCAACCCTTTTCTGGAAATTTACAGGATCTGCAGACTATGGTGCTAATACTGCCAATAATGGAAGAGCAGCAGGTACCTATGCATGGGTAGATGCAAGTTCACCATATGCAGGAGCTGGTACCAATACTGTACAATTGGTTACTCCTTCTGTGAATTTAACAGGATTGACTTCACCTATTGTTTCTTTTGATTGGTTTAAAAACCATTCTACGTCAACTTCTACTACAGTTTCACCTTCTACTTATGATAATAATAAACTTACTGTAGAAGTAAACGATGGAAATGGCTGGGTATCTATATTTAGTGATGTTACAAACTTAAATCAATGGAGAACAGTTAGTCTTCCTTTAGCTGCTTCTTATATAGGAGCAACGATTCAGGTGAGATTTACTGTAGATAAAAATGTAAGCGGTAACGGATACTTCTATGATGACATTCTTTTGGATAATGTTGAAATAAAACAAAATCCTAATTTATCAACTTCTGAAGTTGGTGTGAAAGACAATAAAATTAAGGTATATCCTAATCCATTTATTGACACATTGACAATTTCTGATGCATCTAAAGTGAAATCTGTTTCCATTCTTGATGTTGCAGGAAGGCTTGTGAAGACTATTGAAGCTCCGGCTTCAGAACTTCAGTTGAGAGATCTGAAAGAAGGAATGTATTTGGTAGTACTGAATATGAAAGACGGAACTAAACAGACCGTTAAAGCAATTAAAAGATAAAACTTTATTGATCATATTTTATAGAACAGCAGCTGAAAAGCTGCTGTTTTTTTGTTTAGATTTCTATAGGTGTTAAATTATTTTTAATTGTCGGTTTTAGTTTTTATTAAGTTTTTAAATTATTGTAAATTAGCGGATATATTAATAACCTCAAAAACTTATACATGAAGAAAATCTTATTTTTATGCTTACTGATGGTAAGTATTGTACTAAGTGCTCAAATCAAGCTGGGTGAAGGGAGTACCGCTACCGGGAATGCTCCGGTTAATTCAGGGTATTTCAGTTCCTATTCTCAGCAGATTTTCACAAAACAAGAGATCAATACTGATGCGGCGGGCAATATTACCGGACTTAAATTCTATGTAACTTCTTCTGCTAATCCTTTCTACCAATCAACCTGGGATGTGTATGTAGGGCATACCACAAAAGCTGCTTTTGCTGCTTATGATACTTGGATTCCATCTGGGCAAATGGCAAAGGTTTACTCGGGCAATGTTTACAATGTAAATGGAATTATAGATGTAACCTTTACGACTCCTTTTTCATATGATAATGTCCGGAACTTAGTCATTGCAGTTCATGAAAAGGGATCTAACGACAACCCTGCTAATCAATTTTTTGTATATGCTACTACGCTGGGAGGAGCTCTTTATATAGGAAATCCTGACTATAATGATCCTGCTTCAAGTCTAACTGGTAGCTCTTTACCTTACAAATCTGTGGTGACTCTTAAAGGTTTGGTGCCGAGTGTATTACCTGTGTGTCCTGTAGTGTCTTATCCTGTTGATAATACAATACTTGTTCCCACTTCCCCAGCTATTACCTGGAACGCATCGCAAGGAGCGACGGGTTATAAGGTTTCTATAGGGACTACACCGGGAGGAACGGATGTGGTTAACCAACAATCGGTAGCTACAACGAGTTTTACTCCATCATCTCCGCTATCAGTTTATACCACTTATTATCTTAGTGTAAAAGCGGTTGGGTTGACGGGTGAATCTTCCGGCTGTGTCACTAGCAAGTTTACAACAGCGCCATTGCCACCATCTAATGATGAGTGTGTAAATGCAGTGCCCTTAACGGTTAATCCGAATTTGGATTGTGTAAATGTTACTTCTGGAACAACCTTGTTGGCGTCCGTATCAGGTTCTATTCCGAATTCCTGTAATGCTTCTTACAGTCATAATGATGTCTGGTATAAATTTACTGCGACTGCTTCCAGACATATGGTTAGATTATTGAATTCAGTTTCTGTAGGAACGGTAAATGACAATGCCGTATATTTTGAGGTCTTTAAAGGGAGCTGCGGGAACTTGTCAAGTGTTTCCTGTTCCGATACTGGCGTACTTTCAATTATGAGTGATCTTATTCCCGGTGAAACTTATTATGTAAAAGTATATAGTATTGTGGGACAGGGAGCTGCTCAGAATTTTGACATATGTGTAGTAACATTTCCTCCTGCACCATCCAATGATGAATGTAATGGTGCTATAAACTTACCTGTAAATCCTGATTTGAATTGTGTAAATATTACGAACGGAACCACTGCTTCTGCAACAAACTCCAGTCTATTACCCAATACTTGTTATAATAGTCCTAATAATGATGTCTGGTTTAAATTTACAGCAACAGGCATAAAACATGTGATTACATTAAGCAATATTGTTTCTAAAGTTCCTGGTATGTATTCTCCTACTTTACGTTTTCAGGTTTATAAAGGGAGTTGTAATAATCTAACCAGTCTTTCTTGCTCTAGTCAGAGTACTTTGATTGTAAATAATCTTACGGCAGGGGATACTTATTATGTAAGGGTTTATAGTGGAATGGGGGGAGTGTCTATGGCAATTAATTTTAATATATGTATAAAAACGGTTATTCCGCCACCACCGCCATCCAATGATGAATTTGCGAATGCCGTTACTTTACCTGTAAATCCTGATTTGAATTGTACTGTTGTAACGGCTGGAAGTACATTGGGAGCTACAGTATCAAATACATCAGCAACAATGTGTGGGGATGTTGCAAATCCAAATGACGTATGGTTTAAATTTACGGCTACTGCAATAGGACATTTGATTTTAGTGAAAGATCAGGTTTCTCTTGGGGTGTTACCTGGTACTGTAACTGCATTTCAGGTTTTTAAAGTTGATAATGGTAATTTGACAAGTATTCAGTGTATAAGAGGTGGAGCAATAAGTGTGGTAGGTAATGTTTCAGGGCTTACAATAGGCGAAACTTATTACATAAGAGTATTCAACACGGGAAATGATCTGGCTATGGGATTTAATATATGCATAGGGACATTACCTCCGCATCCAGTGAATGATAATTGCTCAGGAGCTTTAGCGGTATCTTCATATCCTTATAGTTATACACAGACCGATGCTATAGCAGCTACTAATAATAATGGATTTATTACGACTTGTACTCCTGCAATAAATGACGGAACATGGTTTACTTTTACAGGTGATGGTTCTATTCATAAAATTTTGGTTACAAAATCAGATAATTTTGATTATTATATTGATCTTAAGGTGGGAATATACAAAGGAAGCTGTGGAAATTTGACTTGTGTTAATGCAATCTATCCAACGTATTTATTATTTCTTCCAACCGTTGCTGGTACTGTATACTATATAAATGTTGGAAATCAAAGTGGTACTCAAGATAATATAGAAGGACCTTTTACCATTACTATCCAAAGAGAAGGAAATGGAAGTCTTAGTACTTCCGAAGTTTCTAAAACTGAAGAAAGTATTGAGGCATACCCGAATCCGTTTACAGAGGTTCTGAATATTTCAAAAGCAGATAAGGTAAAATCAATCTCCATTCTGGATTCTTCCGGAAGATTGATTAGAACAATTGAAAAGCCTTCTTCTGTACTTCAATTGAGAGATCTGAAAGAAGGAATGTATTTGGTAGTTTTGAATATGAAAGATGGTTCTAAACAAACAGTGAAAGCAATTAAAAAATAAATAATTAAAAAATAAGAAAGAGAGACTGCTCAAACTGAGCAGTCTCTCTTTTTTTTGTGGTAAAGATTATATTTTATTTAAAAAAAAGACATATACGTTATTATATACTTATAAAAGTATTTTTTTTGTTAATGATTTTTAGCTAGATTTGAATTACTAATAATATATTATATGAAAAACATTTTACTCGTTGGTTTCTTAATGACCGGCCTTTTTGCCACCGCGCAGACCTATTGTACGCCAGCATTTGCTAGTGGATGTAGTGGTGGAGACCAGATAGACTCTTTTACAATTCCGGGTGCCGGATTTGATCACTCGAATACAGGTTGCTCCGCTAATGCATATGGAGATTTTACCTCTATGACGATTAACCTGAATGCAGGTTTAAGCTATGGCTTTAGTGTTAAGCATGCATACGAAGATCAAAATGTACGCATCTGGATAGATTTTAATAATGATGGAACTTTTGATGATGCGGCTCCGGAACTTGTAGCATCTGCAAGCAGTACTTTTGTAGGAGGTGCTAATATTACGGCCGGACAGATAACAATCCCTTCTACAGTTACTCCAGGCAGTTATAGAATGAGAGTAGGAGATCGGTTCTCAGGTGATCCCATTCCTTGTAATATTGATGGATATGGAGAAGCTCATGATTATACAGTGGTCATTGGAGCAGTTCCAACCTGTTTCGCTCCAACAGCTATAACGGTGTCTGCCGTTACTTCGAATTCAGCTCAGGTTGCATGGACGGCTCCGTCTTCTGCTCCCGGCAGCGGATACGAATATTATTATTCGACCTCTGCTACATATCCTTCTGCTAGTATAGTTCCGTCCGGAACAAGCACTACACTAAGTACTGGTCTGTCGACTCTTTTACCGGCGACTGCTTATCATGTATGGGTACGCTCTGTATGTAGTTCTTCAGACAAGAGCGCATGGTCTCAGGAGGCAGCATTTATGACCTCTTGTGTTTCTGTGGGGATACCCTATACATTGAATTTTGAAAGTGTAACGGTACCGGATTTGCCGACTTGTACAGCAGCAGTTAATGACGGCGCTGGAAATATCTGGGAAACGGGAGATTTAGATGCTCAGGGGTTTACAGGTAACGTTCTTAAGTATTCATATGACTCTTCCAACGATGCCAATACCTGGTTTTTCACCAACGGAATTAATCTTACAGCAGGAACTACCTACAGAATCAAATATAAATATGCAAATGCTGAAGGAACAGTATATGCTGAAAAATTAAAAGTAGCATACGGAACATCACCTACAGGTGCAGGGATGACCAACACATTGGCAGACTATCCGAATGTGGTTACCAGTACAGCAACAAGTGCTTTTGTGAACTTTACAGCAGCTACTACAGGGACATATTATTTTGGGTTTCAGGCATACTCTGATGCGAATATGAATGAATTATACGTTGATGATATTAGTATAGATCTAGCACCTGCTTGTAGTGAACCTACAGCATTAGTGGCTTCAAATATTACTGCTGCAGGAGCTACAGTTTCCTGGACAGCAGCCACTCCTGTCCCTGCAAACGGATATGATATTTATTATAGTACGACCAATACGGCGCCTACAGCAACCAGTACTCCTAATTTTACAGGAGTTACAGCGATTACTTATAATATTCCTGGTTTAGCAGCTTCTACACCTTATTATGTATGGGTGAGATCGGTATGTAGTAGTACCAGCAAAAGTGCATGGAGTGATTATGTAGCCTTTACCACTTTATGCACAAGTACAGGCTTACCTTATACTTTAGATTTTGAGAATGTTTCCACTCCGGAGCTTCCTGGATGTACGGTGGCTACTAATATGGGAACCGGGAACAACTGGGAAACAATGGACCCTCCTTCCGATAGTCAGGGATTCTCTACCAATGTATTAAAGTATAAGTTTAATTCTTTCAGCTCTGCCAATGCATGGTTCTTTACTCAAGGATTGAGTCTTACAGCAGGAGTGCAGTATACAATTAGCTATACCTATGGAAATAACTCATCAACTTTTGTTGAAAAACTAAAAGTAGCATACGGAACTTCACCGGTTGAGTCAGCGATGACTAATTCTATAGCAGATTATTCTTCAATTGATGATGCTACTGCACATACCGTGACGATTACGTTTACAGTTCCTGCAACCGGAGTATATTTCTTTGGATTCAATGCATATTCAGATGCAGACCAGTATAATCTGTATCTTGACGATATACATATTACCAACGAAAACCTGGCAACTTCTGAAGTGGCTAAAGCAAAAAATAGCATTCAGGTATATCCTAATCCATTTACAGATGTATTGAATATCTCAGATGTTAAAAACGTGAAAAATGTATCAGTAACAGATGTTACAGGAAAATTAGTAAAAACTATTGCAAATCCTGAATCTACCATACATTTAAGAGATTTAATGCAGGGTGTTTATTTAGTAACTTTAGAAATGAAAGACGGCTCTAAACAGACTATTAAAGCTATTAAAAAATAATTCATCATTTAAATAAAAAGAAAGAGACGGATTATTTATAATCCGTCTCTTATTTAGAAAGGGTATTTGTTTTGAAAATTAACGAATAAAAAAAGATGAACGGATTATTTCGTTCATCTTTTTATTTGATGCTATGATCATCATCACTTATAAGGAACAGGCTGTATCTCTCCTTTGTTCATGAGGTCAAAAACAGTAGGGAAGAACATTGCTAATATAAAGTAGACGATGATCATCAGGACTATCAGTGCGAAAAGAATGATTACTAAACTATTCGGTCTGTTTTTCTTTTTTGGTTCCATGATTTTGTAATATTTGGTGAATAAATTAAATCTATACCAAATATTAAGCTAATTTCTTGCCACATTTCTTGCAATACCTTGCATCATCATCAATGTCATCATTTCCGCAGCGTTCACATATGATTTCCAGGTTTTGTCTTTTATTTCTCATTTCTGCCGTGACGATTCCAGTAGGAACTGCAATAATGGAGTAACCGGCCAGCATCAGGATGACAGCAAAAAACTTTCCTAAAGGCGTGATAGGAGACACGTCACCATATCCTACAGTGGTTACTGTGACAACCGCCCAGTAGATCGATTGCGGTATCGTTTCGAATCCCTGTCTTCCGCCTTCTACCATAAACATAAGTGATCCAACGATAACTGAGAAAATAATGAGGAATAAAAGGAAAATATAAATTTTTCTGGAACTGTTCTTCAAAGCCCGAACAATAAGATAGCCGTCATTCATGAAATCCAGCAAGTTGAATATTCTGAAGACTCTTAGCATTCTCAGCATTCTGAAAATCAGGAAATACTTTGTAATAGGAAAGAAAAAGCTGAGAAAAAAAGGGACCAGAGCCAGAAAATCAATAATTCCGAAAAAACTGAAAATATAATTCCGTTTGTTTTTTATTACGGTAATTCGCATAGAATACTCGATGGTGAAGAAAATAGAGATCACCCACTCAAGGATCAGGAATGTATAATGGAATCTTTTGTCAAGCTGAGGTACACTTTCCATCATGATGATGGCAGTACTGGCAAGAATTAAAGATAATAATATGATATCAAACAGTTTTCCGAGCCTCGTATCAGAGCGGTAAATGATCCGGTAAAGGAATCTTTTCCAAAGACTGTCTTCAGGAATAAGATTATGTTCTCTTTCCATTTACATAAGGTTATTTCAAAGCGAAGTTAATAATTTATAAAGCGAAAGGTAAATATATAACTGTTAAAAGGATTTTACAAATATTAAAATTTTGTTTAGAGTTTTAGTAAAATTAATATCTTCGCTGTAACCGTAAAATATAAATTAATGAAGCTAAAAACTGTAATTGCAAAGATAGAAGAGGAAATAAGTATCAGACAGGCAGAAGATTTTGATAATGTAGGACTTTTATGTGGTGTTTACGATCGTGATGTATCAGGAATTCTGGTTTGTCATGATGCTTTGGAAAATATTGTAGATGAAGCGGTTGAGAGAAACTGCAATCTGATTGTATGCTTTCATCCTATTATATTTTCCGGATTAAAATCTTTGACAGGGAAAAACTATGTGGAAAGAGCTGTTTTAAAGGCTATTGAAAATAAAGTCGCTATCTACGCCATCCATACCGCATTTGATAATGATTTCTTTGGAGTAAATCATGGAATTTGCAGTCAGTTGGGATTAAAGAATATGAAAATTCTACAGCCGAAAGAAAATAACTTGAAACAACTGACGGTTTTTGTTCCGAAAGATTACTCAGAAAAAGTAAAAGAAGCGATGTTCTCGGCAGGAGCCGGAAATATAGGATTTTATGACGAATGCAGCTTTACAGTCAATGGTAACGGAACATTCAGGCCGACAGAAGGTTCCAATCCATTTTCCGGACAGCAGAATATTCGCGAAAATGCAGATGAAGATATGATTTCTGTGATTTTTGAAGAGTACAAGCAAGGGCAGATTGTAGGGGCTATGAAGACTGCGCATCCTTATGAGGAAGTCGCCCATCAGATATATAGTCTGGATAATAAAAACCATCATGCCGGGTTGGGAATGTATGGTGACCTGGAAGAGGAAATGGATGAAAAAGATTTCCTTGGATTTGTGAAGGAAAAGTTTGGTCTTGAGGTGATAAAACATTCTTCTTTTAATCATAAAAAAATCAAAAGAGTAGGGGTTTTGGGAGGCTCAGGAGCCAGCGGAATACGATCTGCAGCAGCCAAAAAATGTGATGCCTATCTTACGGGTGATCTTAAATACCACGACTATTTTTTAGCAGAGTCTAAAATGTTGATTTGTGATATAGGACATTATGAGTCAGAACAATTTGTTGCTCAACAATTATTTGAAATTTTGTCACAAAAATTTAGTACATTTGCAATTTCAAAATCTATTGAAAAAACAAACCCAGTAAATTATTTCATTTAAATATGGCAAAAACCAACGATATTTCAGTTGAAGAAAAATTAAGAGCTTTATACGATTTACAGATCATTGATTCAAGATTGGATGAAATCCGAAATACTAGAGGAGAATTGCCAATTGAAGTTGAAGATCTTGAAATTGAGATTGAAGGTCTTGAAAAGAGAGCTGAAAAATTTCATGCAGACATTAAAGATCAGGACGATCAGATCAAAACAAAGCATGAAGTAATCAACCATGCAAAAACTTTAATTGATAAATACAAGTCTCAACAGGATAACGTAAGAAACAATAAAGAGTTTGAAGCATTAGGAAAAGAAATGGAATTCCAGGATCTGGAAATTCAACTTGCTGAAAAAAGAATTAAAGAATTCGGAGTTAAAATTGCTCACAAAAACGAAACTTTAAGCGAACTTACTTCAAAGATCGACGATTTGAAAAGCCACCTGAAATTCAAGAAAGAAGAATTGGATGGTTTGATCTCTGAAACTCAGAAAGAAGAAGAATACCTAATTGAGCAGTCTAAAGAATTTGCAGGTAAAATTGATGAGAGATTACTGGCTTCTTACAACAGAATCAGAACAAGCTCTATCAACGGTCTTGCAGTAGTAGGATTGGAAAGAGGAGCTCCAAAAGGATCTTTCTTCACAATTCCGCCTCAGAAGCAGATGGAAATCGCTCAGAGAAAGAAAATCATTATTGACGAGCATTCAGGGAAAATCCTTGTAGATGATGAGTTGGTAATGGAAGAAAACGAAAGAATGAAAATGGTAATTAAATTCTAATTACTGATTTTAAATCATACAAAAGCTGTTTCAGAAATGAGACAGCTTTTTTTGTATACTCAATAGAAAATAATCAATGGGAATGGGCTTTAGCCCGTTTTTTTATCAAAAAAATAAACTCGCATCCTTTGTAGTAGCTATAAAAAAACCGCTTCAAAACGAAGCGGTTGTATTTTAATTATTCATGATGATCATACATCTTATTATACAAAGCAATAAACTTCTCTTTTACCGCTTTTCTTTTCAGTTTTAAAGTTGGGGTAAGCAATCCGCTTTCAATGCTCCAAACCTCAGGAGTAAGCTCAATCTTTTTGATTTTCTCCCAGTTTCCGAGATGCTCGTTGATTCCTTCAATTTCTTTTTCTATTCTTTGCTTCAGTTCAGCGCTTTTTGCAATCTCTTCCGGCGTGGAACCTAAATTCAGATTGTTTCTCATAGCCCAGCTTTTTGCAAATTCAAAATCAGGTTGTACCAGGGCACATGGCATCTTTTCACCATCACCTACAACCATGATCTGTTCAATGAATTTAGATGCTTTTGCTAAGTTCTCGATGGTCTGAGGGGCAATATATTTTCCACCGGATGTTTTGAACATTTCCTTCTTACGATCTGTGATCTGTAAAAATCCTTCGCTATCGATATGTCCGATATCTCCGGTTTTGAAAAACCCATCTTCTGTAAAAGCTTCCCTGGTCATTTCATCATTTTGGAAATATCCTTTGAATACGGATGGACCTTTTACTGTAATCTCACCATCTTCCTGGATTTTTACCTTTAAATTATCCAATGGAACACCTACCGTTCCCAATTTCATCTTATCAAAGCTGTTCACGGAAATTACCGGTGATGTTTCTGTTAAGCCATAACCTTCCAAAACAGGAATTCCGGCATTCTGAAATATTAAGTTAAGTCTCGTAGACAATGCCGCAGATCCTGAAACCAGCGTTACGATTTCACCGCCTAAACCTTCTCTCCATTTAGAGAATACAAGTTTATCAGCAATGATTTCCTGAAGTCCCGATGGTTTTGAAACGGTTTTCTTTTTACTGATTAAATTTAAAGCCCAGAAGAAGATTTTTGATTTCAGTCCTCCGGCAGAAGATCCCGTATTGTAAATTTTATCATATACTTTTTCTACCAGTCTTGGTACTACGGTCATATAATGAGGCTTCACTTCTTTTACGTTTTCACCCATCTTTTCAATGCTCTCAGCAAAATAAAGAGAAAAACCATTGTACTGATAAAGGTAGAACAGCATTCTTTCAAAGATATGGCAGATAGGGAGGAAGCTTAAAGCTCTTGCATCCTTATAATCTAATCCTCTTTTCTTTGGAATTCTTGGAACGGATCCCAGTATGTTAGAAACAATATTATTATGGGTAAGCATTACTCCTTTAGGTCTTCCGGTAGTTCCGGAAGTATAAATGATAGTTGCCAGATCTTCTGTATTGATCGCATTGGAAAGATCATCTACTTCAATCTGTGTAGATTCATCTTTACCCAAATCAAGAATTTCTCTCCAGTTAGCCGCTCCGCTGATGTTATCAAAAGTAAAAATCCCTTGTAAACTTGGGATATTATGTTTTACTTTCATGACTTTATTCAACAATTCCTTATCAGAAACAAAACAGTACTGAATTTCGGCATTATTGAAGATAAATTCATAGTCTTCCGGAGAAATACTTGGATAAACCGGTACTGAAACGACTCCGATCTGAGAAATACCAAAATCCATAATAGCCCATTCCGTACAGGAATTGGTAGTGATCAAAGCAATCTTATCACCCGGTTTTATACCTAGCTTCAGTAATCCTCTGGATATCTTATTTCCTTCATTAATAAACTCCTGTGTGGAAGTTTTTTTCCATTCGCCTTGATATTTGGTAACAAACATATCCGTTTTAGGAAATTTCTCTAAAGCGTAGTGTGGAATATCGAATAATCTCTTGATCGTCATGATTTTTTAAGCAATTTTTAAAGAATTTTAAATATAAGCATTTTTTTTAATTCAAAAAATTGAATGTTATGAATTCAAGATTATTTAAATGCTTAACATATTAATTTAAAATCCGGTACGGAAAATAGATTACTTCCTTATATCTTCTCAACTACTTATTTAGTCCATCTGCTTTTTTATGAGAACCGATTTTACTTATCAATGGAAGGTTTTATTTCCCTGTTTTTATCCACCCAGCCGGCAAGGAAGAGGATAAGCCCCATGAGAATTACAAAAGATATAAATAAAACATTGACAGAATCGGGAGGAGTGGGGCCAAATGTATTGGAAAACGTCACAGTAACAAGCAATAGGATCAGTCCCCCAAGCCCCCATTTACCTTTCTTATTCTTTGCGGTGGTTGCAGATGTATAGACAAACAAACCTCCAAAAAAGATAAGAAATTCAATAATGAGAGTAGCAGCAATATGATTCCATAGTCCGAATCCCATTTTATAATTGCCGAATGGGGTAATGGGCAGATCTGTTGTGTGAACGATCAAATCAAAAAACCAATGGCTGAGAACACATAAGCCAATGACCACAGCGCTCCTGATATCTTTTTTTATTAAAAAATAGATGAATGCAGCAAGAATACCCCATATAATCCCCATCAAAAGGCTGTGGGTGTATGGAAAGTAAAGAAAATCGTATGCATTCACTTTAGTATATCCAGGGACAACTGCTACCTTTTCTATATTAAGAATGAGCATAAAAGGCCAGAGAATGTCTACAAACTGAGTGGCTGCAAATAAGGTAACTAATGAAACCTTTGGCGCTATTTTTTTGGCAGCAAATGATAAACCGAAATGTCCTATAAACATGATTGTATTGTTTTTACGTTTAATAACGGATACAAAGTTAGAATATAGAAGAAGGTGTACACTTGATAAAAATCAAGAATTACATAAGCTGTTTTTTCCTGATTCTGCTGAACGTTTCAGGTGTCATTCCCAATATAGAAGCAATATATTGTAAAGGAACCTGGTTAAATAATTCTTTGTTGCTCTCAAAAAATGAATTGTATCTCTCTTCAGCAGACATCGATAAATGGCTGAAAATTCTATCCTCCATATACGTAAGACATTGTATAATGAAATTCTTTTCCAGCTCATTCCATGTCGGAACGATGTTGATGATTTTACTATAGTCACTGTGGTTGATGAAATAAATTTCTGTGTCGGACAACGCTTGAATGGTCCAGCGGGATGGATTTCTAAAATAGAAACTTGACAAGTCTGTTCCAAAATATCCTTTGGTCGCAATCCATTGGGTAATTTCCTTATCATCTGTTGTTGTAAAGACTCTCAATAATCCAGATTGAATAAAACATAATTTATCACATCTACTTCCCGCTTTTAGAAAGTTATCTCCCTTTTTCAGAATCTCTGATTTGAAAAGTGAACTTATCCGATGCAATTGTTCCGGCTGAATAATTTTAAAATGAGATTGGATATAGTGTTCAAGTTCTGTCATCACGCAGGAATTAAAATATTCATATGACCAAAGCTACACATTAAATCAATACTTTATATGCTTTGTGCTTTCAACCAGTAGGTTGTTTCTTGTGATATTTGTGCAGCCGGACAATTAATAATGGGCGATTACCAATTCTATTTTCAGATTTCGTTAAAAAGTGTAAATTTACGGCTATCTAATTATTTTTTTTATGGACTTTAATTTATCGGAAGAACAGCTGATGATTCAGCAGGCAGCAAGAGACTTTGCACAGAACGAACTATTACCTGAAGTTATTGAAAGAGACCGTGACCAGAAGTTTCCTGCAGAGCAGGTGAAGAAAATGGGAGAAATGGGACTTTTAGGAATGATGGTAGATCCAAAATACGGCGGTGCGGGTATGGACAGCGTTTCTTACGTGCTGGCAATGGAGGAGATTGCAAAAGTGGATGCTTCTGCAGCTGTTGTAATGTCTGTAAACAACTCTTTGGTTTGTGCCGGTCTTGAAAAATTTGCTTCTGAAGAGCAAAAAGTAAAATATCTTACTCCTCTTGCAAGCGGACAGGTAATCGGAGCGTTTGCTTTATCGGAGCCAGAAGCTGGTTCTGATGCTACTTCTCAGAAAACAACTGCTGAGGACAAAGGAGATTACTATCTTTTAAATGGTATCAAAAACTGGATCACCAATGGGGGTACAGCTACTTATTATATTGTAATTGCTCAGACAGATCCTGAGAAAAAGCACAAAGGAATCAATGCTTTCATCGTTGAAAGAGGATGGGAAGGTTTTGAAATCGGAGCAAAAGAAGACAAATTAGGAATCAGAGGAAGTGATACACACTCTTTGATCTTTAATAATGTAAAAATTCCAAAAGAAAACAGAATCGGTGAAGACGGATTCGGGTTCAATTTTGCAATGGCTGTATTGAACGGAGGAAGAATCGGTATTGCTTCTCAGGCTTTAGGTATTGCTTCAGGAGCTTACGAAATGGCATTGAAATATGCTAAAACAAGAAAAGCTTTCAAAACTGAAATCATCAACCACCAGGCGATTGCATTCAAATTGGCTGATATGGCTACTCAGATTACTGCAGCAAGAATGTTATGCTTCAAAGCAGCTTGTGAAAAAGATGCTGGAAAAGATATCTCTGAAAGTGGAGCTATGGCAAAACTATATTCTTCTCAGGTAGCAATGGATACTACAATTGAAGCAGTACAGATCCACGGTGGATACGGATACGTGAAAGAATACCACGTAGAAAGATTAATGAGAGATGCAAAAATTACGCAGATCTATGAAGGAACTTCTGAAATCCAGAAAATTGTGATTTCAAGAAGCATCGCAAAATAACATTTTATAAAACACACTATTTATTATGAAAAAATCTTTGTGGATCACCCTTGGGGTTGTACTGCTGTTACTAGGCGTATTTGTCTGGTATAAGTACTATTTTGTTTTCGGAGAAGGAGTAAAATCCGGATACCTGAACTATGCTATGAAAAAAGGCTATGTCTTCAAAACATATGAAGGTAAGCTGATTCAGGAAGGTTTTGGAAGAGGAAAGACAGGAACCATTACAAGCTATGAGTTTGAGTTTTCTGTAGATGACCCTGAAATTTTCAAACAGTTGGAAACCAACAGTGGTAAAACTTTTGACCTGCATTACAAAGAGTACAATGGTGCACTTCCGTGGAGAGGAAACACAAAGTTCGTCGTAGACAAAATAGTGAATATGAAATAAAAACAAATAAGGCTCTCAAATTGAGGGCCTTATTTTACACCAAATCACAAAATATTAATATATGAAATAAAAATTTCCAAATTTACTTTTGAATTTCGCCTGATTGCGAAAATTCATTTATTTGATAATAAGCTTACCGGATGTCGGGAGTTGATCAACAATTTTATCACCCACTCCAAAATTCCCTTTTAAAATATCTTTCGGGTTTCCACTGATCCAGCTGCTGAGATCAATAGCTTCATATAAGCCATTATTAAATCCGAGAAGAACGATAAGCGTTTCTGTTCCCGTATTTTTGATGTAATGACCTGCTCCCATTGGAACATAGCCTACATCTCCTTTATTAAATTCATCTTTTACAAACTGCCCTTCAGCCAGAAAAACACCCATTTCTGCCTTCCCCTGAATGTAATACTGCCATTCGTCAGCATTAGGGTGCCAGTGCAGCTCTCTTAATCCTCCCGGTTCTATTTCGAAAATACTTCCGGTAATGGTTTTCGCAATCTCAAATTCCTTCTGGGTAACCACTCTTTGCACCCCGCCTCCAGGAACAACAATAGGCTGCTGAGCTCCCAGTGGATAACGGTGTTTTGAAACCAGTGAAATTTCATTTTTTGCAGAAGCCAGTCCGGAACGGATATCCGGAAGCTCGCATTGTGCAAAATAAGCTTCGCCCTGATGCAGCTGCTTTACTTCATCCACTGTTAATCCTAGGTTCTGGGCAGCAATTTCTACCGGAACACTCGAGATAAAATCGGTGATGCTAAAGGTATGGTCTTCAGAAAAATCACCGTTGTCAAAAATTAATATAAAATGACAGCTTTTACTGCTGATACATTGCAGCACATGGCCATAACCTCTTGGAAAATACCACACATCTCCCGGATTAAAAATATCAATAAAAACATTTCCCTGAGGATCGATAACGGTGGTCCGCATCTGTCCTTCCAAAACATAGCCCCATTCTGCAGCATTGGCATGCCAGTGAAGTTCACGGATAGCTCCCGGTTCAAGATGCATGCTGACTCCGGCAAGGTTTTGAGAGGCTTTGAATTCGTTTACAGAAACTCCTCTTGTAATTCCACCGGGTCCTAGTCTGGGCTCCTTTTTTCTAACTCATACTTAAAATTAGGGAGTTCTTTATTCATGAGCCGATGTTTTGATGATTAATATTTTGATAAATTTAAAAATAAGAATTTATCTGAAATTACAAATATTATTAAAAAAATATTAAAAAATCCATCACAAGGATGGATTGATGTTTAGTTGGCGTCATTATTAGGGATATTTTTCTTTTTCTTTTTGAAGAAATAGTATCCAATACCCGCAATAAGCAATAATGGCCACAATGGAAGGATAAACAGGAAAATGGAAGTGATAACGTCCCAACCTGATTCTATGGCCGCCAATGATTTTCCACCGAAAGTGGTAGGTTCTTTTTCTGTTTCAGTCTTGTCTGCAATGTTGACATTGATGTTACAGATGGTATTATCTGCATAAGTACGCCCTGAAACCTGTATGTCTTTCGTGTCAATATCGTTTACATTACTGCTAATGGCTTCCATTAGACCATCGAAATGCTGGATAGGAACTTTGATGTCAATACTGTATATTTTTTGATTCTCTCCATGAGGGCTGGCAGACTCAATATAAGAAAGGTTTTCACTTTTAATATAACCGTTATTTTTGTTGGCTTCTTCCCGGATGATTTCCTTTACCGTTTCTGCATTGTCTGCTCTTATAACAAGATATCCTGATTTTACCATTTTATCTTTTGGCATATTCAGTTCATAGCTGTCGTTTTTAGGCTTGTCTTTATAAATGATTTTGGTTTCTTTAATAACCTTGGGAGCTGTAGCTTTTGCAGCAATCTTTTCAGATTTTTTTTCTGCGGAATCTTTTTTTTCTATTTTGGATTCCAATTTTGCAGTGGTAATTTTCTCAGATAAAGAATCTACCATTTTTGAAGTGTTTTCTATCTTCTGCTGAATATCGTTTTTGGTATTTTCAAAATCCTTTATTTTAATATTGGCAGAATCCAAAACCTTGTCTGCTGTTTTGTTGACATTGTCAATAGCTTCGGTAGCAACTGTGGCAGCGCTGTCAGCCGTATTGAGAGCTTCATTGATTTTACCTTGTGCAGCTTCTGGTTTCTTACACATAATGAAAGTGCTTGATACAGCAACGAGTAATATGAACTTTTTCATAACATTAATTTTTTTGATGAAGTAAAATTAGAAGGGAAGCTCTTGTAAAGATTGTAAATGGACTGTATTGTGCTGGTAAAATAGTAACTATTGTACTTTCAGTGTTTTGTATTTGTTTTACAAAAGATTTACAAAAGGATTTTCACTTGTTTGATACCCTGAAATTGTTTGAAACCTGTTGTCTTTTCTCCGGATATAAAATTGAAAACCTAAAAATTCCCCTCTTCCGGAAGGGGTCAAAAATTCAAAGAATTTTTAACGGGGTGGTTGTAGAAAGTATACCATAAAAAATCCGCAGAAATTTTCTGCGGATTTATATTTTCAACGGTTTCGCCTTTTCGCGATGTTGTTTGTTTATTTAATTTTCTCTGAACTCACTGATGAAGTGCAGCTTCACATTCGGGAATTTCTCCTGTGTCATATGAATCGTGAACGATGAGTCTGCAAGAAATACCAATTGATCATATTTATCTCTCGCAAGGAATCTCTGCTTTAATCTTGCAAATTCTTTGAACTCTTCAGATTTCTCATCAGCTTCTACCCAACATGCTTTGTGCATGGATAGAGGTTCATAAGTACATTTTGCACCATATTCATGCTCAAGACGGTATTGGATAACTTCGTACTGAAGGGCTCCCA
The DNA here is from genome assembly GCF_003852415.1 of Chryseobacterium sp. KBW03. Taxonomy (NCBI): domain Bacteria; kingdom Pseudomonadati; phylum Bacteroidota; class Flavobacteriia; order Flavobacteriales; family Weeksellaceae; genus Chryseobacterium; species Chryseobacterium sp. KBW03. The sequence goes on along the minus strand of NZ_QAJO01000001.1, from coordinate 70,317 downwards.
CAGTTCCAATGATCTTTCTGTTATTCATTTCAAGGGTAAACAACTGTGCAACTCCCTCATCCATCAGCTGATCGATACCTTTTGCCAGCTGCTTAGCCTTTAACGGGTCGCTATTGTTGATATAACGGAAATGTTCAGGAGAGAAGTTAGGGATACCTTTGAAGCTCAGTTTTTCTCCACCTGTAAGGGTATCTCCGATTCTAAAATTTCCTGTATCATGTAAACCAACGATATCACCAGGGAAACTTTCTTCTACCACCTCTTTTTTATCTGCAAAGAATGCGTTAGGAGACGAGAATTTCATTTTCTTACCTTCTCTTACCAATAAATAGTTTTCGTTTCTTTTGAATGTTCCTGAAACAATCTTTACGAAAGCTAGTCTGTCTCGGTGTTTAGGATCCATGTTAGCATGAATTTTGAAAACGAATCCTGTGAAAGTTTCTTCTTCAGGTTTTACCAAACGGCTATCACTTTCTTTTGGTTGTGGCATTGGAGCAATATCGATGAAAGCATTCAACAATTCACGAACTCCAAAGTTATTTAAAGCTGAACCGAAGAATACAGGCTGTAGATCACCTTTCATATAATCCTCACGGCTAAATTCAGGGTAAACAGATTGAATCAGATCAAGCTCTTCTCTTAAAGTGGCTGCTGCTTTTTCACCAATCACTTCATCAATGGAAGGATCATTGATATCATCAAACTTAATAGAATCTCCAACTTTCTGTTTTTTCTCTTCCAAGAATAACTGAATGTTGTTTTCCCAGATATTATAAATTCCCTGGAAGTCGCTTCCCATACCAATTGGAAGAGAAAGCGGACAAACTGTTAATCCCAATTTTTGTTCTACCTCATCCAATAGATCGAAGGCATCTTTACCCTCACGGTCCAATTTATTGATGAAAACCAACATCGGAATGTTTCTCATTCTACAAACCTGAACCAATTTTTCAGTTTGTTCCTCAACCCCTTTTGCAACGTCGATAACAACAATTACAGAGTCTACAGCAGTTAATGTTCTGTAAGTATCTTCAGCAAAGTCTTTGTGACCCGGAGTATCCAGGATGTTGATTTTGTGGTCTCTATATTCAAAAGCCAATACGGAAGTCGCTACAGAGATCCCTCTCTGTCTTTCGATTTCCATAAAGTCGGAGGTAGCTCCTTTTTTTATTTTATTGGACTTTACCGCACCCGCTTCCTGAATAGCACCCCCGAAAAGAAGTAACTTTTCTGTAAGAGTTGTTTTTCCGGCATCCGGGTGGGAAATGATCCCGAAGGTCTTTCTTTTTTGTATTTCTTTGATTAAGTCTGACATATCGTATTTTGAAGTTGCAAAAATCGTGATTTTTTGCGAGGTTTTCAAATTTTAATTAGGACAATGTTGGTTAGATGGGAGAGTAGGTCGTTGATAAGGTTTGATAGTTTGAAGCAATGGCTGATTTAAGAATAATGCTATAAAACTGTATTTTGTAGACTCAGCCCCTTGGAATGGAGATTCTGTGTTCATTTTGTGTGGTTCATGAATAAAGGAATGAAAATAAGAAATTCCTTTTTTAGTTGCCTGTAGCAGTCAAAAAAATTATCTTTGTTTTTAATAAACTTTTACAGAGAAAGGATGGAAAATAGCAAATATCCGAAGTTTACCTTCACATGGATTGGCGGTGTTACTTTGGTGGTTGGATTATTCGTAGGAACGATGGCTGTTTCCTTATTCAGCACTTTTTGGAAAGTTGTTTTCAAGGAAAATATTGAGCTTAAAGATTGGTTTTTAATGGTAGCAAATTCTGTAGGATTCGTTACTGCCATTGCCTTCTTCGATTTCTTTATTGTAAGGCGTACCACTCAGAAGAAGCTTAACTTCAATCTGTCATCAGTGAACTTCTCTACCTATCTCCTTATTTTTCCAATGATGACGGGGATGATGTTTATTGCAGAGTTTATCGCTGCTCAGATACCCACTACAGGACCTTTTTTTGGTGATTTTTATGAATATTTTATTCAGTTGATGAGTCAGTTGACTGATAATCCGGTAGTTATGATTATCATGACGGTAATTATGGCCCCTATTTTTGAGGAAATTATATTCAGAGGAATTATCCAGAAAGGATTGATTAATAAAGGAGTAGAACCATGGAAGGCGATTCTGTATGCCTCTATTATTTTCGGAGTGGTTCACGGAAATCCCTGGCAGTTTATCAGCGCAGTGATGCTGGGCTGTGTGCTGGGACTGGTATATCATAAAACAAAGTCTTTATTGATGCCGATATTGCTGCATGCGTTTAATAACTTAACGCTGTCACTATTGGTGCTTTATGGTAAGGATGAAAGTTTTGCAAAGGTTCTTCATGTTTCAGAATGGCTGGTCCTGGCTGTTGGAATTGTACTTTTCTCTTTATTCTATTATCTTTTTATGAAAAAGTATAAAGTACATTATGCTGAAATGTAAGGAACCTGGCTAAAAAAAGTAAAATTGAAAATGAATATAGAAATGGAATTATTAGTCGCTACACACAACGAACATAAAAAAGAAGAAATTCAACAGATCCTGGGAAGTGATTGCGTTGTGAAAAGTCTTACCGATTACAATATTCACGAAGAAATTGTAGAAGATGGAGATTCTTTTCATGCTAATGCTTTGATTAAAGCTAAGTACTGCTTCGAAAAGACCGGAGTTCCAAGTTTGGGAGATGACAGCGGTTTGGTAGTAGAATCTTTAGATGGAAGACCGGGAATCTTTTCTGCCCGTTATGCCGGAGATCATGATTTTGCTAAAAATATCGAAAAGGTATTGGAAGAAATGCAGGGGATTGAAAACAGAAAAGCTTATTTTGTGACTGTTCTGTGCTACTATGATGATAACGGAGCCCAATATTTTGAAGGAAGAGTACACGGAAACCTTTTGACAGAAAATAAAGGTTTTAAAGGATTTGGGTATGATCCTATTTTTGTTCCTGAAGGATATGAAAGAACCTTTGCAGAAATGGATCCTGAAGATAAAAACAAAATCAGCCACCGTAAGCAGGCATTGGACCTTTTCATGGATTTTTTAAAAGTGACCGATTAAGTTTAAATATCACGGTGAAACACCCATTTAGATTTTCTGTCGTACATTTGTTATAATAAATTATTGATTTGAGTACTTATTTAACAATATTAGGCTTTAACTCCGCTATTCCAACCATCAACACATCACCTACAGCCCAGCTGCTGGAAATGGAAGAAAGACTCTTCCTGATCGATTGTGGAGAGGGTACGCAGGTACAGCTGAGAAAAGCAAAAGCAAGATTTTCAAAAATCAATCATATTTTTATTTCCCATCTTCATGGGGACCATTGTTTCGGGCTTCCGGGACTTATTGCCTCTTTCCGCCTTTTAGGAAGAGACACCCCGCTGCATGTCTATGGTCCGAAAGGAATTAAGAAGATGATGGAAACCATTTTTCAGATTACAGAAACCCATCGTGGTTTTGAAGTGGTTTATCATGAACTGGATAAAGATTATTCTGAAAAAATATATGAGGACAACAGGGTAGAAGTATATACTATTCCGTTGGATCACAGGATTTACTGTAACGGTTACCTTTTTAAAGAAAAGCCGAAAGACAGACATCTTAATATGAAAGAAATTGCCAAGTACAGCGAGATTGAATCCTGTGATTATCATAATATAAAAGCAGGGAAGGACTTTGTCCTAAGCGATGGCTATGTCCTTAAGAATGAAATTCTGACCGTTGAGCCTGCTCCGTCTGTATCTTATGCATTTTGTAGTGATACCCGTTATCTTGAAAGTCTTATCCCGATTATTAAGAATGTAACGGTTTTGTATCATGAATCCACATTTTTGCATGATCTGAAGGAAATGGCTGATTATACAGGACATACTACGGCATTGGAGGCGGCAACGATTGCTCAGAAAGCCCAGGTTGGAAAGCTGATTTTAGGACATTTTTCCAATCGATATGGCGATCTGACCGTGTTTACCGATGAAGCAAGAAAGATATTTCCCAATACATTTTTACCAAAAGCATTGGAGAGTGTAAAGATTTAGAATGAATATGCTGAAATTTGAAGAACTCAGAGATTTTCTTAACGAAAAAGCAGATCAGTACAACGCTCCTGACTTTATTGAAAATGATCCTATACAGATTCCCCATCGTTTTTCCTTAAAACAGGATGTGGAAATTGCAGGATTTCTGGCAGCGACAATCTCCTGGGGAAACAGAAAATCGATTATTAATTCTGCGGATAAGATGCTTGATATTATGGGAAACTCTCCCTACGATTTTGTGATGAATTATTCAGAAAAAGATCTGGAAAGTATTCAGGATAAAAGCATTCACAGGACTTTCAATGGACAGGATTTTTCCTATTTTATCAGACAGTTCAATAGGATTTATAAAGAAAATAAAAGTCTGGAAAGCTTATTTGAAGTAAAAAACTCTGAGAATAATTTTCTCCATGCGATAGAAAGATTCAGAAGTGGATTTCTGGAAACAGAAAAGCACAGAAGTCATAAACATATCAGTTCACCTTACAAAAACTCTTCTGCCAAAAGGATTATTATGTTTCTGAGGTGGATGGTGCGTAAAGATAAAAGAGGAGTAGATTTTGGAATCTGGGAGAATATCAACCAGAAAAACCTTTCTATTCCTTTGGATGTGCATACCGGAAATATCTCCAGAAAATTAGGATTGGTTTCCAGAACTCAGAATGACTGGAAAACAGTAGAGGAACTGGATGTTGCCATTAGAAAATTTGATGAAGATGATCCGGCAAAATATGATTTTGCATTGTTTGGATTAGGCGTAACGAAAGAACTGTTGTAACAATATAAAGGATGAAAAAATATAACGAAAAAGCAGAAGTTCTTGAAAAGATAGCAGACAGTATTACCTCGTGGATAGGATCTATTCAGTCCCTGATCGTACATACGTTGCTGTTCCTTACTTCGTTTCTGCTTCCAATGCTGAACATTGTAGATTTTGACAAAATGCTTCTGATTCTTACTACGGTACTTTCTCTGGAAGCTATTTATCTGGCTATTTTTATTCAGATGTCGGTCAATAAAAGTCACGAAAAAATTGATGATATTCAGGAGGATATTGAAGATATTCAGGAAGATATCGAGGAAATCAGTGAGGATATTGAAGAGATCAGTGAAGACATTGAAGAAATCAACGAGGATATAGAAGATATTCAGGAAGACATTGAAGAAATCAGTGAAGATATTGAAGAAATCAACGAGGACGAAGAGGAGGAAGATCATAATGAAAGAGCAAAAAATGTAATTCTGAAAAGTAATGTGACTTCCAATAAAAACGAAATAAAAGGGTTAAAAGATATCATCGCGCAATTGCAGAATGAGATCGATCAATTGAAAAAAGAACAATAAAATAACTGAATTATTTTAACAAAATGTAAACAGATCAATGGTATTGATCTGTTTTTTTTAGGGGTAATTTTAACTTTAAATAATTGCGGAAAATGTAATAATAAGAAATAAAAGTTATGAATCTAGATGTTTATTTGTAAAATAGTCATTCTGAAGACTAATTTAGTATAATTATTTTTGCTACATTTGAACAAATGAAAACAAAATGTTAATCTATAGACTAAAAAACTATTTTTTCCTTTTTTCTTTTTTATTGATTTCTGTTGCTGCATATTCTCAAACGAGACCTGTCAGAAAATCAGAAAAGATAAAGCCTTCTACAGCCAGTCTTAGAGCTGGAGCATTTATAGATGTGAATGTTCCTCCATATACTCCGTCCAACTACACTCCGGAGCAGTTGGTGAAGAATATTCTGATCAATGGGGGTACGAATTGTACAACAGCCAATGTAACGAATGTTACCGTATCTCCTAATCATGATGTGACTAATAACAACAGATTTTGGGGATATTTTCATAAAGGAACAACCAGTTTCCCTTTTACAGATGGGATCGTTCTGACTACAGGATATGCTTCAGAAGCTGGTAATAGCTATGTATCAGCTGTTGGACAACCGGTAGGGACAGGAAGTGATGCAGACCTTGTAACCGCTACCGGAGCTACAGTGAGCTTAACGGATGCGGTAGCTCTGGAATTTGATTTCGTTCCGAATTCTAATCAGGTAAAATTTAATTACATATTCGTTTCCGATGAATATACTTCCAACTATCCTTGTACAGGGTATTCTGATGCTTTTGCATTATTGTTAAAGAAAGTTGGAGATCCTACTTATACTAATCTTGCCATATTACCGGGAAATGCAGGACCCGTAAGTGCAACTAATATTGTTCCTGCCGGGAATGGATTCAGTTGTGGGCCTATCAATGCAAATTATTTCGGAGCTCTGGCAAATCCGCATTTGGTTATTAATTATTTTGGAAGAACAACTCCTTTAACGGCTGTTGCAGATGTAATTCCCGGGCAGACTTACCATTTCAAAATGGTATTGGCAGATGCAAAGGACCCTTCTCATGACTCTGCAGTATTCCTGGAAGGAGGATCTTTTGATGTGGGGATTAAGATTGTAGATGAAACCGGTGTAGTATTACCTGGCAGCATCAATATGTGTGACAATACACCAAAACAGCTGAAAGCACAAGTAGCAGCCATTCCGGGAATGACTTATCAATGGTATAAAGATGGAGTAGCTATTCCAGGAGCAACCAGCGCTGTTTATATTGCAAATCAGCCGGGAGTATATACTGTGAAAGTAATGGTTCCAGGTAATCAGTGTCCTAGTGAAGCAACCATTACCATTATCGGAGGAACAAGTCCTACAGTACAGAATGCTGAGCTTAAGCTTTGTACAACACCCACGCTCAGTACCTTTAATTTAGAAACAGCAAAACCTCTCATCAGTACTACGCAGGGAGCGGTATTCCGTTTTTATGCAAACCAGGCTGATGCGCAGGCTCAAAATAACAGTTATATTACCAATCTGACGAGCTACACGGGGACAGATGGACAGATACTATATGTACTGGTTTCCAATGGTGCTTTCTGTAGCAAGATTGCAACCTTAACATTAAGAAAAGAAGAAACTCCAACAGCCTTAGTAACGGCTCCGAGATTAAAAATCTGTGCGGGTGAATCTGTACTGTTAACAGCTACCGGTGGAGTGACCTATCAATGGAGTGATTCTTCAAGCACTACAGGAGGAATAAGAACTGTAAGCCCTACTCAGACAACTACATATGTCGTATATGCCATCGGAGCACAGGGATGTAAATCTTTACAGCCGGCACGTATTACGATTGAAGTAGTACCGGCTATTGTTTCAAACTTAAAAGGAGGTCATATCTGCCAGGGAGATAAAATTATCCTGGATGCAGGAGCAGGACCTGGATATACTTATCAGTGGAGCTCGGGTGAAACAAGCCAGAGTATTACCGTAGGGACTCCGGGACAATACTCAGTAATAATCAGCAATGGAGTATGTTCAAAAGAGTTCAAAACACAGGTAATCAAAGCGGTGATTCCTGAAGTAACAAAAGTAGATTATAATGATAAAGGAACCATGATCCTTACCGCAAGTAATCCTAGTAATGGCATATTGGAATATTCAATAGATAACGGGGTAACCTGGCAGCTATCAAATGTATTTAACAATGTTCCTAAAAATAAAGTGATTGCGATCAGAGTGAGGGTTAAATATACAAGTTGTGTAGGTTTCCTTGAATTCTTTACATTCGTTATGAAAAATGTCATTACTCCAAACGGGGATAATCTTAATGATATTATTGATTTCAGTGGAGTCATCAACTATAAAGACTTCAGTGGTCAGGTCTTTGACCGATACGGAAGAGTAGTATTCAAGGCAGAGAAGATGACACCGTATTGGGATGGATATTTCCAGGGTAAGAAACTGCCTACTTCCACCTATTGGTATCAGGTAACCTTCGAAGATCCTGCCAGTAAGGAACTTACTGTGAAAACAGGATGGATATTACTTAAAAATATAGAATAATTTAAACTATAACTGAAAGACTGACTATTTTGTCAGTCTTTTTTTTATTATTTTAAAATAAACAGAGTTGATATTCTAATATAAATAAATTTGCGTTAGTAATAATGTAAATTGTGTTAACTTGAATTTCAATCAAAAAAAATAGTATTTTTGTTTAAAATAATATAAAATGTTAAATAGGAGGAGAGGAAATTTATTTTTAGCGTTATTTTTAGCTTTCATGGGGAACTTTGTTTTGGCTCAAAATAAAGGAAGGGTAGAAATTGCTGGAAAACCTAAAGCTGCTTCTTTGAGAGCAGGTGCTTTTATAGATGTGAATGCACCAAGTTATCCAGAGTCCGGCTATCCTATTACCCAGCTGATAAAAGATGTTCTTATATCAGGAGGTACTTGTACAAATTCCAGCGTAAGTAACGTAACCGTAGCTCCTAATCTACCTGCTACCAGCCAGAACCGAAGCTGGGGATATTTTAACAAATCAAATACCAATTTTCCTTTTAGTAAAGGGATTATACTTTCCACAGGATATGCCAATAAAGCAGGAAATGTTTTTCAGGGAACTCTAAGTGATGATCTTGGAACCGGAGGAGATGTAGATCTGGCAAATGCTTTGGGAATTGGGAATAATAATCTTACCAATGCCACCTCTATAGAATTTGATTTTGTGGCAGCTTCTACCGAAATTACTTTCAGATACTTATTTGCATCAAAAGAATATCAGCAAAACTTTCCATGTACCATCACCGATGGTTTTGCCTTGCTGCTGAAAAAAGCAACTGACCCTACGTACACCAATCTTGCAGTACTTCCTGCAGGAGCAGGAGCAGTAAGTGTTACTAATATTCACCCGCAATATCAAAACTGCGGACCTAAGAATGAAGCCTATTACGGAGGTACGAATACCGCTCAGATTGAAACCAATTTTAATGGACGTACTATCCCTCTGACGGCAAAGGCAACTGTAATTCCAGGAGAAACGTATCACTTTAAAATCGTATTGGCAGACTATCAGGATCCCAACTTTGATTCTGCCGTATTTTTAGAAGCAGGGTCATTCGATATTGGAGTAAAGATCCTTGATCCGGCAGGAGTACAGCTTCCCGCTTCTGTAAATATGTGTGATAATACACCGCAGACTTTTACGGCTTCTGTTCAGGGAGCTAATATAACCTATCAGTGGTATTTGGGAACCAATCCGATTGCCGGGGCTACCAATGCAAGTTATACGGCAACTCAACCGGGAGTATATACTGTTAAAGTTTTTATTCAGGGAAATAGCTGTCCGGGAGAAGCTACTATTACAGTAGTAGGCGGGACATCACCTACAGTACAAAATGCTTCCTTGACAGCTTGTTATGCTGCCGGAAATGCCACATTCAATTTAACATCAGCACAAGCCTCAATAAGTACAACTCCGGGAGCTGTATTTTCATATTATACGACACTGGCAGATGCCAATGCCGGAAATACAAATACAATTCCTACTCCAACAGTTTACCAGAGCGCAGGAGGAACAGTATATGTAAGAGTAGCAAACGGGTTCTGTGCAAAAGTAGCCGAGCTTCAGTTGATAAAAGCACCACAAATGACGGTGTCAATAGCTCCTCCGATAGTACTAACCTGCGCCAGTTCTCAGACTACGCTGGATGCTTCGGCTTCGGTTTATCCAACAGGTGCTACTTTCAACTGGACAACTACAGGAGGAAATATTGTTTCAGGAGGAACGACTTTAAACCCAGTGATCAATGCTGCGGGAACATATACTTTAACTATAACAAAAATTTATCAGCCCGGAAATCTCAGCTGTACTGTTATGGGCAATGTAACTGTAACAGGAAACAGTGCTCCGCCAGTTACCGGACTTACCACAAATAAATTGAAAATCTGTAAAGGTGATTCTGCAATACTTACCGCTTCAGGAGGCGCTACCTATAATTGGGGGAATGGACTTCCGGGAACAGGAAATACACAAACTGTATCGCCTACCGTTACAACGACTTATACTGTTACAGCCGTAGGAGCTAATGGATGTGTATCTCAAAATCCTGCCACTATAACGATTGAAGTATCAGAACCTTTTACTGCACAGAATGCAATATTGCACAAATGCTATCAACCAGGATTGACTTATAACCTTACAGAGGCACAGCCTCAGATCACAACTACTGCAGGAGTTACCTTTACCTATTATATAAACCAGGCTGATGCCAATGCTGCTAACGGAAACTTTATTGCAACTCCTACGACATATACTCCGCCTGCAAACCAGACGATTTATGTATTAGTAAGTAATGGAGGTTGTAGCTATGTGGTGTCTCTTCAATTATTGAGCACGCCTCAAACTACCCTTACGATTGCTGCACCACAAACAATTACGTGTACAACCCCTCAGATTACAATTAATGCTTCGACATCTGTAGTACCTGCGGGATCTACCATTGCATGGACAACAGCCGGAGGAACTATTGTATCAGGAGGTAATACACTTACTCCTGTTGTAAGCGCGGGTGGTACCTATACTTTAACAGTTACGAATGTATCACAGCCAGGAAATTTAAGCTGTACCTTTACTTCAACAGTAACGGTACAGGAAGATAAAGTAAAGCCTGTGGCTGCAGTTGTTTCATCACAACCGCGTATTTGTGTGGGAGAATCTGTAACATTGACTGCTTCAGGAGGTGTAACCTACAACTGGGGTAATGGTCTTACAGGAAATGGAAGCACTCAGGTGGTTTCACCTACTACCACTACAGTATATACCGTATTTGCTGTTGGAGCTAATGGATGTATATCTGCAACACCGGCAACGGTAACTGTTCAGGTAGGTCCGCCTATAGCAGGTCTTACAGCTTCCAAATTAAAAATTTGTGAAGGAGAATCTGTAACATTGACAGCCACCGGAGGGATTACTTATAACTGGATCGGACTTACCGGAAATGGAAATACTCAGGTAGTGACGCCTACAATAACAACAGAATATTCAGTATATGCACTGGGAGGAAACGGATGTAGTTCTGTGAACCCGGCTAAAGTTACCATTGAAGTAGTTCCGGCAATCGTTTCTACATTGAAAGATGTATTTGTCTGCGCTGGAGATAAAGGAACTCTTGATGCCGGTTCAGGACCCAATTATACTTACGTATGGAGTACAGGAGCAACCACTCAGACAATAACGACTAGTATTGCGGGAACTTATTCCGTGATAATCAGCAATGGAGTTTGTTCCAAAACTTTCTCTGCCCAGCTGATCAATCCTGATCTGCCACAGTTTACAAATGTGGTGTATGACAATCATATCCTTACTCTTACGGCAAGCAATCCTACTGGAGGAACTTTAGAATATTCGATAGACGGAGGATTAACATGGCAACCATCAAATATATTTACAGGTATTTTGAATAATACAACGTATTCTCTGATGGTAAGAGTGAAAGGCGCTAAATGTGGTACTTCACTGGATTATTTCACATTCGTTATCAGTAATGCTATTACCCCTAATATGGATGGTATTAATGATACCATAGATTTTACAGGAATCAGCGGATATAAAGATTTCGCAGCTTCTATCTTCGACAGGTATGGAGCGGAAGTATTCAAAGCTGGAAAAGGTGATGCTATATGGAAGGGATCTTTAAAAGGTCTTAATCTTCCTACAGGTACTTATTGGTATAGGGTACAATGGGAAAACCCGGCCAGTAAGAAAATGGAACAGCGTTCAGGCTGGATTCTTCTAAAGAATAGAAATTAGATATTTTTTTAAATATAAAATTAACAACAAAATCTTTCAGAAACGGAAGATTTTGTTGTTTTTAAGAATATCTGTTATCGTGTTTTGTGAATTATTTAAAATAGGGGATAAATATGTTAAAACAATTTGTAATAGCATGCTACCACATTATGTGCCGGTTGAACGAATAGGGATTGATTAACAGAAATTTACTCTAAAAGGTTCTTATTTTGTTTTTTTATCGTAAAAAACACAAATATGTATATGAGATATTTAAAAAAAAATTAAATTTGTTGAAACAAAAATATTATGAGAAGACATCTACCGCTTTGTTTATTTTTTTTAGTCATTTCGACTTTTTTATTTTCACAAAACCAGCCGCCAAGGAAGCAGGCAAAAGAAACGAGTACAGCCCTATCAAGAAGAGCAGGTGCTTTTATTGATGTGAATGCCCCGTCATATCCTGAGTCTAGTTTCACTATAGAGAAAATGGTAAAAGATGTATTGATCTCATCCGGGACCAATACCTGTCTGACACCCAATGTAAGTAATGTGAAGATTACTCCTAATCATGCCGCAAGTAATGCAGACAGAGCCTGGGGATATTTTCATAAAGCAGCAACCAACTTTCCTTTTAAAGATGGGCTTATCCTTTCTACAGGATATGCGAGAAGAGCAGGTAATACCTTCGAAGGCGGGCTTAGTGATGTCAACGGTGGAGGATCAGATGCTGATCTTGCACAAGTTATTGGGGTGGTGGAAAGTAGATTGAATGATGCTGTCCTTTTGGAATTTGATTTCGTTCCTACTACAAGTCAGATTAAATTTAATTATCTGATTGCATCCGAAGAATATACAGGTTCATTCCCTTGTACGTTTGCAGATGCTTTTGCAATCTTGCTTAGACCTACTTCAGGGGGACCTTATGTGAATATGGCTGTACTTCCGGGAGGAGCAGGACCAGTAAGTATTACCAATATCCACCCGGCAATAGGCGGGAGTTGTGGTGCGGTAAATGAACAGTATTTTGCCGGTTATAACACAGGTAATGTTGAAACGAACTTTAATGGAAGAACAATTCCATTGACAGCTACAGCAACAGTAGTAGCCGGGCAGCAATACCACTTTAAAATGGTAATTGCCGATTATAGTGACCATAGTTATGACTCTGCTGTATTCCTGGAAGGTGGATCTTTCAATATTGGAGTAGATCTTTTAGACCCTTCAGGGACAAAATTACCTTCAGATATCAATGTTTGTGACAATGTACCTCAGGTAATTACTGCTTCAGTAAATGATCCTAACCTTGTATATCAATGGTATTTTAATGGTGCTCCGGTACCTAATGCCACTACTAATACTATTACGGCTGTACAACCGGGTACATATACTATTGAAGTAAGTGTTCCTGGGAATCCATGTCCGGGTAAAGCAACCATCCAGATTCACGGAGGAACAACTCCACAGGCTCAGGATGCAACATTGCTGCTTTGTACAACACCGGATATTACTACTTTTGATTTAAGTACCATTATGCCGGCGATAAGCCCGACTCCAGGAGCTATCTTCAAATTCTATGTAAACCAGGCTGACGCGGTTGCACAGAATAACAATTATATTCAGACTCCATTAAACTATAATGGGAACGATGGACAAATCCTTTATGTTGTGGTTTCCAATGGTGGTTTCTGTAGCAAAATGGTTGAACTGAAATTACAGAAAGAAACAACACCAACAGCTAAAGTAAAAGCTTCCAGAATGCAAATCTGTCCGGGAGAATCTGTAACCCTTACTGCTGAAGGAGGAGATACCTATCTTTGGAGCAACTTTATGGGAACAGGCAATATGCAGACTGTTACTTTGTACCAGACTACAACGTTTACAGTATACGCACTTGGACCAAAAGGTTGTAAATCTCTGAATCCGGCAACCATTAGAATCGAAGTTGTTCCGGAAATCACTTCACCATTGAAAGATGTTGAAATGTGTATCGGTGATAAAGTAACTTTAGATGCAGGAGCAGGCACAGGTTATAAATATCTTTGGAGTACAGGAGCTACCACTCAGAAAATTGTTGTAGACCAATGGGGAATCTATACCGTGGAAATTGATAATGGGATCTGTAAGAAAATCTTCGAAGCTAAAGTAATGGGAGCTGCTACTCCTTTTGTTACGGCTTTAAACTATGAAAGTATCAAAAAAACAGTAACGATAACTGCTGAGAACCCTCCGATGAACAATTTACCAAGCACATTGGAATATTCTCTTGATAACGGAATCAGCTGGCAGGCTTCAAATGTGTTTACCAATCTTTTGGATAATACCAACTACACGGTTTTAGTAAGAAGAGTAGGGACACATTGCGTAGGATCTCTTGAGTTCTTTACACTGCAGATCAATAATATTATTACTCCGAATGAAGACGGAATCAATGATGTATTGGATCTAAAAGCTCTTGGGGATTTCAAAAACTTTACAGGATCTGTATATGACAGATACGGAGTGGAAATGTTCAGATTCTCAAAAGAAGCTCCTATCTGGGACGGAACCGTAGGAGGGAAGAGACTTCCAACAGCAACATACTGGTATAAGTTTAATTTTGAGTATCCAAAATCAAAAGCTCAGATGAACTGGTCAGGATGGATTATGCTGAAAAACAGAAATTAAAATTGATAATGTAATATAAAAGAAAGCCTTTCAGATTTATTTTGAAAGGCTTTCTGCTTTTTTAAAGAATAAGATCTTTAATCCAATAAAAAAGCTCCTGATCAGGAGCTTTTTTAGGTCTTATTTATTGTCTTTCCAGAGATTGGCGAAGTATATAAAGTCTGCTACGCTAAGTTCTTCAGCTCTTTTATCTAAAAATTCATGTCCTTTTAATGGCTCAGGAATATTTAATATTTTTAAAGCGTTGGAAAGCTTTTTTCTTCTTTGGTTGAAACCTGCTTTTACAATCTGCTTAAATAGAACTTCATTGCCTGCAAGACCATCTTTTGGATTTCTTGTAAGACGGATTACCCCGGATTTTACCTTGGGCGGCGGATTGAAGACATTCTCATGTACTGTAAACATGTAGGTTACATCATAATAGGCCTGTATCAGAATAGAAAGAATACCGTAATCTTTAGTTCTTGGTACGGCAGCCGTTCTTTGAGCTACTTCTTTCTGAAACATTCCTACCATTTCAGGGATCAGCTCGTAATGATCTACGATTTTAAACAAAATCTGTGAAGAAATATTATAGGGGAAATTTCCAATGATGGCAATTTGGTCATCTTTGATAAAACTGAAATCCTGCTTCAGAAAATCTCCTACAAAAGTTTCTTCAGTAACCTTTGTATAATTGTTTTTCAGGTATTCGATAGATTCTGTATCGATTTCTGCAAGATAGATGTTCTGATCTTTTTCAAGAAGATATTTGGTAAGAACCCCCATTCCGGGACCTACTTCCATGATGTTATTATAGTTCTCAAAACTAAGACCTTCTACGATTTTTCTTGCGATATTTTCATCTGTCAGGAAGTGCTGACCAAGATGCTTTTTTGCTTTTACACTCAACGTTTTTTATGATTTTATTAACAGTGATTTTCTTTTTTTCGTCCCAAATTTCGGAAGATTTTTTCTATTTTAGCCAAAAATTTTAATATTAATGGCTAAATCTGTAGATGAATTTAATAAGAAAAGGCTTCGGTCCAGCAATATTACAGTTGTGATAAGTATTGCCTTAGTGTTATTTTTGTTAGGGTTAATGGGGCTTATTTTAATTAATGCCCAGAAATATTCTGACTATATCAAAGAACAATTGGTGGTGAACGCCTACTTTGATGAAAATTATGATGCTAAAGATTCTGTGAAAATTGCAAAACTAGAGGAAGAAACTTTTAAAAAGGTACAGACGTTAGCTCCTGTAAAAAAAGCGACCTATATCTCAAGAAGCATGGCTGCAAAAGAAGCCAAGAAAACGATGGGGATTGACAGTGATGCACTGTTTGAAGAAAATATTTTCCCTTCTTCCATTGAAGTTGCTTTAAAACCTGAATTTGTAGATCCTGCAAAAATTGATGAAGCAATTAAAGAAATCAAATCTGTTCCAGGGATTATTGATGTGAAAAATGACAGCACTTTAATGGTGGATGTTTACAATAACCTGAGCAGAATTTTAAAATGGATCTTAGGGTTTTCAGTTCTGTTCCTGATATTGGCGGTTGTATTGATCAACAACTCTATCCGTCTGAAAATATTCTCGAAGAGATTTATTATTAAAACAATGCAGCTGGTAGGAGCGAAAAGAAGATTTATCCTTAAACCTTTCATTATAGAAGCCGTTATTTTAGGAGCTATTGGTTCTTTAATCGGTCTTCTTGCCTTAGGAGGTGTTTGGTATTATTTCACAAGCCAGATTGGTTCTGCTTTCGTACAGGATAACAACCAGTACTTCTGGTTAGTAATCTTAGTACTTGGAGTAGGAGTTTTTATTTCTGTCTTAAGTACGATTTTCGCTACATGGAGATTCTTAAAATCAAACGTTGACGATTTATACTACTCTTAAAAATGAGCAAAAAAACAAATAAATTTTCCGCTTCAGACTTTGGACATGAAGCAGAAGTCCCACAGGAAAGCACTTTCTATTTTGGGCAGCAGAATTTCAAATGGATGCTGATAGGACTGGCATTCATTGTAGTAGGATTTCTACTGATGATGGGACCGGATGCCAATACGGTAGATGGGAAATTTGACCCAAACTCATGGAATGACGGTATCTTTTCTATCAGAAGAATCAGAATAGCACCTCTATTTGTTGTTATTGGATTTGTAATAGAAGTGTATGCTATCTTAAAAAGAAAATAAATAAAATAATTTTATTTAAGATTAAAAAATTTAAGAATTAAAAGATTCAGTTAAATATTAATCTGAAAATGTGTACGCAGTGATACAATTTCATCTATCAAATGATTAATATTTATTTCGGCAACAGCCAGTCTTTTAATTCTTAAATCTTTTAATCTTTTAATTTTTTAAAGGAATATGGATTTAATCAAAGCAATTATTATTGCCATTGTAGAGGGGCTTACAGAATATCTTCCGATATCTTCTACCGCACACATGGGATTTACGGCTAACCTTATGGGGCTGGAAGAAACAGAATTTTTAAAAATGTTTCAGGTATCTATTCAGTTTGGAGCCATTTTATCTGTGGTAGTAGCATACTGGAAGAAGTTTTTTGACTTAAATAATATTCAGTTCTATTTTAAACTAGCTTTTGCTGTAGTTCCGGCATTGGTATTAGGATATTTATTCGATGATAAAATTGAAGCGATTCTTGGGAATCAGATTGCTATTTCTTCAGTATTGGTTTTAGGAGGTGTTGTCTTGCTATTTGCAGACGATTGGTTTAAAAATCCTAAAATTGATGACGAAAAAGGAATTACCATAAGAAAAGCTGTTACCATTGGTTTCTGGCAATGTCTTGCGATGATGCCGGGAACGAGCCGTAGTGCTGCCTCTATCATTGGAGGGATGACACAGGGGCTTACCAGAAAAGCAGCTGCAGAATTCTCTTTCTTCCTTGCTGTACCTACGATGCTGGCAGTAACTGTATATTCAGTTTTTGTTAAAACCTGGGGAAAGGAAACACCCAATCCGCAGAAGGGATATGAAATGATTATGGCTTCACAGGATCACATCATGATCTTCGTGATTGGAAATGTTGTAGCATTTATCGTAGCACTTATCGCTATTAAGGCATTTATTGGAGTACTTAATAAATATGGATTTAAACCTTGGGGCTGGTACCGTATTTTTGTTGGAATTGCTCTGTTGATTTATTTTTATTTCTTTAAATAAGAAATTACTCATCATTATACCCATTCATGACTGCTGAAGAACTGAAATCAGGATACGTTTTTTTATTGGACAAGCCTTTGGACTGGACTTCCTTCCAGGCTGTCAATAAAATGAAATATAAGCTTAAGAGGGAGTTTGACCTTCCTAAAAAATTCAAAATAGGACATGCCGGGACTTTAGATCCCAGAGCAACGGGGCTTCTCATTGTCTGCTGTGGAAAATTCACGAAGAAAATTCCTGAAATTCAGGATGCTCCCAAAGAATACTGGACAGAGATCAAGATTGGCGTACAAACCGAATCTTATGATACTGAAAAGCCTGAGATTCTTCATCAGGAAATCGCTCATATTTCTGAAGAACAGGTAAAAGAAGTCTTGGAGAAATTTGTTGGAGAAATCGAACAGAAACCACCCATTTATTCAGCCATTAAGATTGATGGTGAAAGAGCTTACAATCTGGCAAGAGCTGGTGAAGAAGTTGAGATGAAGTCCAGAAAAACAACTATTCATTATATTCAGGATGTTAAAATAGATTTTCCTTTGATAAGCTTCTTAGTTGGCTGTTCAAAAGGAACGTATATCAGAAGTCTGGCACATGATATCGGACAGGAATTGGGAGTAGGTGCTTACCTGACACAGCTAAGACGTACAAAAATCGGAGAGTATGCTATTGAAGATGCTACAGACCAGTTTTTAAATAACGACTACAGATTCGAAGGTCTATGAAAATAAAATTATCCTTTTTTTTATTTGTATGTATTTTCTTTAAGACATTTTCTCAAGAGGTAGATACAGGAAAATCAAAAATGGACTTTTATTTAAACCCTTCCCTTAATGTGGGTTTTAATATTAACAAGAAGAATCAGACTAACAATTCGCAGTATATTGAGAACAGATCATCATTAGGAAATCTGACTTATGGTATCACAGCTATAGGAGGTTATAATTTTCTTCCTAACTTTGCACTGGGAACAGGATTCAAATATAGCTTTATACAGGATAATTATCATTTGATTTATTGGGTTATTCAGCCGAAGATTATTTTTTCTCCCGGGGAACGGCCTTTTTATATAGATATCAATTACGGAAAACAACTTAATCATTCTGCTATTTCAGATACAGAATTTTGGGGTGGAAGACTTGGAATGCAGGTTTCTTATTCAAAAAGGTTAAGCCAGGAAGGAGGAATTGTTTTTGAATCACACAAGCTAAAAGATGGAGCTGATGGTTTTTTTATAGGATTAAGCTATGGAATTACCGTTTTCAGCAATAAAAATTATACCGGCTACGGAAAAGACTAATGGAAAAAACGCGTATCAATAAATATTTATCAGAAGTAGGATACTGTTCAAGAAGAGCGGCAGATAAACTTTTGGAAGAAGGTAGAATTAAAATAAATGGTGAAATTCCTGAGTTGGGAACAAAAGTATCTGACGAAGATCTTGTAGAAGTAGACGGGAAACCTATCAGAGAATCTCAGGAAAAGCCTATATATATAGTTTTTAATAAGCCTGTAGGAATCGTTTGTACCACAGATACAAAACGCGAGAAAAATAATATCGTAGACTATATCAATCATCCGAAAAGAATTTTTCCTATCGGAAGACTGGATAAGCCAAGTGAAGGACTTATTCTTTTGACCAATGATGGGGATATCGTTAATAAAATTTTAAGAGCCCGTAATAATCACGAGAAAGAGTATATTGTTCGTGTAGATAAGCCAATCAATCCAAGATTCATTGAAAAGATGAGGAATGGAGTTCCTATCCTGGATACGGTGACCAAAAAATGTGAAGTAGAGAAGATTGATGATATGAACTTCAGAATTGTTCTTACCCAGGGACTCAACAGACAGATCCGAAGAATGTGTGAATACCTTGGATATGAAGTAAAAAAACTGAAACGAATCCGTATCATGAACATCAAACTTGATCTCCCAATCGGAAAATGGAGAGATATGACAGAAGATGAAATGAATACATTGAACACTTTGCTTTCTGATTCCAGCAAAACAATAGACTAACGCATAACAGATATTTTAATGGTTTTCTATTCATAAACTTCAGTATAAACAACTGAAAATGAATTTATAGTTATTTGTTAATTTTTCACACTTTAGTGTAATATATTTTATTTCATACTTAAAATATATTATATTTATAGTAATAATAACTATAACCTGAAAATCATGAAATTAAAATTCCATACCGCTATTTTATTTGTTGCTTTGGTGATATTCACCAGTTGTCATGATGATAATCATAATTCGGATCATCCACATGATTCTTCGTTTTACATTGATTACAGAAGTCTGAAAGGATTACCAGACGGAATTGCCGTTATTGAACTCGATCCTGAAGCCCCAAATTTTGGATATATCAGCAGCAGGCTTGAACTGGGTATTGGCGTATTGCCACATCATATTTATTATAATCAGAATGCTAAAAAAATGTTTACAACTGCTTTGGGAGGCAGTTATCTTTACGAGATAAAGACGGAAGAAGACGAAGATGGACAGCCAAAACTAATAAATGCAATCCCTATTGATACCGGTGAGAATACGGTGGGAGAGAATTTGTTTTTTACCAATGACGGAAGATATTTTATGACCTTTATGGGTGGGGCAGGAGGTTCAAAAGATGGCAGCATAGGTGTTTTTAATGCTAATAATAATCAGCTTATTAAAACTATTAAAGCACCAATTCAAGCTAATCCCAGTCAATTTATAATGTATCCACACGGTATTTCAATTAATGAGGAAAAAGGATTAATGATGGTAACCTCTACCATTCATCCGGATCTTACTACCGGCGTAGGTAATACTTGTACTTTATTAGATCTCAATACTTATGAACTCAAAGAGACTTATCAGGTAGCAGATTCTCCTACAGATATGTCCAGCCCTGTTGAAGTTTTATTATTGCGTGGAAAATTTCCACAATATGCGCTTGCTACCACAATGCTTGGAGGGGATATCTGGATTGCCCCATACAATACAACAACCAAAAAATATGATGCTTTCAGTAAGATTTTCGAAGGAAGCACACAAGGATTGGGGTGGGCACTCGAAATGTATATTGACGATTCAAATAAACTATATGTGAGTTTTGCAGATCCCGGAAAAGTGCTTGTCTTTGATTTAAGCAATCTTCCCCAACTCAAACTTTTGAAGACTTTTAACGCAGATAAAGGAGCACATCATATGGCCTTCTTTAAAACCAAATCAGGAAAAGATGTCGTAGCAGTACAAAATAATTTATTGGATATTCCTAATATCAACTCAGGAACCATCAGTGTAATTGATATCAATACAGGAAAAACATTAGGTACAGTGAATTTACGGGATCGATATGGAATCTTACCGGAATCCATTGAAGGAACCAACGGTCCAAGCAATTATATGCACCACTAAAATTTAGAATCCTGCTTCAGATGATACCTATTCCAATATAATATTTTGGAATAGTTTTTATCAGGGATAGATTGTTTCTTTAAAATCCTAAGCAGAGTAGGGTGAATGTTCAAAATTCAGTTTTTGTAAGGGATTATATTATTTTACATATAATCTCATTCTCTCCTCATACTCAGGTTTCAATTTTAACAGTTTCCATATTTTTTTATCATCAGGATTACTGATCCGGTAAAATATGATTTTATCTGCAGAGTATTTGAAATAAGGATGATTTTTAAGCCATTCCTCAGGAGCTTCTACTAATGAATATCTTGGAACATCTGAAGTATTCAATGGTGGTGCTATTGAGATCAATTTTTGAACAAGATCCTGGTCAATATTATAGGTGCTTAAAATCTGTTGCTTATTGACAAAACCTCCCAGTTTCTTCCGGAATCCAATGATGGAACCGGCACTTCTTTCATCTAAGCCAAATTCTATAAGTTGTCTGAAACTAATCATATTCAGATCGGTTTTAGAAAAATCTGTTTTTTCCTGCTGTGTTTCCTGAAGTTTGATATAAGGTTTCAGCTCCTGAAATTTCTCTGGAGAAATCACAAAACATTTCTGCAGATCTTCCATATTTTTAAAGCTACCCCGCAAATTCCTGTCACGGTAATTGATGATGGTAGAGGCTTGTTTTTCTGAAAATCCAAGTGTTTTCCAACCTTCTAAATCCAGCTGATTAGGATCAAAAGAATGGTATTGAATTTTGGTTTTAACCGAATTATTCTTTGAGAAATTCCTGAAGTTTTCGGGAGTTTTTGCCGGTAATAAAATATAGGGTTCTAGTTTACCGTAATTTTCCGGTGAAATGATAAAACATTCTTTAAACTTTTCTTTGCTGATAAAACTCCCCCCCAGATAATTTTTATATTTTAAAATGGCTTCTACCTGTCTTTCACTGAAGCCCATTTTAAGCCAGTCGCTGGCAGAAAACTGATCAGGATTGAATTTTCCCGTAATAGTAATTTCTTTTTTTTCTGCAGTATTAAATTTCTTTGAATTTCCTTTCTCTGCAGCTTCAGGAAGTAATATAAAAGTTTCCAATTCACTAAATTTTTCCTCAGAAATTGCATAACATTTTTTCAGCTGTTCTTTTGAAGTGAATTTTCCACCTACGATACTTTTATACTTAAGAATAGTAGCGACTTGCTTTTCTGAAAATCCAAGCTTATGCCATTGCTCTTTGTCCAATAAGTTGGGATCGAAATCTGATAGATGGGAAGACAGGGAAGAATCAGATATGAATGTAACTTCAGGAAAGGGTTCTTTTTCCTTGCTGGTATATTTCTGATAGGCGAATAAAATAGTCAGTAATGTGACCATAAATGCCAGTTTCTGGTAATCGTTTTTTCTCATTATAAAGTAAACTTATTAATAAAAATAAAACATGTCAATAGCTGACAATGAAATGATTGAAGATAATATAGAGATTGTTTATTATTGTTTAAAAGTTGATGGTAATGTTGCTTTTTTGTAATATAATTTCATAATAGAGACTGAAGTTCTGGTGAGATTTTTTTATACGACAAGTTCTGTCGCTGCACATAGATAATTTTACATCAGAATAAGACGAATTGAGATTTGTATGATAATAATTTAATAATAAATAGTAAGATTTATGTTAAACCTAAAAAAGTTGATTTTTGTGTCTTAAAAACCGTTAAATTCGCGAAGTTTCAATAAACTAATTACTAACTCAGAAAACAACAACACGGGAATGAAGAAATTCTATATCAGTGCATTCACTTTATGCACGGCTTTGGGCATCTCTGCTCAGGAAGTGGTATGGCAGAAAGACATCAAATCCTCTACTCAGGATTTTCTAAGCCAGGTCACCACAACCATCGATCAGCAGTATTTGATAACGGGAAGCAGTATTCAGGCCAAGAGCCAAAAACAGAATAATGGCTACGATTTCCATTTGGTCAAACTCAACCAGCAAGGAAATGAAGTCTGGGAAAAATATTTCTCTGGATCCAATCATGATTATTTATCAGCCACAGTTACCACACAGGATGGCGGATTTCTTTTAGCCGGAACCACCTATTCAGGAAAAGGACTGGATAAAAAAGAGGATTCAAAAGGAGGCTCAGATATCTGGCTGATTAGAATCAACGAATTTGGAGATGAACTATGGCAGAAAACCTTGGGAAGTTCTTCCGATGAAGAAGCAAGAGCCGTGATTCAAACGACTGATTTAGGGTTCTTTGTGGCCGGAAATGTACAGAATTCCTCAAAAGGTTACGGTTCCAAAGATATCTTAATTACCAGAATTGATAAAGATGGAAAAGAATTATCGCAATTAATTTTAGGTGGAAAAGGCTTAGACGAAGTAGAGAAAATGATTCCAACGAAGGATGGTGGCGCCTTACTGGGAATGTATTCAAGAAGCGGATCCGTTAAAACAACGCATCAGCAATCAACGATCAATAGTAATACTCCGTCTGAAAAACCTGCAACCCGCAACCTGCTATCTGCAACCTCAAAACAAAGCGACAACTTTGGTGAAGGCGACTACTGGATTGTCAAATTAGACAAGAACGGAAAAGTAGAATGGGAAAAGAACTTTGGAGGAAAAGGAGATGATCATATCAGAACTCTGGCTTTAACTTCAAATGGTTTCATCATTGGTGGCGAATCCAGATCAGAAAGATCAGGGAACAAAACCGTAGGCATTGAAGAAGGAACAGACCTTTGGCTCATTTCCTTAAATGAAAGAGGGGAAGAACAATGGCAGAAATCCTACAATTTCAAGAACCGTGATATTTTAATGAGTATGAGTGTCCTTCATTCTGCAGATGATAAATCTTCCAAAGGAATCTTATTAGGAGGCTATACTCAGGCAGAAGGAAGAATACAAACAGATGACGAAACCTTCTGGATGCTGTACTTAGATCAGAATGGCAATGAACAGTGGAGAAAGCATATCACCGGAGAATCCAGAAAGAAAGAGGAAAGACTTTCCGATTTAAAATTGAACAGAGATGGTTCAATTGTTTTAGCCGGAACCAGTGCAGAAGAATTAGGAAAAGAAAACTGGAAGATTGTGAAATTGGGAGACAAGCAGGTTGACCAGTTGATCGAAAAATATGATATCAAAATCTATCCCAACCCAGTTTCAGATTATGCTTACGTAGAAATCGGTTTTGATTTTAAAGATGCTGATATTCTCTTATATGATATGAGCGGAAGACAGCTTCAAAGTATAAAAACCAAGAACAGAGTGACTAAGATTAATACTCAGGCTTTGGTACAAGGAGCTTACTTGATCACGATAAAAACTGATAACAATAAAACGGCGAATGCCAAATTAATCAAGAAATAAGCACAAATGAAAAGAGTAGTAACTAAATTAATTTACCTTTTTCCTATATGTGGAGTTTTGTTTTTTGCAAAAGGACAAGGGAAAAACTATGTAGAAGAACTCAACCGAAGCTTACCTCAAAGTCCTGGTGTAAGCTCTTTAATGAAATTTGAGGAAGTTCCTGTGAGCCTTTACACAGGGATTCCGGATGTTAATATTCCTATTGAAAATTTCTCCACAAACAGTTCCAAATTAAACCTTAATATATCACTTAATTATCATCCTTTAAGTGCAAAAGTGGATGACGTAGCCTCAGAATATGGTTTAGGATGGAGCCTTTTCGCAGGGGGAATGATTTCCCGTACCATCAGGGATCTGCCAGATGAATCAGATCAGGTTACCGGGAAATATGGGATATATTTTAATAACCTGGAGACTTTTACAAACAATTATAATATTGTAAAAAACTATCTTCAGAATGGGAGTGGAAGCGGCTTGAATGATCAGAAGGCTTTTAGACAAATTTTTGAATCCGTTCTGTTCAACCGTTTTGATAATAGCTATGATCTATACCAGTATAACTTTATGGGATATACCGGACGGTTTTTTATTAAAAGAGATGAGACAACGGGATTTCTGAAGTTAGTAAAACTGGATAAAAATAATTTTAAAATAGATTTTACTTTTGACAGTAAAAATGCACCCTTAAAGTTTGAAATTACTGATGATAAAGGACTAAAGTATGTATTTAATGTTGTTGAGAAATCTTCACGTTCCTATCTGATCAATACGACCAATACATCCAATGTTAATACCAATGATAATCTTGAATATCAGGATTTGAATACCGGATTTCACCTTAGCGAAGTGTATGAAGATAATAAGTTATTAGTAAAGTTCAATTATTCGAATGGTATTGAGCAATCTGTATCCACTTTTATTGCTAAAAGAAGAGGTCCGCTTCATCCATTTGATGGAAGTCTTCAATATGCAGATTGTTATGATGATATTGTCAATACTTTTCCTGCTGATTATGAAACTTCAACGAGTTTAAACCATACCTATAGCCGGTTTTTGGATAATATTGAGGTAAAAGACAGAGCCAAAATCTATTTTGAATATACAGGAAACAGGATGGACAGCAATCTCACAATGCCGAATAATAACAAGAAACTCAGTACAATCACGATAAAAGATTTCTTTGGCAGCAGGCTTACCAAGCAGTATAATTTTGACTATGCATACGATTCAAAAATGATGCTGAAAAAAGTATCCATTCTTGATAAAGATGTACAGGAAGACCATGCTTACACTTTCACATATGGAGGGAATTCTAAACAACTACAATATGCACCAGAAGATGTAAGAGGTGACTTGTGGGGACATTACCGATGTGTACAGCAAACTCCAATTTTAGATTTGCTTGCTCCTAACACAATGTTTGAACCTTCTCCTGGATGTATAGAAAAAGATGTCCTTACCAAAATGAAACTTCCAACCGGAGGTGAAATCCGTTATAATTATGAATTGAACAGGTTCAACTATAAACCGAGTTCTATTACACAAAGCCAGGACCCAACGGCTAATCCGATTGAACCAATAACCGATTTTTCATCCAATCTTGGGAACTGGGATACCATGTCTTCGTATGTAACGATCAATAATTTTGGACAGAGTCCTGCGTATTTTTTTACAATTACTGAACCGCAGGAAATCTTATTCAATTCTGAAGCCGGTAATTATATGAGCGAACCGTGGGCATTGAATTTTTACAAACTCAATGAAACTACAGGGCAGATGGAAAATGCAATGGTTCAGGCATTAGGTCCGCTTATTGACATAGATCCTAATTATAATCCGTGGCAAAAAAGAAGTTTCCCTGCAGGGAAATACTATGTGACATTGAGTACTGTATCCGGGAATATGCCACATAATCCAATTCCAACCAATTTTACAGCAAGGTTTTCCGGGTATTACCGAAAGGCAAATAATTCACTTCATTATCTGTCCGGAGGAGGAGTCAGAATCAGAGATATTGAATTTTATAATGAAAAAGGGCTGCAAAAGAAGAAACTCTATGAGTATAATGATATTACAGATCCTTCCAAGAGCAGTGGAGCACTGGTTTTCCCGATTCCTGTATTCCAATATGAAGAAGCATATAATAATATGTATTTATGCATTTCTCCTACTTCCACAGTCATGAAACAGCATGGTTTAGATATGACCTACAACACGACATCCACAAAAAACGTTCTTTCATCAGAGAAAACAAAGGGTGCGGATGTGGGCTATCAATTTATTACCGTTAAGGATATTGATTACATAGCCAATTATGATTCATCTGTTTTTAAAGGAAAAACAGTCCATAAATTTTCAAGTCCTATTGACTCACCCAATCCTCTGTTTTCCCATTTTTCAATGTCTCCTCCTGCGGCCTATACTCAAAATACGGACTATCGCAGAGGCAATCTTCTGAATAAAAAAGTGTATGATTCCAATAACAATATGCTTTTACAAGAAGAAAATACCTATGATGATCATTCCACCACTGAGATCACAGGTATTAATTTTCTGATTAAAAATAATTTTATTTTCAACAGGTTCAATACTTTTCATATTGATAATTATGAGTCATACAAGTTTACCATGAATAAGTGCAGTAGTATGTACTCTTTCTTATGTGAATATACTTCTTCAATAGGATTCGGTGTCAATCCAATGTCTTTTGTTCAGTACTATTTTTCTAAGGAAATTGTGGGTAAAACCAATCTGATACAGTCTAAGAAAACCCAGTATTTTCCTAATAATAAAAAACTGACCACGATTGAAGATTATACGTACAATTCCGGAGATTATATTGCAAAGAGTAAATCGACTTCATCAGACAATACGATAGACGAGACCTCTTATAAATATCCATTTGAGATAGGGAATCTGTTTCTTATGAATAAAAATATGGTAAGTGTACCACTACAAACAGAAATCCAAAAGAATGGAGAAACAATTTCTAAAGTGGAATCTCTATATCCGGTAAGTCAGGCTGATGCAGATACAAAAACTTCAGGGCTGGCATTGCCTTATCAGATCAATTCTACTGATTTATCAAATACTGTTTCTAAAGAAGTGGCTTACGATAAATACGATGAAATGGGAAATGTACAACAGTATACTGCAAGAGACGGAGTTTCAACGGTTATTATCTGGGGCTATAATAAAACCCTTCCTATTGCTAAAATTGTAGGGATTACCTTAAGTGAAATTCCGGATGCCGTTATTACAGCTGTCGTTAATTCTTCCAATGCTGATGCAGTTAATCCGGCTAATGAATCTACTTTAATTAGTGATTTGGTGACTTTCAGGAAAGCCATTGAGGCGCTTCCGAGAAGAAGACCTCAGATTACCACCTACACCCACGACCCTTTAATTGGAGTAACGAGTATAACACCTCCATCAGGAATAAGAGAAAATTATATTTACGATGCTGCCAACAGACCTCAGCAGGTAAAAAATATGGAGCAGCAAAAGGTGAAGGAAATGAAATATAATTATAAACACTAAACCGATGAAAAAATTAATAATCCCTATAGGAATCCTTATAACGGGAACTGTCAAGTCCCAGCTTTCCACGATTCAGAATACAGAAAATTATGTTCAGACCAAAACATACCTTGATTATAACGGAACTTCAGTAACAAAATCCTCAGAAACGGTTCAGTACCTGGACGGATTGGGAAGGCCCAAACAAATAGTCAACATACAAGCATCACCGTTAGGAAAAGATGTAGTGGTTCCTGTTGTATATGATCAATTCGGGCGACAGATAAAAGAATATCTTCCCATTCCTCAGGGGAGTACTTTGAATGGAAATCTTGTTTCTGATCCTTTTAGTAATGTAATGAATTCACCTTATGGTTCAGAAAAGATCTATTCAGAAAAAATAATGGAAAACTCTCCTTTGGACAGAGTACTGGAACAGAAACAAGTGGGGAATGAATGGAATGCAAAACCTGTAAAATTTGCCTATGATGTGAATGCTGCAGAAGATAAAGTAAGAAAGTTTGCAGCTCCTACTACACTAGCCAATGGCATCACGACATCAACAATCAGTAATGATGGTATGTATGGAGACTTTCAGTTGTATAAAAATACGGTAGCGGATGAAGATGAAAATAAAACCATTGAGTTTAAAAACAGCAGAGGACAGGTTGTATTGGTCAGAAAAGTGATCAGTGCTACAGAAAACGCAGATACATATTACGTTTATAATAAATTTGATCAGTTGGTTTTTGTAATTCCGCCGCTTTTATCTCAATTAGCCAGTTGGGGAATGCCGGAGCATGATGCATTAGCTTATCAATACCGTTATGACGGAAGAAATAGACTGGTAGGAAAAAAGCTTCCCGGTAAAGGATGGGAGTTTATGGTGTATGACAAACAGGATAAGCTGGTAGCTACTCAGGATGCTGTATTAAATGGAAAAGGACAATGGCTGTTCACCAAATATGACGAGCTAGGAAGAGTAGCGTATACAGGAATCAGTACCGGAGGAACATGGGCACAGGAACAGGCTAAAGTGGAAACTTTTGGATTCAATAACGTTAACAGAACTGTTACTGTAGGTCTTTCCAGCCAGGGAATGGATGTGTATTA
Organism: Chryseobacterium sp. KBW03; assembly: GCF_003852415.1. Lineage (NCBI taxonomy): Bacteria > Pseudomonadati > Bacteroidota > Flavobacteriia > Flavobacteriales > Weeksellaceae > Chryseobacterium > Chryseobacterium sp. KBW03. Next base: position 41,376 of record NZ_QAJO01000001.1, on the reverse strand, counting down.
TGGAAATGCAGATTTCTCCTATCCGGAATCTTCTTCTTTGGTGACTCTATTATCGGTCAACTATTATGATACGTATCCGGGATACAGCTTTAATCCCGCACTTCCTGCTAATACAACGGATATGACAGTCTTGACTGATACATCCTCTGCAGATGGAAGAAGTACCAGAGGACTTCCTCTGATGAGTCTGGTGAAAAATATTGAAGATGATAACTGGACAAAAAGTTATAGCTATTATGACACCAAAGGAAGAGCCATTGGAAGTCATTCTATAAATCATTTGGGAGGATATACCAGAGCGCAGTCTGAACTTGATTTTGCAGGATTACCCAAGAAAACGGTTACTATTCACAAGAGATTGGCAACCGAGTCTGGAATTACGATCACAGAACGTTTTGACTATGATAATCAGAACAGATTACTGGTTCATAAACATCAGGTAGATGATAAACCGGAACAGATTCTTGCCGAAAACAGCTATAACGAGATCTCCCAGCTTACGAATAAAAAAGTAGGAAATAATCTGCAAAGTATTGATTATAGCTATAATATCAGAGGCTGGCTGACCCATATTAATAAAGATCAGATGTCAGTTCCTGATTTGGGAGGAAAACTGTTTTCTTACAAAATCAAATACAATCAGATGACAGGATTGGAGAACCCTGATCCTGCATTATTCTCCGGGAAAAATGTAAAGCCAAAATATAACGGAAATATAGCAGAAGTAGACTGGAGAGCTATAGAATCTATAGGAGCCAATCCTCCCACGGAACCTAAGAGATACGGTTATGCCTATGATGCTTTGAACAGACTTACCGCAGGGTATTATCAAAATCCTGTAAACCCTTACAGCAAAGAACATACGGAATCTTTAGCCTATGACCTGAATGGGAATATAAGAAACCTTTACCGTACTGCGGCCATAGAAGGAAGTACTACAACTGCTACAGTTATTGATGAGCTGGAATATATTTACGGATCAAATAACCTGACCAATCAGGTTTCTGTGATTAAAGATCATAAAAATAATCCTTCAGGATACGAAGGAGGAGGAGGAACCATTCTATATGACCTTAATGGAAATATGGGGCAGATGCCTGATAAAAATATTAGCAAGATTACTTACAACCATCTGAACCTTCCTGATAAGATAGAATATGGGACTATGGGTTTTGACGGGATGCATCATTATCTGTACAGAGCGGATGGAGCGAAAGTTCAGAAAAAGCTGCCAAAATTTGAATGTGGCTTTGCAAGCTGCTATACAATAACCGGAATTACAGATTATCTGGATGGATTTCAATACTATCACAGTGAATCTGATAACAATGGAGGTGGTATCGGAGGTCTTGACGGATTTCTTATCACCACTGAAAAGGCAAAATATGCCTATGAGCAGCAGGCTTACAGCGCAGAAAGCGGGATTGCTACAGCACAGGGAGCTCCTTTGGGAATAACTACTGTAAAGACTCCCCATCTTATGTTTTTTCCTACAGGAGAAGGATTTTATGATTACGGAAAAGATCAGTATATTTACCAATATGAGGATCATTTAGGAAATGCAAGGATCAGTTTTGCAAGAAACAGCGCAGGCGCTCTTGAAATCACAGATGCCAATGATTATTACCCATTTGGAATGAACCATCTAAAAACTGGAAATGCATTTTATGGATCAGGAAGTTATAAGAATTATAAATATAATGGTAAGGAGCTTCAGGAAGGTGGAATGTATGATTATGGAGCGAGATTTTATATGCCGGATATTGGAAGATGGGGTGTTGTAGATGAACTTGCTGAAAAATCGAGACGATTTTCTCCATATACATATGCATTAGACAATCCTATAATGTTTGTTGATCCTGATGGTAGAGAAGCACAAGGATGTTGCAATTTGTGGAGTCTTACAAAAGCATATTACTCTGGACTATATCAAGGGGCAAAAGCAACAGTTCAGGGAACTGCTAATTTTGTCAGACATCCAATAAATAGTATGAAAGCAATGAGTGTGGCAATGGCAAAAGATCCTATAGGAGCTCAAACTAATATGCTAAAAAGTACAGCCAAAACTTTTTCACCAGTGTTATCTGCAGCCAGTGTTGGATATACAGCTGCAACAAAAGGTGTTCATGCAGCAGGAAAAGAAGCAGGAAGCGATTTAACACAAAAAGCAATTGATTTAACTGTTGCTGCAGGATTAAAAGGTGCTGGAAATTTAATAAGTAAAGTGACGACGTCTGCAAGTGTAGAATCTACGACGCTTTATAGAGGTGTGAATAGCACAAGTCCAGGATATGAGAATGCATTACAGGGAATAGCAAAGCCCCGAGGTGGTAATGCTACCCCGCTAGAACATAATACTCTTACGACGGAAAGTCCTTATACTTCTTGGTCTTCAAATATATCTGTAGCTGAAAATTTTGCATACAGAACAAGCGGAGAAGGTGTTGTTTTAACTGCTGAAATACCTAATAGTCAACTGGTTAAAAGTCCAAATTTAAAATCTGTTAATCTAGTACAGTCTCCAGGAACTATAGTTAGTGAATCTGAGACTTTAGTGAAAGGACCTGTTAAAGGTGCTAATGTAAAAAAAGTTAATTTAGAAAGATAAAAATATGAAGTTTCCAATTTTAAAAGAGCATGAGTTTGCAGTCTTAATGGCAAATGGAGAAACAGGGATTATTTTAGACTTAAATTTTAATATTTACCAAAATAATATAGAAACTCAGAATGTATATTCTATTTTTGAAAATATTCAAAAAGCAAAAAAATTTGTTGAGAATATTTCTGCAGTACATCAGAAAATTGAATTTATAATTTATAATTCAAAACAAGAAGTAGTTGAGTTTATAAAAGCCAGATCTTTTTCTTAAATTATTTTTTTAAGAGAAATACAAAAGCCCATTTGTGTCCATCTACAATAAAAACCACTATGTAAATAGTGGTTTACTTCCTTTATCTAAAGAACTATTGTATCTATCAGTATAAGGATCATCTTGGAAATGCAAAGATAAGTTTTGCAAGAAACAGCGCAGGCGCTCTTGAAATCACAGATGCTAATGATTATTACCCATTTGGGATGAACCATCTGAAAACTGGAAATGCATTTTTTGGAAATGCTAGTTATAAGAATTACAAGTACAATGGTAAGGAACTTCAGGAAAGTGGGATGTATGATTATGGAGCTAGATTTTATATGCCGGATCTGGGAAGATGGGGTGTAATTGATAATAAGGCAGAAAAATATAGTTTTACATCTCCTTATAATTATGCCGCAAATAATCCTATAGTTTTTATTGATCCAGATGGAAATGAAATAATATTTGTACAAGTAATAAATGAGAACACACAAGTACACCTGAAATATAGCAAAGGGAACTTCTATTATATAAATGGAGATAAAAAAGGAGAGAAATATGATGGTGGAAAGGATAAAGTAAGTCAAAATTTATTTAGGCTGGCAAGAGCTTATAGAAAAATTGAGCATTCAGATAGCAAAGTTCTAAAAGGAATGTTACATCATCTTGAAAACAGTGAGAATAAGCATTATATTTTTGACCCGCAAACTCCAAATCAAGGTTCAGGTGTACATGGAACTTCAGACGGCGGTTCTCAAACTATATTTAATCTTTCAAGCCAAGAAGAAAAAGATAGATTTAAGAAAATGGAAGGTGTTCCAAATTCTAATTTAAGTACAGTGGCTCACGAAATGCAACATCAGTATGATAAAGATACTAATAACCAATCCGATGCAACCAATATTAGTGATGCAGATAACCCATCGGAACAAAGGGCTGTGAAAACTGAAAATATAGCACGAAAAATAGAAGGATTACCTGCGAGAACAACATATGGAGGGATACCTGTTAATCCTAATCCACCAAATTATAATGTGCCAGAAGATGATAAGAAGAAAAAATAATAATAATATATAATTATGAGATACAAAATAAAATACCTGATATTAATTTTTTCTTTCGGATTAATATTTTATTCGTGCAAAAATGATAAAGCAAATCAAGAATTTATAGAGAGACTCTCTTCTATAGAAAATGGATTGCCTTCTCCTTACTTTAATTATTATTTATATTTCAAAATCGATGATGATAAATTTATAGAGACCAATATAACTTTTTTATATAAAATTTATCAAGACCATTATGTTGAAACTTATAAAAATAACTTTAATGCTTTTTTAACAGACTTATTTACTCAGAATAAGCCATTAAAAATAGAGGATATAGATATGTATAAGAATAAAGGTTATTTTTTTAATGTTTACAATATTGATAAAAAGATATCAAATATGAATATTGAAAATATAAAAAAAAAATATTTAAAGTCAGAACAAAACTCTTTTATATTGATTCCTAAAGAATTACCTAGTATGTCAAGTTTAAAAACGGTTCTTTACGAAATGTTTTCAAATGGATATATAATTACAATGAATGATTATGGAGGTGGATATTATAGCATTGAAAAATATGAATCAAAATAAGCCCCCGCTGGCACGAGTGTCTCGCTCGTGTCCATACACAATAAAGAGGCTACCTCAAAAGAGATAGCCTCTTGCTTCCCTTATCTAAAGAACCATTGTATCTATCAGTATAAGGATCATCTTGGAAATGCAAGGATAAGTTTCGCAAGAAACAGCGCAGGCGCTCTTGAAATCACAGATGCTAATGATTATTACCCGTTTGGGATGAACCATCTGAAGACCGGAAATGCATTTTTTGGAAATGCTAGTTATAAGAATTATAAGTACAACGGTAAGGAATTGCAGGAAACGGGAATGTATGATTATGGAGCTAGGTTCTACATGCCGGATTTGGGAAGATGGGGAGTAGTAGATCCGTTGGCGGAAAAGATGACGAGACATAGTCCTTATAACTATGCTTTTAATAATCCGATTAGGTTTATAGATCCAGATGGAATGGAACCTGATCAAGCAGGTCCTGGAAACCCTAAGAAGACATATCCTAAGTATGAATCTGTAAATTATACAACATGAGAAGAATGTTTGCTTCAGCAGGAATTGATAAAAGGAATGTTACTGGAAGTTATATGGTAAATTCAAAAGGCGCAGCTTTGATAACCACATATGAAGGATTGTCACTTTCTATGTATGATCAAGATGGAGCTAAACCAGGAAATGCAACTATTGGATTTGGGCATTTAATTCATAAGGGGTTAATAAATAATACTAGTTCAGAAAAAGAATTTGAGAATGGCATAACATTGAATCGAGCAACAGAATTATTTGTTGAAAGGATAGCTGAACATGAGGGTTATGTCAATAATTACATGAGTAATCTTAGTATTGATTTAAATGCAGATCAATTTGCATCGATGGTAGACCTATCATTTAACAAAGGTCCAGATGATGCATTGAAAATAATGAAAACTTATAAGGAAAAAGGTGTAGTTGCAGCTGGAGAGGCTATTATGGATCTTAATAAGAATAATGCAGGGCTCCAGGTTAGAAGGCGTTTTGAAAAAGAATTATTTGTAAATTCTAATGCTTTAACAAAAACAGGAACAGAAAAATTAATACAGAAAGAAAATGAAGATAAAAAGAAAAAGTAATTTTTTTATGCTTTTTATGGTAGTGTTATTGTCTTGTAAAGAGAATAATACTATAAAGAAGAACATAAAGTTAGCTAAGTCACAAGACCAGTTTGAACAGATTTTTTCAAAAAAAGAATATTCTGACTATGATAAAATTAATTATGAAAAAGAGTTAAATGAATATCAGGATAGTTTGAAGTTTATGAGTAAGAAAATAGAAAGTAATTTATCTAAAATTACAGATATAGATGATAGAAATCAGTTTGTAAAAATAATAAAAGACGACAGCTTATTTTTTTATAAAAATCTAGATGCTCAAACTAATATGATATATTATTCATATAATGGTTTTTCTGATGGAATGGATGGTGAAAAAAATATTTATACTAACTTATACTATTTAAATAACATTAAAGATCATTTAACTTTTTTAAAAGGAGTAAACTATAATTTAGAGAAAAATATCCGATAAATCTCCGCTGGCGTGAGTGTCTTGCTCGTGTCCATAAATAAAAACAAAAACCACTGCGTTAGCAGTGGTTTTGCTCTTTCATCATCAAAAACTATTATATTTACCAATATAAGGATCATCTTGGAAATGCAAGGATAAGTTTCGCTAGAAACAGCGCAGGCGCTCTTGAAATCACAGATGCTAATGATTATTACCCATTTGGGATGAACCACCTGAAGACAGGAAATGCATTTTTTGGATCGGGAACTTATAAGAATTACAAGTATAATGGAAAGGAACTACAGGAAAGTGGAATGTATGATTATGGCGCAAGATTCTATATGCCGGATATTGGAAGATGGGGAGTAGTAGATCCGCTGGCGGAAAAGATGACGAGACATAGTCCTTATAACTATGCTTTTAATAATCCATTGAGGTTTGTAGATCCAGATGGAAGGCAAAATGAGGATATTATTATTACAGGTGCTAATGCAAATAAGGCTTTTGAGCAGCTTAAAAATTCCAGTAAAAATTTAAACTTGCAAATGGACGCTAATGGTAAGGTAACTGGAACAGCAAAAGAAGGGGCTCAATTGACGGAAGCAGACCAAAAGTTGTTATATGCGATGAATAAAGATTCTCAACATATTGCGGTAATAAATGCTACAGATGCAACTGAATATAATGGAAAGGCTATTGTTGGAGATAAGTTTCTGGGAAGTACAGTGCTTGAAGATGGATCTGTTATAGGGAAACAAATAGTAAATACTGAGGCGCTTGCTGCAATAGATAAGGTAACACAAGTAGAAGGGGGCGTTGGAATGTTGCATGCTACATTAGAAGCGTATGTAGGTGCTGTAGATTCTCCAGGATCTGGAGAAGCTGAAATGGGTAAATCTAATCCTGGTTATAAAGCTGCACATCATAAAATGCAATCAATTGATCCAAGACATGTTGATAAATTTGGTGTAAAAGTTATTGAAAAAGAATACAATTCTAAAACAGGGAGGGGAACAATTGATCTATATGTAACAAAAGATGGAAGAGAAGAATTCATGTCAACTAATAAAAATGTTAAAAGAAAATGAGATTAACCATAATAATGTCTTTATTAATTACGAATGTTTTATTTGCGCAAAAAATAAAAGGTAAATATGAACTTTTAGATATTGATTCGACAAATAATTTTTATATTTTAAAATTTACTTCTAATAAAACTGATTCATTAAATTGTTTTCTTTTGACAAGTGGTAAATTAGTGTCTCATCAAAATGGGAAAAAATTAAAGATTAAAAAGAAATATTTTTTAGATTTAGGCAAATCATCGTATGAAATTTTAGATGGTTTAGATAATGTAGATAGTTGGGGAGTAGATAATAAAATTATTTGGAATAAAGGGGATAAATGTAAGCTATACTTTTCAAAAAATATAGACGGATTATTTTATAGAAAAACCTAAATGCTTTTTATGCTGACATACGAGTATTGCCTCCCAGCTGCGCAAAGTCTTCTGACTTTGAGCTGATAAACATTAAAACCACTGCGTCAGCAGTGGTTTTTGCTCTTTCATCATCAAAAACTATTATATTTACCAGTATAAGGATCACCTTGGAAATGCAAGGATAAGTTTCGCTAGAAACAGCGCAGGCGCTCTTGAAATCACAGATGCTAATGATTATTACCCATTTGGGATGAACCATCTGAAAACTGGAAATGCATTTTTTGGAAATGCTAGTTATAAGAATTATAAGTATAATAGAAAGGAACTACAGGAAAGTGGGATGTATGATTACGGGGCGAGGATGTATATGGCGGATTTAGGAAGATGGGGTGTGATTGACCCGTTGGCGGAAACTTCTCGTCGTTGGTCTACTTATGCCTACGCATATAATAACCCTATAATGTTTGTTGACCCTGATGGAAGGGAAAATACAGATTGGTATCAAAAACAGAAAGATGGTACTTACAAAAACATCAAAAAGTCTACGGATTTAGTAATAATTGACGAAAAGGGTAAGAAAGTTCCTACATTTGCAGGAGCTGGTCCGCTCTCAGGATATAATGAAGATTATGCAGAAGGTGTAAATGAAGCAAGAAATCAAGGAGTAATCTCTCAAAGTGATGCTAAAGAAGCAAGTAGTATTGCTACAATGTACGGGATAGAGAAAGGAGGAGAAGGTACTGCGGGGGCAATTTTAGGAGCAGAAGGACTTTATAGTATACTTAAGAATCCTAAAGGAGCTTGGGAAGCTCTAAAATCTCTTAAATCTTTGTTTTCTTCAGGAGAAAAAGCTTCTTCACTTGCTTTAGAAATTTCGGCATCTGCAGAAGCTAATGGAATTAAAAGCGCTCAAAAATCAATTAATCCAAATATTGTGTCTAATTATTATGAGCAAATGATAAGCGGAACTTATAAGTCGACAGGTGGAGCTGGTTACATTCATGAAGGGAAATATATTTTGACAGATGGTAATCATAGAATGAATGCTGCTTTACAATATGGATTAAAAACGGGTAATTTTAAATATGTAGAAGAAATTATTACCAAAGGTAATTTTCATCGTGCAAACCCGAGCAACTATGGAATTAAAATCTATAAATTACCTACAAAATAATGAACAGTAAATTATCAAAAATAAACTTTCAAGAATTACAGGATTTAAAAAATAAAGAAGAGTATATTTTTATAAACTTTGATTACTCATATTCGATTAAAATAATTCCTTTTTTTGAAAAAATAAATATTAAAGAAAAAGACTCTCTGGTTGATTTTTTCTTCCATTTAACAAATACTAACGTTAGAATTGATGACCTTTTAGGAAAATTACACTTGATTTTGCTGAAAATATTGGTTGATGGGGAGAGAAATCTTGTAATTAATAGTATTGGTTTTTCTGAAAATTCAATAGAATTTTTGACGGATAATATGATTAAAATATTAGATTATTTTGACAATAAAAATCTAATTATTATAGAGAATAGCTCTCATGAACCTTTCAAATTTAATTACTCAGGATAAAACTGATCTCCCGCTGGTGCGAGCTTGTAGCTCGTTCCATTGAAAATAAAACCCCCACCGCAAAGCGGTGGGGGTTTGTGTTATAAAGTAGTTTCGTTTCCCATTGGGAAACGAAACTATAAAATGCTTTGAATTTTTCTTTTAGCAATAAAAGCATCGATTACAGAAAAGATATGATTACGGTCTTCTGCTTCAAACTTTGAAACTTCCAAAATCCTTTCCCCTGCTGGCGCGAGCGTCTCGCTCGTGTCCATAAATACAATAAAAGCCACTGTTATTGTAGTGGCTTTTATTGTATAAATAAGTTCTGATAACTATATTCCTCCATTCAATATAATTATCTAAATTCACCTAAAATTCGAAAGTAACAGATTATATTTACAGAGCAGACGGAATAAAAGTAAGAAAGGTTTTCGGAACAGAAACAACCGATTATTTGGATGGCTTCCAGTATACTGATTCAGTATTAAAATTCTTTCCAACAGCAGAAGGGTATTTTAATGTTGAGACCGGAAAGTATGTGTATAATTATACTGACCACCTTGGAAATACAAGATTAAGTTATGCTAAAAATGGAGCGGGAGCAGAGATCATTGAAGAGAGTAATTATTATCCTTTTGGATTGAAACATGAGGGGTATAATGCTTTGTTAGGAAATTCTGCATATAAATACAAGTACAATGGTAAGGAACTTCAGGAAAGTGGGATGTATGATTATGGGGCGAGATTTTATATGCCGGACTTAGGTAGATGGGGAGTTGAGGATCCGTTAGCAGAGGTAAATAGAGCATGGTCTCCATATAGGTATGCATATAATAATCCTTTAAGATTTATTGATACGGATGGGAGGCTAGAAGATTGGTATGAAGATGATAAAACAGGTGATATAGCTTGGCATGATGGTAATGCAACAAGAGTAGGACAAACGAATATTACCAAAAAAAAGGGTGCACAAATACCTATAGTTGAGAAAGAATATGATAATATTACAGTTATTAATATACTTAATAGTGATGGAAGTATCACAAGAAAGGGTGAAACAATTACAAATGGATATTCCACAACTACAGTTGCTGGAAGAACAATAACATCTAGAAATCAATGGGAGGCAATTGTGAATGCATCTGGCTCTGCCAGTCCAGGAATTTGGCATAGCAATTTTGCAAGGAACTTGGTTAATGATTCCTATAATGTTGGTTTATCTTCCAATGTAGCTGCTTTCTTGGGAGTAGGAACAACACCTGTTAACTTTACTTTTCTAACGAGAGGTGAACCGGGTCTATATTTTACCCCTTCAGTTGGTGGGTCCGTAGGTACTGGTATAGAATCAAGCGCGGGAATTACATTTGGAGGAGGAAGGTATACAGGAGATTCTAGAAATATTACTTCTAGTATGTTACAAGGGCATTCTTTTGGTGTATCGGCAGGATTAGGAGCTATAGTAGATGGTTCGGCTGGAGTATCATATGCTCCTATTGATCCTAACAATCCAATAAAAGGAGGTGGGTTTATAAATTATTCTGCACAGATTGGAGTAGGGATAGAAGGTAGTCCTGTTACTGGAGTAAATGGCCAAGTGAATTATCAATATACACCTATTGTAAAGCCAATTTTCCAATTTAAATAATTATGAAAGGAAAGATCTATTATCGCTTCATTCCTATTTTGCTAGGGTTGATAGCATTTACATATTTTTACTTGTACAAAATTGTATTCCTAAATAACAATTATTTTTATAAAAATAATGTAGAGTCAAAAATTGTCAAAGTTTATAATTACGAGAACAAATCATTACAATTTTATTATAGTAACGATTATTGCATTACAACAACTGATACTAAAAATGATACCTTGATGATTGGTGATTCTATCTCCAAAAAGGCTAATACAGCTAAATTTAAAGTTTATAGGAAAAACAAAGAAGATAAATATAAGTTTTATAAAAGCTATAATACAAAGTAGTGTATTAACAAACCTTCTATTATAGAAGGTTTGTTAATTATTTATAGGGCTTATAAAATACCCTACGATTTTGATAGAATCACCTTGTTGGTGTAGTGTGAATTTCTCTTGGGTATTTTTGATTTCTCGATTTACATTATAAATTAATATATATTCATTTTTTGAATGAGTTCCTTTTATAATATTGGTCTGTTCATATATTAATGAGTCCTTTTTAATATTGCCAAATTGTGCAAAAGAAGCGTCAAACATCTGATTTACTTGTTTTTTTGAAGCAACTTTAAAAAGTTCATTACCATATAATTTAAAAATTTCAACTCTATTATTTTCTTTTAAAAGAGTATAAAATGTTTGTGTTATTTTTTTAGCCTCTTCTCTATTTTCTTTAGAACTACAATTTATTAGAAATAAACTAAATACTAATATTATAATATATTTTTTCATGGGTATAAAGTTAATATATATATTAGAAATAGGCATAAAAACAAAAAATTACGTAAGTAAGATCTTCCCCGTTGGCATGCCTGCTATTCATGTCCACAAATAAAACAAAACCCCCGCTGCGTAGAGTCTCCTGGCTTTGAATTTATGGCTCCGAGAACCATTAACACCCCTCCAGCCGGTTAAGTAACCGGGTATACCCCCTTACCTAAGGGGGGAGAGAATGTTGTGAAAGTAGCTGGGGTCGTATTTTCTAATAGATAGACTTGATTGAGTTTTCGTAAGGATATAAAGTAGATTTTTAATTCAGAAAGATTATCCGTAATTTAAAATGTTGGAGGCTATAAATAAAAACTCCGCTGCAATTAATTGCAGCGGAGTTCTTTATATTTTCAAAAGCTTATTCATCATCTCTTTCTCCCAAAGATTCTTTCAGCTTGATCAATTCAGCTTTTACAAATTCCAGGCGGTCGATGAGGGTAATCGTTTCGGAAATTTTACTGTTGGTGGTCAAAGCAATGCGGGCTCCGTCCAGCGTGTATCCTTTTTCCTTTACCAGATGGTAGATCATCTGAAGGTTTTTGATGTCTTCAGGAGTGAAATATCGGTTACCTTTTCTGTTCTTTTTAGGCTTGATAATAGGGAATTCCTGTTCCCAGTAACGTATTAATGAAGTGTTTACATCGAATGCTTTAGCCACTTCTCCTATAGAATAATACAGTTTATCAGGTAAATTTATTTTCATTTTACAACTCCTAAACCTCAAAGATAAAAATTTTTTAAAGTTTTACCCAAATATATTGTAAAAAGTGCGGTATGACTTTCATTTCGACAGACGAAAGCATTTTATTCATGAATGTGTGATAAAAAATTAAAATAAATCTAATTTTTTAATATCTTAGACGAACAAACCCAAATTAGAATGATATGAAACATTATTTCTTTATTTTCTCACTGATGATCCCTTTTTTAGGGTTTTCACAGTGGACAAGAACTGAGGTCAGGTCTCAGAACGTTAAAAAATCACAGGAAAAATTAGAATTTTCCGGGTTGTATGCATTAAATGCAGATCAGCTTAAGCAGACATTGAAAAATGCACCAGTTCGTTTTTCAAGCGAAAAAGGAGTGGTTATTTCCCTTCCCGCTGCCAATGGAAAGCTGGAAAAATTTCAGGTTTGGGAATACTCAAACATGGCTCCTGAATTACAGGCGAAATTTCCGGATATCAAATCTTACGTAGGAACAGGGTTAGAAGATCCTTCTGTATATGTAAGGTTCAGTCTTTCTCCAGTTGGTTTTTCTTCCATGATAACCAGATCGGGAATCTCAGAGTTTATCGAACCATACACGGAAGACAGAGCTGTATATGCCGTTTTTGATTCCAAATCGAGAAGAGGACAGGAAAAAGAACCTTTTGAGTGTGCTACACCCAATAAATCAGAAACAAAAAACTCCGGAAAAAAAAACAATGCTGTCAATAAAAAAACGGCGGGTTTTAATGTTTTCAGACTTGCTATTACCTGTACAAATGAATATGCGCAGTATCATCTTACCGCAGCAGGAACGCCTTCTGGAGCCACAGATGCACAAAAGAAAGCTGTTGTTTTAGCAGCAATGAATACAACATTAACACGTCTGAACGGTGTTTTTGAAAAAGACCTTTCCCTTCATTTTAACCTGGTAGCGAATAATGATGCCGTAATTTATGTTAATTCGGCCGCACCTGGTTATCCTTATACTGCATCTGGAGAACAAAACCAGGCAGGACAGACAGCTATTACCAATCTTATCGGGGCTGCCAATTATGATATGGGACATATTTTTGACCGTGAAGACGGAAACGGATATGCGCCAGGGGATATCTGTGATGATGCCACAAAAGCAATGGGATGGACCGCAAGTAATTATCCGGAAGGAGATAATTTTGACATCGATTATGTGGCTCACGAAATGGGACATCAGTTAGGGGCTAACCATACATTCAGCTATAGTACTGCATCAGGTAATCTGGCATCACTGGTGGAGCCGGGCAGTGGTTCTACCATTATGGCCTATACCGGAATTACAAGTAACTATGACGTACAGTTTAATTCCAATGATTATTTTCATGGATTTAGTGTACAGGAGATTAAAAGCAACATAAACAGTGTGGCCTGTGGTACAAATACTCCTTTTGCAAATCCTGCTCCATCCATCGATGCCGGAGCAGATTATGTGATTCCAAAATCTACTGCATTTGTACTTAAAGGAACTTCCACAGATGCCAACACAGCACCTTATACCTATACATGGGAGCAAATGGATTCAGGTTCAGCTCAGACAGGAAACAATTCTATTCCTTATCTGAATAAGCCAACGGGTCCTACCTTCAGATCTATAAGCCCTGTAAACACTCCGGTAAGATATTTCCCGGACTTCAATAAAGTATTGGCAGGTGTTCTTACTACAAAATGGGAAACGGTTTCAGGGGTAGGAAGAAATCTTAATTTCGCACTGACTGTGAGAAATAACAGTATTGCTGCACCTCAAACCAGCAAAGATGCAATGATGATCACGGTAAATAATGCTTCCGGGCCGTTTAAAGTGACTGCTCCTGCATTTGGACAGTCTGCCTCTTCAGGATCAGCAGTCAATGTAACTTGGGATGTAGCCAATACGACTCAAGCTCCTGTAAGCACGGCTAATGTAAATATTAAGCTGTCTACAGATGGAGGGCAGACTTTTACTACGATTGCTGCCAACACGGCTAACGATGGAAGTGAGCAGGTTACAATTCCGGCAGGATCTACTGCTACGAATGCCTATATTTTGGTAGAAGCTGTAGGGAATATCTATTATGCGGTAAGCCCTAGCTTTGTGATTGATTATTCAGTAGAAGGAGAAAACTGTACTACCTATACTTATGGAGGTCCGGCAGTTCCTATTACGGATGGTCCTGGAGGAAATGCTGCTATTGCATCGCCTATGGTTTCAGCACCTATGACTGTTAATAATACTGGAATTATTACAAAGATTAAAGTGACTCCTTCCGTTACTCATACCTATGTAAGTGATGTTTCACTGGGAATAGAAGGACCCTTGGGAACCTCTGCCTTGATATGGCACAGACAATGCGGTTCTCAGGATAATATAACGGCAACATTCAGTGATACCGGAAGCGCTGTTGCCTGTGCTACTCCAATTCAAGGGGAGGTAAAATCTAACGAATCATTGGGGATTTTTGTAGGACATCCTGCACAGGGGCAGTGGAAATTATTCGCTTCCGATAACTATACAGGAGATACAGGAACGATCAATGGATGGACGCTTCAGGTATGTACCCGTCAGACACAGTCATTAGGAATCAAAGAGTCAAATTCTCCATTGGCAGATGATATTAAAATCTATCCTAATCCAAGTGATGGTAATTTCTTTATTAAATCTCAAAATATAAAAGGAGATGTTAAAGTAAATATGTTTGATTCGAGTGGAAGATTAATCTATTCTTCAAATTATAAGAGCGAGGGGAATAATACAAAAGAGTTTAATGTAAATGTACCTAAAGGAGTATATGTGATCAGCATCAATTCTTCAAAAGGAGTCTACAACAGCAAGCTCATCATAAAATAAAACAGCTTAGTTGTAACAGATAATAAGGATCGGTCTCTACCGGTCCTTTTTTTGTCTAAATTTGTGAATCCTTACGATGCATATAAATATAAGTGATGAATCCAATCTCAGTTCTTCATATCAATCTTTTCCAGGCAGGTAAAAATACTTCAGATTTTTATTTTAACACGATGAAGAATCATTTGGTGGTGGGACATCGTCACATAGAAAAGCCTCACAGACATGATTTCTACGCAACCGTTCTTTTTACCAAAGGAATAGGTGTGCATGAGATCGACTTTCAGAAATATGAAGTTTCCGAAGGAAGTCTCTTTTTTCTGTCACCTGGGCAGATTCATAGCTGGGAGCTTTCGGAAGATATAGAAGGGTATATTTTCTTTTGTTCCCAAGAGTTTTATGAAATGCATTATGTGAATCAGAAGCTCAAGAATTTTCCCTTTTTTGGATCGGTATCTTTTCCCAGAAAACTTCAGCTGGATACTTTGGAGTTGAAGAAAAATATTAAATTATTTCAGGAACTTGGGAAAGAACATCAGGCTAAAAATTTGATGAAAGAAGGTCTTATCCTGTCACTCATGTCACAGATTTTTATCAATGCTACGAGATTGTTTTCCAGAGATTTTGATCCTTTGGCTTCTGCTGCCGGACTTTCTTATTTTAAACATTATCAGGATTTTGAAAATCTGATTGAACAAGATTTTACCTCTCACAAATCCATTGCCTATTATTCTTCTCTATTGGGGATTTCATCTAAGCATCTGAACAGAATCGTACAGACTGTTGTTCAAAAAACAGCTACCGATGTTATTACGGAAAGAGTTGTATTGGAAGCCAAAAGAATGTTGATGTACCTGGATGAAAGCCTGGTTGAAATTGCTTTCAGGCTGGGATATGAAGAATATTCTTACTTTGTAAGAGTCTTCCGGAAAAGCTCCGGAATGACTCCCACTCAGTTTATGAGGAAATATAAGGCGTAATGAGTTTAAAGTTTGAGTATAATAGTAGAGGAGAAATGATATTGCTGTAAACAACCCGCAACCACCCCGTCAAAAATTCTTTGAATTTTCGCCACCCCTCCGGAGGAGGGGAATGATGGAAATATCAACTACTTTCCCTAATCCCTGCAACCTAATATCTATAACCCGCAACCTATCACCTGTCATCTGCAACCTAAAGAGCCAATTTAAAAGGTCCTTCAAAAGTAGTCTCAAACGAATCTACCAGCTTTCCTTTCTCATCGAAAACACCGATAACCATATTTTGTTTGGAGAACTTAATGTCTTCTTCAGGGAAAGAAATATTAATGTTTCCTTTCAGGATCTGATCGCCTTTCAAGATGATTTTTTCAGAACCGAAATAAGTGATTTCAGCATTTGTTGGAGTGATTACTTTGATGTTCAGGGTCTTCTTTTCATTCGATTTATTCAGAAGGGTGTAGATAAAAGTATTGGTGATTTTGCCATTTTTAACGAAAAACGTAGAGCCTGCAGGTTTGATGAATTTGGCTTCCATAGAACCACGATCATACATTAAAAATCCAAGGAAACCTATCAGTAATGCCAGAATAATGGTGGTCGCTTTCATTCTTGGAGTAAATTTGAACGTTTCACCGTTTTCAATTTCTGATTCTGTAGCATAACGAACCAGCCCTTTAGGTAAGCCAACTTTTTCCATTACCTCATCACATGCGTCGATACATGCTGTACAGTTCACGCACTCCAGTTGCTGTCCGTGTCTGATGTCAATTCCTGTAGGGCATACTACCACACATTGATTACAGTCGATACAGTCTCCTTTTCCTGCCGCTTTTCTATCTTCATTATTTCTCCATTTTGCACGGCCTTCCCCTCTTTTAAAATCATAATATACATTGATCGTCTGTTTGTCAATCAATACTCCCTGAAGCCTTCCATAAGGGCATACCAAAGTACAAACCTGCTCACGAAGCCATGCAAAAACAAAATAGAAGGTCATTGTAAAAAATATCATAGCGGTAAACTTCAACGAGTTTCTTTCAGGGCCCTCACTCATAATACGGAAAACCTCTTTATATCCTACAATATACATGAACATAAAATGAGAGACAATCAATGAAATCAAAAGGAAAACGGACCATTTTGTCAGCCTCTTTCGGATTTTCTCGGCATCCCATTCCTGTCTGTCGAGCTTCATCTGCTTATTTCGGTCTCCTTCGATCCAGTATTCTATTTTGCGGAAAATCATTTCCATAAAAAGGGTCTGAGGGCACAGCCAGCCACAGAATATCCTTCCGAAAACCACGGTAAACAGCATTACGAAAATGACAGATGTTACTGCTCCTAAGGCAAGGATGAAAAAATCCTGCAGGTAAAATGGCTGCCCAACGATAAAGAATTTTCCGTCGATGACATTAATGAGAAGAAAAGGATTATTGTTGATGGTTACAAATGGCAATCCGAAAAATAAAGCAAGGAGAACATAACTGGTATAATTCCTGTAATTGGTGTACTTTCCTTTAGGCTTTCTTGGGAAAATCCACTTTCTCTTTCCGGTTTCATCCATGGTTCCCACTGAATTTCTGAAATCTTCATTTTCAATTTCCAAGGACTTGATGTTGTTGGACTCTATGCTCATTGTTGTATGCTATAAAAGTATTTTTGTGCTATTTTCATCCAGATCTCTCTGTATTTTCAGAATGATTTTTTCGTGAAAAAAAGTGATCGATCTTGTTACTGCAAAGCTCCGGATTATATCCTTTTACTACTAATATGATCTACTTCCAAAATAGGACAATTAAGACATTTTGTATTGATGATTTTTATTGTATCAAAATGAGAAAATATTTTGAAAGCTGTTGGTCATATTGTAAATTGCAGCTTTAAAAGGGAAGCATGAAGAATATATTTAAAATAAGCATGATTGGTTTGGTTTTCGCATTGGTAAACTGTCAATCAGTAAATTATAGTAAAATGTTTTATGAAGGAGTACAACCGGAAATGGTTTCTGACAAGTTCAGTTTCACAGAAGGGCCATCAGCAGATCAAGAAGGGAATGTCTATTTTACCGATCAGCCCAACGATAAAATCTATTATTGGAGCTGGAAAACCAATCAGATCATAGAATTTTTAGATAAGACGG
Organism: Chryseobacterium sp. KBW03; assembly: GCF_003852415.1. Lineage (NCBI taxonomy): Bacteria > Pseudomonadati > Bacteroidota > Flavobacteriia > Flavobacteriales > Weeksellaceae > Chryseobacterium > Chryseobacterium sp. KBW03. Next base: position 23,212 of record NZ_QAJO01000001.1, on the reverse strand, counting down.
GAAGAGCAAACGGAACACACTTTGACAAAGACGGTTATTTAATTACCTGTTCGGATGATCAGGGAGAAATCTGGAAGATCTCAAAAGATAAAAAAGTAGAAGTTCTGCTCAAAGGTTTTGAAGGAAAAAGACTGAATGGGCCGAATGATCTCTGGAATGATGCTGCCGGAGGAATGTATTTTACAGATCCTTTATATGAAAGAGATTATTGGATTGGTTTTAAACAGGAGCTTTCCCATAAAAGTCTTTACTACAGAAATAAAGAAGGAAAAGTGACCAAGCTGGATACCTTTACCCAACCTAATGGGATTGTAGGAAGTGAAAAACTGAAGAAGTTATACCTTTCAGATATTGATGCCGGGAAAACGTATGTGTATGATATATTAAGTGACGGAAAACTGTCTGAGAAAAAACTTTTCTGTGAAATGGGTTCAGATGGGATGGAGCTGGATAAGCATGGAAATCTTTATCTAACAGGAGATGGAGTACATGTTTTTAACCGTTTGGGGAAGAAGATCTACCATATTTCTATTCCTGAAAAATGGACTTCCAATGTAACCTTTGGAGGAAAAAACAATGATATACTCTTCATTACCGCTTCAAAATCTGTATATACTTTCCCTACCAGGGTAAGAGGGATCAAATAAGATATCAATATTTCTTTATATTAAAATAGCTCTGAAGTTCATAAAAACTTCAGAGCTATTTTTTGTTATGGTATTGAAGCCACCCCCGTTAAAGGAAGGAAATTCTCCGATGTTTCACTACATCTGTGAAATTGTTGTGGCTTTTGTAGGGTATAAAGTTGGGAATGTGGTTTTAGCTTAATAAGCAACCTCCATTTTTACTTTTTTCCCTTTTAGTTTTTCGTTCTGAAGTGTTTTTAAAAGAGTATTTACTTTATTTCTTGAAACAGCAACATAGGATGTAGTATCTTTTACTTCGATAATCCCGACATCTTCTTTTTGCAGCTGTCCTTTTTTGAGTAAATAGCCTACAATATCCACTTTATTGACTTTATCTTTTTTTCCTGCACTGATATAAACCGTCTGGAAAGGTGTTTTTTGCGGAACTTTAGTGAATCCGGCAACACTTTCTTCAGGCGTATTATTTTTAATGAACGGGAAATTTTCATCCTCTGTCATGATCAGATATACAAAACCTTTGGCGTTCATTCTTGCGGTACGTCCGTTTCTGTGGATAAAGGCATCTTCTTTAGGAGGCAGTTGGTAATGAACAATAGATTCTATCTCAGGAATATCAAGTCCGCGGGCTGCCAGATCTGTTGTGATAAGAATTCTTGCAGAATCATTTCTGAATTTAAGCAGTGCGCGTTCTCTTTCATCCTGTTCCATACCGCCATGGAAGGTTTCCCTGTCAATTCCCATCTGATGAAGAAGTTCAGAGATACGGTCTACAGCTTCACGGTGATTACAGAAGATCAGGGTTCTCTTATTTCCGATTTTACAAATCAGATTGAAAAGAGTATCCAGTTTCTCCTCAGAAATAGTCATTACCTTTCGTAATTGAATATCCGGTTTTACTTCGTTTTCTTTAAGGAAACTAATTACTTTTTCATTTTTTAAACCTGTGAACGCAGGAATTTCGTCCATCTCAGTTGCTGAGGTTAGAAGTCTTTGGGAAGTACCTTTCAATGAGTTGATAATAAATTCCATATCATCATGAAAGCCTAGTTCCAGGGCCTTATCAAATTCATCAAGAACTAATGTTTTTATCGTTTTCGGATCAAAATTGTCATTCCTTACATGATAGGCCACTCTTCCCGGGGTTCCGATCAATACAGCGGGGGCTTCTATTAAATTATTAACCTCTATTTTTTTATCATGCCCGCCATAGCAAACAGAAACTTTAAAATCTGTTCCCATAGCTTTGAAAACCTGCTCAATCTGTAAAGCAAGCTCTCTGGCTGGAACCAATATCAAAGCCTGAACTCCCTGAACATTTTTTTTCAGATCCCGAAGAACGGGGAATAGAAAAGCAAGGGTCTTTCCAGATCCTGTAGGAGAGAGTAAAACAATGTCTGTATTGTTTTCAGACGCTTTATAAGTAGATTTCTGCATCTGATTCATGTCTTGAATCTGCAGTTTTTGATAAATTGATTCTAATTCCATGGTGCAAATTTAGAATAAAGGAATGGTTAAATGAAATAATCTATTTGTTTAGTCGCTTCATTATTTCATTTCCTCTTGTCAAAGTCACTGGATATGCTTCCTCTGGATTGCTGATTGATTTGGCATAAAATTCTTTCCCTGTTTTAGTATTTCCCTGCACAAGATTTATATAACCTGATATTTCGTACATGAAATTCCGCAGCTTAAGATCTTTATTTTCGTGAGCAGATAAATAGCTCAGCAGTTTTTCAGCAGAGGCCAATCTGTTGTCTTTATACTTTTTTATATCATATCCCTGAGGTTTACTGAACCAATAGCCCCATTCACTGCCATTATCATGTTCATTCCATGAATATTTGATGAGCTGTAGAGCTGCTTCCAGCAAAGCAGCATTCAATTTTTCATTTTTTGGTGATAGTTTCTCACTTTCTGCGATATAGTGATCGATGGTTGTATCTATACCTTTATCTTTCATTTCCTGGAAAATAGATTCTTTAAGATATAAAGAATGGTTCTTTGAGAAATTCTCATAAGCAAATGAAACGGGAAAATGATCGGCAAGATTTTCTATTCTGTATCCTTTCTTGAGTTCGGATTTCAGATCAATGGTATAAACTGTATTGTAATCGTGAAAAAGATAAACGTAAATAATTCCTTTTTTCAGATCATAGATGGCAGAATATAATGTGTTTAGTTCTCCTTCCTGATGCGTTTTATCCAGAATTTTCTTTAAAAACCCTACATTATTTTCTTTTGAAGCAGAAAGCATTTCAGTTGCCATTTCCGGTCTTAAGCAGGATAGTTTTCCGTTGATCATATTGCAGTTTGCATTCACTTGAAATTCGCCTGTTTTTTCAACAATTCCTTTCGGATTTACCATAATAGAATTACCTTCTTTATCTGCTATTAAAACTTTAGAAGATGAGACATAATCATACTTTTTTAATATAACCATCGCTTCTTTTACGGTTTTACATTTTCCAAGCACTTCCCACATAATATCTCCCGGATAAGGATTGGTAAGATTCAATTTGCTAAGGTCATAGTTGGCTGCTGTATAATCAAAGAATAACCCATGCTCATTCATTGCTGCTGCTATCTGCATATCCGGAGCTCCGAAACAGACGGAGGCATAGCGGTCTTTGGTACTAGGATTATACCAGATTCTGGTGAAAGGTGTCGTGTCATCCTCATTGGCTGCTGCAAATACTTCACCTCCTCTGGAGCATGAGAATATGGTACAGGCTTTCATGGTAGCTATACACCCTGACAAGCTGATTAAAATTAAAAGGAAATATTTTTGCATAATAAAGTTTTCATAGATATTGATCTTTTGATTGGCGAAAGGTATTTTTGTTAAATCATATGCTGATGAATTTATATTCCGTTAAAAGATGGATCATTTAAATAAGTGGGGCATAGATCTCTAAATTAAAGCCCAAAACCTGATGCCGGTTGTTCAGTATCTTAGCCCTTGATTCCCGGTTCCTGCTTCTTCTAGTAAATATATATTGACAATCAGTTATTTAATGGATGTATTTGTGAAAGAAAACCTATTGTTTGTTTTAAATAAAATTCATATCTTTGCACCCACTTTTGTGGCGAAAAGGTTTGATGGGTAAATTACTTACAATTAATTACTTCCGTATTTTTTAATCCGCATTTATTCAAACCGTTAAAAAAGAAGGAATACAAATTTTTATTAGAAAATGTCAAAAGAGACAAATTCAGCAGAGGTTATTTTAAACCAAAACGTAGCACCAGAACAATTTGATTGGGATTCATTCGAATCAGGTCTTGATGCAGATGCGAGAAAAGAAAAAAGTGACTTAGAAGAAATCTATAACGGATCTCTTAACAGCCTAAACGACAATGACGTTTTAGTTGGTAGAGTAGTAAGATTAACTGACAAAGAAGCTATCGTAGACATCAACTTCAAATCTGAAGGTGTTATTTCTCTTAACGAATTCCGTTACAACCAAGGCCTAAAAGTAGGTGATGAGGTAGAAGTAATGGTTGACAAAAGAGAAGACAAAACTGGTCAGTTACAATTATCTCACAGAAAAGCTAGAACGCTTAAAGCTTGGGATAAAGTAAACGAACTTCACGAAACTGGAGAAATCGTTAACGGTTTTGTTAAATCTAGAACTAAAGGTGGTATGATCGTTGACGTTCACGGAATCGAAGCATTCTTACCTGGTTCTCAAATTGACGTTAAGCCAATTAAAGATTACGATCAGTTCGTAGGAAAAACTATGGAGTTCAAAGTTGTGAAAATCAACCCTGAGTTCAAAAACGTAGTTGTATCTCACAAAGCATTGATCGAAGCAGATATCGAAGGTCAGAAAAAAGAAATCATCGCTCAACTTGAAAAAGGTCAGGTTCTTGAAGGTACTGTTAAGAATATTACTTCTTACGGTGTATTCATTGACTTAGGAGGTGTTGATGGATTGATCCACATTACAGACCTTTCTTGGTCTAGAGTGAACCACCCATCTGAAATCCTTGAGGACGGACAAACTGTAAAAGTTGTAATCCTTGATTTTGATGATGAGAAAACAAGAATCCAGTTAGGTATGAAGCAATTAGAAGCTCATCCTTGGGATGCTCTTTCTGCTGACATGAAAGTTGGAGATAAAGTAAAAGGAAAAGTAGTAGTTCTTGCTGACTATGGTGCATTCGTTGAGATCGCTCCAGGTGTAGAAGGATTAATCCACGTTTCTGAAATGTCTTGGTCTACTCACTTAAGATCTGCTGGTGACTTTGTGAAAGTAGGTGATGAAGTAGAAGCTGAAGTATTAACTTTAGATAGAGAAGAAAGAAAAATTTCTCTTGGTATCAAGCAATTGTCTAAAGATCCATGGGAAAACATCGAAACTAAGTATCCTGTAGGATCTCAGCATGTAGGAACTGTAAGAAACTTCACTAACTTTGGTGTATTCGTAGAGTTAGAAGAAGGTATCGACGGATTAATCTACATCTCTGATCTTTCTTGGACTAAGAAAATCAAGCACCCATCTGAGTTCTGTGCAGTAGGTGATAAATTAAATGTTGTAGTTCTTGAATTAGATATCCAAGCTAGAAGATTATCTCTAGGTCACAAGCAATTGACTGAAAACCCATGGGATAAATTCGAAACTAAATATGCTGAAGGAACTATCCACGCTGGTAAAGCAGTAGAAGTTCACGATAAAGGAGCTTCTGTTCAATTCGAAGATGCTGAAGTAGAAGCATTCTGTCCTTCAAGATTATTAGAGAAAGAAGATGGATCTAAAATCAAAAAAGGTGAAGATGCTCAATTCAAAGTAATCGAATTCAACAAAGAATTCAAGAGAGTAGTAGTATCTCACACAGGTACTTTCAGAGACGAAGAAAAGAAAAACGTAAAAGAAGCTTCTTCTAGAAACGTAAGTTCTTCTAACAACGAAGAAAGATCTACACTTGGAGACATCGATGCATTAGCAGAGTTGAAAAGAAAAATGGAAGAAGGTAAATAATCTTTGAACCATTCATAAATAAGGAGCCGCTCGTTTGAGCGGCTTTTTTTTGTGCCTAGATGTGAGCATACAATTTTATAAATAAATAATGTTAATTATATACGATTTTACACTAATCCTGATATCTTAATTATTATGACTCTGTCATTTTGAATACAGACTGAAGGTCTGCGAACGTAGTTCAGGAAGTGAAATGAAGAAGCTAAGCCATATATGAGATTCTTCCTTCATCAGAAATCCAAAATTCGACGTAGTCAATGACAATGGTATAAAATTGTATATAGTCACCTAAATGATAATAGGGCAGGTAAAAGCGGAAAAAAATGAGGTTTATATTCACTAAAAATATTTAATAATAAATGATTCGTTTGGTGAAATATTTAAATAAAAAATAGCTAAAAGTGCCTTAAATATAATGTGATAAACATAAATCCATTATGAGTTTCTCTGTATTGAGAAATATGTAAAATAATTTTAAGTTTTGTTTTCTATTTGTATTTAATTATTATTAAATTTTGATTAAAAAAAATAGTAAATATTTGTGAATTATTTGTAGATTAGCGACTTTAATAATGGATATGAAAAATAAAGCTCTACCTATTTTATTTGCGGTATTTTCTGCGTTTCCAACAATATTGTTTGGCCAGGATAATGAAAAACTGATTAAAGATTATATTTCTCAAAACAAAACAAGGGAGTATAAAAAATCTGATCTTAATAATATCATCATTGATAATGTAGATCCGTCAAACTCATTGAATGGTAATGTTGTTAAATTTTTACAGACATATAATGGCCTACCCATATACAGCTCTGTAGGAACAGCATTGATTAAGGACAATAAAATTGTTTACTATACAGATAATTTTGTAAAAGATTATACTGCATCTACATCAGGTACAGCTGCAATCAACAAGACTTTCGCTCTTCAAAAGATAGCTGAAGATCTGAAAAATTCTGATATTGCAAATTTTACAATTCTTGAATATCTTGAAAAAACTCAGAAAAAAGCTACATCCGCCAATCAAAGACTGGTATATACCAATGATGATAATGGGAATCTGCGTTTGGCCTATGAATATACCTTAATGGAGCCAAAATCTCCAAATTACTGGAATATTTTAGTAGATGCCAATAACGGAAATATTCTGGTAAAAAATAATCTGACACTATCCTGTAACTTCAATCATGATGCCTATAGTTCAGACGCTGATTATAGCCATGCTGACCATTTTGAAAATACATTAGTTGGACCTCAAAATAATATAGTACAAAACAATATTCCTTTGCTTGTACCGGATAATGCAACCTATAATGTATTTCCGCTGCCAATCGAAGCGCCTACTTTTGGTTCAAGATCAATTCTTACCAATCCTTGGCTTCTGAATGCCTCTCCTGAAGGATGGCATTCTGATGGGACTAATCATTATACCGTTACCCGAGGAAACAATGTTTTCGCTTATGAAGACGTGGCAGGAACAGCTTTAACGGCTCCTGACTATCTTACAGGAACTCCGGCGGAAGGAGGAGCAACAAGAAATTTTAATTTTCCTTTTAATATCAATGAAGCTCCTGTAAACAACAGAAATGCAGCCATCACCAATTTATTTTATCTGAACAACAGAATTCATGATGTTTTCTATCAGTTTGGATTTACAGAATCTGCAAAAAACTTCCAGCAGAATAACTTTGGAAACGGTGGTGTAAATGATGACTCTGTATATGCAGAAGCACAGGATGGGAGTGGACTGAATAATGCAAACTTCTCTTCGCCATCAGATGGTAATAACCCTAGAATGCAGATGTACCTTTGGTCATCTATAGGGAGAATATTTTTCTATAATGCACCAACCGCTGCTGTTTCCCGTACACCAACCGCTGGAACTGCGCAATTTGGTATGCCGGTGCCAATGAATGGGATAACCGGAGATATAGCATTATCTCCAGTTTTAGATGGATGTACTGCTTTACCGGCAGGTTCGTTGACAGATAAAATTGGTTTGGTTGAAAGAGGAACATGTGGTTTTGCTGTTAAAGTAAAAAATCTTCAGGATGCAGGAGCTAAAGCAGCTATAGTTTATAACAATGCAGCGAATGGCTCTACTTTAGGGAATATGGCGGGTTCAGATGCTACAATTACTATTCCTTCAGTGCTTATTATTAATTCTGAAGGAGAATACATAAAAACTCAGCTTGCTGCAAGTACAAACGTAAATGTTACTCTGAAAGGAAACATGACACCGGACGGAAGTTTTGATAACGGAATTGTAATCCATGAATATGGCCACGGAATATCAAACAGAATGACAGGTTCAGGATCCGGTGCATGTCTGAATGCCAATGTAAGTAAAGAGCAAATGGGTGAGGGATGGTCTGATTTCTTCGCTTTAATGCTTACGAATAAAGCTGGGGATAACGCTACTGTTGCGAGAGGTACAGGTACTTATGCATTAGGTCAGGCGATCACAGGAGCTGGTATCAGACCTAAAAGATATACAACAGATCTTACTATAAATGGATATACATACGGAAATACCAACGGAATGGAATATAATAACGGGACAGCAGTGGTTCCGGATGTACACTCCATTGGTTTTGTTTGGGCAACCATGTTATGGGATCTTCACTGGAAATATGTTGAAAAATACGGATATTCTTCAGATGTATTATCTACGACTCCGAACGGAAGCAGAAAAGTATTACAACTGGTAACAGATGCTCTGAAACTTCAGGGATGTAATCCTAGTTTTATTGATGGAAGAAATGCAATATTAGCGGCTGAGTTAGCTACTACTGGGGGACAGGATAAATGTATGATCTGGGGTGTTTTTGCAAGAAGAGGTTTAGGATTGAATGCATCAGCAGGAGTTAAGAATAACATTAATGATCAGGTTCAGGACTTTAATGTACCGGAAGAATGTGTGCTGGCTACCAATGAAGTGAATTCTGATAAAAACAAAAATATCTCTATCTATCCAAACCCGGCTAAAGATGAGTTTTATATCAAATTCCCGAGCAATACCCTTGGAAAAGTAAGTGTAGAGCTTTATGATATGTCTGGTAAGCTGGTTTCTTCTGAAAATAAAATTTCACCGGATGCTCAGAAAGCAATTTCTACAAGCAACCTGGTAAACGGAACTTATATGGTTAAAATAAAAGGACTTGGTTTCGAAACGGCTTCAAAAGTAATGGTTAAAAAATAATTTACTTATAATCAATTTTATAATCGCCACAAGCTTGCTTGTGGCGATTATATTTATCTATCACCATAACGCTTCCGACTGATTTAATTTATATATTGTACCTTTGCAGGCTGTTAAAAAAATTATGAAGAAGAAAAATATACTAAAAGGTGTTTTATTTGTAGGGATTGGAGCTAGTATATACGGTATGTTAGCCACTTTTGTGAAAATGGCTTATCATGATGGCTTCACAACTTCTGAAGTGACGACCTCACAATTCGTATTAGGTTTGATAGGACTTTTGATCCTTAATTTTATTCAGACCCTAACCTCAAAGCAGAAATTATCGAGACCAAGTTCTAAAGAAGTGAGAATGCTGCTGCTTGCAGGAACTTCTTTGGGAGGAACCAGCTTATTTTATTATATCGCTGTACAATATATCAATGTTTCAATTGCCATTGTCCTGTTGATGCAGTCCGTATGGTTCAGTGTGGTGGTAGAAAGTATTCTCACAAAAAAACTGCCCAATGCAAGAAAAGTAGTCTCTGTGGTTATTGTACTGCTGGGAACTGTTCTGGCAACTAATCTTATCAATATGGAGATAGAACTGGACTGGCATGGAGTCTTTTGGGGGCTGATGGCGGCGGCTTCGTATACCTTAACGATGTTTACCTCCAATACACTGGCTACCCATCTTCCGGTTTTCAGGAAGAGTATCATTATGCTGGCGGGTGGATCTGTAATAGTTTTTGCATTTTTATTCTTTGCCCAGATAGGACCGATGTATTTTGATGGTTTAAAATCATTATACTTAAATTTTACGGAAAATACAGAACATATTCATCCATTTAACTATTCAATATTCCTGACTTACGGATTTATACTGGCTCTTTTTGGAACCATCATTCCTCCGGTTTTATTTAATATTGGGTTCCCGAATGCTGGATTAGGATTGGGAAGTATCGTTTCATCGCTGGAGCTTCCGGTTTCCGTAACGATGGCTTTTGTTTTATTGGGAGAGAAGGTATTTTTCATCCAATGGGCAGGAATTGTACTGATTCTTTTTGCTATTGTTTTGATGAATTTACCTTCAAAAAAAGAAAAAGAAGTTTCGATGGCAGAATTGTCTTAAAAAATATTTAAATAAAAATAACAGTTTAAAACCGTTCCTTTTGGAGCGGTTTTTTTAATTTTAATCCTTAAAATAAAAGTTTCATGAAACGTTTCAGAAATATAATGGCCGCTTTTACATTGACGGTGTCCGGTTTTATGTTCTCACAGGTAAAACCTCTGGATGCAATGCTGTCTGATTATCAATATCCTTACGAAGTTCATTTCCTTACTTTACAATCTCAGGGCGAAGATTTGAAAATGGCCTATATGGATGTACAGCCACAAAAATCCAATGGAAAAACAATAATGCTTCTTCATGGGAAAAATTTCAATGGAGCGTATTGGGAGAGAACTGCAAAAGACTTGTCTGCAAAAGGATTCAGAGTGGTGATTCCTGATCAGATCGGATTCGGAAAATCTTCCAAGCCTCATGCCTACCAGTTTTCTTTTTCACAGCTGGCAGAAAATACAAAAGCCGTTTTGGATGAACTGAAGATTGATAAAGCTATAGTCCTGGGACACTCGATGGGAGGAATGGTAGCCACTAGATTTACATTGCTGTATCCGGAGAAAGTACAAAAATTGATTCTTGAAAACCCGATCGGACTTGAAGACTATAAAACTTTTGCTTCGTATCAGACCATCGATCAGGCGTATCAGTCCGAACTTAAAAATACAGCGGAAACCTATAAAAATTATCAGCTGAAATTCTATTATGACAACAAATGGAAACAGGAATATCAGCCCTGGCTTGACCTGATAGCAGGATGGACACTCCATAAAGATTATCCTCAGGTAGCCTGGGATGCAGCCCTTACCACGGATATGATCTACAACCAGCCGGTTTGTTATGAATTTAAAAACATCAAAGTTCCTACACTGCTGATCATTGGAACAAGAGACAGAACTGCAATAGGAAAGGATAGGGCACCTAAAGAGCTGCAGCCGAAAATGGGACAGTATCAGGAATTGGGAAAGAAAACCCAGCATGAAATTGCCGGTTCAAAGCTTGTAGAGATTGAAAATGTAGGGCATCTCCCGCATATAGAAGTATACCCAAAATTCATTGAAGCCCTGTATAATTTTATACAATAAATTAATTTTAAACTATAAAATATTTGAAACATTAAGTTTTCATAAATGATTCTGCTTAATTTTTTCATCTTTGATGAAGCTTAATTATTCTTATCATCTTCACTAAACTTAATGTTTCAAAATTAATTCTTTTTACCCTCAAATAATAATAGTGGACAAACTCCAATTCCCGAAAATAAGACACATGAAATTCCCAGGTTTTGTATAAAACCAATGCTTATCAGCCCTAAACCTATCATAACATAGTAAATTAACCCCAATAAAGCCCCGGCGCTACCGGTTTCGTTTTTATAATTGACGAGCGCCGTACTCAGAATATTCGGGATCGCAATGCTGAATGCCATAACAATGAAGAAATAAGGAATTAAAAAATAGATTCCTGAGCTTGTCAGCATCCATACAAAAATGGAGGCAAAAAAGGCTAGCAATACCCCAGTTTTAACCAAATATTCAGATGGTATATTCTTTAATAATAAAAACCTGTTAAGTTGTGCTCCCGCAAATGTACCACCCGCCAGAATAATACTGCTGTATCCTAAAACGTAGTAGGAATACTGATTTTCTTTAAAGATAAACGGAGCAAGCGAATAGTACGAAAACAACAGTACATTAAAACTCATAATCAGCAGACAGCATCTGATGATCGAAGAGTCACGAAGCATCCGTTTTAAGAGGCTTGCCAAAGTACCTATGTTGATTATTTTCTTTGAATAGTTAGTCTCGGAAACTTTATTCCTGGAGAGAATAAAAAATAAGAGTGCCAGCAGACATAATGTTATAAATACTCCCTGGTGTCCTATAGAAGCAGCCAGTACCGAACCGGTAATCATTCCGACCACCGGGCTGATCGATAAACCAATTCCGATCCATGAAAATACTTTGCTGATATTGTCTTTATCATAAGTATCCCTTAGAATCGTCTGCGTTACAATAGAACCCACCGAAATTCCGAATGCAGAAATAATCCTGGCACTAAGAAGAATCATAAAATTAGGTGCAAAAATGGCTGCCATAGTTCCGATTCCGTAAGTGATAAGCCCGTATTCCAGTGATTTCTTTCTTCCGATCCTGTCACATTGTACTCCCCAAAATGCGACCCCCACAGCAAATGCTATAAAATATAAACTGATTGTCAACGTGGCCGATTCTTCCTTCACTCCGAATTGTTCCTGAACCATTGGCAAGACAGGGCTGTAAATGGTTTCTACAAACTGCGGAAGCATTACGAGCAGAGTCAGCAGCCAGATAGGATTTGTCTTCTTCATTTTTTTTCTGCAAAGTTTCCAAAAAATCAATGTATATTTATAATGATATAAAAACAAAAAACATCATAAATAGGACATGGCCATATTAGGACAAAATGAAGAGTTTGATGCAGATTCCGTTCCGGGGAAAGTAATCGGAATAGCCTCTGATATGGTGATGCATGATTCCGGCTTTCATTTTCATAAAACGAAGGCTCAGTTGTTGTATGCACCGTCGGGCTGTATGACGGTCACCACTTCTGACCGGCAGCTGGTTCTCCCTCCATTTAGAATGCTTTGGATTCCTGCCCATGAAATTCACCGGGTAAATTTCCGAAATATTGTCGCCTATAGATCTATCTATTTTGATACAAGTTATGCCGAAAAATATATAGGTTCCGGTCTTAATGTTTTACATGTAAATCCTTTATTAAAAGAAATTATCGAAAGAATTTGTTTTTGGGAATGGTCGGATCTCAAAATTGATCAGACTCATCTTTTAAAGGTATTCTGGGACGAAATGAACAAGGCGCCGGAAGAAAATCTGGAGCTAAAAATGCCTCATGACAGACGCCTAAAAAAAATAGCTGAAGAATGGACGCAACGCTATTCTATGCCTCCTATGCTGAAAGATCTTGCAGAGCGCACGGGAGCGGTGGAGAAAACAATTAGCAGGATTTTTAAAAAGGAAACAGGATTGCCCTATCAGGAATGGAGGCAGCAATGGCGGTTACAGCGATCGATTGAGCTTTTGGTAGAAGGCAATTCAATAGGAGAGGTGTCTCATATCCTAGACTTCTCTTCAGACAGTGCTTTTATTGAATTTTTCAAGAAACATACAGGTTCTACACCTTTGCAGTACCTGATGAAAAACGAGTAACCGTTAAGTAGGTAAAAAAGAGGTTGGGAAGAGAATGTGTTTAAACCAAAAGAAAGATTAAAGATTTCTTTAAGTTGTTAACCATGTCAAGGTTTTAAACCTTGACATGGTTAATGGTTAACGGTTAATGGTGTATGATATAGTAAAAGAAAGTCAGGATAACTTCTATTCTAAAAATATAAGATTTTTCTTAACTCATCTTACCTGCTAAAAAGCTCTTAATAGTTTAAAAATTCATAAATATTTCTTGTCCTATGCAAAGTCCATTGAATAATTATTTTCATAAAATTGTATAAGTCAATAGAATAGTTTTATAAAAAATAAAAGATATGGACAATTATAATACTACAATTGAACTCAAGGCTACGGCAGAGAATACTTATGAAGCAATTGCTCATCAGATTCCTCTTTGGTGGTCCGAGCTGTTTATTGGTGAATCAGCAAAGACGGGAGATATATTTACAGTAAGATTTGGAGACCATATTCACAAGACAATACGAATAAAAGAAGCAATACCCCATTCAAGGGTGATCTGGTCTGTTGAAGATTCACTGATTGCTATTCCTGAATTAAAAAATCAGAAAGAATGGATTGGAACAACTGTAGTCTGGGAAATGGAACAAAAGGAAAACAGCAGTTTGCTGCAGCTTACCCATGTAGGTTTGAATCCAACTGTGGAATGTTATACGATTTGTTCTGGTGGCTGGAACCAGTTTACCGGAAGTCTGAAACTCTTTTTGGAAACCGGAACCGGAGCACCATACAAAAACTAAGGAAATGTTTTTAACAAAAAAAGAGACTGTTTATAAGTAAACAGCCTCTTTTTGTATGTATTGTTGTCTGAATTATTTCTTCTTGTAAGCAGCGTCTTTGATTCTTGCTTTTTTACCTCTAAGGTCTCTGAAGTAGTAAATTCTAGCTCTTCTAACTCTACCTCTTCTATCAACTTCAATTTTTTGAAGTGCAGGTAAGTTAATAGGGAATACTCTTTCTACACCTACATCACCACTCATTTTTCTGATCGTGAAAGTTTTTGTAGAACCAGTACCTCTTAATTGGATAACTGTTCCTTTGAAGAACTGAGTTCTTGTCTTTTGTCCTTCTTTAATTTCGTAATACACAGTAATTGTATCACCTGCTTTGAATTCAGGGAATTCTTTTTTCGCAATGTACTTGTCTTGTACGTACTTTAATAAATCCATTATTAATAAAATAAAATGTTAAGGCTAAGCAACTTACACGTTTTTCGTCAGAGGTTGAATAACAGGTTGCAAATGTACAAAATAGTTTTTGAATATGCCAAACATTTAATGTACTAAAAACTATAATTTTTTCATTCTGGTTTTGTTAAAAAGTTAACGGTTTCTTTAAAATACCATCAGGCTGAGTTTACATGGGAAGTCTACTTTTGCCCGAAGTAAAAAATCTGAGTAAAGATTTTTAAATGACTGATTTACAATTCGAAATTCTATATGTTATTTTAAAACGAAAACGATTATGAAACATTATTTCTTCTTTTTTTGTTTCGCGGTCCAGATGGCTTTCGGGCAGGCTTTGTTTCCCTATTTACAAAACCCGACTCCGAACTCTATGATCGTCAATTGGAAAACTGCTTCCAACAATGAAACAACTGTGATCTATGGAGATTCTCCAACGAATCTAAGTGTAACGGTAACGGGAACCACCAATATCTTCTCAGATACGGGGTACAATAACAATTACTATTATCATACGGCAAAGGTTACCAATCTGCAGCCGAATACAAAGTATTATTATAAGATAAAAACGGGAACCAGTGAGTCTGCCGTTTATAATTTCAGAACACTTCCTTTACCGGGACAACCTGTAACTGCCAATGGGAAGATCCGCTTCCTGATCATGGGAGACAACCAGATCAAAGCAGAACCGAGATATGACACTCTTACCTTGAATGCCTATAAGAAATTAAAGGAAAAATTCGGTGCCACTTCAGATCCGTCTGATAATATTGCTCTTACTTTTATGGTGGGAGATCAGGTAGATGTGGGAACATTGGATCATTATGAAAATGTTCACTTTAAAAAGAATATTAAGCTATCACCTTATCTGCCTATTCAGACCACTGTAGGAAATCATGAAACCTATGGAACGATGGGGATGAATTCTTACTATGCTCACTTTTATATTGATGAAATTAGCTATAAAGGAATAAGCTCAGGAAATGAAAATTATTATGCTCAGCAGGCTGGTAATGTATTATTCGTAAGTTTAAGTTCAGAACATACGGGATCTGCACAGCAGACCTGGCTTCAGCAGGTCTTAACAGCGGCTAATAATGATGCTACTGTAGACTGGATTATTTCTTTGAGCCACAGACCTTATCAGGCGGAGCAGTATGTAGGAGATATTTCTACCTGGGTGAGAGAAAATGCAGTACCACTTCTGGTAACTTCTGACAAATATTTAATGCATGTAGGTGCTCACCATCACCTGTACCACAGAGGTCAGCTTAAAGATTCACCCAACTATCAGATCATCTCCGGAGGAACAGCTTGGGATCAGTATTGGGGAATGTCTAATGAGAAGGATTTTGATGATGTTCAGAAAACATTGACAGACTGGACCTATCAGATTGTAGAAGTAGATATTCCGACAGGAAAAGTGGATATTGAATGTTATTCTATCGGAGGAGTATACAACAAGAAAAATAATGTGCTGGTAGATTCTTTCCACAGGTATAAAAACCAGCCTAAACCAGCGAAACCTTCTATTACAAACAATTTCTCAGGTCCGGTTACTTTACCTCTGACATTGGATGGAAGTGCCTTTTCATCTTCAAATGGAGAGCTTTTGAATACAACACAATTTATGATCAGTAAGACTTCCAATTTTTCTGTGATTGAAAAAGAATTCTACCGTGATTTTGAAAACTGGTTCGGGAAAGACGGAAACGGAACACCGGATAAGACCAAAAACCTGAATGATGGGGTAGATATTACAAAAGCAACTTTGGCTACGAATTCTATTCCAAACGGTATCTATTACGTGAAAACGCGTTACAGAGACAGAAACCTTGAGTGGAGCGACTGGAGTGATGTGAAGCAGTTTGAAGTTACAGGAAGTGTGGTTTCAAATCCTACATTTACTTTAAACAAAGCAGAATATGCTCAGAATGAAGCGATCATCGCTACTTATACTGGAGGTCCCGGAAATCAGCAGGATTGGGTAGGGATCTATAAGAAAGGACAAACTCCGGCTTCAACGACTTCACAAGGATTTATCTATACCAATGGGCAGACTGCTGGTACAGCTACTTTCACTAATGGATTGGCTAGTAAAGGTCAATATTTTGCAGGATTTTTTGCTAACGGTGGGTATACAGAAATCACGCCAAGGAAAAATTTCTATGTAGGACCGAAAGTTCAGCTGCAGGCTACCGCTGATACTTATCCTGTGGGAGGAACGGTTGTCATCAATTTTACAGAGGGACCAAATTTACAGAAAGACTGGATCGGAATTTATAAAATGGGACAAACTGCCGGGACTACAGCTTCTATTAAATGGAGTTATGTGACTACAGCATCAGGAACCCTTAATTTCACAGGACTTCCGAAAGGATATTATTATGCTCAGTATTTACTGGAAGACGGATATAACGGAATCGGAGAGAAGGTATTCTTTAAAGTAGGAGATATCGTTACCGATTTATGGATCAACAAACCGGTATATACCTTAGGAGAAAATATCACTGCTTCATGGACAGATTCTCCGGGAATCATCAAAGACTGGCTGGGAATTTACCCACAGAATGTTCAGACACCGGATGATAATTTTGTTTCTTATACCTATTTTGATGGAGTAACTCAGGGAACAAAAACAATACAAGGAACGGCGGTACCTGCAACTCCAGGAAACTATTATATGGTAATGTTTACCAATGACTCTTATACAGAAGTTTCCAACAGAGTACAGTTCCAGGTGGCTTCACCAACGTTGGGAACTGAAGAAACAAGGAGCACAGAGAAAAATGTAGTGTTGTATCCAAACCCAACGAAACCGGGACAGCCTACCTTTATCAAAAGTGATTACCCGATTGAAAAAATTGAATTAGTCTCAGCTTCAGGAGAGTTATTATATGTATCGAAAAATATCAATAACCAGCGTTTCTCTCTGGTGAATGAGAACCTTCCGGCAGGTGTTTATTTTGTAAAAGTACACGGAAGAAAACTATTTACTTTAAAATTGATCATTCAGTAAAAAGTAAACTACACACAATTATAATTTTAGAGGCTGTCATTTCTGACAGCCTCTTTTTCATTTAATTTTTTACGGATCTTGTGTTAACTAAAAAACGGTTCCAAAAATTGAAACCGTCTTTTAATATATAGATAGTGATTAGTCAAAATAGTATAAATCTTCCTCATTGAGTATCGTCTGGTTTTCAGCAGAAACATATTCTCCTTGTGCATCAGCAAGAGTTTTGGTTTCCTGAACAAGCTTTCCTTCCGTATTATACACTTTTAACAGGACCCATTTTCCATTACGTTCAAGTTCCTTTGATCCATTTCCTGTTCTTAGCTTAATCTTTCCGCTTTGAAGAATACCTCCTTTTACTGAAGATTTGCTGGCAGGCTTACCCTTTACGTATTGTACCACTTGTGCTGTGAAGCTGTAATCATAATTTCCCTCTTCGTTCAGAGGCTGATTAAAGGTGTACAAAATAACTCCTTTATTATCATAAATCGTTGCATCATAGGCGGTTTGTTTAGCGTTCATCTTTTTTTCATAATTCAGCTTATGATCCTCAGAGAAGCTTTTTGTACTCACAATGATACCGTCTTTATACAGCGTTTCATTAAAACCTTCATAAGCAGTACCATTATAAGGCATTTCATCTTTATAGGTCAACGTAGATTTTAGTTTTCCATCCGGAGAATAGTATTTAATCTCCTGAGTGACATACTCTTTTAAAGTTTTCTCAGACAATAACTTCCCTTCTTCGTCAAAAGCTTTACTCAATATAATAGATCCGTTTTGGTATACATCAATACCAGACGTCTTGGTATAATCATAGCTGAGCTGATAATCTTCGCCCTCCACCGGCTTGAAAGTATCACTTTCTTTATCATACTGATACACCAGGTGGCCTATTTTTTTGCCGGATTCATCATAAGTAGTTTTATAGCCGTCTTTTTTATTGTTTTTCTGCTCCTGCAGAAGTTTTCCGTTTTTACCATAAACAACACCTTCCTTTACACTTCCGTCACTTTTATATTTTTCGATTTTAGAAATCCTCATCGGATTTGGATAATAGTCTACCAGTAGGCTTTCCCCGGAACCTGAAGAAGCTGTACCAATGAGTTTCCCCTTTTCTCCGTAATATTTGGTTTCATTGCTGCCGTCTTTGCTGGAATAGGTCTCATACCTTATTCCTTTAACATCTTCATCATAAACAATAGTCTTTACAGGTAAAGATTTCTCATAAGTGGTAATACTGTTGTAAAAATATTCATTTTCAGGATCTTTATAAACGAATGCTTTTCCATCGTAAGTACCATCAGACTTATAAACCACATCCTCTGTAAGTCTTCCTTTTTCATCATAAGACTGAGAAACTCCTGTCTGCTTACCATTAGAAAATGTCGTTGTACTCATGATTTTCCCTTCAGGAGTATACCAGGTTACTTTTCCGTCAAAAACTTCACTGTTGGGAGTGGTGTCAGAAGCAAGACCTTCCATTTGGAGCTTTCCGTCCTTGTAGAAATCTTTGATAAGGGTAAGTTTTCCCTTAGGAGTCGTTTCACGGTAGTATTCCATTTTATCCTGGGTCGTTTTTTCCCAGTTTTCATCGAAATAAGTTTTTTCCTGTGCATACACGTTGATGCTGAGTATCAATGCAAGTAATGCTGAGGCAAATAATTTTTTCATGATTTTATTTAAGCTTTGGTTTTTATATATAATTAATATGATGATCGGTGTTGAATTGTAAACCTGCAGAAGGTCAAAAGAAATAGAAGAGACAGTAATTGTCTGTTGTGAAATAATTTTTACATTGAAAATTGTGTTAAAAAATAAATTATATCCGGAAACAATAAAATATCCTATATTTCCTGGTTTAAAGGTTCAAATATAAATCAATTTGGCGAGAAATACGATAAAAAATGAATAGGCTTGTTCGTTTCTTGTGGCGAAATTTTGATTGTAATGTGTTTTTAAAGGCTATAAATGCTATTTTAAAAAGTGGGAAATACAGAATCTTTTCCGGCCATCGGATATACAAGAAAATTTATTAAATTTAGCCAACAGAAAAATCTAATATTTCATGATAGATAAAAGAGTAAAAAATGCAAAGGAGGCCATCGAAGGAATTAATGATGGAATGACACTGATGCTTGGCGGATTTGGACTTTGCGGAATCCCTGAAAACTCAATTAATGCTTTGGTAGAAAGTGATGTGAAAGATCTGACTTGTATTTCAAACAATGCAGGAGTAGATGATTTCGGATTAGGATTGCTGCTTCATAAAAGACAGATCAAGAAAATGATCTCTTCTTATGTAGGAGAAAATGCCGAGTTTGAAAGACAGATGCTTTCAGGTGAACTAGACGTAGAACTTACTCCACAGGGAACTTTAGCGGAAAAATGCAGAGCTGCTCAGGCAGGAATTCCTGCTTTTTATACCCCTGCAGGCTACGGAACTGAAGTAGCAGAAGGAAAAGAAATAAAAGAATTCAAAGGAAAGCCTCATATTCTGGAACACGCTTACGAAGCAGATTATTCTATTGTAAAAGCATGGAAAGGAGATCACGCCGGAAATCTTATTTTTAAAGGATCTGCGAGAAATTTCAACCATCCGATGGCAGGCGCTGCAAAGATTACGATTGCTGAAGTAGAAGAATTGGTAGAACCGGGACAATTAGACCCGAACGAAATCCATATTCCGGGAATCATGATTCAAAGAATTTTCCAGGGAGAAAAATTTGAAAAAAGAATAGAGCAGAGAACAGTGAGAACTAAAGAATAAGCTCACATAATAAAAAAAAGCGCTGAAAATACATTCAGCGCTTTTTTTATGATTGAGGAGTAAGTGTCTTTCTTTCTCCGATTTGTTGTCTCCACATGGCGTAGTATAATCCTTTTTCTGCAATCAGATTGCTGTGGGAACCTGTTTCAACTACTTGTCCGCGTTCAAGAACATATATTTTATCTGCATGCATAATCGTACTTAAACGGTGAGCAATAAGCACGGTGATCTGTTCCTTTTCTTTTGAAATGTCCTTTATAGTGGTCGTAATTTCCTCTTCAGTAATGCTATCCAGCGCAGAAGTAGCTTCGTCAAAGATCAAAAGGTGAGGTTTTCTTAAAAGAGCTCGTGCAATGGCAATTCTTTGTTTTTCACCACCACTCAGCTTCAGACCACCTTCACCGATAACCGTTTCAATGCCTTTTTCTGCTCTTTCAAGCAAACCAGTACAGCTTGACTTCTGCAAAGCAATGGCAATTTCCTGTTCAGTAGCTGCAGGATTTACAAAAAGAAGATTTTCTTTAATAGTCCCTGCAAATAATTGGGTGTCCTGGGTTACAAAACCAATCTGGTTTCTCAATTCATCAAAATCGAATTCTTTTCCGTTGATGCCATTGTAGAAAATATTTCCTTCCTGAGGTCTGTACAGCCCAACCAGCAATTTTACCAATGTACTTTTCCCAGAACCGCTTGGCCCTACAAAAGCAATCGTTTCACCGTTTTTCAGGTCAAAAGAGATATTATTTAAAGCTTTATATTGGGCAGACTGATGTTTGAAAGAAACGTGTTTGAATTCCAGTTCTTCAATGGCACCAATTTGCTTAGGATGAAGAGGTTTTTCTTCTACCTCCTTTTTCATCAAACGGTCAAAATTCTGAAGAGAAGCCTCAGCTTCACGGTAAGAAATAATGATGTTCCCGATTTCCTGCATCGGCCCGAAAATAAAGAAACCATAAAACATAAGAGACAGATACTGCCCCGGAGTTACAATGTTTTTAAAAATTAAATACAATAAAGTCAGGGTAATCATCTGCTGAAGAAAATTGACCATCGTTCCCTGGATAAAACTTAAAGAACGGATGCTTTTCACCTTTCTCAGCTCGAGACCAAGGATCTTATAAGTGTTGTTATTTAAACGGATTACTTCCTGGTTGGTTAATCCTAAACTCTTAACAATTTCAATATTTCTTAAGCTTTCTGTAGTACTTCCGGCTAAAGCAGTGGTTTCGGTAACAATACTTTTCTGGATCCCTTTTATTCTCTTGCTCAATAGATTGGTGACAAAAGCAATCAGAAAAATTCCACATATATAAACCGGCATGATGGACCAATGTAAACGGATAGCATACACTGAAACGAAAATAATGCTGACTAAAATTCCAAAGAAAATATTGATGAAATTGGTGATGAATTTTACAGTATCTTCTCTTACTTTTGTTAAAATAGATAAAGTTTCACCACTTCTCTGATCCTCAAATTCCTGATAAGGAAGGGCCATAGAATGCTTTAAACCATCTGTAAATATTTTAGCTCCAAACTTCTGTGTAATCACACTGACTACGTAATCCTGAAAAGCCTTGGCAATTCTACTTATCATTGCAGTCCCGATCAGCAAACCCAGAAAATAAAAAGCGCCATGGTATATTGTGCTTCCATATAAATATTCATTCAGATTTCTGGGAAGTAATTTTTCTTTATCAAAAAAATTAGGATGAGTAACCAGCTGGTCAAGAATATTCCCTGTAATAGCAGGAGCAAATAAAGAAAAAACCTGATTAATAGTAGCCAAAAATAATGAAATGAGAATCAGCCACTGATAAGGTTTAAGATATTTAAAAAGTATTTTCATTCGATTAAAATAATGGAGCAAAATTACAGATATTATTTTAACTAACAGTGTTAATTGTTGAATACAACAAAGCCCTTTTGTATTCAAGTGAAAATAATTAAATTGCAGTCTAAGTTTTTATTATGCTTACAAAAGAACAAATTGCCAAAAGAATTTCAAAAGAACTGAAAGATCGTTATTATGTAAACCTGGGAATTGGAATTCCTACTTTGGTTGCCAACTATGTTCCGGAAGGTATTTCCGTAGAATTCCAGAGTGAGAATGGAGTTTTGGGGATGGGACCTTTCCCTTTTGAAGGAGAAGAAGATGCCGATGTCATCAATGCCGGAAAACAAACTATTACTATTCTGGAAGGAGGTTCATTCTTCGATTCTGCATTCAGTTTCGGGATGATCCGCGGTCAGAAAGTAGACCTTACTATCCTTGGAGCGATGGAAGTTTCAGAAAACGGGGATATTGCCAACTGGAAAATTCCAGGGAAAATGGTGAAAGGAATGGGAGGTGCTATGGATCTGGTAGCTTCTGCTGAAAATATTATTGTTGCGATGATGCACGTAAACAAAGCAGGAGAAAGCAAAATCCTAAAAAAATGTACACTTCCTCTAACAGGAGTAAACTGTGTGAAAAAAGTGGTTACTGAACTTGCCGTTCTGGATGTAACTCCGGCTGGATTTAAACTGGTTGAAAGAGCACCGGGAGTTTCAGTAGAAGACATTATCAAAGCTACAGAAGCAGATCTGATCATTGAAGGAGACATTCCTGAAATGCAATTCTAATCAGACTATAATAAATAAATATTCGGCCTCACAAAGTGAGGCCGAATATTTTATATGACATAGGAAATCGGAGCGTTAAGAAAATTCTATTGT
>NZ_QAJO01000001.1:0-274 GCF_003852415.1 Chryseobacterium sp. KBW03 | reverse complement strand
ATTTTTAGCGAAGAGATCCAAGTCTTGAATTTTTGTTTCTTTTGTTTCAAGACAAAAGAAATTAAGCAAAACAAAAAAGTAGCCGCATCAATGAAATTACTTTTATATTTAAAGTTCTGAAAAATTGAAAGCTATTTCTAAATATGACTTTATTTAAAGCGACATAGGAAATCGGAGCGTTAAGAAAATAATTTCTGTGACCGTTAAGAAAATTCTATTGTCCGAAGCGCGAGACCAATTCAGAACCGATTAAGCCATATAGAATTCGCGCAAG